>JAEUJY010000062.1 GCA_016794525.1 Myxococcales bacterium
CCGGAGCGCTGGGCGCGGCACACCCGCCCCTGGGACCGCCCCAAGACCGTCGCCCTCAACCCGAAGGACGAAACCGCAGCAACGACCACCGACCGCCCTGCTGCGTGACGATTCACGCGACAACTACCTTGATTCCTGCCGATCTGGCCGCGGCGGGGGCGGTCGCGCGGTCCCACGTGGGAGATCTGGCCGCGGCGGGGGCCGGGGGCGGTCGCGCGGCCCCACGAGGGAGATCTGGCCGCGGCGGGGGCCGGGGGCGGTCGCGGGGTCCCACGTGGGAGATCCGGCCGCGGCGGTCGCGCGGTCCCACGTGGGAGATCCGGCCGCGGCGGTCGCGCGGTCCCACGTGGGAGATCTGGCCGCGGCGGGGGCAGTCGCGCGGTCCCACGTGGGAGATCTGGCCGCGGCGGGGGCCGGGGGCAGTCGCGCGGTCCCACGTGGGAGATCTGGTCGCGCGATCCCACGTGGGAGATCTGGCCGCGGCGGGGGCAGTCGCGCGGTCTCACGCGGGAGATCTGGCCGCGGCGGGGGCGGTCGCGGGGTCCCACGTGGGAGCGCCCGTCGGCCAGCCGCCCGGGGCTTCGGGAGGCGGGATGCGCTAGCTTGGCCGGGGGGTTACGGCGCGCAGGTGCCGCCCTGGCAGGTGGTGCCGGTGGGGCAGGCGAGCACGCCGGCCGCGACCAGCGGATCGGCGCAGCTGCCGCCGGCGGCCAGCGTGCCGCGCACGTTGAGCGTGTAGGCGCCGGCCGACGCGTTGAAGCCGTCGACGATCACCGCGTAGGTGCCGGCGGCCAGGTTGGTGCGGGTGAGCAGCGACGTGTTGCCGGGGCCGGCGTCGTCGTCGCAGCCGAGCACCGGCGTGCAGGCGGCGGCGGCGAGCGACACTGTCGTGTCGTAGGCCGAGCCGGTGGTGTCGACGGTGAGCGACGCGACCGGCACCTGCAGCGCGAGCAGGTAGACGCGATCGGGCGCGGTGCCGGTCGTCGCGCCGGTGCAGGTCGGCGCGAAGTTGTTGGTCGCGCCGACGGTGGTGCCGGTCGTGCTGGGCCCGGTCACCGCCAGCAGCGGATCGGTCTCGGCGCCGCAGGTCAGCTCGCTGGGCGACGACGCGGCGGTGCAGCCGGTGTCGGCCGGGTAGTCGGTCGCGCCGTCGCCGTCGTCGTCGACGCCGTTGGCGCAGGCGGGGCAGCCGGGGCCGGTCGGGCAGGCGTCGGTCTCGTCGTCGTCGCTGGTGCTCGTGCAGCCGGGGTCGGTCGGGAAGCCCGGGAAGCCGTCGCCGTCGGCGTCGACGGTGTCGCCGCAGGCCGCGAGCGAGCAGTGCTCGCCGCCGGCCGGGCCGGCGCAGCTGCCGCCGCCGGGGCACGCGAAGTACGGGATGGAGGGATCGCAGGCGGCGCCGAACGCGTAGGTGCCGGCGACGTGCAGGGCGTACGTGCCGGCCGCGGCGCCGAAGCCGTCGACGGCGATCCGGTAGGTGCCGGCGGCGACGTTGGTGCGGCTGATGCGCGACTGGTTGCCGGGATCGCCGCTGTCGTCGTCGCACGCGATCGTCGCGGCGCAGCCGCCGTCGAGCAACGACACGACGGTGTCGAACGGCGAGGTGTTGGTGTCGATCACCAGCGACGCCAGCGGCAGCGGCACGGTCAGCGTGTGCACGCGCTCGGGGGCGGTCGAGTTGGTCACGCAGCTCGGCATGAGCTGGTTGGTCGCGCCGACGGTGGTGCCGCTGGTGGTGCCGGCGGTGATCGGGATCAGCGGGTCGGTCTCGGCGCCGCAGCGCTCCTCGCTGCCGCCCGACGCCGCGACGCAGCCGGTGTCGGCCGGGTAGTCGATCGCGCCGTCGCTGTCGTTGTCGAGGCCGTCGGCGCACACCGGGCAGCCGGGGCCGGTCGGGCAGGCGTCGTCCTCGCTGTCGTCGGCGGGGGACGCGCAGCCGGGATCGGCCGGGTAGTCGGTGTGGCCGTCGGCGTCGTCGTCGCGGCCGTCGTCGCACACCGGCGCCTCGCAGGTGAGCGTGGTCGCCGGCGGGATCGCGCGGCAGGTGTCGCCGGGGGCGCAGTCGGCGACGGTGGTGCACGGCGCGCCGCGGCCCTCGTACATGCGCACGGTCAGCGTGTACGCGCCGGCCGAGCCGACGTTGCGGCCGTCGACGATCAGGTAGTAGGTGCCGGGCTGGAGCGCGACGGTCAGGTGCGAGCGCGGGTTGCCGGTGCCGACGTCGTCGGCGCACGCCAGCTCGGTGGTCGGCTCCTGGCAGGCGCTGCGCACGTACAGCACGGTGTCGAGCGTGGTCGCCAGGACGTCGGTCGACGCGTCGAGCGTGACCGGGTGATCGACCGTCAGCAGGTACGCGGTCTCGGCGCCGCGGCCGTTGCACGTGGTCGAGCTGATGTTGCCGGGCGTCGCGGCGCTGGCGCTGCCGGTGGCGGTGCCGCTGGCGGGCAACGGGATGATCGAGGTGCCGGTGCCGCAGGCCAGCGGGTCGAGGCCGCCGTCGCCGGTCGCGGCGTCGATCGCGCGGGCGTCGGGGAGCGGGGCGTCGATCGCCGGGGCGTCGATCGCCGGGGCGTCACCGGCGGGGGCGTCGACCGGCGGTGGATCGCTCGCGTCACCGGCGTCGACCGACAGGCCGCCGCCGCCACCCGAACACGCCGCCAGCAAGAGCACGAGGCCGATCGTCGAGGCGGACAGCGAGCGCATGACCCTCGTCGTAACACGGCGGCGCGGCCGGCCGAAACGGGATCTCCGTGCCCTCTTGACTGAGCATGCTCAATGAGTATGCTCACGATCATGCAACCCCGCACGCGCCCCCGGGCCGTCGCCGCCGGCGGCCGCGCCCAGCAGAAGGCCGCGACCCGGGCCGGCCTGCTCGCCGCGGCCCGGCGGGTGATCGCCAGGGACGGCTTCGACCGCGCCACCACCCGCGCGGTGGCCGCCGAGGCCGGGGTCGCGGTCGGCACGGTGTTCGCGCACTTCCCCGACGTCGGCGCGCTGGCCGAGGCGCTGCTCGACGAGCACATCGGCGACGCGCTGGCCCGGGCCGAGCGCACCCGGCCGCGCAAGGGCGACGTCGTCACCCGGCTGGTGCACGTCGCGCGCGCGCTCTACGACTCGTACGACGTCGACCCGCCGCTGTCGAAGGCGTACCTCGCGGCGTCGCTGTTCCGGGCCGATCCCACCGGGCCCGCGGCGGCGCGACTGGCGGCCTTCGAGCGCTGGGTCGTCGACGAGCTCACCGCCCATGGGCCGCGCGGCCTCGACCCGCGGCTGGCGTTCACGACGTTCTTCGCGCTGTACTTCGCGCTGCTGGTCGCCGGGCTGCGCGGGCAGCTCGACCGCCGGCGCCAGCTGGCCACGCTCGAGGCCGGGCTGCGGCAGGCGTTCCGCCTGGAGACGCCGTGAACGTGCTCGTCGTCGGCGGCGGGATCGGCGGGCTGGCGGCCGCGATCGCGCTCGGGCGCGACGGTCACCGCGTCACGCTGCTCGAGCGGCAGCCGACGTTCGCGCCGATCGGCGCCGGCATCATCATGGCGCCCAACGCGGCGCGGGTGCTGGGCGCGCTCGGCGTCGACCTGGCGCCGCACGGCCGCGAGCTGACCGCGCTGGTCGTGCGGCGCGCCGATGGCCGCGCGCTGTCGCGGATCGAGCCGCGCCGCGCCGACCCGGCGTTCGGGCCGCTGTGGGCGCTGACCCGGCCGGCGCTGCACGCGGCGCTGGTCGCGGCGCTGCCGGCCTCGGTCGAGGTGGTCCACGGCGCCGCGGTCGATGCGGTCGCCGCCGACGCCAGCGGCGTCGAGGTCGCGGCGCTGCCCGGCCGTCGGTTCGACCTGGCGATCGGCGCCGATGGCCTGCGCTCGCGGGTGCGCGAGGCGACGGTCGGCGCGACCGTGCTGCGCTACAGCGGCGTCACGTGCTGGCGCGGCGTGATGCCCAACCCCGGCATCACCGACGCGATCGAGGCGTGGGGCGGCGCGGCGCGGATCGGCGTGGTGCCGCTCCGCGACGACCAGCTCTACTACTTCCTGGTGCTGACCGCGCCGCCGCGCGCGCCGGCGCTCGCGTGGCCCGACGGCTTCGCGGCGGCGTTCGGCCACATCGGCGGCGACGCGGGCCGGGTGCTGGAGGGGCTGACGGCTGCGCCGCCGCTGCACCACGACCTCGACGAGCTCGACCGGCCGGTGTGGGGCGGCGATCGCGTGTGGCTGATCGGCGACGCGGCCCACGCGATGACGCCCAACCAGGGCCAGGGCGCGGCGATGGCGATCGAGGACGGGCTGGCGATCGCGCTCGCGCTGCGGCCGGGCCTCGACGGCGCGCACGCCCGCTACGTCGCCGCGCGCCACGCCCGCGTGCGCAAGGTGCAGCTCGACTCGCGGCGGCTGGGCGCGGTGGCGCACTGGCGCAACCCGCTGGCGCGCGCGGCGCGCGACGCGCTGGTGCGGCTCGTGCCCGACGCGCTGGCGCGGGCGCAGTACCGCCAGCTGATCCGCCCCGGGCTCGCGCTCGCGGCGGCGGCGGCGGTCACGGCCCGGTGAGCGCGGCCAGCGCGGCCAGCGCCAGCCGGCGATCGGCGCGCGCGCGGGCCAGCGCGGCCTCGGCGGCGACCGCCTGGTCCTGGCGGATCAAGACGTCGAAGTTGGTGCCGGCGCCGGCCTGCCAGCGATCGCGCTCGAGCTCGACGGTGCGCTGGGCTAGCCGCGCGGCCTGGGTCGCCGCGGCGATCCGCCGCTCCGACAGCGCGACCGCGTCGACGGCGCGGGTGACCTCGGCGGTCAGCGCCCCGCGCAGCGCGGCGCCCTCGAGCTCGACCCGCTGCCGCGCGGCGCGGGCCACGTCGCGGCGGCCGGTGGCGGCGCGGTTGCCGACCGGCAGGCTGAACGACAGCGCCGCGCTCGCCTCGTAGCCGTCGAAGCGGCCGAGCTGCGCCCAGGCCTCGCCGGCGCTGTCGGCGTTGCCCATCGGCCCGCCGCGCACGATCAGATCGAGCCGCGGGCGGGTGTCGGCGGTCGCGACCGCCAGCTCGATCGTCGCGGCGCGGCCTTGGTGCTCGAGCGCGCGCAGCCGCGGCGCGAACGCCAGCGCGCGGGCCCGGGCGTCGGCGGTGGCCGGCGCCGCGACGTCGGCGGCCAGATCGTCGTCGGCGACCAGGCGCGCGTCGCCGGCCTCGTCGCCCAGCAGCACGCGCAGCGCGACCGCGCGGGCGGCGCGATCTTGCTCGGCGGCCAGCTGCGCGGCCTCGCGCGCGGCAATGGCCTGCTCGGCGGTCGCGACCTCGAGCTCGGCCACCTTGCCGACCTCGGCGCGGGCGCGCGTGACGCTCAGCTGATCGCGGGCCAGCGCCAGCGCGCTGGCGCGGATCTCGACCTCGCGCTCGGCGTAGGCCAGCTCCCAGTACGCGCGCTCGACGTCGTGGGCCAGCGCGACCTCGGCGGCGACCCGCGCGGCCTCCTCGGCCGACGCCGCGGCGGCGGCGCGCGCGGCGGGTGCCCCGTGGTTGGCGCGGCCGCGATCGCGCAGCAGCGGCTGCTGCCACACCAGCTCGGCGCGCGGCTGGTGCACGGTGGTGGTGATGTCGGTGACCGGGCCGCCCGCGGCGACGCGGACGCTGGTGCGCGCGACCTGCTCGGCGACCGAGACGCCGACCCGGCCGCCCCACGGCAGCGGCTGCCACAGCGCGACGTGGCCACCGACCGCGTCGACGCCGGTCTCCTGGAAGAACGGGCCGGCCACCGGATCGGCGGCGCGGGTCAGGCCGTCGACGCCGGCCTCGAGGACGCGATCGTCGACGCCGGCGGCGCCGCGCACCTGGGCCGCCGCGCCGTCGCGGGCCGCGACCGCGGCCAGGTAGCCGGGGTTGTGGGCGCGCGCGGTGGCCAGCGCCTCGGCCAGCGTGATCGGCCGGGTGGTGTCGTCGGCGTGGGCGACGGCGGGCGCGGCGAGCGCGATCAGCGCGACCGCCAGCGCGGCGCGCGCGGTCACTGGCCACCGCCGATCGGCGCCAGCGCCACGTCCATGCGCAGCCCCAGCGGCAGCCGGTCGGCGCCGTCGAGCGCGACCACCACCTCGAGGACGCGGGTGTCGATGCGGGCGCGCGGATCGTCGAGCCGCTGGGTCTTGCGGCCCAGCTCGCCGAGCACGCGCACCACCTTGCCGGGGAACGCGCGATCGCCGTAGGCCAGCGCGCGGGCGGTCGCGGCCTGACCGACCGCGACCCGGCCGACGTCGGTCTCGTCGACCTCGACCCGCAGCTCGAGGTGCGCGGTGTCGGCGAGGATCAGCACGGTGGTCGGCGGCATCGTCGTGACGTGCTCGCCGACCTCGTGCAGCCGGCGCACGATCACGCCGGCGCGCGGCGCGCGCAGCACGTGCTGGTCGAGCAGCGCGCGGGCCTCGTCGAGCTCGGCGGTGGCGGCGGCGACCGCGGCCTTGGCCTCGGCGATCAGCTCGCCGCGGGTGCCCTTCTTCACCAGCGCCGCGCGGGCGGTGGCGGCGGCGGCGGCGGCCTCGGCGGCCTCGGCCTGGCCGCGCACGGCGTCGACCTCGGCCAGCGCGACCGCGTCGGCGTTGGCGGCGTGGAGCGCGTCGGCGCGGCCGCGGGCCAGCGCGCGCTCGTGGGCGGTGGCGGCGGCGGCCCGGGCCTCGGCCTCGGCGGCGAGCCGCTCGTCGGGGCGGGCGCCGCGCACCGCCAGATCGCGGCGGGCGATCGCGGCGGCCAGGCCCGCCTCGGCGCGCGCGACCCGGGCCCGCGCGATGCGATCGTCGAGCCGCGCCAGCACCTGGCCGGCGGCCACGGCGTCGCCCTCGGCGGCGGTCAGCTCGACGATGCGGCCCGACGCCTCGAAGCCGAGCGCGATCCGCTCGCCCTGGGCCTCGACCAGGCCGGGCGCGACCAGCGCGGTGGGGGCGGCGGCGACCGACGGCGCGGCCGGGGCCGCGCGCTGCGACCACACGACGCCGGTGACGGCGAGGGCGGCGATCGCGCCGGCGGCGGTGAGCTTGGTGCGGGACGAACGGCGGGGAGCGGTGGTGGTCGTCATGGGATCCTCAGGCAGGGCTGGTGGTGGCGGTGGTGTCTCGCGTCCCGGGTGGGGGCCCCGTCGGGGCATGCCCCCGACGGGGGAGGGCTCGGCGACGAGCCCTCAGGCAGCGTGGGGGTGCGAGATGGTGTCGACGGCGATGACCCGGCCGTCCTCGACGCGGGCGACCCGGTCGGCGAAGCGCTCGAGCCGCGGGTCGTGGGTGACGACGACGACCGCGCGGCCGTGCTCGCTGGCCAGCGAGCGCATCAGCGCCATGACGTCGAGCGCGGTCTTGGTGTCGAGCGCGGCGGTCGGCTCGTCGCCGACGATGATCGCCGGGTCGCCGGCCAGCGCGCGGGCGATCGCCACCCGCTGCTTCTGGCCGCCCGACAGATCGGCGGGCTTGTGGTGCATGCGGTTGGCCAGGCCGACCGCGGCGAGCAACCGCCGCGCCTCGGCGTCGGCGTTGCGCGCGCGCGGGTGCTTCATCTTGATCGCGATCGCGACGTTCTCCTGCGCGGTCAGCGCCGGGAACAGGTTGAAGCCCTGGAACACGAAGCCGAACGCGCCGGCGCGGATCGGCGGCAGGTCGCGCTCGCGCAGCGCGCTGACCCGCTCGCCGCGGATGAACACGTCGCCGCGGGTCGGGCGCATCAAGAGGCCGAGGATCGAGATCAGCGTGGTCTTGCCCGAGCCCGACGGGCCCTCGATGAGCAAGATCTCGCCGGGGTAGACCGACAGGTCGGCGTCGGCCAGCGCGGTGACCTGGGTGTCGCCGTCGCCGTAGATCTTGGTGACGCCGGCGAGCGAGGCGATGGGCGAGGCGATGGGAGAGGGGATGGGAGAGGTGGTGGGCATGGATGGCTCCGTGGGAGGCAGGGGGTCAGCCCTTGAAGACCGACGCGGGGTCGAGGCGCAGCACCTTCACCACCGACAGGAGCGCGGCGGCGCAGCACATCACCGCGGTGAGGATCGCGGTGCCGACCACCAGCGCCGGCGTCAGCTTGACGGTCAGGTTGGCCGCGACCATCGCGTGCTGGGCCAGCAGCGCCAGGCCGCCGCCGAGGACGAACCCGACCAGCGCCGAGATCAGCGCCTGGTAGACGATGACGCGGAGGATGGCGCTGTTGCGCGCGCCCATCGCCTTGAGCGTCCCGTACTCCTTCAGGTGCTCGAGCGTGCCGTTGTAGAGGATCTGGCCGACGACGACGAGCCCGACGATGATGCCGAGCGCGGCGGTGGTGAAGAAGCCGGCGCCGACGCCGGTGCGCGCCGACCAGTAGTGCTGCGCGCGGCCCGACATCTGCGGCGTGGTGTAGGCGTCGAGGTTGGGCAGCGCCGACAGCCGCCGCGCCAGCGCCTCGGGCGACACGCCCGGGGCGGCCTCGACCATGACGAAGTTGAAGCGATCGGCCGGGTACAGCGTGTAGGCCCGGGCGCTGTCGAGATCGGTCCACACGAACGGCGACGTGGTGAAGCTGCGGATGCCGGAGGTCAGCGCGACCACCTCGGCGCGGGCGCCGAAGATCTCGCGGCGCTCGCCGACGCGGTGGACCTTGAGCTTGGGCGCCTCGGTGATGTCGGTGACGATCGCGCCGGGTTCGCCGAGCCGGCGTACGTCGCCGGCGACCACGTGCCACGGCCGCAACAGCCGGGCGCCGGGGTCGAGGCCGATGACCTGCACGCCCTGGGTGCCGCCGTCGGCCAGCCGGAACTGGCCGAAGCCGAGCAGCATCCGCTCGGCGCGCGCCACGCCGGCCGTCGACGCGACCTTGTAGAACGCGCGCTCGTCGATCGGCGCCGAGAAGTCGAAGTTCTCGCTGCCCTCGCCGGTGACCCAGACGTCGGCCGTCGAGTGATCGATCAGGTTCGATGCGTTCTGCATGAACCCGAGGTAGAGGCCGATCTGGACCAGCACCAGCATCACGCTGATCGACACGCCGGCCGCGGCCACCGTGAACTTGATGCGGTCGTGAAGCAGGATCTTGCGAGCCAGGGTCCACACGCCCCTCGGTAGAGCACCTACCGTGCCGGGCCCCGGGCCGCGCGATCGCGCGCACTTGGCGCGCCGGCGCCGGCTGGCGGGTAACGATCCGTGGCCGCGGGTAACGAAGCGTTACCGTCTCAGGCCGCCGGCAACACGACCGAGAACGTCGAGCCTTGCCCCGGCTGCGACCGCACGACGATCTCGCCGCCGTGGCCGCGCACGACCTTCTGGCAGATCGCCAGGCCCAGGCCGGTGCCGTCGGGGCGGGTCGTGAAGAACGGCTCGAAGATCCGCGGCAGGTCGGCGGCGGCGATGCCGGCGCCGTGATCGATCACGTCGATCGCGACGCGATCGCCGTCGCGCCGCGTGTGCAGCGTGATCGTCGCGCCCGCCGGCGACGCCTTGGCGGCGTTGTCGAGCAGGTTCCACACCACCTGCCGCACCCGCGGCGCGTCGATCGCGATCGCCGGCAGGTCGCCGGCGTGATCGCGGGCCAGCGTCTGGCCGCGCTCGTCGAGCACCGCCGCCACCGTGCGGGCCGCGTCGTCAGCGATCTCGCGCACGTCGACGGTCTCGCGGCGTAGCTGCAGCGGCTTGGCGTAGTCGAGCAGCTCGCGGACGTGGGCGTCGAGCCGGCGCAGCTCGGCCAGCGCGATGTCGAAGTACTCCATGTCGTCGGGCGGCAGGTCGACCTTGCCGCGCAGGATCTGGACGTTCATCTGCACGCTGGTCAGCGGCGTGCGGATGTCGTGGGCGATCGCCGCCGCGAACGCGCCGAGCGCGGCCAGCTGGCGCGCCTCGTCGAGGCGGGTCCGCAGCCGCTGGTGCTCGCAGGCGTCGGCCAGGCGGTCGGCGAGCTGCCGGGTCGCCTGCAGGCTCTCGCGATCGAGCACGCCCCCCGTGACCACCAGCGCGCCGTGCAGCTCGGCGCCGGTGCGCACGGCCACCGCCAGCTCGGCCAGCCCGCAGCGGCAGTCGACCGGGCCGGCCAGCGCGGCGCGCAGCTCGGCGTCGAGCTCGGCCAGCGGCACGAACCGCGCGGCGCCGCCGTCGGTGAGGTCGGTGAGGGCGCGGGTGGCGGCGGCGGCCACCGCGGCGGGCTCGTGGCTGCCGAGCGCCGGCTCCGCCGCGTCGATCAGATCGCGGCGGCGGGCCCGGCGCGGGTCGACGCCGCGCTCGAGCCGCGGCCGCAGCCGCTCGGCGCCGACGTAGACCAAGAGCGGCACCGCCGCCGACAGCATCAACAGCGGGCGCTCGATGCGCGGCCAGGTCGCGGCCAGCTTGCCTGCGCCGAGCACGCCGGCGCCCGTGAGCAACAGGCCGATCATCACGAACGCGCTCTCGAGCAGGAGCTCGCCGACGGCGCTGCGCGCGGTGAACAGGTTGGTGCGCACCACCGCCAGGCCGACCAGCAGGAACGAGATCAGCACCACCACCGTCGACTCGACCCACAGGAGCAGCGCCCAGGTGTCGGTCGACAGCTGGCCGTACAGCGAGTACAGCGCGTTGGCGGTGAGCCAGCGCAGCGCCAGCGCGGCCAGCACCAGCCGCACGCCGGTGCGATCGCCGCTCATCCGCCGCAGGTTGCGCACCTGCAGCACCATGAACACCACCGACACCGGGATGAAGAACCCGAGGTTGAGCGCCATCGACGCGGTCAGCGTGTGGATCGTGATCATCACCGTCAGCGCGGCCGCGACCCAGACCATCAGCGGCGCCCGCCACCGCCACGGCATCGGCCGCGCGAACGGGAACGAGTAGGCGAACTCGATCGTCGCCCACGCCAGCAGCGGCGCCAGCAGCGAGCACGGGATGACCACCTCCGGGTCGAGCAGCGACGCGCCGAACAGCGAGGCGATGCCGCGGAACAGCGCGGTGGCGGCGTCGAGCAGCCCCAGCGCCGCGAACGCGCGGTTGTCCCACCGCCGCGGGTCGGCGCGCAGGATCAGCAGCGCGAACGCCAGCGCCAGCGCGCCGATCAAGATGTGCAGCGCCGGCGTCACGCGTCGCCGTCCTCGTCGTCGCCGCCGCCGCCCGGCCGGCTCAAGGCGAACTCGGCGATCTTGCGATCGAGCGTCGGCCGGCTGATCTCGAGCACCGCGCAGGCGCGCCGCTTGTTCCAGCTGGTCGCCGCGAGCACGCGCTCGACGTGGCGGCGCTCGACCTCGCGCAGCGACACCAGCGGCTCGTCGCCCGCGGGGGCGCGGCTCGCGGCGGCCGCGACCTCGGCCAGCGGCAGGTGGCGGGCCTCGAGCACCTCGCCGGTCGACAGCACGACCGCGCGGGTCAGCGCGTTCTCGAGCTCGCGCACGTTGCCCGGCCACGGGTAACGCACCAGCGCCGCCATCGTCTCGGGCGCGACCCGCCGCACGTCGCGGTGCAGCTCGCGGTTGATCTTGGCCAGCAGGCCCTCGACCAGGAGCGGCACGTCCTCGGCGCGGTCGCGCAGCGGCGGCAGCCGGATCTCGACGACGCGCAGCCGGTAGTACAGGTCCTCGCGGAACCCGCCGCTGGCGGCCAGCGCCGGCAGGTCGCGGTGGGTCGCGGCGATCACCCGCGCGCGCAGCGGCACCGGCCGGCCGTCGCCGACCCGCTCGAACACCCGCTCCTGCAGCACGCGCAGGAGCTTGGCCTGCAGCTCCAGCGGCAGCTCGCCGATCTCGTCGAGGAACAGCGTGCCGCCGCCGGCCAGCTCGAAGCGCCCGGCCTTGTCGGCGACCGCGCCGGTGAACGCGCCCTTGACGTGGCCGAACAGCTCGGACTCGAGGACGCCGGGCGCGAACGCGGTGCAGTTGATCGCGACGAACGGCTGCTCGCGCTCGGCCGACGCGTAGTGGATGGCCTTGGCCACCAGCTCCTTGCCGGTGCCCGACTCGCCCAGCACCAGCACCGTGGTCTTGCTGGTCGACACCGCGCCGATCTGCTTCCACACGTCGCGGATCGCCGGGCTCTTGCCGATCAGGTTGCCCAGCTGCGCGCTCGCGGCCTCGCGGGCGACGAACTGCCCGAGCGCGCGCTCGGCGTTGCGCGACGCCGCGGCCCGCTGCACGACCAGCCGCAGCCGGTCGATGTCGAGCGGCTTGACCAGGTACTCGTACGCGCCCTGCTGGATCGCGCGCACCGTCGACTGCATGTCGTCGCGGGCGGTGATGACGATGACCGGCGGCGGGTGGTCCTCGGCGCGCAGCCGGGCCAGCACCTCGAAGCCGTCGGCGCCGGGCAGGCCGAGGTCGAGCAGCACGACGTCGGCGCCGCCGGCCGCGCGCAGCGCCTCGGCGCCATCGGCGGCCGTCACCACGTCGTAGCCCAGCCCGCCCAGGAACTTCTCCAGGCTGCGGCGGATCGAGCGGTCATCGTCGACGACCAGGACGCGGGTCATGGGCCTCCGGCGCAGAGCATTTCGACGCGAAGCAATACAAGCCGCGTGCCGACGCCCAAGCGGGCGAGATCCGGTGCGCGCGTGGCGCTGATTGTAACGGAACGTTACCGGGCGCGCGCTACCGCGCCAGCAGCCACGCCGCCATCGCCGCCGTCAGCTCGCCCCCGCACGCCTGATCGAAGCGCGCGAACATCGGCCCGGTGTTGAGCTCGAGGAACACCAGCGCCCCGTCGGCGCGGCTCTTGAGATCGGCGGCGGCGAACTCGAGGCCGAGCTGGTGGGCCAGCGCGCGCACCTGCGCCGCGATCGGCGCCGGGCCGGCGCCCAGGTAGACCACCTCGACGTCGGGCGACGCCCGGTAGTCGAGCTCGGCCGAGCGCACCTCGAACGCCAGCGTGCGGTCGCCGACGACGAACACCCGCACCTCGGGCGCGACCAGCCGCTCCTGGACGATCGCCGGCGCCGCCAGCACCGGCGCGTCGCCGGCCGCGGCCAGCGCGGCGTCGAGCCGCTGGGTCAGCTCGCCGCCGGCGACCGGCTTGGCGATGCCGCGGGTCGGATCGTCGCCGACCGCCGCCCGCGCGGTGGCGGCGTGGTTGGTCACGACCGTGCGCGGGATGGCCAGGCCGAGCGCGCGCGCCAGCACCAGCGTGTGCGGCTTGTTGTTCGCCGTCGCGGCGCGGTTGAAGCAGCGCACCGCGGGGTGCGCGAGCAGCCAGCCGTGGAGCGCGGTCGACCACGCCAGCGCGCGTTGCGCCGGCGCCGGCCGCGGATCGGCCAGCTGGGTGAACACGTCGTGGCGCAGGAACGCGGCCCGCGGCGCGACCGCGATCCCGTCGACGAGCAGCCGATCGTCGGCGAGGTCCCAGGCCACGCTCGGCCGCGTGGTCGCGCCGACCAGCAGCGGGCGCACCGGCGCGCCGGCCGCCGCGAGCGCGGCGAGCAACGCGTGGACGTTGGGATCGCGATCGCCGCCGATCACCAGCACCGCGTCGGGCGACACTAGTACGCGCCGAACGGGCCGCCGCCGCCGCGCCCGCCGCCCCAGCCGCCGCGGGTGCGGATCCACCACGCCGGGCCGTACCAGCCGGGATCCTCGGCGCCGCCCATCGTCACCATGCCGCCGCCCTCCTCGCCGGTGGCCATCGTCGTCGGGTCGCCGCCCTCCTCGCCGGTGGCCATCGTCGTCGGGTCCTCGGGCGCCATGCGGCCGCCGCCGCCACCGCCGCCGCCGCCCCACCGCGGGTCCTCCTCGCCGACCGCGAGCGTCGTCATCGGCGCGCCCTCCTCACCGACCGCGAGCGTCGTCGGCCGCGCGTCCTCCTCGCCGACCGCGAGCGTCGTCGGCCGCGCGTCCTCCTCGCCGATCGCCAGCGTGGTCATCGGCGGGCCTTCTTCGCCGAGGGCGAACGTGGTCATCGGCGGGCCTTCCTCGCCGACCGCGAGCGTCGTCGCCGTCGGGCCCTCCTCGCCGACCGCCAGCGTGGTCACGTCGGGCACGCGGCGGAACGTGATCAGCCCGCCGGCGTTCTTCACGCGCACGACGTGGTGCGGGTAGCCGGGCGCGGTCAGCGCGTCGGGCGGCGTCGCCGGGCCGCTCGGGCCGCGCTCGACGTAGCTCACCTGGGTCTGCACGCCGACGAAGCCGCCGGTGATCTGGACGACCTCGACGATCTCGACCTCGTACGCGGGCGTGGGCCGGCTGCCCAGCGCGACCGCGATCACCTTCTCGCGCTCGAAGCGCGGCTTGCTCGCCGCGAGCTGCGCCTGATCCTTGGCGTCGGTGCAGTCCTCGGCGTACTCGGCGAGCTCCTCGGCGTCGTCGATGACGTCGTTGACCGCCGCCCTGGGACCGCCGTGGCTGCGCACGACGGTGCGGAACTTCAGCGGGTGTGCCTGCGGCACGTTCGGATGCTGGTGCACGTGACCTCCTCGGCCCCGATGTTGGCCGCCGCCGATGCTACCGCGGCGGCGCCGACGCCACCCGCGCGCGACCTCACCGCCGTGGGGTGATCGCGGTCACCGCGCCGCGCACGCGGCGACCTCGGCCTGGCAGGCGGCCTGCGGGTCGGCGTGGTTGGCGAAGCAGTTGAAGAGCGCCGAGGTCTCGCGCGACACCGTCGGCGACGCGGCGTCCATGCAGTCGGTGATCGCCGCGAAGTCGCCGGCGCCCTGCAGGCAGGTCAGCGTCTGCGCGCAGGTCGCGGCGCCGTTGCCGATCAGCTCGCCGCCGAGGCCGCCGGCCGCGTCGAGGCAGTTGGCGGTGCGCGGATCGGCCGGGTAGTACGAGCCGATCAGCATGCACATCTCGTCGGTCGAGCGCGCGCCCTGGTAGACGTCGCGGGCCTCGTCGTTGTGGTAGTCGCAGTGGTAGTCGAGCGTGGCGCCGGCGGCGACCTGGAGGCCGGGGGTGAACGTCGTGACCGGCACGTCCTGCCAGCGATCGGTGGCGTAGACCGGCGCGCCGCCGCTGATCGACGCCTCGTAGGCGACGCCGCGGCGGTGCATGTGCGACTGCAGGTTGGCGATCGTGATGTCGGCGTGGACCGGGCACTTCCAGCGCGCGCGGCCGTCGCCGCGGGCCGGCACCTTGATGATCGGGTTGTACAGGAACAGCACGTCGCCCTCGGTCGTGACCTCGGCCGCCGGCCGCGTCCACAGGTTCACGCGGACCTCGGGATCGAGCGGCGCGTCCGACGCGTTCAGGTAGTGCGCGTTCATCAGGAGCACCGCGTGGGCGCGCACCGGCATCGCGACGCCGTCGGGGAACGCCAGGATCGACGGCCCGCTGCCGTTCTGCGAGCCGCCAATCAGCCGGGTGATCGACCAGCCTATCGTCGCGCCGGCGCTGCAGTCGAACACGCCCGAGGTGTCGATCGGCGTGCCGTCGTCGGTCGCGGTCGGGATCGCGTCGTACGCGGTCTCGTACAGGAGGAAGTGGTGGCTGCCGGCGGTGAAGCGCACCTCGTCGCGCGCGACCCACATCGGCGCGGCGGGCGCCTGCACGAACTGGCACCACTCGCCCTCGACGCCGGGCGCGATGTGGTGGGTCATCGTGAACTGCACGCCCTGGCCAGGCGGCGGCGGTTGCAGGCCGTCGTCGTCGGCCGGGTCGGGATCGGTGGCGCAGGCGGCGCCGGCGGCGAGGAGGAGGGCGAGCGGGAGCGTCAGGCGGGGCATGTCGCGCAGTGCCCGCAGCGCGGCGGAACGTTGAGCGCGATCGCGGGGCGCAGATCACGGCGCGCAGATCGGGGACGTCTGCGGGGATCTCCATGCTTCGCAGCACCTCGGCCAGGCGCTGATTGATCTGCGCGATCCGGGTCAGCGCGACCACACGATCGACCGGCCGGGTGGCGCTGGCCGCCGCGGCCTGCTCGGCGGCGATCGCGGCCTGCACCGTGGCGAGGCTGCGCTCGAGCCAGGTCTCGGCGCGTCGGATCGAGGCGGCGGTGAGGCTGGGGTCAAAGTTCAGTCCGCGGAGCGGCTGGAGCATCAGGGCCGCCACCAGCGTGGGCCGATCGCCGGGCGCCGCCCGGGTGATGACGGTGGTCGAGGTGGCGCACGCGTTGCGCAGCGGGACCGTGCGCTGGCGGAGGCCGCGCGTGCCCGGGACCGGGGTGGTCCGGGGCTCTGCGTGGACGATCCCGGCGAGCATCCCGATGATCAGCAGCGTTGTGAGGGGGGTGCCCAAGGCGCACGCTCCTCCGACAACGGGCGGCTCGAGGCGGTTCACAGGTGTCCGCGCCGTCGTCGCAAGCTGGCAACATCGTTGCGGTTCACATCTGTCTGATAGTCCGCGCGGCCGGGAGATGCATCCATGCGGGGACACCCCGGAGGAATCGCGATGGCCCCCAAGGAAACGCCCCCCGCTCCCGGCCGCACCGCGCAGATCGTCGCGGTCGCCAGCCTCACCCTGGCGATCGCCGTGACGGTCGCCGCCCTGACCGGACGCATCGGCCGAAAGGCCGAACCAGCAGCCGACCCCGCGCCGGCCGAGGCGCCCGCGCTGGTGCCGACGCCGATGGCGGCGCAGCCCCCGGCCGAGGCGGTGTCGACCCCGGGATCGCCGGCCGGGCCGCTGCCCGCGCCGCAGCCGGTCCTGCTGGTGCCGGTGCAGCCGGCGGCCGACCAGGTGGTCGAGCCGGCGCTGCCGCCGTCGCCCGACGATCAGGTCGCGCGCTGGCGCGGCGAAGACGACGACGACGATGACGAGGAGCGCGAGCACCACGGCCGCCGCCACCACGAGGACGACGACGATGACGACGACTGACGAGCGGCCGGCGCGGCGCGGCCCGCGGTGGAACGTCGATGGCCGCGCGCTGCGGCTGTGGACGATCAGCGGGCTCGCGACCACCTACCTGGTGGCGTGGTGGTGCTTCGCGCCGGCGCCGACCACCGCGCCCGCGGCCGACGAGCCGCTGCCCGCGGCGGCGCCGACCGCGCAGGTTGCGCCGAGCGGCCCGATCCCGCCCGCGGTGTGGTGGCACGATCTGCCGCCGTCGGAGCGGCCGGCGATCGCGCTGCCGTCGGGCTGGGTCGTCACCGCGACCAAGCCCGGCGATGGTCCGACGCTGGCGCCGGCGCCGATCGCGCGGCGTCCGCCCGCGCGGCGCGTGCGGGTGCGCACCCGGAGCTCGTGATGGTCGAGCTGCGCGCCATGGGCACGACGGTCACCGTCCACGCGCCGACGCTGTCGGTCGAGGGCGAGGCCGCCGCCGCGGCCGAGGTGGGCGCGCTGTTCGCCACCGCCGAGGCGCGCTTCAGCCGGTTCCGACCCGACAGCGAGCTGGCGCAGCTCAACTGCGCCACCGGGCCGTTCGCCGCGTCGCCGGCGATGATGGCGGCGCTGGCCCGCGCCCGCGCGTACGTCGAGCTGACCGGTGGCCGCTTCGATCCCGCGGTGGGCGGGGCGATGATCGCCGCCGGCTACGACCGCGGGTTCGCGCCGGGCGCGCTCGATCGCGCCACGGCCGCGGCGGCAGCGCCGCCGGCGCGGTTCGCCGACGTCACGCTCGATCTGGAGCGCGGCCTGGTGGTGCGACCGCCGCACGTGCAGCTCGACCTCGGCGGCATGATCAAGGGCGCCACCGTCGATCTCGCCGCGCGCCACCTGCCGGAGATCGCCGCGCTCGACGCGGGCGGCGACGCGGCGCTGCGCGGCGCCGGCCCCGAGGGCGACGGCTGGTACGTCGACGTCGAGGATCCCGCCGATCCGAGCCGCGTGGTGGTCACGCTGGTGGTGCGCGATCGCGCGGTCGCGACCAGCGCCGCCAACCGCCGGCGCTGGCGGCGTGGCGACGCCTGGGCCCATCACCTGATCGATCCCGCGACCGGCGCGCCGGCCGCGACCGATCTGGCGCAGGTGACGATCGTCGCGCACCGCGCCGAGCGCGCCGAGATCCTCGCCAAGGCGGTGTTCATCGCCGGCGCGCGCGCCGGCCGCGCGCTGCTCGCCAACTTGCCCACGATCGGGGCCGTGCTCGTCGACCATCGCGGCGACGTCGAGCTGATCGGCCCCCTGGAGGTCGCACCCGATGCGTAAGACGATCCTGTCCGGCCTGGTGGCCGGGACCCTGCTGGTGTTGCTGCTCGGCGCGATCGGCGCGCGGCTCGGCGTGGTGGCCGCGCCGCCGCGACCCGACGGGCCGTGGATGTGGGTCGCGACCCGGGCCGCCGGCGTCACGGCGCTGCTGGCGCTGACCCTCGACGTGGCGCTCGGGCTGGTGCTGTCGACCGGCGTGCTCGACGCGTGGCTCGCGCGGGCCCGCAGCCTCGAGCTCCACCGCACGCTGTCGGCGACCGCGCTGGCGCTGACCGCCGGCCACGTGCTCGTGCTGCTGCTCGATCCGTTCATCCGCTACGACGCGCTCGACGTCGCGGTGCCCGGCATGTCGAGCTACCGGCCGTGGGCGGTGGCCGCCGGCATCGGCGCGGCGTACCTGGCGCTGGTCATCCACGTCAGCTTCGGGCTGCGCGCGCGGATCGGCGCCCGGTGGTGGCGCCGCCTGCACTACGGCTCGTTCGCGGTGCTGGTGGGCGCGCTGGGCCACGGCATCGCCGCCGGGAGTGATACCGGTCGGACCGGGATGCAGGTGCTCTACGTGATCCTCGCAGGCGTCGTCGGTGCGCTGGTCGCGCTGCGCGCCGTCCTCGCGGTAGGCGCGGCTCCCGCGACCGAGCCCTGAAACTATTTTGCAGGAGGACGGCATTTTTCTGCGACGATGATCACGCTCGGGGCGACTGACCGAGTGACGGATGCCCAAGTCGTACGACCCGAACGCGGCGAACCCCTCGCGGGTCGTCGAGCTGCTGCGGCAGCTCGGCCAGCGTCGCGACTCCGCGCCGATGCAGGCGGTCGAGCCCGCGGCCGAGGTCGAGGAGACGCCCGACGATCCAGGCAGCGGGCCGATGCGCGCGCCCGATCCGTCGCGCTGACGCGGTGGCGACGGCCGTGGGCTCGGGCTACCCTGCGCAGGTGAGCTTGACCCGCCGCATCCTCGAGGGCGCCCGCTCGGGGCTGTCGTCGCTGACCTCGCTGGTGATCGTCGACGACGAGCCGCTGTCGAGCGTGGAGGCGGCGGCCCTCGAGGTCGAGCTGGCGGCGCGCAAGAAGGCGCACACCGGCGAGCCCGGGCGCTCGGCGATCGCGAAGCTGGCCGGTCCCGGCGCCCGCGCCGATCGTGCGCGGCAGGCGGCCGAGCGCGCGCAGCGGATCAACGGCGCGCGCGCGGCGAAGGCGGCGGCCGAGCAGCGCGTCGCCGACGAGGCGTTCCGGCGGATGAAGGAGCAGGCGGCGCGCGGCGGCGGTGGGAGCAGCGGCGGGAGCAGCGGCGGGAGCAGCGGCGGCGGCGCCAGCAGCGGCGGCGCGCGGCCCAGGCCGCGGTCGGGCAACGACGCGCAGATCGCCGAGTGGTACAAGGCGCTCAACCTGCAGCCGGGCGCGGACCTCGGCGAGATCAAGAGCGCGTACCGCCAGCTCATGCGCAAGTACCACCCCGACATGCACGCCGGGAACCCGGGCAAGCAGAAGGCGGCCAACGAGCTGTCGATGCGGGTGACCGCGGCCTACAACGGGCTGCAAGAACACCTCGGCAAGTCGTAGGCTCGGGCGATGCGCTCCCTCGCGGCCGCCTTCGTCGTCGCCCTCGCGTGCAGCAGCAGCGCGCCGCACCCCGCCGGTGGGCCGGGCGGTGGGGCCGCGGGCGGCCCGGCGCCGCGGATGGACCTGCACTGCACGCCGCAGGACGACTTCGACGAGGCGGCGTGCGCGGCGCGCGGCGACGGCTGCGGCTACGGTCCGCCGCTGGTGTGCAGCGGCGTCGACGATCCCGAGGGCCGTGAAGGCGAGCGGCGGGCGTACGAGGCCGGCACCGCGCCGTGCACCTGCGTGTGCCCGGCCGACGTGCGCGCGTGCGCGATGGTGCCGTGAACGGCGCGATGCGCGATCAGCGCGTGATCAGCGCGTGATCGACATCCGCAGCGCGTAGCAACCCGCGGCGCCGGCGCTCGACGCGTCGACGACGAGGTAGTAGGTGCCGGTCGTCGTGATCGCGATCGTCGCCTGATCGATCGCGCCGGCGCCCAGCGCGTCCGCCCCGCCGCGGCAGGTCGCGGTGAGGCTGCAGCCGTCGAGGAGGTAGATCGCGCCGTCGTGGCCGGTCGTGCGCAGCTCGGCGTGCAGCGTGTCGCCGGCGGAGAGCGCCAGCCGGTAGACGGCGTCGGGGCCGGGCTCGGGCGAGCCGGTGCAGCCGGGCAGCACCGACGGCGCCAGGTCGTTGGCGTAGCCGGTGGTGTCGCCGTAACGCTCGACCTCGGTGGTCGTCACGGTGACGTCGATCGCCGCGGCGCAGCGATCGTTGTCAGGCTGCTGCGCGGCCAGCTCGCACACCGACGCGTCGGGGCCGGCGGCGTCGATCGCCGGCGGCGCGGTGGTGCGGCAGGTGCCGGCGACGCACTGGTAGCCGTCGGGGCACCGCGGATCGACGTCGGCGCAGGTGACCGTGGCGCCGGTGTAGTCGGCGTCGAAGCCGCAGCCCGCGGCGATCGCGACGGCGGCCGCGACGAGCCAGGGCGGGCAGGCACGTTGGCGGGGACGACGGGCCACGGTGTAGACTCGCGCGTCGAGGATAGCGCGCCCGCGCTTGCGATGTCGAACGCCGTCCCGCCCACGATCGGTCGCTACCAGGTGATCGCGCCGCTCGCGACCGGCGGCATGGGCGAGCTGTTCGTCGCGCGGCGCGCCGGCGCCGGCGGCTTCGCGCGGCTGGTCGTGCTCAAGCGGCTGCGGGTCGAGCTGGGGGCGACCGCCGGCTACCGCGCGATGTTCTTCGACGAGGCGCGCCTGGCCGCGCGGCTGACCCACCCCAACGTCTGCGAGGTGACCGACCTCGAGGACGTCGGCGACGATCACTACCTGGTGATGCCGTACCTCGAGGGCGTCGCGCTCGGCGCGGTGGTCGGCGCCGGCGCCGGCGCGACCCCGGCCGACGCCGCCGAGGCGCGGATCGTCGCCGGGCTGCTGGTGCAGGCGTGCGACGGGCTCGACCACGCGCACGAGCTGACCGACGACGCCGGCGCGCCGCTCGGCGTCGTGCACCGCGACGTCTCGCCGGGGAACGTCTTCGTCACCACCGACGGCGTGGTCAAGCTGCTGGACTTCGGCGTCGCCAAGGCCAACGACGCGTCGACGACGACCGACCAGGGCGTCGTCAAGGGCAAGCTCGCGTACATGGCGCCGGAGCAGCTGGCCGGCGGCGCGATCGATCGCCGCGCCGATCTGTTCGCGCTGGGCGTGGTCGGCTGGGAGGCGCTGACCGGGCGGTCGCTGTTCGCGCGCGGCTCGGCGTCGCTGACCGCGGCGGCGGTGCTCGACGAGCCGATCCCGCGGGTCGACGCGATCGCGCCGGCGGTGCCGCCGGCGCTGGCCGACGTGCTGGCCCGGGCGCTCGATCGCGCGCCGGCGCGCCGGCCGGCGACCGCGGCGGCGTTGCGCGAGGCGCTGGAGGCGGCGCTGCGCGATCACGGCGGCGTGGCCCGCGCGCCGGAGCTGGCGAAGGTGGTCGCGGCGCGGTGCGGGCCGGCGATCGCGGCCGCCCGCGAGCGGGTGCGCGCCGCGGCGCCGGCGCGGCCCGAGGTGGCGGCGCCGGCGACCACCGCCGAGCGCCCCGACGCGATGCCGACGACGGTGTGGACCGGCGCGCGCCCGGGGCGCGCCGCGCGCTGGCCGTGGGCGGCGGGCGTGGCCGCGGTGGCGACGCTCGGTGCGACGGCGCTGGCGTGGCGCGGCTGCGGGCGCGCTGGCTCGACGGCGGTGGCGATCGACGCCGCGGCGATCGCGATCGACGCCGGGGCCGCGCCGGTCGACGCGGCCGTCGACGGGCCGGTCGCCCCGGACGCCGCGGCGGTGGCGATCGACGCCGGCGCGCCTCTCGACACCGGCCCGCGAGTGCGCAAGCCTGGCTGGGTGAGCATCGACTCGACGCCGTACGCCGAGCTGACGATCGACGGCAGGGCGGTCGGGCCCACGCCGTACATCCACAAGCCGCTGGCCGCGGGTCGCCACCGCGTGCGCGCGACGCTGGCCGACGGCCGCTCGCGCACGCTCACCGTCGACGTACCCGAGGGCGGCAGCGCGGCGCCGCTGGATCTGCGATGGTGAGCCGCGGCGCGTGGGTGATCGCGGCGCTGGCGCTGGCCGCCGGCGGGGCCGCCGCCGACGAGGCCGCGGTGGCGAGCCACCTGGCCGCGGCGCAGCGCGCGCGGGCCGCGTTGCGCTACGACGCCGCGCTCGACGAGGTCGCGCGGGCGCTGGCCGCCGGCGACGCGACGCCGGCGCAGGTCGCGGCGCTGTACCGCCTGGGCGGCGAGCTGGCGGCGGGCCTCGATCGACCCGACGAGGCCGCCGCGTGGTTCGCGCGCTGGTTGACGGTCGAGCCCGCCGGCGCGCTGCCCGCCGGCGCGTCGCCCAAGCTCGCCGCGGCGCTGGAGGCCGCGCGCGCGCAGGCGTCGCCGCTGGCCCTCACCGCGCGGCGCGCCGGCGACGCGATCGTCGCGACGGTCGGCGCGACCGTCGGTGCGACCGCCGGCGTCGTGCGCGCGATCCGCGTCGCGGCCGACCCGCGCGCCCGCGGCGTCGACGGTGGCGTCGGTCAGCCGCTGCCGTGGCCGCGCGGGCAGGCCGCGGTGGTGATCGCCCTCGACGAGCACGGCAACCACCTGGCCTACGCCGCGGTGCCGGTGGCGGCGCGGCGCGGCGGCGGCACTCCGTCGACGCCGCTCCACCGGCGCTGGCAGCCCTACGCCGGCGTCGCGCTCGGCTGCGGCGTGCTCGGCGGCGTCTTCGCGTGGCGCACCGCCGTCGCCCAGGACGAGTTCGACGCGCTGCGCGCCGATCCGCAGGGCCACCCGCTCGACGTCTACGAGGCGGTGCGCGCCCGTGGCGAACGAAACGCGCTGATCGCCAACCTCGGCTTCGCCGGCGCCGGCGCGTTCGCGGTGGTCGCGGCGATCGTGTGGTGGCAGCGCCCGCAGGCCACGACGCTCGCGATCGAGCCGTCGGCCGACGGAGGCGCCGTCACGCTGCGCGGCCAGTTCTGAGTGCCAGGAGGTGCGTCGCCGCACCCTCACGCCCGCGCGCGCCGGCGCCGCACCAGGCCGAGCACCAGCAGGCTGACGCCGAGCATGCCGACCGCGCCGCCGCCGGTCTCGGCGCGACACCCGCACGGGATCGGGTCGACGGTGCTGGGATCGCCGGGGTTGCCGGTCGCGGCAGCCACGACGACGGTGATGCCGTCGGTCGCCGACACCTCGAAGCGGTCGTAGACGACGGCCTCGATCGTGTGCTCGCCGTCGTCGACGTTGGCGGTCTGCCAGCGGTAGGTGTACGGCGCGGTCCCGTCGGAGCCCTTGAGCACGCCGTCGATCTTGAACTCGACCCGGGCCACGCCGTCGCCGGCGCTGGCGTCGGCGCTGAGCGTGACCGCGCCGCTGACCTCGGCGCCGTCGGCCGGCGCGGTCAGGCGCACCGTCGGCGCGCCCGGCACCGCGGCGTCGATCGGCGGCGCGCTGGCGTCGGGTCCGACCCCGGCGTCGACCGGCCCGGCGTCGACGCCGCCCATCGGCGCGTCGATCACGCCGGCGTCCATCGGCGGCTCGACCACGCCGCCGGTGAGGTTGAAGAACTGCGCCGCGCGGTACGCCGCGCACAGGTTGCGGCTCTCGGTGTACGTGCCGGCCGGCGCGCACGCGTGCTCGGGGTCGTTGCCCATCGCCACCGCGTGGCCCATCGACACGAGCCTCCACGACTCGACCACCACCGTCGCGCCGTTCTTGTAGCGGGTGCGCTCGTGGCCGCTGACGGTCGCGGTCTCGTCGGCGGTCTGGTCGGCGCCGCCGACGTTGGTCCACTGATCGATCAGCTCGACCTGGTTGTCGGGGCTGACCGTCGAGTCGGTGGTGCCGTGGAAGATCACCACCCGCGGCCGCGCGCCGGCGTAGCCGGGGAACGCGTTGCGCACGAGGTCGCCCCACTCGGCCGGCGTGTGCTTGAGCTCGGGGTGGGTGTTGAGCTGCTGGCAGGCGTAGGCGCCGTTGACCGTCGTCGCGCAGCGGAACGGCAGCCCCGACATGATCGCGCCGCCGGCGAAGACGTCGGGCCAGGTCGCGAGCATGACGCTGGTGAAGCCCGCGCCGGCCGAGAACCCGGCGACGTAGACGCGCGCGGCGTCGATCGCGAAGTCGGCCTTCATCTTGTCGACCATCTGCTTCACCGACAGGTTCTCGCCCTGGCCGCGGGTGAGGTTGGCGACGTCGCCGTACTCGCCGGCCCAGTTGAAGCACTTGATCGGGTTGTTGGCGGTGGCCTGCTCGGGGAACACCACGTAGAAGCCGTACTGATCGGCGAGCTGGGTCCAGCCGACCGCCGCGGCGTCGGTGTGGCTCTGGCTGCAGCCGTGCATGAACACCACCAGCGGCGCGTTGGCCGCCGGCGTGGTCGGGCGGTACCGCCACATCGCCAGCGCGCCGGGGTTCGACCCGAAGCCGGTGACCTGCTCGAGGGTGCCGGCGGCGGCGGTGCCGGCCAGCGCGACGATCGTGGCGGTGATGATGGCGAGGTGGCGCATGGGGGTGATCCTCAGATGGAGGTACGCAAGGTGATGAAGAAGGAGCGCTCGCCGTCGACGGTGCAGGTGTCGCCGGAGCGCACCTCGCAGCGGCGGTACAGCGCGAAGCGCGAGCCGATCGCGGTGGTCGGCGACAGCCAGTAGGTGGAGCCGACGTTGACGTAGAGCTGGCTGGCGACCGGGTTGGTGCCCTGGCGATCGCTGACCAGCACGACCTGGGCGCCGGCGCCGGCGCGCTCGTTGAGCGCGGTGACGTCGAAGCCGCCGCCGATCGAGGTGCCGGTGTAGATCTCGCCCGACAGCCGCTGGCCGTCGTCGGGATCGACCACCTCGTTCTGGACGATCGACGCGTTGGCGAACGCGCGCAGCCGGCGATCGAAGAACCGGCCCATCACCGAGCCGCGGGCGTTGAAGCCGTCGATGTTCTGGTCGTCCGACCGCGAGGTGTCGGTGTTGACCTGGAACATCTGCAGCGCGGCGTGGATCGCGAACCGATCCTTGTCGACCAGGAACGACGGCGTCACCACGGTGAAGTGGTACTCGTCGGCCGGGAAGTTGGCGGCGTCGCGGCCGACGTACTGGTACGGCGCGAAGTAGAAGCGCGCGAACGGCGGGAACGTGCCGCCGACCACGAGGCTCTGGGTGGTCGACACCGGGTTCGCCGCGTTGACCGTCAGCCCGAACCGCACGCCCGGCACCACCGCGACCTGGCCGAGCACGCCGTTGCCGCGGTTGAAGCCGCTGGCCAGGAGCGACGCGCGGGTGAAGCCGTCGGTGAGCAGCTGGTCCTGGACGTTGTCGGAGACGAAGTCGAGGCTGGCCGGGTCGGTGATGCGGCCCGCGTCGACGCGGATCCGCCCGCGCTCGACGCGCACCAGCTGGTTGCGCACCGACATCGCGGCCTGGCCCTCCCACGCGCTCGAGCCGTGGGGGCCGGCGTTGGCCTCGAACTCGCTCTCGATCGTGATGCCGCGCGCGACGCCGGCGCGCAGCCCGAACCGCGACAGCGCGACGGTCACGAACCGGCCCTCGCGGGTGTCGCCGGGCGCGTTGTCGAGCGTCTCGAACTTGAAGCCGCCGACCACCGCGGCGAACGGCCGGATCCACGGCTGGTCCTCGGCGAGGATCGCGTCGGGGGCCTCGTCGACGACCGCGTCGCTGGTGGGGCCGATCCGCGGCACCGCCGCCACCCGGCGCGGGGGCGCGGCCGCCGGGGCGTCGTCGGGCGCGGGCGTGGCGACGCCGTCATCGGCGTGGGCGGCGGTCGCGCCGGCGGTCAACGCCAGCGCCAGGCACAGGGTGGGCTTCCGCGGGTTCATCGCAGCACCTCCATCGCGATCGCCAGCGCCGCCTCGGAGCGGCACGCGCCGTAGTGGTTCTTGAGCAGCCCGCCGAAGAAGTAGCCGCTCTGGTCGACGTCCTCGAGGCCGACCGTGCGGTTGTCGGCGCCGGTCAGCGCCGCCGACGCCTGCGACACGAACTCGTCCTGGTACGAGCCGTTGGCGATGTCGCGCATCACGACCGTCGTGTAGTGGACGGTGTGGCCGCCGCAGGCGTCGTCGCCGAACGCGGTCTGGCCGTCCCCGCACGGCGTCTCGTAGGCGCCGTCGTCGCCGTTGAGCGCCAGCAAGAAGTCGGTCGGCGAGTAGCCGTCGCGGTTGCCCATCTGGCACGCGACCTGGCCGCGCATCGTCGGGTTCTTGCCGCACAGCCGCGCGAACGACGACACGCCGTGGTTGGCGCCGGCCAGCAGCACGACGTCGTCGAGCCGCGGCCACAGCGTCACCCCGCCGGCGGCGTGGATCCGGCGCAGCGCGTCGCGCACCGTCGTCACCCCGAGCGAGAAGCCGACCAGCGACACCTGGCGATCGGGGTGCGCGGTCAGCACCGCCTCGAGCAGGTGCTGCACCAGCGGCACCGACCAGCCGTGGTCGACGTTGCGCGCGGCGTTCTCGGTGTCGTTGTTGCCCTGCGGGTCGTCGACCTTGTCGATGCGCAGGTCGACGGCGTAGGTGCGGACGCCGGCGGCGGCCAGCCGCTCGGCGAGCATCGGCGCGCCGTCCTCGAACCGCTCCCACTCCTCGGGCGCGTCGGAGTTGCCGTGGACCAGGATGACGATCGGCGCGCCGGAGTCCTCGCTGACGCCGCCCGGGAACGGGTAGGCCTTGGCCGCGCAGCGGTAGCCGGTGATCGTCGCCGCCGGGTAGTCGAGGCCGGCGGTCGTGCAGCCGGGGTGGGCCGCGAGGTCGTCGCGGTACTCGATGGCGTCGTCGAGCGACCACCCGCCGTGATCGTCGCCGCCGGGTGGGGCGACGCTGGAGAAGCACGCGGTGGTCGTCACCAGCGCGGCGACGAGCGTGCGGGTCGAGAGCAGCATGGGACGCACGCTGAGCAAGCCTCGGACCACGCGGCGACCGCCTGGATCGCGGCGCGGGCAGGGTGTGGCTGTTGGCGCCGGCCAACGATCGCCGCCGGCCCCTGTTGGCGCGGGCCAACAGGTCGGCCGGGCGAGCGGGTAGGATGCCGCGATGGATCCCGCCGGCCCCACCACGCTGCAGGCCCGCCCGGTGCGGGCGGTGCGGCTGGTCGCGGCGCGGGTCGAGGCCGGCCCCGACGCCGGCCGCGCCCTCGACGACGGCGCCCGGGTGCTGACGATCGGCACCTCGCCCGACTGCGACCTGGCGCTCACCGATCCCACCGTCAGCCGCTACCACCTCGAGGTCCGCCACGCGGCCGACGGCCTGGCGGTGGTCGATCTGGGCAGCACCAACGGCACGATGGTCGGCACCACCCGCATCGAGCGCGCGACGGTGGCGCCCGGCACCCGCCTGCGGCTGGGGGCGACGACGCTGGTGGTCGACGACGCCGGCGCGCGCGCCGCGCCGGCCGCCGCCGAGCCGCTGCCCGGCGTCATCGCGCACAGCCCGGCGATGCGCGAGGTCGTGGCGCTGGCGCGCAAGCTGGCGATGGTCGGCACGTCGGTCTTGCTCGAGGGCGAGACCGGCGTCGGCAAGGAGGTCGTCGCGCGGGCGATCCACGACGCCGGGCCGCGCCGCGATCGGCCGTTCGTCGTGGTCGACTGCGGCTCGCTGCCGGCGACGCTGATCGCCGCGCAGCTGTTCGGCCACGAGAAGGGCGCGTTCACCGGCGCCGACGCGCGGCGGCCCGGCGCCTTCGAGCGCGCGGCCGGCGGCACGGTGTTCCTCGACGAGATCGGCGAGCTGCCGCTGGATCTGCAGCCGGCGCTGCTCGGCGTGCTCGAGCGCCACCGCTTCACCCGCGTCGGCGGCGCCGAGCCGATCGACGTCGACGTGCGGGTGCTGGCCGCGACCCACCGCGACCTGCGCGGCGAGGTCAACGCCGGGGCGTTCCGCGCCGACCTGTACTTCCGGCTCGCGGTCGCGCGCCTGACGATCCCGCCGCTGCGCGAGCGCGCCGACGATCTCGAGCCGCTGGTGATCGCGCTGGCCGAGCGCTTCACCGGCGTCGCCGGCGACAACCCGCTGGCCCACGCCATGCCGGCGCTGCGCCAGCAGCGGTGGCCGGGCAACGTCCGCGAGCTGCGCAACGTCGTCGAGGCGGCGCTGGTGCTGGGCCAGCTGCCGGGGCCGACCGGCGCGCTCGACGGCGCGCCCGGTGGGCCGCCGCTGGCGATCGCCGACGCGCCTGACCCGTCCGCCGCGCTGGCGTCGTACCGCGAGGCCAAGGCGGCGGCGCTCACCGACTTCGAGCGCGACTACCTCGCGCGGCTGCTGGCCGCCGCGGCCGGCAACGTCTCGGCGGCGGCGCGGCTGGCGCAGATGGATCGCCCGTACCTGATCCAGCTCCTGCGGCGCCACGGCCTGAAGCCGTGAGCGGCCGCGGCACCTGACCGCTACCCGACGCGGCGGGGCGGTGCGCTTGTGCCGCCCCGGGGGCCGCTCGTACGATCGCGACGATGCGCTGGCTGTATCCGTGCCTGTGCCTGGCTGGGTGCACCAGCTACGGCTATGGCGCGTCGCAGACCTCGATGGTCGGGCGCGCCTCGAACTCGACCGACACCGCCGATCTCACCGTCGAGCAGCGCAGCGTCGAGGTGACGATGTTCGCGACGGTGGGCCGGGTGCTGCTGTTCGGCGAGGGCGGGCTGTCGGCGTTCACGGTGCGCGAGCGCCGCGGCGGCGACGCGATGGAGCCCGACGACATCGGGCTCGGCGATCGCAGCGCGATCGGCGGCGGCTACATGCTGCCGCTCGACATGGTCACGGTGACGCCGTTCGCGAGCTACTCGATCTCGCTGGCCAACTCGGCGCTGACCGGCACCAGCGAGGGTGACGACCTGCTCGAGAGCACGCTCTACGGCGGCCCGGGCGCCGGCGTCGAGGTGCTGCTGCGACGCGACGGCGTCACGCCGTACGTGCGCGCCGGCGTCGAGCGCCTGCGCGGCGCGGTGCTGCCCGGCCTGTTCGACGCCACCGGCGGCGACGCCGGCACCGCGTTCACCGCGACCGCGGTGATGTTCACCGTCGGCCTGCGCGGGGAGATGTACCACCAATGAAGTTGTGGCTCCTCGCGGCGCTCTTGGCTGGGCTCGCCGCCACCGGCTGCGGCGTCACCTACGGCGTCGGCGCTGGCAACGCGCTGGTCGCGCCCGGCACCACCAGCGGCACCACCGGCACGATCAAGCTGATCGATCGCGGCGGGCCGGTCAGCCGGCTGGTGCTGCGGACGATCGCGGCCTACGGCGCCGCGGCGTCGGCGATCGACAGCTCGTCGACGACGACCACGGTCTCGACCCACACCGAGTGCTACGGCTCGAGCTGCCAGCGGGTCGAGGTCACCGACGTCCGCACCACCTACGTGATCGATCCGGCCAAGGCGGCGCAGGCGCAGCGCGACTACGAGCGGCTCGACGAGGCGATCAGCAACACGCCGTACCGCGGCTTCCCGTTCGAGACGATCCTCGAGATCAGCTCGCGCGATCTGGGCGGCGACACCTCGGGCTGGATGTTCTGGTACTGGTTCCACGCCACGCCGCGGCGGGTCGGCCCGGTGGCGGTCGGCTTCTCGGCCGGCTTCGGCACCGGCAGCCTCGACTTCCACGACCGCACGCGCACGACGCTGGTCGGCGACAGCACCAACGTCGCGCCGGTCGAGGCGATGGTCACGCCGGAGCACTTCTACCTGGGCACGCCGGTGCGGGTGTCGGTCTACGCGCGCAACAACCTCTGGTTCTACCTGCAGCCCGATCTCAACTGGGCGTCGGTGTTCGAGGACTGGTTCGCGGTCGCCGACGGCAGCGAGGACATCGAGGCCAACCCGTGGCGGCTGGGCGCGCGGCTCCGGCTCAAGGGCTTCGAGCTCGGCGCCGAGCTGCTCACCGACGGCATGAGCGCGCAGTCGCGCACGCTGTCCGCGGAGGCCGGCTATGTCTTCTAGGGCCGCCACCGTGGCGCTCGCGCTGGCCGCGCTGGCCGCGCCGGCGATCGCGCAGCCGACCCCCGCCGCGGGGCCGCCCGCCGCCGAGCCGCCCGCCGTCGAGCCGACCCCCGGCGACGCCGGCCCGGTCGCGCCGACCCCGGACGAGCCCGCGCCGATCGAGGCGACGCCTGCGCCGGCGGTGCTCGTCGAGCCGCCGCCACCCGTGGCGCCGCCGCCGGTGATCGTCGCGCCGCCCCCGCCACCGGCGCCCGGCGCGGCGCGCGGCCCGGTGTTCGGCCTCGAGGTCGGCGTCGGCGTGACGCCCGGCGGCGACGGCCTGTTCGGCCCCGGCGTCGGCAAGGCGTTCATGGTCGGCTACCGCGCCAACCGCTGGACGTTCGAGTTCCGCTTCGGCGAGTCGTACGATCAGGGCGCCAGCGACGAGCGCCTGGCCGACGCCGGCGTGCGCGGGCCGCTGCGGATCTCCAGCGCGGGCTTCCGGCGGCTGCTGGTCGGCGGGCCGGTCCTGCCCGAGCTGTTCGTCGGCGGCGCGCGCATCGAGCGGCCGCTGCTGGTCAACGCCGGCGTGGTCCGCCAGCACGGCGTCGGCGTGGTCGTCGGCGGCGCGCTGACTCGCCCGATCGCCGGCGGCCTGCTGCTCGGCGCCGAGCTGCGCGCCTACCTGGTGCGCTGGGACAACCCGCCCGGGCCGGTGTCGACCGAGCCGATGGACGGCGCGAACCCCGGCAGCGTCACGTTCACGCCCACCACCGACGTCGGCAGCGCGCTGCCGGTCACGCTCACCGTCGGGCTCCGGGTGCTGCTCTAGCCGCACGTCCCGGGTCGTCGCGCTCGGCCAGCTACGCCGCGCGCACGAACGGGTTGGCGCGGGCCTCGTCGCCCAGCGTCGTAGTCGGGCCGTGGCCGGGGATGACCAGCGCGTCGAGGTCGCGGGTGTAGAGCTTGTCCTTGATCGACTGGCGCAGCTGGCCGGCGTCGCCGCCCGGCAGATCGGTGCGGCCGACGCTGCGCCGGAACAGCGTGTCGCCGGCGAAGACCCGCGTGCGCTCGCCGGGCGCGGCGATCTCGAAGCACACCGAGCCGGGCGTGTGGCCGGGCGTGTGCACGACCAGCGCGCCGTGCGCGCCGAACCGCAGCGTGTCGCCGTCGGCGAGCCAGCGCTCGACGCTGGTCATGGTCGGCGGCGCCCAGCCGAACATCGCGGCCTGCACCGCCGCGGCGTCGTAGAGCGGCCGGTCGCCCGGGTGCAGGCAGACGCTGCCGCCGTGGGCCTGCTTGACCGCCGCGGTCTCGTAGATGTGATCGAGGTGCGCGTGGGTGTGGACGATCGCGGCGACGATCAGATCGTTGGCGCGCACGATCGCCGCGATGCGCGCGGTCTCGCCACCGGGGTCGATGACGATCGCCTCGCGGGTGGCCGGGTCGGCGACGATCGAGCAGTTGCACTGGAACCGGCCGGCCGCGAACGTCTCGCACAGCATCTCGACGTTGTAGCGCAGCCGCTCGGTAAGGGCGGCTCGGCCCACGATCGTCCGCGCGCGATTCGCAAGTGCCTAGAATTACGTGGCAACACCCGATCGATCACCGGGTGCAAACCTTGACTCCCAGGCGGGTTTGGCCAAACTGCCCCCGTGCCCATGACCCCTCCCCGCCAGCGCGAAGTCAGCGTCGGCACGTTCGCGCTGGCCCTGACCGCTCTGTCGCTCGCGCTCGTCGCCTACTTCGGCGCCTAGCCCCGGGCCGCGCGCGGCGCTGTCCGGTCGCCCGCGAGCCGTCCTGACGATCGGATGGGGATCGTCGGGTCCTGCGTCCTGACGATCGGATGGGGATCGTCGGGTCCTCAGTCCGGATTGGGTCCTGGTCCTGACGATCGGATGGGGATCGTCGGGTCCTGACGATCGGATGGGGATCGTCCGGTCCTGCGTCCTGACGATCGGATGGGGATCGTCGGGTCCTGACGATCGGATGGGGATCGTCGGGGCCTGCGGGTCCTGACGATCGGATAGGGATCGTCGGGTCCTGACGGTCGGATGGGGATCGTCGGGGCCTGACGATCGGATGGGGATCGTCGGGGCCTGACGATCGGATGGGGATCGTCCAGTCCGGATTGGGTCCTGGTCCTGACGATCGGATGGGAATCGTCGGGTCCTGACGATCGGATGGGGACCGTCGGGTCCTGACGATCGGATGGGGATCGTCGGGTCCTGACGATCGGATGGGGAACGTCCAGTCCGGATTGGCGGTCCTGACGATCGATCGTCGGGTCCTGACGATCGGATGGGGATCGTCGGGTCCGGATTGGCGGGCGCGTCGGGGGGCCTAGGCGCGGCGCGCGCGGTAGCCCGCCCAGTCGCCCTCGGCGATCACCGGCGCGCCGTGGGCGAGCTCGGACGACAGCAGCACGTACATCCAGGCCCAGCCGCGGCCCGCCGCGGTGGTGATCTCGGCCAGGATGCGCGTGAAGTCGTCGCCCTCGTACGCGTCGAGGGCGGGCAGCGCGTCCGCCAGCTCGCGCAGCGTGAGCAGCTCGCCGTGGATCACGCCGCGATCGTCGGCGACCACGCCGGGGTAGCCCGCCGGCAGCGCGTACATCGTGCCGAGCGCGGTGGCGCGCACCGCCTGGATCACGTACGGCGCGACGACCGCGTGCGCGGCCTCGCCGGCGCGCAGCGTGCCGTACACGAACAGCCGGTCCACCACGGTGGACGGGACGGTGGTGCGATCGTCCGGCGCCACCCCGTGGTTGTAGCAGCTCGCCGCGGCCTCCGCGGGCCTCGTGTTACCGTGCCGCCGTGCGCGTGACGTTGTCGCCTCGGGCCAAGAAGCTGGCGGCCGCCGGGCTGGTGGGCGTGCTGGTCGGCCTGGTCGCGGCGGTGCTGGCGTTCCTGCGCCCGCGCAGCCTCGAGGGCATCGAGCTGTGGACCTACGATCAGCGCGCCAAGGTGGTGGCGCGCCAGGGCGTGGCGTCGAGCGACATCGTCCTGATCGAGGTGTCGGAGCAGGACATCGAGGACGCCGAGGACAAGCTCGACGTCACGTGGCCGTGGCCGCGCGCGATGTACGGCTACATCGCGGCGTACTGCAAGACCGCCGGCGCCAAGGTCGTCGTGTTCGACTGGCTGTTCCAGGATCGCGGCCAGTACTCGGTCGGCGACGCCGAGGAGTTCGCCCAGGCGATGCGCGACGCCGGCAACGTGGTGATCGGCCTCGCGCTGACCCGCGATCCGCTGGTGGCCCGGCCGCGCTCGGGCGCGTGGGCAGCGCCGCTGCGCACGTTCGCCACCGCCGCCGAGGCCGAGACCGCGGCGCAGAAGCTGCTCGCCTGGAACACCCGCGTGTTCGTGGTGCCCGAGGGCGCCGGCGCGACGGTGTGGTACGGCGGCAAGGACCACGCCGAGGACGTCGTGGCGGCCTGGCGGCGGATGTCGTCGGCGGAGGAGCTGGCCGAGCTGTTCACGCCGCCGAGCGATCCGCCCCCGCCGGGCGACGCCCCGCCGGGCGACGCCCCGCCGCCGAGCGACGCCCCGCCGCCGAGCGACGCCCCGCCGACGGATCCCGCCGAGCCACCGCCGCCGGTCGAGCCGACCCCGCGCCAGCTCACCGCCGCCGAGCTGGCCACCGAGCTGACCGCGACGACGATCATCACCCGCCGCGACGGCGTGGTCGGCGGCGACGGCGGCATGCGGCTCGAGCGCAAGGACGGCCTCGACCCGCCGCTGGCGGTGATCGCCGCGGGCCCGGCGCGCAGCGGCAACGTCTACCAGGGCACCGACGCCGACGGCATCATGCGCCAGCACGCGCCGCTGGTGCGCCACGGCGATCGGCTGTACCCGTCGCTCGCGCTGGCCGCGTACCTGGTCGCGCACCCCGGCGTGATGCCGAGCCTGCGCGACGGCCAGCTGGTGCTGGCGACCGGCATCGACGACGACCTGCCGGTGACGATCCCGCTCGACGAGCACGGCCGCTTCAGCCTGCGCTTCCACCGCGCCGGCGCGTACCCGCGGATCTCGGCCTACGAGGTGCTGCGCTCGCAGGCGCAGCTCGACGAGGGGCAGGCGCCGGCGATCGCCTTCGAGCGGCTGCGCGGCAAGTACGTGATCGTCGCCGCCACCGGCCAGGCGCTGCGCGACGTGCGCATCACGCCGCTCGGCACGCCGGTCCCCGGCTCCGAGATCCAGGCCACCGCGATCGACAACCTCGAGGCCGCGCAGGTCATCCGGCGCGCGAGCCGCGGCGGCGACGCGGCGGCGGCGCTGGCGCTGTGCACGCTGGTCGCGCTGGGCGTCACCGGCGTGTGGATGGCCACCCGCAAGACCACGATCGCGCTGGCCGCGACCACCGCGATCACCGGCGGCTCGCTGCTCGGCTACTGGTGGCTGGCCCGCTGGCTGTTCATCCACGACGGCCTGTGGATCGGCGTCGCCATCCCGGCCACCGGCGCGGTGGCGTCGGTGTTCGCGATCATCCTGGTGACCTCGGCCGCCGAGCGGCGCAACCGCCGCTTCGTGCAGGAGGCGCTCGGCCGCTACACCTCGGCGGCGCTGGTCAAGGAGCTGATGGAGCACCCCGAGCACCTGTCGCTCGAGTGGGGCGAGCGGCGCGGCATGTCGGTGTACTTCTCCGACATCGCGGGGTTCACGAGCTTCAGCGAGAACATGCCGCCCGAGGATCTGGTGCGGCTGCTCAACGACTACCTGACCCACATGACCGACCTCGTGCTCGAGCACGGCGGCGTCGTCGACAAGTACATCGGCGACGCGGTGATGGCGTTCTGGGGCGCGCCGATCCCCAACGCCGATCACGCGGCGGCGGCGGTGCGCTGCGCGATCGCGATGCGCGACCGCTGCGCCGAGCTGCGCCCGGGCTGGAAGGAGCGCTACGGCGTCGACGTGTTCGCCCGCGCCGGCCTGTCGTCCGGCGACGCCGTCGTCGGCAACATGGGCTCGAAGCACAAGTACAACTACACGGTGATGGGCGACATGGTGAACCTGGCGTCGCGGCTCGAGGGCGCCAACAAGGCCTACGGCACGGCGCTGATGATCTCCGAGGCCTGCTACGAGCCGGTCAAGCACCTGGTCGTCACCCGCGAGCTCGACCTGCTCGCGGTGAAGGGCAAGGACAAGCCGGTGCGCGTGTACGAGGTGTTCGGCGAGGTCGGCAAGGTCGACGCCGACGTGATCGCGCTCACCGAGGCGTTCGCCGCCGCGCTGGCGCTGTACCGCGGCCGCGATTTCGCTGGCGCCGAGGCGGCCTTCCGAGACATCTTGGTGAAGAATCCCGACGACGGCCCGTCCAAGACCTACGTCGAACGCTGCCGGCACCTCGCGGCCGAGCCGCCGGGCGACGACTGGGACGGCGTGTGGCACCTGAAGGAGAAGTGATGCAGCGAGTCCGAACGAGCAAGCAGTGGTTCGCGGTGATCGCCGCCGGGCTGGCGCTGGCCGGCGCGGTGGCGGTGGCCGCCCCCAAGACCGGCAGCACGGTGACCGTGCGGGTGATGAGCGCGAAGGTGATGAAGTCGCCCAAGTTCATCGGCCCGGCGGCGGGCTCGGTGTCGCGCGGCGATCAGCTGACGATCGCCGAGATCAAGGGCGACTGGTACCGGGTGACCGGCGCCAAGACCGGCTGGATCAACCGCACCAGCGTCGTCGAGGGCAAGGTCGCGCTGTCGAGCTCGCCGGGCGGCGGCGGCGCGGCGTCGCGCGACGAGGTCGAGCTGGCCGGCCGCGGGTTCACGCCGGACGTCGAGGAGGAGTACCGGGGCAAGCACCCCGACCTCGACTTCAGCCACGTCGAGGCGATCGAGAAGACCGGCATCGACCTGTCGGAGCTGGGCGCGTTCGTCGACGAGGGCGGGCTGGGAGGTGACCAGTGAGGCGCGCGCTCCTGCTCGCGGCGATGCTGGTGCTCGGCTCGTGCAAGGTGCAGCTGACCCCCGAGGGGCTGGCCAAGACCTGGGACGCGATCACCGACGCGCAGAAGGACCTGACGCCGGAGAACGAGTACTGGACCGGGCGCTCGGTGGCGACCAACCTCTTGGCCCGCCACGAGTACCGCTACCACGACGCCGACGCGCTGCAGGACGGCCGGCTCGAGGGCGCGACCGCGTACGTCTCGGCGGTCGGCGGCGTGCTGGCGGCGTCGGCGATGGAGACCACGCGCAAGGGCGATCGCCCGGCGCCGATCGCCGGCTGGCACTTCACGATCATCGAGAGCGACACGATCAACGCGTTCGCCGCCCCCGGCGGCTGGGTGTTCGTCACCACCGCGGCGATCGAGGCGGCGCAGAGCGAGGACGAGCTGGCCGCGGTGCTGGCCCACGAGATCGCCCACGTCGTGCGCGGCCACGCGCTCGGCTCGATCAAGAAGGGCCGCTGGGCCAACGTCGCCAAGACCGCGCTCGACACCAGCGTCCAGCTCGACGAGCAGTCGCTGGGTGAGCTGACCCAGGTGTTCGAGGGCGCGATGGACGACATGATCGACGGCATCCTGGTGAAGGGCTACTCGAAGGACACCGAGTACGAGGCCGATCGCGTCGGGCTCGAGATCATGGCCCACGCCGGCTACGACCCGCAGGCGCTGGTGCGCTACCTGAAGACGCTCGACGCCGAGCAGGGCGGTGGCGGCGGCGGCTTCCAGGCCACCCACCCCAAGGCCTCCGATCGCATCTCCAAGATCCAGGGCAAGGCCCAGGAGCTGGGCAAGGTCGAGATCCCCCAGGTGCGGTTCGCGCGGTTCAAGGCGGCGGTCGAGGAGCTGTAGCCGGCGAGCTACGTCGGCGGGGCGGCGCGCAGCCGCAGCGACGTCAAGAGGTCGCCCCACCACATCCCCATCGAGCGGATGAACCGCGGCACGTCGGCGCCGTGGCGCACCGGGTGATCGGCGGGCAGCGACGCCCAGCCGCGGTGGACCACGGTGACGTCGGTGGCGTCGCCGCGGTCGACGAACGCCACCTCGACGGTCGTGACCTCGGTCGGCGCGAAGTTGACCGCGCGCCACTCGAACGCGAGGTGGCGCGGCGGATCCCACGCCGTGACCCGACCGGTCTCGACGATGATCGGCGCGCCGCCGCGCTCGAACGACTCGAACAGCCGGCCGCCGACGCCAGGCTCGAGCCGGACGAACCCGCGCTCGCCTTCGGCCATACGGAAGCGCCGGCCGCGCCGCCACCACTGATCGATCTCCTCGGTGAAGATCCGGAACGCGGCGTCGATCGGCACCTCGACCGAGACCGTCACCCGCACCTGATCGCCGGGCGCGGTCATTTCGGCGACCTCGACCGCTCGGCGTGGCGCTTGAACGCGGCCAGCTCGTCGGTCCAGAACGCCTCGACCTCGGTGAGCCAGCTCCTCACCGCGGCGAACGGCTGCGGGCGCAGCGCGATGCTGCGGCCGCGCGCGTCGTCGACCAGCACCCGCTCCTCGACGACGCCGGCCCGGCGCAGCACGGCGAGGTGCTTGGACACCGTCGGTCGCGGCAGCCCGAGCGCGGCGGCCAGCTCGCCCGAGCGCGCCGGCCCGCGCCGCAGCCGGTCGACCAGCGCGCGCCGCACCGGATCGGCCAGCGCCGCCAGAGTCTGATCGAGATCAGCCTGCACGCGGCGCCTGGTCGCGGACCCGCTGCATGAACCACCAGTGGTGGCCCTCGAGGTCGATCGCGCGGTAGCTGCGGTCGCTCCAGTAGTCGTCGCCGTAGTCGTGGGTGGTCGGCTCCTCGGCGATGATCGCGCCGGCGGCCCGGGCCCGCGCGCAGTGGGCGTCGGCGTCGTCGACGCACACGCACAGCGCCTGGGTCAGGCGATCGCCGATCGCGCGCGGGCTGGCGCTCGGCAGCGGCGCCGGCCGCGACGCCTTGCCGGCGGCCTCGCCCACCATGATCAGGCCGTCGCCGTAGGTCAGCTCGGAGTGCTCGATGCGGCCCCCCTCGCCCTCGATGCGCAGGCGCACCCGGAAGTCGAAGGCGCGCACCAGCCAGTCGATCGCCGCGGCGGCGTCGTCGTAGAAGAGCGAGGACGAGATCCGGGGCCAGCCGGTGGGAGGCGGTTTCATCGCAGTGGCTCCTGTTCCTGTGTGCGGAAACAGTTACCAGAAACGGAAACGATATGTCAAGCCGCCGTCGTGCGCGCGGCGGCGCGCGGCCGTCAGTCGCGGCTGCCCAGGCCCTCGGCCTTGGCCAGCGCGCGCAGCTCGTCCTTGATCCGCTCGAAGCGCTTGCGCAGCGTCGCCGCGCGCCGCACCAGCTCGGCCTCGGTCAGCGCCTCGCCCTCGTCGCCGAGGATCGTCGCGATCTCGCGCCACGCCAGGTCGCGGTCGACCCGCAGGATCAAGATCGTCTGATCCTCGGGCGACAGCCGCAGCCGCAGCTCGCGCACGCGATCCTTCACCGCGGTGCGCAGGTGATCGGCGGTGCGGCTGTGGATCTGCGCCGCCAGCTCGCCCAGCTGCTGCGACGGCAGCGGCTGGTTGCGGCGGCGGGCCGGATCGCGCCGCACCCGGCCCAGCGCGTGGCGGGCCAGGCGGTAGCACCACGTCCGCAGGCTGGCCTCCCAGCGGAAGCCGGGCAGGCCGCGCCACACGTCGATCGCGCACTGCGCGAACGCGTCGCCGCCGTCGGTGTCGCTGCGCGCGACCGCGGCCAGGTACTCGGCCAGCTCGTCGCCGTAGGCCCGCAACGTCGCGGCGGTGGCGTCGTCCCAGCGGCCGGCGGCCGCGAGCGCGCGGACCTCGGCCTCGACGTCGGGGCTGGGCGGCAGCGGCGTGTCCACGTCGGCCCATGGTACCGGGTCGGCGGCGGCCGCGACAATCACATCGCGGCGGCGATCGTGATCGTGCCCATCGCGCTCGAGGCGTTGCCGCGGCCGTCGACGTCGAAGGCGAGGTGCCCGACGTCGGCCACCGGCTGGCCCCAGGCCCCGTCGACGGCGACCCAGCGGCCGTCGAGCGCGACCTGCGCCCACGCGTGCCAGTAGAAGCGGCCGGTGGTGTCCTCGTACATCAGCCCGCCGACGTCGCGCGCCGGGATGCCGGCGGCGCGGGCCAGCGCCACCACCAGCAGCGTGTGCTCGGTGCAGTCGCCGCGGCCGTGGCTCAGCACCTGCGACGCGGTGGCCAGCTCGGTCGACAGGTCCTTGCCGAGGTTGGTGTAGACCCACATGACGATCCGCTCGACCCGCTCGCGGTCGCTGGTCGCGCCGGCGACGATCTGCTGGGCGCGGGCGGCGATCGCCGGGGCGTCGGCGTCGAACGCGGCGGTCGGCGCCAGCGCTCGGGCCCGCTCGGCGGCGGTGACCGCGGCGCCCGGGCCGCGGCGCACGGTGACCCGGTGGCGCCCGTCGGGCAGCCGCTCGTCGAGCTGGGTGGGGCCGGTGGGCAGGGCGAGGTCGCCGGCGGCGCCGACGATCAGCGTCAGCTCGTCGCGCTGCGACAGGTCGCCGAGGCGCTGATCGATCGGCACCGACGTGTCCATCATCGACACCGCCTCGATCTGCGCCTGCGCGACCGCGCGATCGGCCAGCTCGAGGCGCAGGCCCGGCCCGAGCGCGATGGCCAGCGCCAGCCCGTCGGCCACCCGCACCCGCATCGGCACCGAGTCGCCATCCTCGAGCAGCTCGACGGTCACCACCGGCACCTTGACGCCGGCGATGACCTCGTCGGCGACCGCGGCCACGGTGACGTCGGTGCGCTGATCGGCCTCGGCGTCGTCGTCGAACGTCGCGTAGCTGGTGCGCTGGCCCGGTCGCAGCGTCGCCGGCGCCGCCATCGACAGCACCTGCGACACGACGGACTCGGCGGTGGCCGGCAGCTTGCGCGGCGGCGCGGCCTGGCCGTCGGTGGTGATCACCAGCTCGACGTGATCGGGGCGCGCGCGGTAGGTCCGCTCGGTGCGGCCGGCGTCGCTGGTCTCGACCTGCCGCTTCTCGACGAGGCCGAACGGCGGCGCGCCGGCGTAGTACGCGGCGTCGGACAGCTCCATCACGCTGAGCCGGCCGTCGTCGTTGGTCTCGAGGTGCGCCAGCGCCTGCACCAGGTAGGCGCCGGGCTCGCCGGCGGTGGTCGGCCGCATCTCGACGTGGGCCCAGCCGGCCTTGCGGGTCGACAGGTACAGCGAGTACCAGGCGTCCTGGCGGTGATCGGCGACGAACGCGGCGAGCTGCGCGTCGGTGAGCAGCGCGGCGCTGGCGGCGTTGGTAGCGGGCGCGGCGTCGGCCGGGGCGCTGGGCGGCGGTGGCGGTGCCTTGGCCCGAGAGCCGCACGCGGCGGTGGCGATGGTGACGACGGCGGCGACGACGACCCGACCAGCTGTGCGCATCGCCTCGAAAGCTAACGCGAAAGCCCCGCCGCGCAATCGCGGGGTGCCGCCGCGCCCCCGCGGCGTAATAATCGGTCGGCTCGCGACCTCTCCCCCGTGATGACCCCGGCCTGTTGCTGCAGCGAATGGATCGGCGACCTGGCGCGGCGGCACACCCGCCGGCTGGCCGCGGTGGCGCGCCGCGAGGGGCTGGGCGGCGACGACGCGCTCGATGCGGTGCAGGACGGGTTCCGCACGCTGCTGGCCCGGCCCGACGCCGACGCGCTGCGCGACGCGCCGACCGAGGCCGCGCGGCTGCTCACCGCGATCGTCCGCAACGCGGCCCGCAACCTGCGCCGGCGCCACCACCGCGCCGCGCCGCACCGCCCGCTCGGCGACGGTGACCTCGCCGACGCGCGGACCCCGGCCGACGGCCTGGCCGACGCGGCGACCACCGCGCAGCTCAGCGGCTGCCTGGCCGGGCTGTCCGAGGTCCACCGCCAGGTGGTCGCGCTGCGCGTGCTCGAGGAGCTGTCGGGCGCCGACGCGGCCCGCGCGCTGGGCCTGACGCCGGGCCACGTCGCGGTGCTGCTGCACCGGGCGCGGGCGCAGCTCGAGCGGTGCATGACCGACGCGCCGTAGTCCTGGCGCGCGCTCACCCGCCGGTGATCGCGACGTCGCCGGCCAGCGCGCGATCGAGGGCGCCGGCGATCACCTTGCGCGCGCGCAGCCCGACGATGCGGCCGACCTCGCGGCCGTCGCGCACCAGCACCAGCGTCGGCATGGACGTGACCCGGAACGCCTGGGCGACGGCGGGGTGATCCTGGACGTCGATCGCCGCGATGCGCGCGCGGCCGGCGTAGGCCGCGGCCAGCTCGCCCAGCACCGGCGCGAGGGCGTGGCAGGGCGCGCACCACGGCGCGGTGAAGTCGAGCAGCGTGACGCCGCGCGCGGCCAGGACGGCGGGCAGGTCGGGCGCGGTGAGGTGGACGAGCGCGGGTGGCGTGGACGCGATGGCAGCTTGCATGACGGGAGAGGTCCCGAGCCGCGCCGGGGTTACAGGCCCCCCGCCGGTTGACCCGCGCGGGCCCCCCTGCGACGATGGTCCTTCGCAGCCGGCCGAGCGGGGACTCACCGGGAGGGCTGCGTTCGTCGGGGGTCCTTCGTGTCACTTGCCGCCATCGATCGTGTCTTGTCGTCGCGCCGCGCCCGCTGGGCGATCGGCGTCGCCCTCGGCGTCGCCGCCCTGGGCCACGCCACCGCCGCCCACGCCCAGGCGCCGCTCACCACCGACGTGCCCGTCGAGCGCATGCACTGGACCACCGACGCCGACGGCGTGCTCGACGTGCCGTGGGGCACGATCCTGCCCAGCCTGTCCCTGGCGGCGGGCCTCGGCATGTCCTACGCCAACGATCCGCTGACGATCTACCGCGACGAGGGCGACTCGCGCGTGCGCGTCGCGTCGCCGGTGTCGGGCCGCGCCGGCGCCGAGCTGACCGCCGCGCTCGGCGTCGCCGACCTGCTCGAGTTCAGCCTGGCGATGCCGCTGGTGCTGCAGCAGAGCTCGAGCGCCGGCTCGCTGATGCTGCCGACGACGTCGTCGGCCGGCTTCGGCGACCTGCGGCTGGGCGCCAAGCTCGGCCTCTTGCGCCAGAAGAGCTTCGGCGTCGACGGCGCGGCGACCGTCGTCGTCGGGTTCCCCAGCGCCAAGGACGCGTCGTACATCGGCGAGGCCGGGCCGGTGGCCGAGCCGGGCGTCGTCGTCAGCCGCCGCTTCACCGAGGCGTGGCGCGCCACCGCGACGCTGGGCTACCGGGTGCGCGAGCGCACCGCGTCGCTGGCGCTGGTGGTCGACGACGAGCTGGTCGCGCAGCTGGGCGTCGGGTTCAAGCTGGCCGCGCTGAGCGGGCCCGCGGTCGAGCTCGACGCCAGCCTGTCGGTGGCGACCGCCGCCGGCGACGCGCTCGGCTCGTTCGATCGCAACTACGCCGAACTCAAGCTGGGCGGCGGCTTCTCGCCGATGCCGTCGATCGCCGTGATCCTCGGCGGCGGCGTCGGCATGTCGGAGGGCTTCGGCACGCCCGACTGGCGCGCGTTCGCCGGCGCGCGGTTCCGCTTCTCGGTGTCCGACGCGCTCAGCGGCGGCGGCGGCGGCGACGAGGTCGACGTGCCCAAGCTCGACATCAAGGAGGCCGGCACGATCTCGCGCGACGGGGTGGCGCCGCCCAAGCCGACCGACGACGACGGCGACGGGTTCATGAGCGACGTCGACGCCTGCCCGTCGCAGGCCGAGACCGTCAACGGCTACCTCGACGACGACGGCTGCCCCGACACGCTGCCCGACCGCGACCAGGACGGCCGGCTCGATGACGCCGACCAGTGCCCCGACGTCCCCGAGGATCTCGACGGCAACGCGGACGAGGACGGCTGCCCCGATCCCGACGACGACGCCGACGGCGTCGCCGATCGCGAGGACAAGTGCCCGCGGGTGCCGGGCGTGGTCGAGACCGGCGGCTGCCCCGATCCGGATCGCGACGGCGACACCGTCGTCGATCGCCTCGACAACTGCCCCGACGAGCCCGGCACGCCGGCCAACGCCGGCTGCAAGGCCAAGCAGCTGGTGCGCCTGACCGGCGACAAGATCGAGATCCTCGACGCGGTCTACTTCCGCACCGACAAGGCCGACATCCGGTCGAAGTCGTTCAAGCTGCTCGACAACATCGCCAAGGTGCTGGCGACCCACCCGGCGATCAACGTCCGGGTCGAGGGCCACACCGACACCGACGGCGACGACGCCCACAACCTCGACCTGTCGCAGCGGCGCGCCGAGTCGGTCGTCGCCTACCTGACCAAGAAGGGCATCGACCGCGCGCGCCTGACCGCCCAGGGCTTCGGCGAGACCCAGCCGATCGCCGACAACGCCAGCAAGAAGGGCAAGGCGGCCAACCGCCGCGTCGTCTTCGCGATCACCAGCGGCAACGACGGCACCGTCGTCGAGCCGACCGCGCCCGCCGCGCAGCCGTGAGCGGCTACTGCCGGGCCCAGGCGGCGTAGGCGCCGCACTCGCGCAGCACCTCCTGGTAGTACTGCGTGTCGGCGAAGGTCTTGACCACCGGGTACCAGGTGGTCGGCACCGGCAGCACCGAGGCCTCCTCGTAGGGCTGGTACTGCTTGGTGATCAGCGCCTGCAGCTCGGCCTTGGCGGCGTAGAACGCGGCCTTGGCCTTGAACTCGCGGCTCTTGCCCTGCTCGTAGGCGCGCTTGTACCAGCGCGCGGCCTGCGCGGTGTCGCGGGTGGTCTGGTGGGTGCCGTCGAGGACGATCCGGGCGTTGCCGTACCAGGTCATGTTGTAGAACGCGTTGCCGAGCTCGAGCGCCGCGTCGGCGGCCGGCTGGCCCTTGCCGTTGGCGATCTTCACCAGCGCCGCCATGCGCGCCACCATCGTCTCGTGGGTCCACGGCGCGTTGCCGTAGGTGGCGTGGTCGCAGTCGTGGCAGTCGACGATGTGGGTGACGAACGGGTCGGTGCCGAGCGGGCTCGACGCCGCGCGCTTGGTCGCGAACGCCTTGGCGGCGTCGGCGAACTTGCCGTCGAGCAGGCTGCGCAGCGCCAGCTCCTGCTCGAGCGCGGCGCGGGTGTACGAGCTGCCGGTGACGAAGCGGTCGAACGCGGTCGCGTTCTTGTTGGCCCGCGCGATCATCTGCTTGAGGAACTTGGCGTCGGTCCACTTCGAGGCGTTCGCCGGGTCGTCGGGGCGCAGGAACTCGGCGTCGACCGGGCGGCCGGCCTTGAGCGCGGCGGCGGCCAGCCGGCCGCGCACGTCGAGCGTCAGCGCGCTCATCCGTCCGAAATCCGGACCGACCGCGGTCATCGTGCGGGCCAGCTCGTCGCCCAGCGAGCCGCCCAGCGGACCGCTCTGCGCCAGCGCCAGCGCCAGCGACGCGCGGGCCTGGCCGGTGACCTTGGCGTCGTTGGGCCGCAGCTGCTGGGCCGCGGCCAGCCGGGCGCGGGCGGCCTTGAGGTCGCCGCGGCGCGCCGCCAGGTGCCCCGCGACCAGCTGCATCAGCCACGGCCGATCGGCGCCGGGGGCGGCGGCGATCGTCGTCGCGAGCTGCTCGAGGTTCGCGGCCGCCTTCTGCGCCGCCGCGACGGCGGCCGGATCCGGCGTGCCCCACACGCCGGCCGCCGTGCTCTCGATGCGCGCCAGCTCGCGCACCGCCAGCAGCCCGACCAGGCTCGACGTCGGGTCGAGCTTGACGATCTCCTGCGCGGCGCCGAGGCCGTCGAGCTTGAGCCCGACCAGGCGCCACAGCTCGGTCCGCTCGCGCACGTCCTTGGCCAGCGCCAGGGTCGCCTTCCAGTCCTTGTCCTCCATCGGCTGGAAGTCCTGGGCGGCGACGCCGGCCAGCGACGGCGTCGACCCGTGGACCCGGGCCAGCTCGAGGTTGGCGCGGGCCAGGTCGCCCTGCTGCCGCAGCGCGCCGGCGGCGTAGTAGCGCGCGCGGCCGGCGAGGTCGGCGGACGGCTTGGCCAGCGCCGCGGCGCGGCTGTCGAAGGCGGCGATCGTGGCCTGCCAATCGCGCGCGTAGAACGCCAGGCGCACCTGCTGGAAGCCGAACCGCTGCGCCATGAACGCGTCGCCGGCCTTGGCCGCGGCCTTCTCGCCGACGGTGGCCAGCGCCTTGAGCCGCTTGACCTCGGCGGCGCTGGGCGCGCTGGTGTCGAAGCTGGCGAACGCCTCGGTGGCGCGGGCCAGCGCGACGTAGTCGAGCGCGCGCAGCGCCTGGTCGCGCATCGACGTGCGGCTGGCGACGGCGTTGGCCAGGGCCTCGTAGCCGCGCGGCGCCTTGCCGCCGCTGGCCACCGCGGCGCGCAGCGCGGCCAGGTCGCGGGCGGTCGCGCCGTACAGCACCTTGTCCCAGTCGGCGCCGGTGATCGCCGCGCCGAAGTACGCGCCCCAGTCGACGGCCATCGCGGTGCGCGCGCAGTCGTCGCACGGCCCGCCGAAGCCGGCGACGAACGGGTCGTACTGCAGGCCGTCGCCGCCGCGCTCGCCGGCCACCGCCGGGTCGAACGTGGTCAGGTCCTCGATGACCGGGCCGCTCCAGCCGCAGGCGTCGGCGCGCTGGTCGCGCACCGCCGCGTTGCCGGCGATCAGCGCGGTCGAGGCCAGCGCGATCGTGCTAGCGAGCCGTCTGGAAGACGTGGTCGAGGCTTTCGGTGCCATGGCGGGCGAGGTTCCTTTCGGACAGGTCGAACAGGGCGATGGTGCGAGGCGTCCCGGTCGCGGCGAGGTGCCGCGCGAGCATACCGGCTGCGGTCAGGGTCTCGGCGGGGCCGGTGACCTCGATCTTCAAGATGTCGCCAGCCCGCACGAAGCTTCCGTGGAGGAAGGTCGAGCGGGTGACCTCGAACCGGTCGGCGCCGGCCGGGCGCAGGAACTCGACGTCGGCCAGCTCGGCCGGATCGGTGCTCTGCATCAGGCCCTCGACCGCGCCGTCGCGCAGGTGGATGACCCACGACCAGATCGGCAGCGCGCCGTCGAGCGGCAGCGGGTAGTCGCGCAGCCGGGCGAGGTAGCGGGCCGCCGAGCGCTCGTCGAAGATGGCCCGCGCCTCGGGATCGGCGCTGAACGTGCCCATGTTGTAGAACATCAGCATGCCGCGATCGACCGGCGGCACGCCGGTGCGCTCGCGGTACTTGATCTGGTGCAGGCGGATCGTCGCCGACAGCGTCGTGCCGGCGGCCACCGCGCCGCGCAGCGCGGTCAGGAACGCGAAGTAGCGGGCGCGGGTGGTGTCGGTCCAGTCGCAGTCGAGCTGCAGCTCGCGCGGCGTGACGCCGAGCCGCGCCGCGCGGGCGCCGACCTCGCGCACGACCAGCGCGGCGAGCGCCGGCACGCCGGCGTCGTCGAGCTGCTTGAACAGCTCGTTGGTCAGGTAGACGGTCGGCACCACCGCGACGCCGGGCGGCGCGGTCGCGCCGTCGGGGATCGTCAGCGGCCCGAGCACGGTCGGCGCGCCATCGGCCCAGCCGACGTCGAACATCCGCAGGTACAGCGTGCCGACGTGGAGGTCGGCCAGCGCGGCGCGCTCGGCCGGCGCCAGCGCGAACGTCGTGCGCCAGAAGTAGAACGCGCGCTGCGCCGGCGGCTTGGCCGGCGCGCGGTCGTGGCCGCACGCGACCAGCGCGATCGACAGGGCGATCGCGAGCGTCCACCAGCCGCCGTGGCGCGCGCGCATGGCGCTGCGGTACCACGCCGACGCGCCCATCGCCACGCCGCGCCGCGCCCGGCGCGGGCCGGGAAGATCGCGCGGCGGCTGCGCGTTGCACGGTGTCGGCGTGACGCGGCCCGGGGGGCTGCGCTAGGGTCGATGGGTGAACGCCTTCGCGGCCGGCGCGCCACGCCCGATGGTGGTCGGGCATCGCGGCGTGCCGCGGCTGCACCAGGAGAACACGCTGGCCGGCTTCCGCCGCGCGGCGGCCCTGGGCATCCCGGCGATCGAGCTCGACGTCGTGCTGTCGGCCGACGGCGTGCCGGTGGTGTTCCACGACGCCGACGTCGATCGGCTCACCGACGGCCGCGGCGCGGTGGCCGACCTGACGTGGGATCAGCTGGCCCGGCTGCGGATCAAGACCGAGCTCGCGTACGGCGCGGTCGGCGGCGGCGCGCCGGTGGTGATGCGCTACGCGCGGCCCGAGCCGATCGCGCGCCTCGACGAGGTGCTGGCCGAGCTGGCCGGGCGGGTGGCGATCAACGTCGAGATCAAGATCGGGCTGCCGCGGTGGTGGCGCACCGACGTCGCCGCGCGCACCGCCGAGGTGATCGCCGCCGCCGGCGCCACCGACGCGGTCATCGTGACGTCGTTCGATCCGCGCAAGCTGGCGGTCGCGCGGCGCGTCCACCCGGCGCTGCGGGTCGGCTTCTGCTTCGACGACACGATGCTCGACTTCACGCGGCCGGTGCTCGATCGGCTGGCGCCGTGGCGGTCGTGGCGGTCGCCCGAGCACGCGGCCCGGGCCAACCCGCACGTCGCGCTCGAGCGGCTGCTGGGCGCCGACGTCGTCGGCCGGCTGCTCGGCACGCGGGTGGTCGGCGCCGAGCACACGCTGGTCGGCGCGGCGGCGGTGGCGGCGCTGCACGCGCGCGGCGTGGCGGTCGGCGCCCACACGCTGTTCCCGCTGGGCGCCTCGGGGCGCAAGCACCCGTCGCTCAGCGCCAGCGCGCCGGCCGAGGTGGCGCGGCTGGTCGCGGCCGGCGTCGACTGGATCGAGACCGACGATCCCGAGCGGCTGTTGGCGATGCTGTGATGCGCTAAGCTGCGCCGTCCATGGCCACCGGCGACGAGCTCGGCGAGACTGCGACCAGCGCGCCGAGCCTGGCGGGGCCGGCGCGCGCGGCCGACTCGTTCCGCGCCGGCGACCAGCTCGGGCGCTACACGATCGAGCGGGTGCTGGGCGCGGGCGGGATGGGCCTGGTCTACGCGGCGCACGATCCCGACCTCGATCGACGGGTCGCGATCAAGGTGCTGCGCGGGGACGCGTCGGAGGAGTCGCGGGTGCGGCTCTTGCGCGAGGCGCGGGCGATGGCCAAGCTCAGCCACCCGAACGTCATCACGGTCTACGAGGTCGGCACCGCCAACGGCGTCGACTTCGTCGCGATGGAGCTGCTCGAGGGCGGCACGCTGGCCGAGTGGCTGCGCGCCGAGCGCCGGCCGCCGGCCGAGGTGATGAAGCGGTTCCGCGCCGCCGGCGCCGGGCTGGTCGCCGCCCACGCCCGCGGGCTGGTGCACCGCGACTTCAAGCCGGCCAACGTGCTGCTCGGGCGCGACGGCCAGGTCGTCGTCACCGACTTCGGCCTGGCCCGCGGCTTCGACAGCGAGGTCAACGCCGAGACGCTGCCGGCGCCGGCGCCGGTGGCGGCCCCGTCGGCGCCCACGAAGCCGGCCGCGGCGTCGGTCGCGCTCGACGAGACGATGGCCGCGCCGCCGACGCCGACGCCCGCGCCGCGCTCGCGCCCCGGCGATCTGTCGACGACGCTGACCCGCACCGGCGCGGTGCTGGGGACGCCGGCGTACATGGCGCCCGAGCAGTTCGCCGGGCAGCAGGTGGGCCCGGCCGCCGATCAGTTCGCGTTCGCGGTGGCGATGTGGGAGGGCCTGACCGGCGCGCGCCCGTTCCGCGGCGACACGCTCGAGCAGATGCGCGCCGCCGTCGAGCGCGGCGCGCCGTCGGCCGCGGTGCTGCCGCGCGCGGTGCGGCCGGTGCTGGTGCGCGCGCTGGCCCGCGACGCCGCGGCGCGCTGGCCCGACATGGCGGCGCTCCTGGCCGCGCTCGACCGCCGCACCCGCCGGCCCGGGCGCCTGGCCGGGATCGCCGTCGTGCTGGCGGGCGTCGCCGGTGCGTCGGCGCTGGTCGCGAGCCGCGATCGCGGCGCCGCCTCGCCGCCGGTCGCGGCCTGCGTGCTCGACGACGCCGAGCTGACCGCCACGTGGACCCCCGCGGTGCGCGATCGCCTGGCGGCGCGCTTCGCCGGCGAGCCGATCTGGGCCGTGGTCGCGGGCGCGCTCGACGGCTTCGCCGCGGCGTGGCGCCGCGAGCGCCAGGACGCGTGCGCGACGCCCGCCGCCCCGAACCACCACGGCCGGATCGCGTGCCTGGCCGGCCTGCGCGACGAGCTGGTGGGCGCGCTCGGGTTGCTCGAGCAGGTCCCGCCCGAGGCGCTGCGCCACGCCGATCCGGCCGATCTGCTGCCGTCGCCCGACACCTGCCGCAGCGGCCGCCGCGCCGCGATGCCGCCGCTGCCCGCCGACGCCGCGGTCCGGGCCCGGCTGTCGGCGCTGGTGGTCGAGACGACGCGCGCGCGGCTGATGGCGCACGGTCCGCAGCCCGACGCCGCCAAGGCGACGGCGGAGGCCGCCGTCGCGAAGGCCCGCGAGCTCGCCGCGGTCTACCCGCCGGCGCTGGCGATCGGGCTCGAGGCGCTGGCGTCGGTCGTGCAGATCACCGGCGACTGCGACGGCGCGGTGCCGCTGTTCGAGGAGACCGCGACCGCGGCCGAGGCGGCCAGCGCCGACGGCATCCGGGCGATGGCGCGGCTCGGCGTGCTCGAGTGCACGATCGCGAACTCCACCGACCTGCCGCTGATCCAGCGCCAGGTCGACCAGACCCGCGCGGCGATCCAGCGCGCCGGCGACGACGCGCTGCTCACCGCCGCGCTCGAGATGACCGTCGCCGATCTCGACGCCAGCGCCGGCGAGATCGATCGCGCGATCGAGCGGCTGGGTCGCGCCCGCGCCACGCTGATCGCGTTGCCCGACTGGCGGCGCGCCGGCATCGCCGCGCTGCGCGAGGCCGGCTACCGCTCGTGGCGCGACGACGCCGGCGATCACGACCGCGCGATCGAGCTGATGCGCGACGCGTTGACCAACTACGAGCGCAGCTACGGCGCCGGCAACGTGCGCACCGAGGCGCTGCGGATGCAGCTGGGCTTGACGCTGGTCGATCGCGATCCGGACGCCGGCCGCGCGATGGTCGCGACCGCGCGGGCGGCGCTGCCGCGCGAGCCGCTGCCGGCCGACGCGGTCGAGGTGCGGGGTCGCGTCGTCGACGAGGCCGGCCGGCCGGTCGCGGGCGCGACGGTGACCGCCGCCGCGCAGCTGCTGGCCGGCTACGACGGCGTCGTCGTGCCGACGTACGGCGCGCCGTACGCGTCGGCGACCTCGGCCGCCGACGGCGGCTTCACGCTCACCGCCCGCCGCGCCTGGGCCGTGGCGGCGTCGCGCGACGGCGCGCGCAGCGGGGTCACCGAGCTGCGGCGGTCGGGCGTCGAGCTGCGGCTGCGGCCCGGCGTCCCCGCGACGGCGCGCACGCGGATCACCGCGCCGACCACGCCGACCAGCGACCCCGCGATCGCGCGCGCGCGGCGCGCCAGCGTCTTCGCGGTCGCGATGGTGCACGGGCCGACGATGGCGTCGATGATGTCGTTCGGCCGGCGGGCCGACGATCGCTGGATCTTCGAGGGCCAGCCGCCGGGCCCGGCGACGCTGATGGCCTTCGCCCGGTCGCGGGTCGACGATCGCATGCTGCTGGTGCGGTCGGTGACGCTGGCCGCGACGCCGCCGCTCGACGTGACGCTGGAGACGGTCGCCGACGGCGTCCTGCTCGACGTCATCGTCCGCGCCGACCGCGGCAAGATCCCGACCGCGCAGGTGTTCGTCTACCCCGGCGTCGCCAGCGTCCTGCCGGCCACCGTCGCGCAGATGATGGATCGCGTCCGCGCGATCCCACGCACCAACCTCGGCACCGCGGTCGCGCTGGCGCCGTCGACCCGGACCGCGGCCGGCGAGGCGCTCTACCGCGCCGACGACATCCACGCGCGCATCGGGTCGGTCCCGCCCGGCCCGGCCACCGCCTGCGTGCTGCCGTTCGCCGGCGACATCGGGGACCAGTCGTACGCGGCCACGCTCGGCACCGCCGCCGAGTTCGAGGTGCGGTGCACGGCGATCACCGTGACCGACGCGCCGGTGCAGGCGCTGGTGCTGCAGGCGCCGCCCGCGAAGAACCTGCCGTAGCGCGCCGCGACGAACCGTCGCAGCCGCGCCCCGCCCGCGCTCACGACCCCGGGATCAGATCGATCGTGTCGCCGGCGACCTTCTTGCCGCGCAGCACGCGGTAGTCGGCGCCCCACTGCTCGACCACCGCGGTGTCGTCGCCCGACGACTGGTACAGCCACCAGCGGCAGCGCTCGACCGAGCCCTCGGGCTTGGTGCCCTTGCTGCCGAGCAGCGCGCCGACGTCGCCGTGCAACTTGCAGGTCGCGGTGCCGCGCTTGTCGAGCGTGAACCGCACGTCGCCCAGCACCAGCACCTCGGGCGGGTAGCCCGCGACGTCGGTGGGATCGGCGGTCAGCATCCGCACCACCTGCGAGCCGACGCGCTCGAGCCCGACCACGCACCACACGACCTCCTGGCCGTCGACCAGCCGCCCGCACACCCAGCGGTGGCCGTCCTCGTCGTAGGAGATCGCGCCCTCGCACAGCAGATCCCGCCCGTCCATCGTCACGACGTCGCCCACGCGCAGGTCGCGCAGGCCGCGCTCGATCAGCGTGTCGGACGACGGCGCCGGCAGCGCCTGGCGTTCGCCGCCGCCCAGGCCGCGGCGACGCTTCTCGGTGCGGTACGCGACGGCGCCGTAGCCGGCGCTGCCCGCCGCGACCACCAGCGCGGCGATGATCAAGATCGTGAACATCGATCCTCCGGGTCGGACCATAGCGCACTGCGGCGCGACGCGTGCGTAGCGCGCGACGCACGCGGATGCCGCGCGCGCGCCATTGACACGTGCGGACGGCACTCGCTACACCGTGCGCCGACGCGGCCTTCCGCGTCGCCGACCGAACCCCCACCGCCGAGCCACCTCGGCGCGGAGGCCCCATGGTAGCCGTGCAAGCTCAGGACGACCTGCGCCGCGTACTCGACGACGAAGGCCGCGTGCTCCCCGGCGCGCGTGTCCCCGACGTCGCCGACGACGTGCTGCGCAACATCTTCGACAAGATGACGCTGGTGCGCGTCATGGACGACCGCATGATGCGGTTGCAGCGCCAGGGCCGCCTCGGCTTCTACATGAAGGCGATCGGCGAGGAGGCCACGCACTTCGCGACCGCGCCGCTGCGCTCGACCGACTGGGTCTACCCCAGCTACCGCGAGCAAGGCGCGTGGTTCTACCGCGGCTACACGATCAAGCAGTTCGTCGATCAGCTGTTCGGCAACGCCAACGACCCGGTCAAGGGTCGGCAGATGCCGGTCCACCACTCGGCCAACTGGCTGAACCTGGTGTCGATCAGCTCGCCGGTCGGCACCCAGATCCCGCAGGCCGTGGGCTCGGCCTACGCCGCGAAGATCATGGGCAAGGACGACGTGTCGATGGTGTACTTCGGCGAGGGCACGTCCTCGACCGGCGAGTTCCACGTCGGCCTGAACTTCGCGGGCGTGTGGAAGGCGCCGTGCGTCTTCATCTGCCGCAACAACGGCTGGGCGATCAGCGTCCCGCGCGAGAAGCAGACCGCGGCCAAGACCTTCGCGTCGAAGGCGGTCGGCTACGGCATGCCCGGCATCCGCGTCGACGGCAACGACATCCTGGCCGTGCTGCAGGTCGCGCAAGAGGCGATCGACCGCGCCCGCGCCGGCGACGGCCCGACGCTGATCGAGGCGCTGACCTACCGCGTCCAGGGCCACTCGAGCTCGGACGACCCGTCGGTCTACCGCGACCCGAAGGAGCCCGAGATCTGGGAGAAGCGCGACCCGCTCAACCGGATGCGCAACTACCTGACCCACCGCGGGCTGTGGGACCAGGCCTGGGAGCAGGGCCTGATCGATCGCTACAACCAGGAGATCACCGACGCGCTGGCCGCCTCCGACGCGACGCCGCCGCCGCCGGTCGAGACGATGTTCGACGACGTCTTCGAAGAGATGCCGTGGCACATCCGCGAGCAGAAGGCCTGGCTGATGGCGCAGGCCCGCACCAAGTCCCCCCACCACCACGGCTGAGCGGAGAGCACCAATGCCCGTCATGAACATCATCCAGGCGGTCAACGACGCGCTGCGGCTGCAGATGCGTCAGGACCCGCGCACGGTCGTGCTCGGCGAGGACGTCGGCAAGTTCGGCGGCGTCTTCCGCGCCACCAGCGGCCTCTACGAGGAGTTCGGCGGCGAGCGCGTGATCGACACGCCGCTGGCCGAGGCCGGCATCATCGGCACCGCGATCGGCATGGCGCTCTACGGCCTGCGCCCGGTCCCGGAGATCCAGTTCGGCGACTTCATCTTCCCGGCCTTCGATCAGATCGTGAACGAGCTGGCGAAGTTCCGGTACCGCTCGGGCGGCCAGTACCCGTGCCCGGTCATCATCCGCACGCCGGTCGGCGGCGGCATCCGCGGCGGCCACTACCACTCGCAGTCGCCCGAGGCGCTGTTCATCCACACGCCCGGCCTCAAGGTGATCGCGCCGTCGAACCCGTACGACGCCAAGGGCCTGCTCCTGGCGTGCATGCGCCAGAACGACCCGGTGCTGTTCATGGAGCCCAAGCGCATCTACCGCGCCAGCAAGGGCGAGGTGCCGGAGGGCGACTACACGCTCGAGCTGGGCAAGCTGGCGGTGACCCGCCCCGGCACCCAGGTCACGCTGATCGCGTGGAGCGGCATGGTGTCGATCGCCGAGGAGACCGCGGCCAAGGCCGAGGCCGCCGGCATCTCGGTCGAGGTGCTCGACCTGCGCTCGCTGATGCCGTTCGACATCGACGGCATCCTGGCCTCGGTCAAGAAGACCGGCCGCTGCGTGATCGTCCAGGAGGCGCCCAAGACCTGCGGCTTCGGCGCCGAGCTGATCGCGTCGATCCAGGAGCGCGCGATGGAGCACCTCGAGGCGCCCATCGCCCGCGTCTGCGGCTTCGACACGCCGTTCCCGTACACGCTCGAGCACGAGTACATGCCCAACGCCGATCGCGTCCTCGGCGCGATCCGCCAGACCCTGGAGTGGTGACATGGCCTTCGAGTTCCATCTGCCCGACATCGGTGAGGGCGTCGTCGAGGGCGAGATCGTCTCGTGGAAGGTCAAGGTCGGCGACGTGGTCAAGCTCGACCAGCCGATCGTCGAGATCATGACCGACAAGGCGACGGTCGAGATCCCGTCGCCGCGCGCCGGCACGATCGCCGCGATCAACTACGGCGAGGGCCAGATCTGCCCGGTCGGCAAGGTGCTGCTGGTGATCGACGACGGCGCCGGCGGCGCGGTCGCGGCGGCCGGCAACGGCCACGGCGCGGCCAAGCTGCCCGAGCACTCGCCGGCGCCGCAGGTGCAGCTGGCGGGTCACCTGCCGGAGTCGCTCCCGAGCACCGGCCGGATCGAGGTGGTCGACGCCTCGGCGACCCGCGGCCGGGTGCTGGCGACGCCGGCGACGCGGCGCCTGGCGCGGCAGATGGGCATCGACCTGACGCGGGTGGCCCCGACCGGCAAGCGCGGTCGGGTCACGTCCGACGACGTCAAGGTCTACGCCACGGCCGGCTCGACGGTGGCGATCCCCAAGCTGACCGAGACCGTGCTGCCGGCGGCCAAGGCGTTCGCGCCCCAGGCCATCGCGCGCGGCGGCGACGAGGAGCGGATCCCGTTCCGCGGCATGCGCAAGCGCATCGCCGAGTCGATGACGCGGTCCAAGCACACCGCGGCGCACTTCACCTACGTCGAAGAGATCGACATGACCGAGCTGGTGGCGGTGCGCGAGCGCGCCAAGAGCCGGGCCGCCGATCGCGGGGTCAAGCTCAACTACCTGCCGTTCATCGTCAAGGCGGTGGTGTCGGGCCTGAAGAAGTGGCCGATGCTCAACGCCTCGCTCGACGAGACGACCCAGGAGATCGTCCGCAAGAAGTACTACCACATGGGCATCGCGGCCCAGGGCCCGCAGGGCCTGGTGGTCTCGGTGGTGCGCGACGCCGACAAGCGCTCGATCTTCGATCTGTCGAAGGAGATCGAGCGGCTGGGTGACGCGGTCCGCACCGGCACCGCGACCCGCGACGAGCTGACCGGCTCGACGTTCACGATCAGCTCGCTCGGCAAGCTGGGCGGCGTGCTGGCCACGCCGATCATCAACTTCCCCGAGGTCGCCGTGGTCGGCGTCCACAAGATCGAGGAGAAGCCGGCGGTGCGCAACGGCCAGATCGTGATCCGCCACCTGATGAACCTGTCGATCTCGGTCGATCACCGCCTGGCCGACGGCTGGGACGGCGCGATGTTCCTGCAGGACGTGAAGGCGCTGCTCGAGGATCCGACGACGATGTTCATGGAGATGGTGTAACCAGCGGCGCGACGTTGGGCCGCGCGGCGGTGGTATCGTCGCGCATGGCCCGATTCGTCGCGGTGACCTTGGCGCTGGTGGTGGCGGGTGGGCTGGTGGGCGGCTGCGGCGGCGCGGCGGCGCCGGTCGTCGGGCCGTCCAACGGCGGCGGCGGTGGTAGCGGCGCGGCGGTCGGCGCCCGCGCGACGGCGATCCCGGGGCGGTCGGCCGGGCCGATCGAGCTCGGCATGGCCCCAGCGGCGGTGCGCGCGGCGCTCGGCGTCCCCGACAGCGACGACGGCGAGTTCATGCAGTACTACCGCCACGGCCTGTCGATCGCGCTGGCCGGCGGCGTCGTCGACGCGATCCACGTCTACCGCGGCGTGCCCGGCGGCTACGAGAACGAGCCGTGGCACGAGTTCCGGCTGCGCCTGCCCAACGGCCTCGGGTGGGAGGCGACCGAGGCCGAGGCGCGCGCCGCCTACGGCGCGGCGGTCGCGGCCGGCGACCTCGCCGGCGCGCCGATCCCGTCGAAGTGGGTCGACTTCGGCGGGATCATGTTCGACTTCCGCATCGACGACGGGCGGATGTTCCACTTGGTCGTGATGGCGCCGCGCGCCGCCGAGTAGCCGCGCCGTCAGCGCCGGGTCGGCGGTGGCGTGTGGACCGCGTCGACGAAGCCGCGCAGCGAGCGCTCGAGCGTGTCGTCGGTGGTGGCGTCGACGGCGGGCCGCGGCTCGGTGGTGCGGCGGGCCCGCGGCGGATCGGCGGCCGACAGCGCGTCGGCGATCACCGCGAGCCGGATGCCGGGGTTGGTCTCGGCGACGAACTCGCACAGCTCCTCGCCGTCGGTCTGCGTCAGGTGCTCGGCGACCGCGACGCCGGCGATGTGGCTCGACGGTCGCTCGATCAGATCGATCGCCTCGAGCGGCGTGGCGGCCTCGTACGGGTCGCAGCCCGCGGCGCGCAGCTTCTCGGCGATGTGGTGGCGGCGCGCGGCGGACGGATCGACGACCAGCAGGCGCGGCCGGCTCACCGACGCCAGCACCGCGCGGATCTCCTCGTCGATCAGCCGGGCCACCGCGTCGGCGACCGGATCGAACGCGATCGCGAGATCGGAGAAGTCGCAGCGCACGACGCGGCCGTCCTGCGCGACCCAGCCGCTGGGGCCGAGCTCGAGCTCGACCAGCGCGGCGGTGCCGACCGCCGGACACGGGACGTCGTCGTCGAGCCGACGGATCCGCACGCCGCCCCGCGACAGGTCGACGCTCTTGCCGCGCACCACCGTGCCGGCGGCGTGCAGCCGCGCGCCCAGCTCGGTGTCGGCGCGAAAGTGGCGACGTCGCTCCTCGTGGTCCATGCGTCCTCCCCCCAGCCAGTGTAGGGGACCACGCGTGATCAGATCACTCGAAAAGGTCATCGACTCGGGCGAGGACCAGCCACCTCACCGTCGACGAGTCGCGTGTTGCAGCGACACGAGAAAAATCCGGCGATCAGTCGCCGCCGCCGAGATCCCACGCGTGCTCGGCGGTGACCGGCTCGTCGTGGGACTCGATGCAGGCGACGCAGAACACCGCGGCCAGGTGCTGTTCGCCTGGCCGTGTCGTGTATGGCTCGCCGCAGGCCCGACAGACCTGGTGCGTGCGCGCGCGCGCGAGCCCCGAACGAACCTTCAGCAGCGGCTGCGTCACCATGGCGACCTCCCGTGCGTGTGGGTGAACCCGACGGCCCCTCGACCATCCCCATGGTGGCTCCCGCTCGTCGACGAGCGCAACCGGATTCGTCTCGCGCGCCGCCAGCGGTGTGGGCGCTGACTTCGACGGTGAGGAACCCCGCGGACCCTGGCCAGCCGGGCGTGGGTCGGGATGTGGGTGCGCGACACGGCGTCGCGGCTCGGCGAGCGCCTCCGGGAAGTCAGGCGGCGAGGATCGGCGCGGCCAGCGCGGCGGCGGCCAGGAGCAGCGCCATCGCGATCAGCGCCGCGCGGCCGCGGGGCGACGTCGACGCGGTCGTCGGCGTCGTCGGGCGCGCGACCCGCGTCAGATCGCTGCGGCAGTGGCGGCAGCGACCGGCGATCGGGTGCACGGGCAGGCCGCACAGCGGGCAGGGGACGCGGCCAGGCGACATGGCGACAGGAGCGGCCATGTGGAGGAGACGCACGATCGCGGTCGGCTATTGCATCATTTCTGCAGCCGCTCGAGCTCGGCGATCAGCTCCGGCGGCGGCGCGTCGAGCGCGAGGCCGTAGCCGCGCGACTCCCGGCGCACGACGCGCGCGCGGGTGCGGTAGCGGCGCTCGCCCCAGGCCTCGGCCGCGGGGGTCTCGACGGTGAAGTCGATGGTCGCGCCGAGCTGGAGCGCGGCGTCGGTCAGCACGAACACGCCGGTGGTGCTGATGTCGCGGCACACGACCGGCAGCGCGGGTTGGCCGGCGCGCTCGATGGTGGCGTCGAGGGGGAGCGCGAGGCGCGGCGCGCGCGGGCGCGCGTCGGGGCGCGGCGGGATCGGCGGCAACGCCGGCAGCGAGCCGCGCTGCCCGAGCGCGGTGCGCGCGCTGCTCGGGATCAGGCTGCCGGCCGGCGGGCGCGGCGGCGTGGCAGGCGGCGGCGGCGCGGCGGCCGCCGCGGGCGTGGCGGACGTGGTCGCGGGCGGTGGTCGCGCGGCGGCGGGCGGCGGCGGCGCGCCGACCGGGAGGCGTGGCGGCTGCGGGCGGGCCCGCGCGGCCGCGGCGACCGCGGCGGTGGTGGCTGCGATCGCGGCGGTCGCGATCGCCATCGCGCGGCCCGGCGCCGGCGCCGTCTCGTGCAGATCGTCGACGGGGATGTCCACCGACGTCGCCGGCTCGGCGTGATCGACCGCGCCGCGCAGCGCCGCCAGCACCGGATCCAGCGACAGCGAGCGCGAGCTGGTCGCGGCCGGCTCGTAGGCCCGATCGAGGTACACCAGCCCGTCGTCGATCGGCGCGCGCAGCGCCGCCTCCACCGCGGCGACGCACGGGTGGTCGGGCGCGTGCTCGGCGACCACCGCGGCCCACGCCTGCGCCACCTCGGGCGCGCCGCCGTCGACCAGCGCGATGTCGGCGCCCAGCGCCGCCAGCCAGATCCGATCGTCGAGCGGCAGCTCGCGGTCGAGCGCCGCGGTGGCCAGCGCCAGCAGCGAGCGGCGCGCGCCGGCCTCGGTGGCGTGCTCGACCAGCAGCGTCCACAGCGCGAGGTGGCCGCCGGGGACCGCCAGCCCGTGCTCGTAGGTGAGCGTCAGGGCGGCGCGGATCAGCCGCAGGCCGAGGCCGCGGACGCCGGGGCGCAGGACCAGCGCGCGGCCCATGCCGCTGGCCGTCGCGACCCACGCGGCCGGTGGTTGATCGTGCAGCCGGGTGCGGACCAGCTGGTGCAGCGCGGCCTCGTCGTCGAGCTCGTGCAGCGCCATCGCCAGCACGACCGGCTCGTCGGGCGCCAGCTGCGCCGCGCGGGCCAGCGCCGCCTGGAAGCCGCCCGCGTCGCCGACCATCCGCGCCAGCCGCACCCGCGCCAGCGCCGCCCGCGGATCGTCGCCGGCCTGCGCGGCGACCACGTCCGCCAGCACGGCCGGCGCGGCGTCGCCCCGCACCGCGCCGTCGAGCAGCGCCAGCCATGGATCGCTCGGCGCCGCGGCCCGGGCCTCGGCCGCCACCATCGCCGCCAGCATCGGCTCGCCGGCGTCGAGCCACGCGCCCAGCTCGTCGACCGCCAGCCCCGCGGCGCCGGTGCGCGCGCGCTCGGCCTGGGCCAGCCGCGCCACCGCCGGCCACCACGCCAGCTCGACGGCCAGCGCGCGCGCGCGCGCCAGCAGCTCGGGGCCACCGCTGGCGTAGGCGGCGATCGCGCGCCGACGATCCGGCGCGACGTGCTCGCACGCGGCGCCCAGGGCCAGCGCCCGCTCGTCGCGGTCGCCGCCGCCGGTGCCGGTGGCGTGGAGGACCCGCCGCAGCGCCAGGTCCCAGTCGCGCTCGCCCCACAGCATCGGGCGCAGCCAGGGCGCGATCATCGTCGTCGAGGATACCGCGCCGTCGCGCGGGTTGGTATCGCGGCGCGGGGCTACACGCCGCGCCTACACCACGCCGTGGGCGATCATGCTCTCGCCCATGTCGACCACCATCGCCTCGAGGCTGCGCGGCTGCCAGCCGAGCACGGTCCGCGCGCGCGCGTTCGACAGATCCTGGCGCTTGCCGAACTCCTGGATGGCCAGCCGGGCGGTCTTGTCCCACACCGCGACCAGCCGGAGCAGCCACGCCGGCACGCGCCGCGTCGGGATCTTGTAGCCGCGCGGGCCGAAGTGCGTCGCGAGGATGGTCGCGATGTCGCGCATCGAGGCGTGCTCGACCGCCGCGATGAAGCGCTGGCCCGCGGCCTCGGGCGCGGTCATCGCCGCGACGTGCGCCGTCGCGACGTCGCGGACGTCGACCACCGCGAAGCCGACGTCGGGGCAGCCCGGCAGCTCGCGCTTCATCAGCTTGCGGACCACCTCGCCCGAGGTGCTGAAGTCGGCCGACAGCACCGGGCCGAGGACCAGGCCGGGGTTGACGGTGACCAGCTCGATGCGCTCCTCGGGCGCGAGCGTGTCGAGGTAGGCCCACGCGGCGCGCTCGGCGATCGTCTTGCTCTGCTCGTAGGCGCCGACGTCCGGCGTCAGCTTCGACCAGTCGGCCTCGTCGTAGGTCCGGCTGCCGTCGCGGGCGTGGCCGTACAGGACCGCGGCGACCGACGAGGTCATCACGACGCGGGCGACCCGCTCGGCCACCGCCGCGCGCAGCACCCGCAGCGCGCCATCGCGGGCCGGGACGATCAGCTCGTCGGCGTGCTTGGGCGGCCGCGACGGCAGCGGCGACGCCATGTGCAGCACGTAGCGGCAGCCGCGGCACGCCTCGCGCCAGCCAGCGTCGGAGGTCAGCTCGGCCTCGACCAGCGTGAAGCGATCCGTGGCGGCGTCGCCCAGCACGCGGCGGATCTCGTCGCCGCGCTTGAGCGAGCGGACCGTGCCGCGGACGCGGTACCCCGCGGCGAGCAGCGCGAGGATGGTGTGCTGGGCGATGAAGCCCGACGCGCCGGTGACCAGGACGGTCGTCGCGGCGGGGTCAGGCTGGCTGGGCTGGCTGGGCTGGCTGGGCTGGCTGGGCTGGCTCATGGGGTCACCTTTGGAGAACGGTGGTCTCTTATTAAGAGAACATCGTTCTTTTGTCAACGGGTGATCGACCGATGACGACCAGGAGCCTCGCAACGATTCGGACTTGCAAGGTTCTTCGCGTCGTAATAAAAGAACGGTGTTCTCATGTCGGCCACCGAGACGTTCCAGCGGGCCCGCGATCCCGAGCAGAAGGCCCAGCGCCGAGAGGAGCTGCTCGGCGCCGCCCGCACGCTGCTGACCACCGAGGGCCTGGCCGGCGTCGGGCTGTCGGCCATCGCCCGGGCCGCCGGCCTGGCCAAGTCGAACGTCTATCGCTACTTCGGCAGCCGCGAGGAGATCCTCATGGCGCTCCTGGCCGACGACGCGTTCGCGTGGCTGGCCGAGTTCGAGCGCGAGATCGCGCCGCTGGCCGGGCGCAACGACGCCGCCCAGGTCGCGGCGGTCCTCGCCCGCACGATCAGCGCTCACGCGCTGACCTGTCAGCTGATCGCCGTGGTCGCTGGCGTGCTCGAGCACAACACCTCGGAGGTCGCCGCCGCCGAGTTCAAGCAGCAGATGCTCGATCTGTCGATCCGCATCCGCAACGCGATCCACGCCGCGCTGCCCGCGATCCCGATCGACCGCGTCATCGCGTTCGTGCGCTACCTGCACGCGCTGATCGCCGGCCTGTGGCCGATGGCGCACCCCGCGCCGATGATGGCGCCGCTGTTGCGCCGGCCCGAGTACGCCAGCCTGGCGTCGGACTTCGAGACCGATCTGCGCGGCTGCCTGCGGCCGCTGCTCGACGGCCTGTGTCGCGCCGGCGCGCTGGTGGTCCCGCTCGCCGAGTAGCGAGTAGACTCGCGCCGTGAAGCCCGCGAACCCCACGCTCGCCGCCTCCGGCACCACCATCTTCGAGTCGATGTCGGCGCTGGCGCGCGCGCACCAGGCGGTCAACCTGGGCCAGGGCTTCCCCGACGATCGCGGCCCCGAGGCGCTGCGCGCCGCGGCCGCGGCCTACGTCGTCGACGGCCACAACCAGTACCCGCCGATGATGGGCCTGCCGGCGCTGCGCCAGGCGGTCGCCGCCCACGCCCGCCGCCACTACGACCTCGACCTCGATCCCGATCGCGAGGTGCTGATCACCTCGGGCGCCACCGAGGCGCTGCTCGACTGCTTCCTCGGGTTGCTCGACGCCGGCGACGAGGTCGTCCTGCTCGAGCCGGCCTACGACACCTACGCGCCGGTGGTGCGCCGCCTGGGCGCGATCCCGCGCGCGGTGCGGCTCGAGCCGCCGCGCTGGGAGCTGCCGCGCGCCGCGCTCGCCGCGGCGCTGTCGCCGAAGACCAAGCTGCTGGTGCTCAACTCGCCGATGAACCCGACCGGCAAGGTGTTCGCGCGCGACGAGCTGGCGTGGCTGGCCGAGCAGCTGATCGCCCACGACGTCTACGCGGTCTGTGACGAGGTCTACGAGCACCTGGTGTTCGACGGCGCGACCCACGTGCCGCTGATGACGCTGCCCGGCATGCGCGAGCGCACCGTGCGCATCGGCTCGGCCGGCAAGACCTTCTCGCTCACCGGCTGGAAGGTCGGCTACGTCAGCGGCCCCGAGGCGATGATCCGCCCGATCGCCAAGGCCCACCAGCTGGTGACGTTCACGACCCCGCCCAACCTGCAGCACGCGGTCGCGCTCGGGCTCGGCGTCGACGCGACCCACTACGCCGGCCTGGCCGCGGCGATGGCGCCCGGCCGCGCGCGCCTGGCCGCCGGCCTGCGCGACCTCGGCGTCGAGGTGATCGCCGGCGACGGCACGTACTTCCTGGTGGCCGACGTCGCCGGGTGGATGCGCCCCGACGAGGACGACGTCGGCTTCGCCCGCCGGCTGGTCACCGAGGCCGGCGTCGTCGTCATCCCGATGAGCGCGTTCTACGCCGCCGCGCCGCCGCGCTCGCTGGTGCGCTTCTGCTTCTGCAAGGACCTGGCGACGATCGACGCCGCGCTCACCCGGCTGCGCGCCTGGCGCGGCCGCTGAGCGGCGCGGCGCACCGCGCCGCGCCGCGACGACTCGCCGCGGGTGCCAGCGGTTGCCGCAAGATCGCGATCATCTCCTCCCGGCAGGGTGAACTCGGTGCGATGATGGGGTCGATGAGCATGCCCACCGTCGTCGTCACCCTCGGGACCTCGCAGGTCGCGCTCGACGCGCAGAACAACCGCATCTTCGTCGGCCGCGATCCGGCGGCGTCGCAGCTGGCGTTCCTGAACCCCGGCCTGTCGCGCCGCCACGCCGAGGTGTGGCTGGGCCAGGGCCAGGTGTTCATCCGCGACCTCGGCTCGGCCAACGGCACCTGGGTCAACGGCCAGCACATCGGCCAGAACGTCGTCGCGCTCGGGCCGGGCATGCAGGTCAGCCTGGGCTCGGTGCCGCTCGAGCTGGCGTTCCCGGGGGGCGGGCGCATCGCGGCGTTCGCCCCGGCGCCGGCGTTCCAGCAGCAGGTCGCGCAGTACCAGGCGCAGCAGGTCGCCGCGGCGGCCGCGCCGATGACCGGGCCGATGGCGTCGGAGCCGCTGCCCCGCGAGTTCTCGTACCGCCGCCAGGACGCCAACGGCAACGGCGTCGTGCTGCTCGCGCTGCGCCAGGACACCGCCTTCGCCGGCACGATCCTCGAGGGCTTCGTCGAGTTCACCGCGCTCGACAACGAGTCGGTCGCGTCGATCACCGTCGATCTGATCGAGCGCCACGAGGACGGCGCCAGCAAGGGCCACGTCTGGGACCGCGTGCTGGTGCGCCAGGGCCCGTGGAAGTCGATGAAGGGCGACGTGCTGCCGCTGCCGTTCAAGATCGAGGTGCCGAGCGGCGTCGCCTCGTCGAACCGCGCCTCGCGCTGGTGCCTGCACGCGGTGGTCGACATCAACTGGGCGTCCGACGTCGACGTCGAGCTCGACATCACGATGCGCAACCCCGACCTCGAGCGGATCCGCGACGCGATGGGCTCGCTCGACTACCGGTTCAGCGAGTGGAAGTCCAAGCCCCACGCGCAGCGCTACGACGCCGGGTTCCAGCCGCCGGCGCAGCACAAGAACCGCATCAACGAGGTCAAGATCGGCATCGAGTACCTGGGCGCGCAGGTCAAGCTCTTGCTCGACATCGACAAGAAGGGCTTCGACAAGGAGGGCGCCGTCGCGCTCGACCTGGCCCAGCTGCGCACCGCCTCGATCGAGGTGCTGGCGGCGACGCTCAACAAGGTCATCACCGACGCGATGGCGGGCAAGTAGCGCGCGCGCCGGCGGGCCGCGGGCCGCCGGCTTCGTGCGATGCTCGGGCGATGGAGCTCGACCGTCGGCAGCGCGCGCAGGTCGCGATCATGAAGCCCGTCGCGCGGGCGCTCGTCAACGCGACCGCGGTGCGCCGCCACTTCCTGGCCCGCCACCGCCAGGAGCTCGACGCCGGGCTCGATCCCGATCTGGTCGTGCTGGCCGCGCTCGACCGCAAGACCGGCGACTCGCAGGTGTGGCACCACACGCCGGTCGAGGCGCGCCGCCGGATGTGCACGTCGGTGATCATCGCCGACGATCCCGGCCGCGACCTGCCGGTCACGGTGGCGCCGGCGCGGGTGCGCGGCGCGATCGGCCCGCTGCCGGCGCGCGTCTACCGCCCGCGCGACCTGCCGACGCCGGCGCCGACGCTGGTGTTCCTCCACGGCGGCGGCTGGGTGGTCGGCGACCTCGACACCCACGACGGCCTGTGTCGCAAGCTCGCGGCGCACGGCCGGGTGCAGGTGATCGCCGTCGACTACCGGCTGGCGCCCGAGCACCCGTACCCGGCGGCGGCCGACGACGCCATCGCCGCGTTCCGCGACGTCGCGGCGCGCGCGGCGGAGCTGGGCGCCGATCCGCGGCGGCTGGCGATCGGCGGCGACAGCGCCGGCGGCAACCTGTCGGCCGTCGTGGCCCAGGCGACCCGCGGCGACGCGATCGCGCCGGCGCTGCAGGCGCTCTTCTACCCGGCCACCGATCTCACCTGCAGCTTTCCGTCGCACAAGCGCATGGCCGACGCGTTCATCCTGGGCGCGCGCGCGATCGCCTGGTACCGCGGCCACTACCTCGGGCCCGATCCCAGCGAGGCCCGGCTGCGCGAGCCGACCGGCTCGCCGCACCACGCCGCCGACGTCGCCGGCGTCGCGCCGGCCTACGTGCTGACCGCCGGGTTCGATCCGCTGCGCGACGAGGCGATCGCCTACGCCGACCGCCTGCGCGGCGCCGGGGTCCGCGTGATCGCCCGCGACGAGCCGGCGATGGTCCACGGCTTCCTGCTGATCACCCGGCTGAGCGCCGCCTGCGCCCGGCTCACCGACGCGGTCTGCGCCGAGGTCGGCGCGCTCTTGCGCGCGTAGCGGCGCGCTACTTCGCGTCGACCGGCTTCTTGAACACCAGCACGAAGCGATCGCTCTGGCCGCGCTTGTCGGCCGCGGCCGACGGCGACGCGCTCCAGTCGCGGGTGTCCTCGGGGTGCGCGAACAGGTCGCTCTCGCGATCGAGCTTGAAGCCGGTCTGCTCGATCTCGGTCTGCACGAACTTCTTCTCGATGCGGTGCAGCTCCTTGGCGGCGTCGCTGCCGGTGCCGTCCTTGGCCGAGTGATCGATCACCGCGAACTCGCCGCCCGGCTTGAGCGCCTTCCAGATCGCCGCGTTCATGCCGGTGCGGTCGACGCCCATCCACACGCTGTCGTGGTAGACGAGGTGCATCACGACGAGGTCGAGGTTGGTGGCGTCGTCGGGCAGCGGCGCGCCCAGCTCGCGATCGACGCGGACGATGTTCGGCGACGCCAGCCGGGCCAGCCGCTCGCTCCACGGCTTCTCGGCGAACTTGGCCAGGATGTCGGGGGTGTTCTGGCCGTAGACCACGCCGGTCGGGCCGACGACGCGGGCCATGAGCTCGACGGTGTAGCCGCCGCCGGCGAACAGCTCGGCGACGCGCATGCCCTCGCCGACGTGCAGGAACGCCAGCAGCTCGGCCGGCTTGCGCCCGGCGTCGAGCGCCTTGTCGTCGGCGGTGCGATCGGCGGCGGCGACGGCCTCGGCCGGCGTGACCGCCTTGGTGATCACCGCGGCGGCCGCAGCGTCGATCGCCGGCGGCGGCGTCGTCGGCGTCGGGGTGGCCGTGCCCGCGGTGCCGGCGGCCGAGCCCTTGACCTCGGTCGGCGCCGGGGTCTTGTCAGCCTTCTTCTTGCAGCCGGCGGTGGCGCCAGCCGCGGTCACCAGCAGCGCCATCGCCAGGCGCGGCGCGATCGAGCGAACGTGTTGCATGGACCGGGTAGCTACCACGCCGCGCGCGCCGGGTCACCAGCTCGAGCCCGCGCCGCCGCCGTCCGAGCTGCCGCCGCTGAAGCCGGAGTCCGAGCTCGACGACGACGACGACGACGCGTCGGACGACGACGAGGACGACCACCCGGAGTCGCTCGACGACGGCGACCACGACGAGTCGCTCGACGAGCTCGAGCTCCATCGGACCAGCTGCGGCGTGTCGCGGAAGTAGATGTTCTGGAACGCGCAGTGCGCGCAGCGCTCCCACACCCGCAGCTGCCCGCCGTGATCGTACGTCGCCTCGATCGTCACGCTGGTGGCCGACGCGTAGGTCCGGGCGGTGCAGCTCGGGCACGGCTGGTACCGCGAGAACCAGCGCCGCGCCGCCGCCATCCGCACGAAGCGGCAGCCCATGCACTGCCGCACGACGTAGTTGACCGAGCCGACGCGCTCCTCGGCGCGCTGGCCCTCGGTCAGGAACGCGTCGTCGGCGCGCTCGTCGAGCGTGATCACGTGCGCGCCGCACTTCGGGCAGCGCCGCCGCCGCCGCGTCGCCCAGACGACCGCGCCGATGCTCGCCGCGCTGCCCACCGCGAGGCCGATCGGCACCGCGACGCCGCCGCCCGCGTCGTGATCGGCGGGCGCTGGCGGCGTGGCGCGCGGCGCAGGATCGGGGATGGGGTCGGGGATGGGCGGGGGCGCCGGCCGCGCGGGCGGGGGCGCCGGTCGTCGCTCGGTCGTCGCCGCCGCGCCGTCGCTGCGGTACTCGCCGGGCGTCGCCGGCACGTCGGCCTCGCCGGGCAGCGCCCGCAGCCGCCCGTCGATCGCGACGAGCCCGGCGATCAGGCCGCCGCCGATGTCCTTGCGCTTGAACGCCGGCACCATCTGCGCGGCCTGCATCTCGGCGAGCCACGCCGCGGGCAGCGCCGCCTCGATGCCGCGGCCGGTCTCGATCTCGAGGCGCCGCTTGCCCATGACCATCAGCACCAGCACGCCGTCGTCGTGGCCGGCGCGGCCGATGTGCCAGGCGTTGAACAGCTCGGTCGCGAACTGCTTGGGCGTCCCCGGGACGTCGTCGACCGTCACCACCGCCACCTCGGCCCCGCGATCGCGGTGCAGCGCTTCGGCCAGCGCGTCGAGCCGCGCCTCGGCGGCGGCGTCGAGCACGTCGGCCTGATCGGTGACCCAGCCGCCCGGCCGCGGGCTCGGCACCTCCGCGACCGACTGCACCGCGACCACCCACAGGCAGGCGAGCGGCGCCAGCATCACCAGCTGGACCCCGCGCCGCCGCCGCGCGACCGCCCGCCGCCGAAGCCCGACGACGACCGCGAGCTCGACGACGACGACCGCGAGCTCGACGAGCCGTACGACCGCGAGCCCGAGCTGGTGCTGGTCGACGACGGCCGGGTCCGCCGCGGCGTCGAGCGGGTCGACACCGAGCGGTGGTTGCAGTGCGGGCACTGCACGGTGATCTCGACCGAGCCGCCGTGATCGTAGGTGGCGGTGACCAGCGTGCGCGAGGTCGACTTCGCGGTCTTGAACCGGCACCCCGGGCAGCGCTGGCGGCCCGAGAACCAGCGGTTGTGGACGATCGTCTTCGACGCCTGGCAGCCGGGGCAGATCAGCACCTCGTAGTCGACCGCGCCCAGGCGCTCCTCCGCCTGCTGGCCGGCCGACAGGTGCGCGTCGTCGGCCAGCTCGTCGAGCGCCAGCATCTGCACCTGGCACGCGGCGCAGCGCCGCCGCCGTCGCCGCAACGCGACCACGCCGGCCCCGCCGGCCCCCAGCGCGGCGAGCGCGCCGAGGCCGTACCCGAGGGCACCGCCGCCGCCATCGTCGTCGCCGCCGCCGCCACCGCCGCCGCCGCCCGTGGCCGGCACCGCGGGCCGGCTCGTCGTCCCGCCCGGCGTCACGACGGTGCCGTCGCTGCGGTACTCGCCCGGCGTCGACGGCACGTCGGCCTCGACGGGCAGCCCGCGCAGCCGGGCGTCGATCGCGACCAGCCCGGCGATCAGCCCGCCGCCGATGTCCCGGCGCTTGAACGCCGGCACCATCTGCGCCGCCTGCATGTCGGCCAGCCAGGCCGCCGGCAGCGGGATGTCGACGCCGACGCCGGTCTCGATCTCCAGGCGGCGCTTGCCCATGACCATCAGCACCAGCACGCCGTCGTCGGCGCCGGCGCGGCCGATGTGCCAGGTGTTGAACAGCTCGGTCGCGAACTGCTTCGGATCCCCGGGCGAGTCGTCGATGGTGACCACCGCCACCTCGGGGCCGAGCTCGCGGTGCAGCGCCTCGGCCACCTCGTTGAGCCGGGCCTCGGTCGCGGCGTCGAGCACGTCGGCCTGGTCGGTGACCCAACCGGTGGGCCGCGGGCTCGGCACCTCCGCGACCGACTGCACCCCCACCACCCAGAGGCACGCGAGCGGCGCCGTGAGCATCGCTCGATCGTAGCACTGGTCACGGCGCCACCGGCAGGTGGCCGCATCGATTGACGGCGCGGGCCGCCTCGGGGAATCTCACGCGGCGTGAAGGCGTGCGTCCTCTTGCCGGCGCTCAACGAGGCCGACCACATCGGCGACCTCGTCGGTGAGCTGCGCGCGCTGCGCGGGCTGTCGACCGGCGCGCCGACCGTGCTGGTGATCGACGACGGCTCGAAGGACGGCACCGCCGAGGTGGCGCGCGCGGCGGGCGCCGAGGTGGTCAGCCACCCCAGGAACCGCGGCGTCGGCGCGGCGTTCCGCACCGGCGTCGAGTGGGTCCGCGCCCGCGACTTCGAGCTGATGGCGCACATGGACTCCGACGGCCAGGTGCTGCCGGCCGATCTGCACCTGCTGCTCGAGCCGGTGGCCGCCGGTGACTGCGACCTGGCGATCGGCTCGCGCTTCGCCGGCGATCGCCCCGACGGCATGGCCGGCTGGAAGCAGACCGCGCTCACCGGCTTCGCCCGCGGCGTCAGCGCGCTGATGGGCCACAAGCTGCGCGACCTCACCTGCGGCTACCGCTGCATGAACCGCAAGGTCATCGCCGCGCTGCACCCGACCTTCGACTACGACTACATCACCGAGTCGCTGGTGCAGGCCGCGGCCGCCGGCGCGCGCATCCGCGAGGTGCCGGTGACCGTGCTGTACCCGCCCGACCACGGCGGCATGAGCCGGCGCGTGCTGCGCTACAGCTCGCGGCTCCTCGGCACCACCGCGTACGCCTACTACCACGGCTTCGTCGCGCCGCGCTTCCGGCGATGATCGACCTGCGCGGGCGCCTGCGTCGGCACGTCACGTGGCCGCGCGTGGTGTTCACGCTGATCTTCGCGTTCTGGTTCCACAAGTTCCTCGACGTCGAGCCGTACACGCTCACGCCGGTCACGCCCAACGGCACCTACCAGCGGGTGTTCGCGCGGCTCGACGGCCACTACATCCACCTCGAGCGGATGTCGCTGTTCTTCGACGGCGACCTCGACCTGTCGAACCAGCTCGCGCAGTGGGGCGATCCGCTCGGCACCAAGACGCTGCCCACCGACACCGGCAAGAACTACCTGTACCCGGTCGGCTCGGCGATGCTCGAGCTGCCGGCGTTCGCGATCGCCCACGGCGTCGCCAAGGTGCGCAACGCGTTCGGCGACGACGTGCCGATGCACGGCTACGACCGCTACCACCAGCGGTGGACGTTCTTCTCCGAGCTGATCGCCGGCTTCCTCGCGCTGCTGGTCGGCTACCGCCTGGCCCGGCGCCACGCGTCGGAGACCGCGGCGCTGTTCGCGGTGACGCTGGTCGGGCTCGGCACCGGCCTGTACTTCTGGTCGATCTTCCAGTGCGGCTACGCCCACGCGTGGTCGGCGCTGGCGGTGGCGTGGACCGTCGACTACTGGGACGCGACGCGCGGCCGCCACGACGTCCGACGCTACGCCGCGCTCGGCGCGCTGCTCGGGTTCGTGATCCTGGCGCGCGCGCAGGACGTCACGATCGCCGCGCTGCCGCTGGGCGAGGGGCTGATCGAGCTGGTGCGCCGCGCGCGCCGCAAGGACGGCCGCGCGGTCGCGCGCATGCTCGGCTACGCCGGCGCCGCGCTGGCCGCGATGGTCGTCGTGTCGGCGCCGCAGACGGTGGTGTTCTACACGTACTTCCACCACCCGTTCGGCCCGTACTCGTCGAAGGGCTTCATGCAGTGGGACGCGCCGTTCCTGTGGGAGGTGCTGTTCTCGTCGAAGCACGGCCTGTTCCGCTGGACCCCGCTGGCGTACGTGTCGATCGTCGGCCTGCTCTTCGCGCGCGGCCCCGAGCGCCGCTACCTCGCCGGCTGGCTGACCGTCGCGTTCTTCCTGCAGGTGTGGGTCAACGGCTCGACCTGGGACTTCTGGGGCTTCTGGGGCTTCGGCGCGCGGCGCATGGCCGGCGTCACCGTCGCGCACATCGTCGGCGCGGCGTTCCTGGTCGACGCGCTGCGCGCGCTGCACGCGCGGTTCCCCGGCGTCGTGCGGCGGATCGCGCTGGCCATCCCGCTCACGCCGTTCGTGTGCATGAACCTCGATCTGTCGCGGCAGATCTCCGACTACCGGCTGTTCCCGCTCACTGACGACATCTACGACATCGATCAGCTCTACATCGACAGCTTCACCCGCGAGCTGCACCGCTTCACCCGCGACTACGGCTCGCCGTTCGCGTGGCCGCACATCTGGCTGTGGTCGTCCAAGCACGACCTGCCGCTCAACCGCTACGACCTGACGTTCGGCGGCGAGCACCTGTGGGTCAACAACCGCGACTGGGACAAGCCCGGCGTCGTCGTCAAGGACGGCTGGCGGCTGTCGCCCGGCGCCTGCCAGCGCAGCTGCCTCGGGCGCTGGACCTTCGCCAAGGTCGACGCCGTCGAGTACGCCTACCCGCAGCCCGGCGCCACCATGCTGGTCCCGCTGTTCGCCCGCGAGCACGTCCACCTCAACGTCACCGCCCGCGCCAAGCCGCCCTCCCTCGAGCTCACCTACGCCGGCCACGCCGTCGCCGTCCCCGTCACCTCCGACGCCCCCACCGTCTACCGCTTCGACCTCCCCGACGGCACCCTGCCGCGCGGCCCCATCCGCTTCGGCTTCCGCTGCCCCGCCGGCTCCCCCTGCCTCGGCATCGACCGCGTCGAGTTTGTGTATCAGGGGACAGGATCTACCCCTCTAACGCCCTGACATCACACATCGTTTCGCGCGTGATGCGTCGCGAAAAGGGACAGTTTCCGGGGGGCGAACCCCGCGAGATGGCGACGAATTTCGGGCGCGCCGCCGGCTGGCAGGCGCGGACGGCTCGACACGCCAGCCCGCGTCGATGACACCTACGGCATGCGCTGGCTCCGTCTGCTCGCTGTGGTGTGCGTGCTGGCCGCGGGCGATGCCCACGCCGCGATGATGGCGCACTACGACCTCGCGGGGCTGACCCTCGAGAGCGACGCGATCGTCGTCGCGACGCGCACGCCCGCCGCCAACCGCACGTCGAGCTACCACGTGACGCGCGCGATCCGCGGGCCGATCGCGGTCGGCAGCGATCTGGTCCTCGACGATGGCCTGTACGCGACCGAGGGCCACACGATCGAGCCCGAGGTCGTCGTGTTCCTGCATCGCGTCGACGCCGGCGGCTGGTACATCACGTCGTCCGGGCTGCGCGTCGTCGAGGCCGGCAAGGTCTTCCGCTTCGAGCAGTGGGACAACCCCGGCGGCTTCACGATGGTGCCGCAAGGCCACGACCCGGCCGACCAGTGGCACGCCACCGGCGCGCCGATCGATCGCGCGACCTTCGATCGCGAGCTGGTGGCGGCGCTGGCGCGCGCCGACGGCGTGGCCGCGGCGCTGGCGATCACCGACCCGGCGCGGCGGCGCGCGGCGGCGCTGGCGCTGGCGCCGCCCGTCGGCGCCAGCCGGCCGTCGATGGGCTTCTACCGCGACGAGGTGACCGCGCGCCTCGCCGCGGGGCTGGCCGCCGCCGGCGATCTCGCCGCGGCGCTCGACGTCATGGCGCGCGATCGCTCGGGCATCGCGTGGCGCGCGCCGCTGGCGACGCCGGCCGCGCTGATCGCGGTCGCGCAGGATCCGACCGCGCCCGTCGAGCGCCGCGTCGAGGCCCTGCGCGCGGTGCGGGCCGGCGCGCTGTTCGCCGACGCGATCGGCGTGGCCGCGGTGCTGACGCTGGTCGACGCGCCCGAGGCCGCCGTGCGCGCCGCCGCGATCGGCGCCGCGGCGTCGGTGTGGGGCTGGTCGGGTGGCGATCGCGCGCAGGCGGCGCGCAACCGCGCGCTGCGGCGGCTGGTCGGCCGCGCGCTGGCGCGGCGGTTCGCCGTCGAGCAGGACGGCGCGGTGCTGGCGGCGCTGGCCGCCGCCTACCAGGGGCGCCCGCTGCCGGCGCGGCGCGGCGGCTCGCCGATCGCCGCCACGGTCGCGGTCGTCGCCGACGGCCTGCACGTCGAGGCGAGGTGCCTGCGCCGGGCCCGCGCGCAGCATCCAGAGCTCCTCGCCGACGGCGCGCCGGCGTCGGGCTGGGTCTCGGTGACGTGCGGCGCCGAGCAGTACGGCCGCGGCGCCGGCATCGCGCCGAGCTGGACCGTCGGCGCGCATCGGCTCGAGCTGCGCGTCGTCGTCGATCGCGCGCCGGTCGTCGTGCCGCTGGGGACGCTCACCGCCGATCGCAGCGGCGAGCTGACGCTGACCCCGCCGTGATCACGGCGCGGCGACGCCGGCGTCGATCCCGAAGCACGTCTCCACGTTGACGGTGGCGCACTGGCCGCCGACGCAGTCGACGCTGCCCGGGCCGCAGTCGCAGATCATCGGGCCCACCGCGCAGTTCAGCGCGCGGTACCGCTCGGCCTCGGCGGCGGTCGCCTCGACGAACGCGCCGTACGCCTCGAGGTTCATCGGATCGCCAGAGCACTGCACGCCGAGAAAGGCGGCGCAGTTGCAGGTGGCGACGCCACCGGGCCGCGTGCAGTCCGCCGCCGTCGCGCAGCTGCGATCCGCGCGGCCGATCAGGCTGGTGACGTGGTCGTAGATCTGCTGGCACTCTTCCTCGGGCGTCGCCGGCGTGTTGTCGCACGCCAGCATCCCCAGGCTGATCGCGATCGCGGTGGTGCGCACGCCGCGATTGTATCGAGCGGCGCGGCCGATGCGTCGGCGCGTGCGTCGCCCCGTAGCGCCGATCACGACCGCGACGCCGCGGTCGCGATCGCGGCGCCGATCACGGCCCGTCGACGCCGGCGTCGATCGGCTGCGGGAAGCACGACCGATCGCCGACCAGCGCGCACTGGCCGCCGACGCAATCGACGATGCCCGGCGCGCAGTCGCAGACGCGTCCGCCGATCTCGCAGCCGAGCTGGTCGTAGCGCGCGGTCGCGTCGCCGATCGCCGCGGCGACCGCGGCGTTGCCGGCCTCGCTCATCGGATCGCCGTTGCACGCGACGCCCAGGAACGCCGTGCAGTCGCAGGTGTCGACGCCGCCGCGGAGCGTGCAGTCGTCGACGGTCGCGCAGCTGCGATCGGCGGTGCGGACCGCGGCGGTCACGCGATCGTAGATCGCCTGGCACTCGTCGGCGGGCGACGCGTCGCCGGCGTCGGGCGCGCGGTCGCCGTACAGTCCGTCGCACGCGCACACCACCAGCGCGCTGATCGCGAGGCACCTCATGCCGCGAGCATAGCCGCGGGCGCGGCGCTCGCCGCGGCGACCTCCGTCGCGTGTGACCTGCGTCGCGCGCCGCCGCTCAGAACTGCCGCACGCCGCAGTACGTGCCGGTGAACGTGCCGCTGACGACGATGTTCTTGCCCTTCAGCTCGCCGAAGCCGCTCACCGTGGTCTCGGGCACGCACAGCGTGACGACGTCGCCGGGCTTGGTCGGCGCCGCGCTCACCAGCTTGACGTCGACGCCGAACTGCGTCGACGCGCCGACGCCGACCGTCGTGGTGTCGCCCGCGTTGGCGCGGACGTCGACCTCGCCCTCCTCGATCGGGATGCCGCTCTTGCTCGCGAGCTGCTCGCAGGTGTGCTTGTCGTGGTTGTAGATGATCACCTGCTCGCTCGACTTGCCGTCTTCCTTCTCGGTGACCGCGTAGCCGTGCACCAGACCGGGGACCTCGACGCCGTCGATCGTGACCTTCAGCGGCGGGCACGCCGCGGGAGCAGCGGCCGAGCCCGAGCCCGCAGCAGCGGCCGAGCCCGAGCCCGCAGCGGCGGCCGAGCCCGAGCCCGCAGCCGCGGCCGAGCCGGCGGCCGCGGCCGAGCCTGAGCCAGCCGGCGGCGCCTTCTTGTCGTCGCCGTTCTTCTTGCCACACGCGGTCGAGAGCGCGCCGATCGCCAGGAGAGTGAGGAGCTTCTTCATCGTTACCTCCCACGCTACCGACAGGCCCCGCGTGCTGTCCACCGCCGCGCGTCGTTCGCGCTAGGCTCCGTCGACGATGATCGTCGCCCTCGACGTCCAGTACGGCGTCACCGCGGTCACCACCGCGGTGGTCGGCTGGCTCGCGTGGCCCGACGCCACCGCCGCGCTCGAGCGGGTCGAGCGCCACGCCAGCCCGCCGGCGCCGTACGTGCCGGGCGCGTTCGTCGAACGCGAGCTGCCGTACCTGCGCGCGGCGCTGGCCGGCGTAGCCGCGCCGATCGCCACGATCGTGATCGACGGCCACGTCTGGCTCGGCGCCGACCGCAAGGGCCTGGGCGCGCACCTGCACGACGTCGTCGGCGTGCCGGTGATCGGCGTGGCCAAGAACGCCTTCGTCGGCGCGCCATCGTTGCCGGTGGTCCGCGGCGACAGCGCCCGGCCGCTCCACGTGACCGCGGCGGGTCTCGATCCGGCCGCGGCGGCCGCGGCGATCGCCTCGATGCACGGCCCCTACCGCCTCCCGACGCTCCTCAAGCGAGCAGATTCACTAGCAAGGACGAGATGATACGGCACCGGTCCCAGATCATACTTGCAAGTATTCGCATGATGGAATAAACAGAATGGGTGCAGGCCGCCCGCGCTGACTTGTTCCGGCTGCTGGGAGACGAAGATCGTCTCCGGCTGCTGGCGCTGTGCGCGGAGGACGAGCTGACCGTGGGCGAGCTGGCGACGCTGCTCGGCGAGAGCCAGCCCCAGGTCACCAAGAAGTCCCAGGCGCTGCGCGACGCCGGGCTGATCGTCGCGCGCCGCGACGGCACCCGCACGCTGCTCAAGTCGCAGCCCGCCACCGACGTCGTCGTCGACGCCGCGCTGGTCGAGGGCAAGTCGATCTGCACCCGCGACGGCAGCCTGGCCCGCGTCGCCCACGTCGTCGCGCAGCGCGAGGAGCACTCGCGGCGGTTCTTCGCCGAGGGCGACGCCGTCGAGCCGCCGCCCAGCGCCGGCCACGAGCTGTTCGGCCTGCTGCCGATGTTCGCGCCGCTCCTGCCGGGCCGCGCGCTCGCGGTCGACGTCGGTACCGGCGACGGGCCGCTCCTGCCGCTCCTGTCCCCGCTCTACGATCGCGTCATCGCGGTCGACCGCAGCCCGGCGCGCCTGGCCCGCGCCGCCGCCCGCATCGCCGCGGCCGGCCTGCCCAACGTGCGGCTGCGCGAGGGCGACGTCGACGACGGCGACCTCGCCGTCGAGGTGGCCCAGCGCGGCGGCGCCGATCTGGTGCTGATGGCGCGGGTGCTGCACCACGCGGCGCGCCCCGACGACGCCGTCGCCGCCGCCGCCCGGCTGGTCCGCCGCGGCGGCCACCTGATCGTCGTCGACTACCTGCCCCACGCCGACGAGGCGATGCGCGAGCAGGGCGACGTGTGGCTCGGCTTCGAGCCGGCTCGCTTGCGCGCGTGCTTCGAGCGCGCGCACCTCGAGGTGGTGGCGCTGACGCCGCTCCTCGGCCCCGACCGCCCGGCGCTGCAAGTCGCCGTCGGTCGCAACCCCGCTCTGCCGCGCGATCCGCGCGACTGACCGCTTTCGTAACCCGTCGACCCCGACCTGGAGCATCAGATGGACATCCGCACCGAGTTCCCCGCGTTCAAGATCAAGGACATCAACCTCGCCGAGCTGGGTCGCAAGAAGATCCGCATGGCCGAGAAGGAGATGCCGGGCCTGATGGCGCTGCGCGCCGAGTACGGCAAGGCGCAGCCGCTCAAGGGCGCGCGCGTCGCCGGCTGCCTGCACATGACGATCGAGACCGCGGTGCTGATCGAGACGCTGGTGGCGCTCGGCGCCGAGGTCACCTGGACCTCGTGCAACATCTACTCGACCCAGGACGAGGCCGCCGCGGCGATCGCCAAGGCCGGCATCCCGGTGTTCGCGTGGAAGGGCGAGAACCTCGAGGAGTACTGGGCCTGCATCGGCCTGCAGCTCAACGCCTTCAAGGGCGGCGTCGGCCCCAACATGATCCTCGACGACGGCGGCGATCTCACGCTGCTCGTCCACAAGGGCGTCGAGTTCGAGAAGGCCGGCACCGCGCCGAGCCCGTCGACCGCGACCAACGAGGAGTGGCGCGTCGTGCTGACGGTCCTCAACGAGAGCCTCAAGGCCGACAAGGGCCGCTTCACCAAGCTGGCCGCCGAGATCCAGGGCGTCTCCGAGGAGACCACCACCGGCGTCCACCGCCTCTACGACATGGCCAAGCAGGGCCAGCTGCTGTTCCCCTGCATCAACGTCAACGACTCGGTCACCAAGTCGAAGTTCGACAACCTCTACGGCTGCCGCGAGTCGCTGTTCGACGGCATCAAGCGCGCGACCGACGTGATGGTCGCGGGCAAGGTCGTCGTCGTCGCCGGCTACGGCGACGTCGGCAAGGGCTGCGCCCACGCGGCGCGCGGCCTCGGCGCCCGCGTCCTCGTCACCGAGATCGATCCCATCTGCGCGCTGCAGGCCGCGATGGAGGGCTACGAGGTGGTCACGATGGAGGACGCGGCGCCGATCGCCGACATCTTCGTCACCGCCACCGGCTGCTGCGACGTCATCCGCAGCGAGCACATGCTGGCGATGAAGGACGAGGCGATCCTGTCCAACATCGGCCACTTCGACAGCGAGATCCAGGTCGCCTGGCTCGAGGGCAACAAGGAGATCAAGGAAGAGAACATCAAGCCCCAGGTGGACCAGTTCATCTTCCCCAACGGCAAGCGCATCACGCTGCTCGCCCGCGGTCGCCTGGTCAACCTCGGCTGCGCCACCGGCCACCCGTCGTTCGTCATGTCGAACTCCTTCACCAACCAGGTGATGGCGCAGATGGCGCTGTGGGCCAACGCGCAGCACGGCAAGGACTCGATCACCGGCATGTCGTTCGCCAAGGGCACCGTCTCGGTCCTGCCCAAGAAGCTCGACGAGAAGGTCGCCCGCCTGCACCTCGGCAAGGTCGGCGTCAAGCTGACCACGCTGACCACCGCGCAGGCCGAGTACATGGGCGTCGCCATCGACGGCCCGTTCAAGCCCGACCACTACCGCTACTAGCCGCGGCGCGCCTCGCGCGCGGCCCGCACGATCACGAGCTCGGGCCGTCGGCGCTGCCGGCGGCCCGGCGCATTTTCGGGGGGGGGTCAAAGGCGACGGACGCGATGGCCGTGCTTCCGCTTCGGCACCCGGTCACGTTCCGATAGCCCTTCGACGACCACCGTATTGAGTTCCACACGGCGCCGCAGCCACTCCTTCACGTGGCCCTCGTGGACCATTGGGACCTGAAGAGCCGCTAACACCATCTCGTCCCAAGCGACGACCGGTCGGGTGACAAGGAGTGCATCCAGTAGCTCGTACGCGCGCGCGACGTAACGCTCTCGGAGCGCGTCTTCGTATGTCCGTGGGGGCGTGGACGCGGTGGCTGGGAAGAGTTCGCCGACGCCGGTCCTTGCGACGCGCTTCCGCTGCTTCGCCTCTGCACGCTCGCGGCGCTGGAACTCGATTCCGCGCTTCTCGACATCGCGAAACGTCACCAGGCCTTCATCACTGTTGGTTCCATACACCAAGTGGAAGTACGTGCGGTCCTCGGTGGGCTTGAGAACGACAGTGCTGATGCAGTGCCGATAGCTGCCGGCATTGCGAACGCATCGACAGTACGTGGCGAGCATCTGGTCTTCTCGTTCAGCCCCAGTTAGGCCGCGCCACTCATTGCGGCAAGATGCGTCGCCGTACAGGCGATCGATGGACGCCGAGTACAGAGCATCGTCTTCGTTGGCGAAGCGCTTGATGTAGTCGGTCATGAAGTTGATCAGCACTTCGTTCCGTCCCTCGCGGAGAAGTGGCGTGATCGCGCGGAGCCCAAAGCCTGTCCACCCCGTATTGTCGATGAAGACAAACCCGAAGGGATTGGGCCCCTCACGAAGGAACCTTCGGGCGCGATCAAGCGCGCCTTCGAACTCGCTTTCAACGACGACGATGTCGGCGCCAGGGAAGCGCTCGCGAAGGCTGGCCAGCTGCGATACGCCCGCGGCCTCTCGCGAGACGAAGAAGGCGCGGACGTGGACGTCGCGCTGGTGTTTGCGGAGGTCGGCTTGCACGTCGAGCAACGTGCGAAGGGCAATCGCAGGGGACGTATCACTCAGATCTGCAAGCTTGGACTGCCAGGGACCGGCGAACGCGTCAACGTAGTTGAGCGTCACGCCTGGTGACGACAGCCCAACCTTGTAGGCGAGTCGCTGAAGGTAGGTCCGGAGTATCTCGTGCTTGGCCGCGCTCTGTTCGCGCCCCTCGTAGCTCTCGTTCATGCCAATCCCTCCCCACCCAACTACTGTAGCGTAACAAGCGCGGACGAGCGACGTTTGCCTTGTGAGGCGGGCACCGCCGGGAACTCGTCCCACGTCCGGCCGCCGAGCTCGCGGCCGGCCTTGGACTTCTGCACGCCGCCCCACTGCTTGAAGAAGAACGGCACGCGCTGGGCGCGGCACTGCCGCTGGATCGAGGTCACCCAGGCGGGGCTCATCGGTCGCGCGCCGGGGCCGCTCTCGCCGCCGACGATCACCCAGTGGATGCCTGCGAGGTCGAGCGGGCCGAGGTCCTCGAGTAACGGCTCGATCGACAGGAAGCGCACCGCGGCAGGGGTCTGGCGCAGCAGGTCGATCCGCGGCAGGCCGTAACGCCGATCTTCGACGCTGACGCCAAGCCAGATGTGCGGTTGCTCTACCAGTGCGCGCGGCATCGCCTTGGTCGCCGCCAGCATGCGATCTGCGCGCTTGGTCAGCACCTGGTACGTGTGCCAGCTGGCGGCGTCCATCGTGTTGAAGACACGGCGGATGAAGTCCGCATCGACCCCGACCTGGAACAGGTCGCTCATCGAGTTGACGAAGATGCGCCGCGGTCGCCTCCAGCGGAGCGGTTCATCGAGCTTCTCTGGCACCAGCCGTAGATCGAAGCCCTGGCCGTACGGGTGGTCGGGGATGCCCCGCCACCGCTCGGCGAAGGTCTCGGCGTAGCAGTGCTTGCAGCCCGGCGAGACCTTGGTACAGCCGCGCACCGGGTTCCAGGTCGCGTCGGTCCACTCGATGGCGCTGCCGTCGCTCATGGCCCTGAACGCATGAGTAGCATCACCGCCGATCGCGGTCCATCTTCTCGACCAACCAGGGGTGACGAGGCTCTGGCAACATCGGCCTGAGCCGATGGCGTGGTTCGATCTCGATGGGTTCCTGGCGAGCTTGCCGCCGCGCGGCGTGGCGGAGGCGCACGTGCCGCTGTACCGCGAGGCGGCGGAGACGCTGCTGGCCGGCGCCGGCGCCGGGCGGTACGGGGCGGCGATGCTCGAGGACGCGCTGGCGCGCGAGACGATGGCGGGCGCGAGCGAGCGGCGCCTGGCGAACCTGCGGCGGGTCGGCGAGGCGATGATCGCGTACGTCGGCCAGGGCGCCCAGACGATCGCCGGCCCGGCGGTGGCGGTCGCGCCGGTGGTCACGGCGGCGGCGTCGCCCCCGGCGGCCGCGCCGCCGATCGAGCTCGACCTCGCGATCGACGTGCCGCGCCGGGCGCCGGCGACCGGCGCGCCGGCGATGCGCGGCGGCTACCGCGGTGGTGGGACCGCGCCACCGGTGTTCGACGCGCCGCCCCGGCCCGGCTGCATCTGCCGCAAGCGCGAGGACGTCTACCTCGACGACTACTGGCAAGAGATCGGCACCATGTACGTCGGGTTCGCCTCGGTGGTGGGCGGCGTGATCTGGCTGTTCGCGCCGCCGTTCACGTGGCTGACGGTGTCGAGCGGCCTCCTGGCCGGCGGCGCGCTGATCACCGGCTTGACGGCGGGCTGGCGCTGCGAGAGCTGCCGCCGGTGGATCGCGCGGCGCGGGCTCGACGCCGACGAGCGCGCCGACGCCCGCCTGCGCGGGCTCGCGTTCCTGGGCATCGCGGCGGTGCTGGCGATCGTGTGCGGGTTCGCGTTCGGGGAGGCGCGGGAGCTGTGGCACCGGAGCGACCCGGTCAAGATCGACCTGGGCGACTGAGACCGTCGCAACCGTGGCCCGCCGGACGTGTCCTGGGTCGCATGAAGCGCACCGCCAGCCTGACCGCCGCCCTGCTCCTGTCGCTCACCGCCGTCGCCGCCGCCCAGCCCAAGGCCGACGAGCCGGCCAAGCCCCGGACCAAGGTCATCAACATCACCGACGGTGACACCATCGACGGCGACCGGCCGAGCGGCGAGCTGGTGCCGATCAGCGTGCGGAACCAGGTCAAGTCCACCAGCCTGATCCGCATCCGCCACGACTTCATCGACCTGATCCTCAAGGCCGCCGAGTCGGTCTGACGCGCTACTCCTCGCGCCGCTCGCGGGTCCGCCGCTGCGCGGTGTCCCAGTCGCTGCGGTGGCGATCGACGGCGTCGCGCTCGGCCCGCGCCGTCGCGGCGCGCTCGCGGGCGGCGTCGGTGGCGGCGCGCGCGTCGGCGAGCGCGGCGTCGGCGTCGGCGCGGCGACGCTCGGCCAGCGCCAGATCGCGGCGCAGCCGGGCGCGGTAGGCCTCGCGCTGCGCCAGCGCCCAGGCTGGCTGCGGTCCGGGGGCGGCGTCGACGGCCAGCTGCGCGCACACGCGCTCGACCGCCGCGTCGGCCCGGGCCACCGCGGCCTCGGCGGTGGTCTCGTCGGCCAGGCAGCTCGCCAGGTCGCGCGCCCGATCGGTCGCGGCGTCGGCGCGCAGCTCACGCACGCGCTCGAGCGGGTAGCGAGGGGTGGCCACGGCTCAGGATAACGCTGCTACAGTCCGGCGGTCATGGCTTCCGCCGGCTCGGCCGCGCCGATCGAGCGCTACGTGGTGCTCGAGTTCCTGTCGGAGGGCGGCATGGGGGCGATCTATCTCGGCAAGAAGATGGGCGCCGGCGGGTTCGAGAAGGAGGTCGTGCTCAAGCAGCTGCTGCCGGAGTTCACCTCGCAGCCCGAGTTCATCGACCTGTTCCTGCGCGAGGCGCGGCTGTCGGCGACGCTCGACCACGCCAACATCATCCACACGATCGACCTGGTCACCGCCGGCCAGGAGCACTTCATCGTGATGGAGTTCCTCGACGGCGCCGACCTGCGGACGCTGGCCAAGCGGGTCAAGCGCCGCCGCCGCCGGTTCGAGCCGGCGGCCGGCATCTACATCGCGCGCGAGGTGCTGTCGGCGCTGGCCTACGCCCACGCCAAGACCGGCGGCGACGGCGCGCCGCTGCGCCTGATCCACCGCGACGTCTCGCCGTCGAACATCCTGGTGTCGAAGAACGGCGAGGTGAAGCTGACCGACTTCGGCATCGCCAAGGCCGCGACGCACACGTCGATCTTCTACAAGGTGAAGGGGAAGATCGGCTACATGTCGCCCGAGCAGGCCAAGGGCGAGCCGCTCGATCATCGCAGCGATCTGTACTCGCTGGCGGTGTGCCTGTACGAGCTCCTGACCGGCGAGCGCCTGTTCGTCGCCGCGGGCTTGACCACCTCGGCCGAGGAGATCTACTCGCAGCGGGTCGAGCTGCCGTCGCGCAAGGTCCCCGGCCTGCCGCCCGAGCTCGACAAGGTGATGCTCAAGGCGCTGGCCCTCGACCCCAACGGCCGCTACCAGTCGGCGGGCGAGTTCGCCGAGGCGCTGTCGCGCTGCGCCCATCGCAACAGCCTGATGATCTCGGCGCCCGAGCTGGCGGCCCACCTGCGCCAGGTGTGCGGGCCGCCCGAGGAGTGGCGCGACGTCGGCGAGCAGATCGGTGGCCACACCGCGCAGCTCGGCGGCGCCGGGACCGAGGTCTACGACGCCGCCGACGGCGAGGGCACCGAGCAGATCGATCCGGCCTCGCTCGACGACGATCCCGACGCCGACGCAGCCGACGACGCCGGGCTCGATGACCTGGTCGGGGCGCTGGCGTCGGCGCGCGGCGATGGCGGCAAGCGCGAGCGCGCCAGCTCGCTGATCGATCTGGGGCGGCTCAAGCGGCTCGAGCTGACGTCGATGGTGAAGCTGGCCGAGCTCGAGCAGCGCGGGGCCAGGCCGCTGGTCGACTGGGGCGACCTGTCGGCGCGCCTCGACAGCGAGCCCGGTGCGTCCGCGCCGCGGGCCGCCACGGCGACGCCGTTGCCGCTGGCCGAGCGCCAGGCGGTGCCGACGCGCCACGAGCCCGAGCGCCCGCCGCCGCCGACCCGCGGCCGACCGATGACCCCGCCGCCGCCGGCGGCCCCCGCCGGCCGGCCGCGCTGGCTGGTGCCGGCGATCATCGCCGCGGCCGTCGTCGTCGCGGCCACGGTCGCCGGCGTGATCATCGCGTCGGCGCCCGGCGTCGCCGAGGTGCCGAGCCGGCCGCCGGCCGCCGACGGCGGGATCGACGCGGTCCACCCCGACGGCGGTTGACCGCATCGAGCGGCCAGCCGCCATGGACAGCCGCGGGCGCCGGGCGCTACCATGCTCCGGCCTCGTTCATGAGCAAGGATCGCTCCAACGTCACGGCGCTGCTCGACGACGTGCCGTCGTTCTCACGGCAGAACCGCGGCGGCATCTTCCTGGTCATCAAGGGGCCGGACCGCGGCGAGTCGGTGCGCCTGACCGAGCGCAGCGTGTCGGTCTCGTTCGGCAGCGCGCCGAGCTGCGAGATGGTGTTGACCGACAAGACCGTGTCGCGCAAGCACCTGGTGGCCGAGCTGGTGGGCGACGAGGTGATCATGCTCGACCAGGGGTCGACCAACGGCACCTTCATCGGCGACTCGCGCTTCGAGAAGATCGCGATCGGCTTCGGCGCCGAGATCAAGCTGGGCCGCACCGTCATCAAGTTCCTGCCCGACGAGGAGGTCGTCGAGCCCGAGCCGTCGGCCGAGACCGCGTTCGGTTCGATCGTCGGCGCCGACACCAAGATGCGGCAGCTGTTTCACCTCCTCACCGACGTGGCCGCGACCAACGCCACCGTGCTCATCGAGGGTGAGACCGGCACCGGCAAGGAGCTGATCGCCGAGGAGATCCACAACCACTCGCCGCGGCGCGACGGCCCGTTCGTGGTCTTCGACTGCGGCTCGGTGCCGCGCGAGCTGATCGAGTCGATGCTGTTCGGGCACGTCAAGGGCTCGTTCACCGGCGCCGTCACCGATCGCAAGGGCGCGTTCGCCGAGGCCCACGGCGGCACGATCTTCCTCGACGAGATCGGCGAGATGGCGCTCGACCTGCAGCCGTCGCTGCTGCGCGTGCTCGACAAGCGCGCGGTGCGCAAGGTCGGCTCCAACGTCTACGAGAAGATCGACGTGCGCGTCGTGGCCGCGACCAACCGCGACCTGCGCGCCGAGGTGGCCAAGAAGGCGTTCCGCGAGGACCTGTACTACCGGCTCGCGGTGATCCGCGTCAGCGTGCCGCCGCTGCGCGAGCGCGGCGCCGACATCCCGCTCTTGGTCAACCACTTCATGCAGTCGTTCGGGCCGCAGATCAACTGCCCGCCCGACGACATGGCCAAGCTGGTGCGCCACTCGTGGCCGGGCAACGTGCGCGAGCTGCGCAACGCGATCGAGCGCGCCTGCCTCTTGTCGCGCAACGGCAACATCAACATCGAGGACGCGCTCTTGGGCGGCGAGGCCGCGCCGGCGCTGGGCATCCGCACCGACCTGCCGTTCAAGGAAGCCAAGGGCCAGCTGGTCGAGATGTTCGAGCGCGAGTACATCGAGGACCTGATGCGCCGGCACAAGATGAACCTGTCGGCGGCGGCGCGCGAGGCGCAGATCGATCGCAAGCACCTGCGCGAGCTGATCCGCAAGTACGCGCTCGACCCGCGGGCCAAGCTCGACGGCGACGACGACGACGAGTAGCGGTCCCACGCTGATCGCCGCTGATCAGCGCTGATCGGAACCGAGCAATCACCCGCCGGCGGTGACGTCAGGCGTCGTCATCGGCGCGCGATGGCGTGGCGGGTGGCCGGCTGCGTACGGTGACCGCGATGCGAGCCGCCGCCACCGCCGTGCGCCTGTCCCTGCTGTCCTCGCTGGTCGCCTGCGCGACCGCCGCGCCCGGGGTCGGCGCCGACGACGATCCGCTGGTCGACGCCGCGCGCGCGATCGACGCGGCCCGCGACGTCGATGCGCCCGGGCCGCCGGTCGACGCGCCGCCGCCGATCGACGCGCCGCCGCCGATCGACGCCCCGCCGCCGCCGATCGACGCCCCGGGGCCGACCACGACCGTGACGCTGACCCAGTCGTCGTCGATGGCGGTGACGCCGGCGACGTCGGTGGCGTGCTCGAGCGGCGAGAACTCGTACTACCGCGTCTTCCGGCTGACCGACCACGGCGTCGCCGGCCCGCTGCAGGTCAACCGCGTCGACTTCGGCGTCCAGGACGCCACCGCGTTGCTCGGCAGCCAGCCGGTGCAGGTGAAGCTGTACACGCTCGCCGGGCCGTTCGCGCTCGCCAACCTGACCCCGCTCGGCACGACGACGGTGACCGTCGCGGCCGCCGCCGCGGGCACCGTGGTCCAGGCGCCGATCGCGCCGGCGATCACCGCGCCGGCCGGGTCGACGCTGGTGGTCGAGGTGCTGGCCGCCGGCGCCTTCGGCAACCAGTTCATCCTCGGCGCCAACACCGCCGCCGAGACCCAGCCCGGCTACCTGCGCGGCCCGTCGTGCGGCTCGGCCGCGCCCGTGACCTTCGCGTCGATCGCGTTCCCCGACGCCCACATCGTGCTGACCGCCACCGGCGTCCAGTGACCGGGCGCGTCGCGCTCAATCGACCTTGACGCGGGTCGAGCGGCTCGCCTGCACGACGCGCACGGTGAAGCTGCGCCGCGCCTCGGTGAGCAGGTCGTAGATCTCGACGGTGTGCTCGCCCATGTCGACCGGCACGCGCTCGGTCGGGCACAGCTGGCCGGTGCCGACGCCGTCGATCAGCACGTAGTAGCGGCGCTTGGCCTTGCAGCGCGCCTTGATGCCGCCGCGGCCGGCGCGCTCGGCCACCGGCGTCAGCGTGGCGGCGTGCTGGCCGCTGCCGTCGATCGTCGCCAGGTACAGATCGTAGCCGGGGGCGAACACCGCGAGCGTGTGCGAGTCCGCGGTGGCGGCCAGCGTGATCGGCGTCGTGCCCTGGTCGGCGCCGTCGAGGAACGCCTGGGCCGGCGGGGTCGAGGTCAGCACCAGCTTGTCGCTGGCCGGCGGCGCGACCGGCGCGTCGTCGGTGGGGGGCGCGTCGGCCGCGCCCGCGGCGTCGCGCACGGGGCCGTCGATCGCGCCGGCGTCGATCGCCGCGACCGCCATCGCCGCGCGCGCGTCGGGCGCCAGCGGCGCGACCGCGAGGGTGGCGGCGTCGTCGGGCGCGCCGGCGTCGCGGGTCGCGGCGACCGGCGGATCGGCGGCGTCCTCGGACGACGCGGCGCGGGTCGCGATCAGCGCCGCGGCGCCGCCGCCGATCGCGAGCAGCGCGACGGCGCCGATGATCCAGCCGCGGCGACGGCGCGGCGGCGCGGCCGGCGTCGCCATCGGCGGCAGCGGCGGCGGCGGGCTCATCGGCACCATCGCCATCGGCGGGTGCGACTGCGGGTGGGCGCGCGGCTGCGGCAGCGGCGCCGGGGCCGGCGACTGCGGCGGCGGTTGCGACGGACCGATCGCGCGCGGCGGCACCGCCGGCGCCGGGCCGCGCAGCAGCTGCACCGGCTCGGTCGGCGGCCACAGCGGCTCGATGCGCGGCGCGGTCTGGTCGCCGATCGCCAGATCGATGTCGGCCGCGATCGCGCCGCGCGCCTGGGTGATCTCGTCGCCGGGCTCGGTCGGCGGCGCGGTCAGCGGCGGCCCGGCCGGCGGCCGGAACGGGCGCGGCGGTGGCTGCATCGGCAGCGGCGGCGGGCGCGGCGTCACCGGCGGCAGCAGCGGCGGCGCGCTGCTCGGGGGCGGCAGCGGCAGCGCGCCGACGTTCGAGCGCTGGCGATCGGTCGGCACCGCGAAGTTGAGCGCGCCCGACAGCTGCTGCTCGTTGAGCCGCGCCAGGTGGTCGGTCGCCGATCGCACCCGCTGCGCGAGATCCTGGCGCGAGCCGACCAGCGGCGACAGCCGCAGCGCCGCGTCGAGCGCGTCGGCCAGCGCGCGCGCGTCGGGGAAGCGCTCGAACGGCGAGCGCGCGAGGCAGCGATCGATCACGCGCGCCACCGGCCGCGGCAGCTCGAGCGGCGCCGGTCGCCCCGAGACGATCGCGTGCTCGACGTCGGTCGCGGTGGCGCCGGCGAACGGTCGGCCGCCGCTGACCAGCTCGTAGGCCAGCACGCCGAGCGCGAACACGTCGGCCGCCGCGGCGACGCTCTCGCCCAGCAGCTGCTCGGGCGCGAGGTACGGCACCCGCCCGGCCAGCGCCTCGTCGTAGGCGGGCCGCGCGCCCAGCCGGCACGACAGGATGCCGAAGTCGGTGACCTTGACGTCGCCGTCGAGGGTCGCGACCAGGTTCGCCGGGCACAGCCCGCCGTGGATGACGCCGCGGCCGTGGGCGTAGCCGACCGCGCGCGCGGCCGCCGAGATCAGCGCGAGCCCGGCGCCGGCCGGCAGGCGATCGCGCTCGGTCATCGTCATCGCCGCGATGCGGCCGATGTCGAGCCCCGCCACCAGTTCGGTCGCGGTGAAGGTCTCGCCGGCGGCGACGCCCAGCTCGACGAGCCGCGCGATCCGCGGGTGATCGAGCCCGCCGTACGCGCGCGTCGCTTGCTGCAGCTTGGGGCCGCAGTCGGGGCGCGCCAGCACCGCCGGGTAGAACCGCTTGATCGCGAACTGCCGCTCCATCCCGGCGACGCCGATCACCTTCGCGCGATGCACCTCGCCGCACGGCCCGGCTCCGACGGGCTCGACGAGGTGATAACGGCCTAGCCGTCGGCCGGTTGGCGCGACCACCTCGCGAACTGTACCGCAGAACCTGTCGAGATCCTGCGCCTTCGCTCGCGTGCCCGGCTGAAAAGTGGCCCCGCCCGTCGAAGGGTGGCACCCCAGAGAGCATGGCGAAGCGTCCTCCGCGTCAAGAGCTGCGGGTCCCGACGGCCCGCGCCCCGTATCGCCGCGCGCGCACCACCACCGCGCCGCCGGCCCTCGATCTCCCGATGCCGCCCCCGGCCGCCGCGCCGCCGGTCGCCGAGGTGGCCCCGGCCGCCGCGCCGCCGGTCGCCGAGGTCGCGAAGGTGGCCCCGGCCGCGCCGCCGGTCGTCGCCCCCGCGCCGGTCGCGGTGATCGCGCCGCCCCCGCCGGTCGCTCCGCTGGCCGCGGTGGCGCTGCCCGACCTGGTCGCCATCACCCAGAGCGCCCTCGGCTTCGCGACCGCCGCCCTGGCGGTGCTACCCGAGCCCGACGCGCTGGTCCACCGCGACCCCGCGGCCGCCGAGCCGCCCCCCGGTCGGGCGCCCCGCGCCGATGCTCGATCCCTGCGTAGTGATTCGCAATTCGCGCTGATCTACCGCAGCGGCGCGACCCTCGTGTCGCGGCGCGGCAAGCTGGGTGAACACGGCGTCTGGCGCACGGTGGCGTACCCCGGTGCTGCCCAGGCCGCGCACGCATTCGCGCTGGAATGTTCTAGACTCATCGAACAGGGCTTCCGCGACGTGGCGTGAGGCTCCCCATGATCCATGAGCGCGGCTGTATGAGCGAACCGAGCGACGGCAAGAAGCACAAGCTCGCGCACCTCGCCGAGAGCACCCGCGCCACGCTCCAGCGCTCGTCGTGGCTGGCGCGGTGGATCGGCGAGGCGCCGTCGCGCTGGCTCGGGCGCCGCAGCACCGTCGGCCAGGATCTGCTGGGCGGCGCCGACGGCCTCGCCTACCTGCGCGGCCTCGCGCGCGGCAACCGCGTGCGCCGGCAGGAGACCTTCCAGAAGCTCGATCCGGCCGCGCCGCCGATCCTGCTCATCCACGGCTTCCTCGGCACCCGCGGCTCGATGTACCTGCTCGAGAAGCGGCTGCGCGACGACGGCTTCATGGTCATCTCGTTCAACATCGGCGCCGTCAACACCCGCGACATCCGCCGGTCGGCGTTCCTGATCCGCACCAAGGTCGAGCGCATCCTCGCCGACTCGCCGTGGCAGAAGATCGACATCCTCGGCCACTCGATGGGCGGGCTGATCGGCCTGTACTACGCCAAGAAGCTCGGCGGCGCGGCGCGCATCCGCAAGCTGATCATGATGGGCACGCCGGTGCAGGGCACGTGGGTGGCGCTGGCCGGCATCGCGACGCTCGGCCTGTGGTCGACGTCGTCGTGGCAGCTGCTGCCGCGCAGCCGCTTCCTCGACGAGCTGGCCGCCGGACCGATGCCGCCGGAGCTCGAGGTCTACACGCTGGCCGCCGCCCGCGACTGGGTGGTGCCGCTGGCGCGGACCAAGGTGCCGGGCTCGACCCCGGTGACCGTGCCGCTCGGCCACTCGAGCCTGGTGGTTTCCGAAGACGTCTACCAGCGCCTCGCCACCATCCTGCGCCCCCCGAACGCCGAGGATCGCGGCGGCTCGGCGGCGGGCGGCTCGCGATGATGCGGTCGGTCGGTCGCTTGCGCTGGCAGCCCACCTCGCACTACAATTTTCCCGATGTAGCGTACTGGTCTGCCGAGCAGACCAGCGTTCCCGCACCATGACCGACCGGCCACGCTTCGCACTCCGTTTCATCTCCGGCAAGTACCAGGGGGGCGAGTTCCCCCTGCGTGTGAACCGCGAGATCATCATCGGTCGCTCCAGCGACCTGGACATGGTGCTGGTGGAGGACATGGTCTCGCGGCGGCACGCCAAGATCACCACGACCGACGCCGACATCCTCATCCAGGACGTGGGGTCGACCAACGGCACCTTCGTCAACGGCGAGAAGATCACCGGCCGGGCGCGCCTGACCGAGGGCGACCGCATCCTGGTCGGCACCTCGATCATCAAGGTCGTCCAGGTCAACGACCAGGCCGCCGCGACCACCGAGGCCGAGGCCCGGCGCAAGCTCGAGGCCGGCGCCGCCCGCCACAGCTCGACCGCGGGCCGGCCGATGTCCGGCGTGATCGAGGAGATCCCGCTGCCCGACCTGCTGCAGCTGCTGTCGACCAGCCGCAAGTCCGGCGTGCTGTCGATCGGCTCGAGCGGCGGCGTCGGCAAGATCTACCTGCGCAAGGGCCAGATCTACTTCGCCGCGATCAACGACGACTTCGCGCTGTCGCCGCAGAAGGCGATCTACCGGATGCTCACCTGGCAGACCGGCACGTTCGAGCTCGAGCCGTCGGTCGAGATCCAGGTGATGGAAGAGATCCAGGAGTCGACCGAGGCGCTGCTCATGGAGGGCGTGCGCCAGCTCGACGAGATCAACAACGTCGCCCACCTGCTGCCGCCCCCGGGCTCGCCGCTGGCGGTGCCGACGCCGCTCGCCGGTCGCCTGCGCGACCTGACCCCGGCCGAGCTCGACACGTTCCAGCTGGTGCTCGATCACGGCCAGCTGCAGAAGGTGCTCGATCACTACCCGGGCACCGATCTCGACTGCGCGAACACGCTGGTCGGCCTGATCAAGCGCGAGTTCGTCGTCGTTCCGTAATACAGAGAGGGTTTTTCGCAAAAACCCTCCCCCACAAGACGTGGGGCCCCCACCCGAAACGCGAGAGCGTGCAGCGGAGTGCGGGGGAGACCTCAAACCGGGCCCCCACCCGAAACGCGAGAGCGTGCAGCGGAGTGCGGGGGAGACCTCGGGCGGGCCCCCACCCGAAACGCGAGAGCGTGCAGCGGAGTGCGGGGGAGACCTCCGACGAACGCGAGAGCGTGCGGTCAGCGCGAGAGGGCGATGGCGGGGGTGAGTGGTGGGGTGGGGCGGGTGGCGCGCTCGAGGAGCAGCGCGCAGACGACGGTCGGGACGATGACGGCGGGGGCGAGCGCGGCGAGGCGGAAGGCCTCGGCGCACAGCTGCACGAACAGCGTGGGCGGGACGACGAGGACGGCGACGCGGACGGCGACGGGGCCGCGCAGCCGATCGGCGATCGCGCCGAGCGCCCAGCCGATGATGCCGGCGGGGAGCAGCATGAACCACATCAGCATCACCGCGAGCCACAGCTGCGATCCGCGCGACCACACGCCGATCGCCAGCGCGACCGCGACGGTGTTGATCAGTCCGTACGCGACGCCGCGGTTCGCGCCGATGCTCACCATGCCGATCCAACGCGCGGCGGCCGCGCGCGATTCCGCCGGCTACAGCGTGAGCTCGAGGCCCTCGGCCGCCGGGATCAGCTCGATCGCGCGGCCGCCGTGGGTGTCGAGGTACGCGCGGCAGGCCGCGGTCAGCGCGTCGACGTCGGCGTCGCTGTAGTCCTGATCGTAGTGGAACGCGATCAGCCGCTTCGCGCCGGCGGCGATGGCGGCGTCGGCGGCCTGCTCGTACGACGAGAAGCCGCGCGACTGGCGGCGCGCCTGATCGGCCGGCGTGTAGGTGGTGTCATGGAGCAGCGCGTCGGCGCCGCGGTACAGCGCGCGCACCGCCGGCGTCGGGCCGTCGGGGCCGTAGCCGACGTCGGAGGCGTAGACGAACGAGGCGGCGCCCTCCTCGAGCCGGAACGCCAGCGCGGTGGTCGTGCCGTGCGGGTTGGGCTGCGCGGTGACGCGCACGCCGCCGGCGGTGAACGGCTCGCCGGGGACGATCGCGTGGACGTCGAAGGCCGCGCCCAGGTTCTTGAGCGTGTACAGCGGCGAGAAGTTCGGGTTCATCTGGCCCTCGAGGATGCCCTCGAGCATCGACGACGAGCGCCCGTGGCCGCGCAGCTCGAACCGGTTGCCGGGGATGAACACCGGCGCGAAGAAGCCCAGGCCCTGGATGTGATCCCAGTGGGCGTGGGACAGCAGGATCGTCGCCGCGCCGCCGCCCTTGCCGAACTCGGTCGCCAGCAGGTGGTTGCCGAGGTGCATGAGCCCGGTGCCCATGTCGAGGATGATCAGGTGGCCGGTCGCGGTCGTGACCGACACGCACGAGGTGTTGCCGCCGTAGCGGTTGGTGTCGGGGCCCGGCGCCGGGATCGAGCCGCGCACGCCCCAGAACCGCACCTTCACGGCGCCACCACCTTGCCCAGGCCGTCGTCGTCGCCGAGCACCAGCTCGAGCCCCTCGTGGGCGGCGATGACGCTGAACGCGTCGCCGTGGCTCTTCACGCTCCACCGCGCCGCCATCAGGATCGCGTCCTGCGCCTCGTCGGTGCGCATCGGCGCGTGGTGGTAGAGGCACAGCGTCTTGACCCCGGCCTCGCGCGCGATCGCGATCGCGTCCTCGGGCGTCGAGTGCCCCCAGTGCGGGCGCAGCTTGTACTCGTCGATCGTGAACTGGGTGTCGTAGATCAGCAGGTCGGCGCCCTTGCACAGCGCCACCAGCGACGCGCGCATCGCCGCCAGCTTGTCGGCGATCGGCTTGGGCAGCGGCTCGCCGGTCGGCGGCTTCGAGATGAACTCGTGCTCGAGCAGGATGTCGCTGAACGGCGCGGTGTCGGAGCAGTACACGACCGACGCGCCGTCGCAGTCGAGCCGGTACGCCATCGCGATCCACGGGTGGTTCAGCCGGGTGCAGGTGACCAGCGTCTTGTCGATCGCGAAGCGGTTGCCCTCGACCAGCTCGTGGAACTCGATCGACGCCTCGAGCGCCGACAGCGGCACCGGGAAGTACGGGTCCTCGGTCTGCGACGCGAACACCGCCTGCAGGTGGGTGTCGCCGCGCTGCCGCGCGAAGACGTGCAGCTTGTTGCCGGCCCGGTACAGCGGCGAGAAGAACGGCATCCCCTGGATGTGATCCCAGTGGGTGTGGCTGATCAGGATGTGCGCGGTGCCGCTGCCATCCCCGAACCGCTCGTCCATGAGCGCCTTGCCCAGGCGGCGGATGCCGGTGCCGGCGTCGATGATGATCGGCCAGGCGCCGCGCGGGCGCACCTCGACACACGACGTGTTCCCGCCGTAGCGATTGGTGCTGGGTCCCGGGACGGGGATGGAGCCGCGAACGCCCCAGAATCGGACTTTCATGGCCGCGCCGATGACGCGAGGCGAAGATACCACGCGACCGCGGTCGGGCGCGAATTTCCCGGACGGGCTCGCGGCGCTGGCGCGCGCGGTAGCGCCTAGGGGGTGACGGCCAGGCCGATCGCGCTGCGCCGCCCGTTGACGGCGGCGAACGCCATCACGCCGTGGTTGCCCTGCAGCAGCACCGCCGGGTCGCTGGCCGGCGCCGCGGTGACCGGCCGGTTCCCCGCCAGCAGGCTCCATGACGCGCCGTCCCACGACGCCGCGTAGCCGATCGCGTAGAGCGGCGCGTCGGTGCCGGCCGGCAGCTTCTTGAGCCCCGCGTACCACAGCGCCCAGTGGCCGCGGCCGGTGCCCTCCTCGATCCAGCCCAGCGCCGGCGCGGCGACGGCGGCGTGGTCGAAGGCCTTGGGATCGTCGGCGCGCGGCACGACGATCGGCGCGGCGGCGCGTTCGAAGGTGCGGCCGTCGGTCGAGCGGGCCAGGCCGATGCCGCCGCTGCCATCGACGAACGCCAAGAGCCAGGTGGCGCCGTCGTAGGCCAGCCCCGGCGACGTCGCGCCGGTGAGGACCGGCGTCGGCGACTTGGTCCAGGTGCGGCCGCCGTCGGTCGAGTCGGCCCGGCCGATGCCGGTGCCGCCCGCGTAGAACATCACCAGCGCGTCGCCCTCGGCGACGATCGCCGGCGCGCCGACGTGGCCCTCCTCCCACGGCTGGTCGGCGACCAGCACCTCGACGGCGGCGTCGGGCAGCTGATCGATCGCGGCCTGCTCGAGGCGCCAGATCGTCGTGTCGCCGGCCGGCTCGGCGGCGCTCTCGCGGGTGACGTAGGCGGTCAGCCCGCCACCGGCGCGCGGCATCAGCGCCGGCTCGCTGAACTCGAACACCGGATCGGTGCTGAGCCACGGCTCCTCGAGCGGGGTGTCGCCGTCGAAGGCCAGCTTCTTGAACGGACCAGCGCCGGTCAGCGGCAGATCGTCGCGACCGCCGGAGCTGTCGTCGGCGAGGCCGAACCCGCAGGCCGAGAGCGCGAGCGCGAGCGGAGCGAGCCGCACTAGAACCTCCACCGCGAGGTGACGCTGCCGGTGACGATCACCCCGGCCGAGCGATAGTCGCCGACCGGATCGGCGGCGATCAGCTTGGCGTGGGTGCGCTCGGGCAGCCAGGTGAGCCCCAGCGCGACGTCGAACGAGATCGGCTTGAGGATGATGCCGCCGAGGCCGGCCTTGTCGACGCCGGCGCCCAGCGCCAGCGTGTGCTTGTCGTTGTCGATGAAGTTGGTGGCGCCGCGCTGCGCCGGCGCGGGCGACGGCTCGTAGGCGTAGCCGGCCCGCCACCGGGCCCCGCCGCGGGTGTGCTCGACGCCGAGCCGCGGGATCGCGATGTCGTGGAAGTGCGGCAGCGGCAGCGGCTCTTGCGGCGGGATGTCGACCAGATCCTGGAACTGCTTGAGGTCGAGGCCCAGCTCGATGTGGGCCGCCGGGTTCTCGAACGTGCTCCAGCGGTGCCAGGCCAGGTCGAACGCGACGGTCCACCGCGGTGACAGCCGCGCGGCGGCGCCGCCGGTGAGCTGCGCCGGCTGGAACAGATCCTGGGCCTGCGAGCGCAGGTGCAGCGTTCCGTCGACGACCACCGGCGGGAAGCCGGGCGTGCCGACGTCGCCGGTGATGTCGAAGGTCTGATCGATCTGCAGGCGGAAGCCGCCGCGGTACGACGCACCGACGGTCAGCCACGGCAGCATCTCCCACGCCACGCCGGCCTGCGGGTAGCGGATCGTCTTCAGGTCGACGTCGATCGCCATGTCGAGCTGGCTGACCTCGGGGTCGGGGAACCCGACGACGCCGTCGAGCGCGACGGTGCCCTGGGTGCTCGACATGTACGCGATGCCGGCGCCGACGTAGACGCCGTGGGGCAGGCGCGCGGCGAGGTTGGCGGCCAGGAACAGCCGCTGCGGCCGGTTGTCGAACAGCTGGAACCGCGGCTGCCCCGACGCCAGCGTGCGGGTGCGGGTGATGTGCTGGTCGGGCAAGAACAGCCCGGCGCCGATCGCCAGCCGCGCGCCGAGCAGCTGGCCGGGGACCGCGAGGCCGATCGCCAGGCCGCGCGAGCTGTCGACGTGGGTGTCGCGATCGTCGACGGTGAGCCGCGGGTGGGCCTGCTGGTAGCCGACGTCGATGCGGATGTCGGGGCTGGCCGCCAGGAGCGCCGGGTTGTAGTAGGCGGCGCTGGTGTCGTCGGCGCCGGCCACCTGCGCGCCGGCCATGGCCTGGCCGCGGGCGCCGAAGCCGTAGACGTCGGCGGGGTTGGCGCGCGCCGCGGGGGCGGCGGCCAGCGCCAGCGCCAGCCCGGCGGCGAGCGTGGCGGCGCGGGCGGCCCTCACAGATCGACCCCGACGGTGAGGCCGCCGACGACGATGTCGCCGGCGGTCGAGTGCGCGCGATCGGGCGCGATGACGTCGGGGTCGCGCTGGTAGCGGCGGAACGCGAGGTGGTGGAGCTGCACCCACGCGTCGAGGTGCAGCGGCACCGCGGCGCCGGGCCACGCCAGGCCCAGGCCGGCGGCGAGCTCGTGGCGATCGTTGTCGTAGAGCGTCTCGCGGCGGGTCTGATCGGGCGCCGGCGACCACAGGAACGCGTAGCCGGCGCGCGCGGCGACGGTGCCGCCCAGCGCCGGCCGGGCGTACTCGACGCTGACCCGCGGCACCGCGGTGTCGTGGAAGTCGAGCGCGGGCTGCGGCGGGTTGCCGGTCACCGCGTTGACCGTCGGCCGCGGGAACGCGCTCCAGCGGTGCCACGCCAGGTGGCCGGTGAGCGTCAGCCCGGGCTGCGGCCGCCACGCGCCCTCGGCCACCACCATCAGCGGGTCGTACTGCGCGGTGCCGGCGATGTGGATCAGCGGCAGCGTCACCGGCAGGGTCGCGCCGAGATCGTTGGTGACGGTGATGTCGTAGTCGGAGCGCGACGGCGCCCGCACCACCAGCGCGACGTCGGTGGTCGCCGAGCGCCGCCAGCGCGCGCCGACGATCGGCGCGAACCGCGTCAGCAGCCGCTGCTCGCTCTGCGTCGTGATCCGGCCGGCGCCGTCGATCGTCACGTCGATCGCGCCGCGCAGCACCGCCAGCGAGTTGACGCCGACGCCGACCGACCAGCGCGGCGACACCCGCACGCCGACCGCGACCATCAGCCCGACGACGAACGCCCGGCTCTCGAGCAGCACGAACGTCGGCGTGCCGGGGAACGGCGCGCGCGCGCGGTTGATGGCCTCGCTCGGCACGTAGAAGCCGAAGCCCAGGCCGACCCGGTTCTTGAGCGCGCCGCCCAGCGGCATCGGCACCTGGCCGCCGATCGCCAGGCCGCGCGGGCTGGTGGTCGCGGTGGGCTGGCCGTCGAGCTCGAGCCGGAAGTCGCCGGCGAGCCCGCCGACGGTGGCGCGCTTGCGCGGCGTGTCGGCGAGGCCGGCCGGGTTGAGGTAGACGGCGTCGTAGTCGGTGGTCGTCGCCGCGCCGGTGCCGGCCAGGCCCGGCGAGCGCCCGCCGAACCCGAACAGGTCCAGCGGCGACGCGACGGACGGCGCAGCCATCGCCGCGACCAGCGCGGCCGCGAGCGCAACGCGGCGGACCATCGCGGCGACGTTACCCCGGCCGCCGCCGGATGTGGGGGCGGCCGGGCGCTGGTTCACGCCGGCGGTGGCGGCGGCGTCGCGTAGGCCTGCTTGCAGCTGGCGATCGCCGCGGCCATGTCGTCGGCGAGCGGCACCTCGGCGACGATCGGCGCGCCGCCGAACGGATGCGGCAGCGCCAGGTAGGTGGCGTGCAGCGCCAGCCGGTGCAGGCCGTGCTGGGCGCGGAAGATGCGGTTGTGCTCGCCCTTGCCGTACTTGACGTCGCCGATCAGCGGACACGAGATGTGCTTGCAGTGGCGACGGATCTGGTGGAGCCGACCGGTGCGGGGCCGGGCCTCGACCAGCGCGTAGCGGCCGAAGGTGTCGAGGCAGCGCAGCGCCGTGACCGCGTCGCCGCGCGGACCGCCGACCTCGGTCGGGATCGCGTAGTCGATGACGGACTCGGCCGGCGGGTGGCCGCGGGTGATCGCCAGGTAGCGCTTGTCGACGGCGCCGCCGGCGAACGCGTCGTTGGCGGCGCGCGCGGCCTCGGCGTCGAGCGCGAACAGCACCGCGCCCGACGCGCCGCGATCGAGCCGGTTGATCAGCCAGACGTAGGCGTCGAGCTGATCGCGCACGCGCTGCAGGAGCGGCACGTCGTCGTCGCCGCCGGCGGCCCAGCCGCGGTGGACCGCGATCCCCGCGGGCTTGTCGACGACGACGAACCGGGCGTCGCGCCAGGCGATGGCCAGCGGCGCGTCGGCCACGTCAGCGGGCGACCGGCAGGCCGAGGTGGGCCCGGAAGAAGTCGATCTGCCGGGTCATCAGCGCCGCGTCCGACGCCGGGTCGGCGACCATGTGCGTGCCGGCCAGCGCGACGAAGTCGAACCGCTTGCCGGCCTTGAACAGCGCCTCGGTCAGCGCCAGCGAGTTCACCGCGTAGACGTTGTCGTCGGTGAGGCCGTGGATGATCAGCAGCGGCGCGCCCAGCTTGCCGGCGTTGACGATCGCGCTGGTCTCGTCGTACGCGAGCGCGTTGTCGGCCGGCGTCCGCATGTACCGCTCGGTGTACGCGGTGTCGTAGTAGCGCCAGTCGGTGACCGGCGCGCCGGCGATCGCCGCCTTGAAGGTGTCAGGCGCCAGCTCGGCCGCCATCGCCGAGAAGTAGCCGCCGAACGACCAGCCGACGACGCCGACCCGGGTCAGGTCGAGCTCGGGGTTGGCCGCGCCCAGCGCCTTCAGCATGTCGATCTGATCGGCCAGCGGCACGGTGATCAGATCGCCGCTGATGATGCGCTCCCACGCGCGGCCGCGCCCCGGCGTGCCGCGGCCGTCGCCGCGCACGACGATGAAGCCGGTGTCGGCGAGCAGCTGGTCCTTCCAGTAGGCGCGCGGGTTCGACGAGACGGTCGTGACGCCGGGGCCGGCGTAGACCTGCAGCACCACCGGGTAGCGCTTGCTCGGGTCGAAGTCGCGCGGCCGCACCACCGCGGTCCAGTAGGTGCGGCCGGTGCCGGTGACCTGCGCGACGTCGACCTTGGGCAGCGCCGGGCCCTCCTCGGCCACCGACGGCAGCTCGCCGATCGCGGTGCCGTCGCGCTTGACGATCGTGATCGACCGCTTGCCGTCGGCGCCGTTGTAGCCGACGAGCCGGGTGCCGCCCTTGGGCGCGATCCCGACGTAGTAGGTGCCGCGCGCGCTGGTGCGCTGGGTGGGGTTGCCGCCCTGGGCGTCGACGCTCCACAGCTGCGTCTCGACCGGGGTGCCGCCGGCGAACCACACCTCGCCGGTCTCCTCGTCGACCGCGAACATGCCGGTGAACTGCTGGTCGCGGCCGACCACGGTGCCCAGCGGCTTGCCGTCGGCGGCGAACCGCTCGAGCGTCCAGCCGTCGGCGGCCTCGCGCGGCCACAGGAACGACTTGCCGTCGACCGCCCACCGCGGGCCGCCCGCGGTGTTGACCCACGCCGAGTCCTGCTCGGTGATGACGCTGGTGGTGGCGCCGGTCTTGTCGTCGACGATCAGCACCCGCTCCTCGGTCTGGGCGCGGTTGAGCACGACCAGCGTCGGCTTGCCGTGCTCGGGCCACTGCACGTCGTGGACGTACGGGAACGCGGCGCGGTCCCAGTTGATCTCGACCGCCTTCCCGCCCTTGGCCGGGTAGATCGCGAAGCGCACGTCGGCGTTGGCGGCGCCGGCGCGCGGGTAGCGGAACGGCGTCGGCGCCTGCTCGGGCGCGCCGGGGTTGGCGACGTACAGCGTCGCGACCTTGCTCTCGTCGGTGCGCTGGATGATCAGCCGGTCGCCGGTCGGCGACCACCACGTGCCGCTGGTGCGGTCGAGCTCCTCGGCGGCGACGAACTCGGCGGCGCCGAACGACACGTCGGGGCCGTCCTTCTTGGTCAGCTTGCGCGGCTTGCCGCCGGCGACGTCGACCACCCAGACGTCGCCGTCGCGGACGAACGTGATGCGCCCGCCGTCGGGCGACAGCTGCGGGCTGTCGGGGTAGCCGTCGCCCAGCGACACGGCGGTGGCCTTGCCGGTCGCGCGGTCGAGCAGGAAGACCTGCGGGCCCAGCGGGATCATCAGCCGGGTGCCGTCCTTGCTCGCGCCGACCGAGACGATGCCGCGCATGACCATGCGCATGCGCTCGCGCAGCGCCTTCTCGGCGGCCGACAGCTTGACGTCGGCGGCGAGGTCGGCGGCCGACGCCAGCTTGCGGGTCTGGCCGGTGGCGGCGTCGAGCTCGAACAGCTCGGCGACGTAGCTGCGCGGGCCGGTGCGGAGGAACAGCACGTCGCCGTCGGGCAGGAGCGCGACCGGCCGCGGCGCGCCGAGGTTGTAGCTGCGCGTCGCCGCCAGGTCCACGATCGCGGCCTTGTCGACCGCGGGCGGCGGCGCGCTGGGCTCCGGCGGCGGCTCGACGAGCGGCTCGACCGCGACCGGCGTCGGGTCGACGGTCGGGCACTGCGGGGCGGGCTGGTGACCGCCGCTGCAGGCGGCGGCGAGGACGATCGCGGCGAGGCGCTTCACCCGCGCAGTCTACTCCTCGCCCGCCGAAATGTTGCCTCGGCGGGCGCCGGCTCCGACGATGAGGCCATGCGTGCCTCCACCTCCCGCGCCGACGGCGACGCGCGCCGCCGCCGCAGCCACGACCCCTCGCTCGCGCTCCACTTCCAGCTCGCCGCCTGCTGCGACGACGGCGAGATCGCCGCGATGGCGATGGCCGACGACGACGGCCGCCCGCTGGCGCTGGCCGGCGAGTTCGGCGCCTGCCGCGAGGTCGCCGACAAGCTGGCGCGGGTGGCGTCGCGGATCCACTCGGCCGAGTACGTCGCGTACGGGCCGGGCCAGCGCTGGGACGTCTCGATGCAGCGGGTCGCGACCGCGACCGGCGACGTCATCGTGTGCGCGATCGGCGGCAGCGCGGCCGAGCGCCGGCAGCGGATCGGCCGCACGGCGGCGGCGGCCCAGCGCATCCTCGCGGCGTAGCCAGCGGGGCCGCGTCGCGGTCGTTATTGACAAGTCGTTCCAGAAGTCCTAGGGTGACGGCATGGGTCGCCCACGAGAGTTCGAGCGCGACGCGGTCCTCGACCGCGCCCTCGAGCTGTTCTGGCAGCGCGGCTTCGACGGCACGTCGATGGCCGACCTCGTCGAGCACCTCGGGATCGGCCGGCAGAGCCTGTACGACACGTTCGGCGACAAGCGGGCGATGTACCTGGAGGCGCTCGACCGCTACCACGCGACGCGGGCGTCGCTGCCGTGGGAGGTGCTCGACCAGCACCCGCTGCGGCCCGGGCTGCGCACGCTGATGACCAGCATGGTCGACTGGCTGCTCGAGTCGACCCACGGCCGCAGCTGCATGCTGGTCGCGGCCGCGGCGGAGCGCTGCCCCGCCGACGCCGAGGTCGGCGCGCGGTTCTGCGCCAACACCGCCAACATCGAGCGGCACCTGCGCCAGCGGCTCGAGCGCGCGCGCGCCGAGGGCGACCTCGGCCGCCACCACGACCCGGAGGCGCTGGCGCGCTTCCTCACCTCCACGATGTACGGGCTCCAGCTCTCGGCCAAGGGCGGCCTCGATCGCGCCGCCCTGTTGCAGATCGTCGACGTCGCGCTGAGCGCCCTGGGCTGACGTCGGGCGGCGGGTGCCGCTCGACGCCCTTCGGCGCGCGCTATTTTGGAATGATCGGTCAAAAATAAAGGGATACGTCCATGTCCACCGCTCTCTCGCTCACTGGCAAGGTCGCGCTCATCACCGGCGGCACCTCGGGCATCGGCCTGGCGACCGCGCAGCAGCTGCAGGCCGCCGGCGCCCAGCTCATCATCACCGGGCAGAACCCCGACACGCTGCGGCGCGCCCAGCAGGCGCTCGGCGATCGCGCGCTCGTGCTGCGCGCCGACGCCCGCTCGGTCGACGACGCTCAGCGGATCGCCGACGAGATCCGCGCGCGGTTCGGCCGGGTCGACGTCGCGTTCCTCAACGCCGGCGTGGCGCGGTTCGCGCCGCTCGAGGCCGGCGACGCGGCGTTCTACGACGACCTGATGGACACCAACGTCCGCGGCGTCGTCTTCACGTTCCGCGCGATCTCGCCGCTCCTCACCCGCGGCGCCAGCGTCGTGGTCAACACCTCGGTGGTCGACGGCAAGGGCGTCGCCTCGGCGTCGGTCTACTCGGCGACCAAGGGCGCGCTGGCGGCGCTGGTGCGCTCGCTGGCCGTCGAGCTGGCGCCGCGCGGCATCCGGGTCAACGCGGTCAGCCCGGGGCCGATCGAGACGCCGATCTACGGCAAGCTCGGGCTGCCCGACGAGGCGGTCGCCGGCTTCAAGGACGGCATGACGGGGCGGGTGCCGCTCGGCCGGTTCGGCACCGCCGACGAGGTGGCCGCCGTCGTCGCCTTCCTCGCCTCGGGCGGCGCCTCGTACATCACCGGCGCCGAGATCCCGGTCGACGGTGGCCTGGCGATCGCCTGACCGCGCCTGCGACGCGTCGTCCTGCGACGACCTGCCTCGGGGCAGGCGTCGCCACGGACGCCTAGCGTCGGGGCATGGACCCGATCGACCTACTGATGTCCGAGCACCGCGTGATCGAGCGCGTGCTCGACGCGTTGCTGGTGGTGGCCGACGACTGGCGGCACGGCGGCGACGGTCGCCCGACCCTGGCGCGGTTCGTCCGCTTCATCCGCGAGTACGCGGATCGCCGCCACCACGGCAAGGAGGAGGACCTGCTGTTCGAGGCGATGATCGACTGCGGCGTGCCGCGCGAGTACGGGCCGATCGCGTGCATGCTCGGCGAGCACGAGGCCGGGCGCGCGCTGGCGGCGCAGCTCGCGCGCCGCGCCGATCAGCCGACGCCGTGGACCGACGACGATCGCGACGACAACCTGCGCGACGCGATGGACTTCACCGCGCTGTTGCGCAGCCACATCGCCAAGGAAGACCAGATGCTCTACCCGCTGGCGCGGCGCGCGTTGCCAGCGGCGACCATGGAGGCGCTCGCGGTGGCGTGCGCCGAGCAGGCCCCGCCCGTCGACGACCCGCTGGGCGCGCTGGCCACCGAGCTGATCGCCCTCGGGCAGGCCACGGTGCACGGCCTGGATCCCGCCCGCGCGACCGCCGCCGCCTGGTAGGTCGCTGCCACGCGACGCGTGGCGGCGCGGTCGGGCGAGCCGTGCGACACTCCATCGGTGATCGGCACCGTGATCGCTGACACCTACCGCGTGGTCGAACGCCTTGACCTCGGCGTGCGCGCCGACCTGTACCTCGTCGAGCACGCCTGGCTGGGACGGCGGCTGATGGTCAAGGTGCTGCCGCCCGACCAGGCCCGCGATCCCGTCCTCGCGGCCAGCTTTCGGCGCGAGGCCCGCGCGCTGAACGGCCTGCGCCACCCGCACGTGATCGGCGTCGAGGACTTCGGGACGCTCCCCGGCGCCGGCCTGTACCTGGCGATGGAGCTGGTCGTCGGCGCGTCGCTCGACCGGATCCTCGACCGCGCGCCGGGCCGCCGCCTGCCCATCGGCCGGGCGCTCGAGCTGTGCGCGCAGCTCGCCTCCGCCGTCGACTACCTCCACGGCCGGCGCGTGATCCATCGCGACCTCGACCCGGCGAACCTGCTGGTGGTGCCCGATGGCGAGGCCGAGGTGTTGAAGGTGCTCGGCTTCGGGCTCGCCAGCGCGCTCGACGCGGGCCATGGCGACGACGAGGTCAGCCGGCGCGGGTACCTGCTCGGTTCGCCCGCCTACCTGGCGCCCGAGCGGCAGGCTGGCGTCCACGACGATCCGCGCAGCGACCTCTACGCCATCGGGTGCGTCATCCACGCGCTGGTCGCCGGGAGCCCGCCGTTCGTCGGCACCACGCTCGAGGTGCTGGCGTCGCACGAGACCACCGCGCCGCCGAGCCTGCGCGAACGCGCGGCCGACGTGCCGCCGGCGCTCGATGACCTGGTGGCGCGCTTGCTGGCGAAGGATCCTGGCCAGCGGCCGCGATCCGACGAGCTCGCGGCGGTGCTCCGTCAGTCGACGTGAGGACGGACGCGCACCGCCAGGCCGCGGTTCACCGGAGCGAGCCGACGAACGCCAGCGCTTCCTCGCTCAGCGCCACCCAGTCGTAGGCGCCGGGCGCGACCTGGATCCACTCGCGCATCGGCCGGCCCATGCCCGGATCGAAGTGGACGCCGTGGCCGGCGGCGACCAACGCGTCGACGCGATCGCGCGGCAGCTTGGCCACCAGCGCGCCCTTCCACGTCATCGCGAAGTACTTGCCCGCCAGGCCCAGGCCGTCGGCCCCGAACATGCCCTTGCGGGTGATGCCGGGGTTGCCGCCGAGCGTGTCCAGCACGTCTTGCCACGCCGCCGGCGCGGGGGCCTTCGCGGCGGGCGCGGGCGCCTTCTTGGCGGGCGCGGGCTTCTTCGCGGGCTTCTTGGCGGGCGCGGGCTTCTTGGCGGGCGCGGCCTTCTTCGATGGCGGCTTCTTCGGCGCCGGCTTCTTGGTCGCGGGCTTCTTGGTCGCGGATGCTCGGCTGGCCATCGGTGATCCTCCTCGTGTCACGGGTGGCGGGGCAGCTGCCAGCGCAGGCCGCCGCCACCGGGCGCGGGCATCAGCACCCGGCCCGTGGCGTCGATCGCCAGCGCGTCGATCGGCAGCGTCGCCGCCAGCGTGCCGCCGGCCAGATCGATGACGTGGCGCCCGTACAGCAACCACTCGCCGCGCGCGTCGATGAACTCCGGCGGCCGCGGCGTCGGGCCGTTCACCCGCCGGCCGGTCGCGGTGTCGACGGTCGTGGTCGCGACCAGCCGCGGGAGCGCCACCGTGGCGTGCGCCACCGGGTTGGCGGCGTCGGCTGGCAGCCGATCGATCAGCAGGCTGTTGCCCTCCGCACGCACGACGTGGCGGTCGTCGAACCACACCAGCGGGCGCTGCCACGTCGAGTAGTCGGTGCCGGTGACCAGGTCGACGCAGCCGCCGTTCAGGCACACGACGCGGTGCCCGAGGCGCAGGTCGTCGGCGATCTTCACCTGCGCGTTGACGTCGACCGCCGACCCGATGAGCACGCTGACCCACGCGCGGAAGCCGCCCGGCCCGGCGATCAGCTCGCGCGAGCCGCAGCGCGCCATCACCCGCGGCGGGCTCGCGAGCGCCGCCACCACCAGCGCGGCGCAGTCGGTGCCGATCACGACCTCGCCGTCGAGCGCGACCTCGCCGGCCGGGGTGATCGCCAGCTCCGGGCCGACGCGCTCGACCGCCTCGAGGCCGGGGTCGAGGTCGATCGTCGCGCGCTCGCCGTACTGGAACGCCGACCAGCGATCGCAGCCCGGGGTGGGGCCGGCCGCGGCGCCGCGCTCGACCTCGGCCCAGCCCGACGAGATCAGCCGCACCGCCCGGATCGCGCCGCCGGTCGCGATCGTGCGCGGCGGCTGCCCCGGGTCGAGCACCAGCAGATCGCTGCCGACGCCGAACACCAGCCGTCGGCCGTCGGGCGCGAGCGCCGCCGGCATCTGCCGCGCGATCGTCCGCACGGTGCCGGCACGGACGTCGACGTGGATCATCCGATCGGCGCGCGTGGCGATCACGTCGTCGGCGCCGGTGGCGAGCACGCGGTCGATCTCGAGCCCCGGGCCGCCGCCGACGATCAGCCGCGGTCGACTCGGATCGCCCTGGCACACGGCGACCCAGCGGCCGTCGGGCGCGTGATCGATGATCCGGGTCGTCCCATCCGCGGCGATCGCGTCGTCGGCGCCGACCGACGGCAGCGGCACGGGATCACCGAACAGCGTCGCCGGCGCCGCGTCGACCTGGATCGCGGTGCCGCCCGCCGGCCGATCCTTCGCGGGCGCCTTGCAGCCGACGGCCGTCACCACGATCGCGAGCGACGCCAGCGCGCGGTTCACGCGTCTATCGTAGCGCGCTCACGCCTCGCGGCGGCGCGGCCGGCGGTCGATCTGCACCAGCGCGTCGGCGGCCGTGGCCGCGGCCGGATCGCTCGCGTCGAGCGGCTCGAGCACCAGCTCGAAGGTGCCGTTGTCGAACGGCAGGCCGTCGGCGGCGTCGGCCGGCACCAGCCGCTCGCGCTGGCCGCGCTTGGCCAGCGTGCGGGCGCGGTAGTGACAGTACGGGTTGTTGCCGGGCCGCCCCAGGATCGCGTGGGCGGTGAACGTGCAGCCGCCCAGGCAGTCCTCGGCGAAGTCGCAGGTGCGGCAGAAGCCCCACAGCGCGTCGACGGTGCGGCCGCGGTTCCACGCCAGCTCGGGCGCGTCCTTCCAGATCGCCGCGAGGTCGCGCTCGCGCAGGTTGCCGCCGACGTAGTGCGCGGTCTGCAGCGACGGGCAGCCCTTGACCGCGCCGTCGCTCTCGATGCCCATCACGTACTTGCCGGCCTGGCAGCCGTGCCAGTGGTCGCGATCGCCGGCGCGCAGCGAGCGCAGCACGGTCTCCTCGGGGCCGAAGTAGCCCAGGTTGTTGCCGGGCATCAGCGTCACGCCGTCGCCGCGCGCCCGCTGCTTGAGCGCGGCGATCCGCGGCACGACGTCGAGCAGGTCCCACGGCTGCAGGATCATCGCGACCCGATCGGCGGCGCGGCCCAGCGGCGCGGTGAGCTGCACCTGCCAGCCGACGACGCCGCGGTCGCGCAGCACCTCGTACAGCGCCTCGAGATCGCCGCGGTTCAGGCGGTTGACGTTGGTGTTGGCGGTGATCGCGACGCCGGCGGCGCGCAGGTTGTCGAGCGCGGCCAGCGCGTCGGCGAACGACCCGCGGCGGTGGCGCATGCGGTCGTGGGTCGCCTCGAGGCCGTCGATCGACACCGACGCCTGGCCGAGCCCGGCCGCGCGCATCGCGGTCGCCAGCGCCGCGGTCACGCCGCGGCCGCCGGTGGTCAGCCCGACGGTCACCCCGCCGGCGACCAGCGCGCGGATCACGTCGAGGAACCCGTCGTGCAGGTAGGCCTCGCCGCCGATCAGGATGACCTCGCGGGTGCCGGCGGCGGCCAGCTGCGCGGCCACCGCCACCGCCTCGTCGGTCGACAGCTCGCGCTCGCGCGCCACGCCGGCCCGCGAGCCGCAGTGGGTGCAGGCGTGATCGCACGCCAGCGTCAGCTCCCAGACCACGTAGATCGGCGCGTAGGTCGACGCGACCACGTCCAGCCGACGGCGGTGGCCGGTCTTGGTCACGGCGGCGACGCGGGTGGGTCGGTCGCGATCGCCTTGGGCGCGACGCCGCCGTCGACCGCGGGATCGGTGGCGACCGGCGTGGGCGGCGGCGCGCTCGGGTCGGCCCAGCCGTCGGCGCCGTCGCAGTTGGTGTCGACGCCGTCGCCGTCGGTGTCGGCCGCGCCGGGGTAGGCGGCCGGGTTGGCGTCGTCGCAGTCGCGATCGGCGGTGACGTTGTCGCCGTCGCCGTCGGGGTGCTCGTTGTAGCCCTGGCGCGGCATCATCCCGTAGCAGGCCATCAGCGTCATCAACGCGGTGCCGGCGCACGCGGCCCGCACCACCCAGCGGGCGCCGCGGCGCACCGGCCGGTCGCAGTGCGGGCAGGCCGCCCGCACGCGCGGGATCAGGCCATCACAGCGGTCGCACGTCCCGAGGGTCATGCGGTCACAACGGGCTGCATCCCCGTAGCTTACGCCGAACGGCGGCGCCGGCGCACCAGCACCGCCGCGCTGGCCAGGCCCAGCAGCGCCGCGCCCCGCGGATCGCCGCCGGTCGAGCAGCAGCCGCCCGACGGATCGTCGACGTCGACCTCGAGCTCGCACAGCTCCGAGCAGCCGTCGCCGGCGGCGGTGTTGCCGTCGTCACAGCTCTCGCCGGCCTCCGCGGTGCCGTTGCCGCACACCGGGGCCGGGCCCACGCCGGCGGCGAGCACGCAGAAGTCGTCGACGTTCCAGCCGCCGAACTGCAGGCCCTCGTCGCTGTCGAGCTTGAAGCCGATCTGCACCGAGCCGTCGGCGGCCTGGGCCGACACGTCGAGGTCGGCGCCGCGCCACTCGCGATCGAGCGAGTGGGTGTTGGCGTCGGGGTTGGCGGTCGCGAAGTTGCGCCACACCTCGACGCCGTCGGCCTCGACCGTGGCCTTGTCGTAGAAGCCGTCCTCGACGGTCAGCCAGCGCTTGAACTGCACGCGGACGTCGGTGTAGCCGCGGGTGTCGATCGCCGGCGACAGCAGCGTCTCGGTGGCGTTGCGCGGGTACAGGCCGTCGTTGCGCAGGTCGGTGCCGACGAACCGCGCGCCGCTGGCCGCCGCCAGCGGGTCGCCGTTGGCGGTGGTGCCGTTGGCGGTGCTCCACTGCCAGTCGTCGACCGCCGAGGTCGCACTGTGGGTCCAGCCGGCCGCGAACGGGTCGCTCTCGAAGTCGGTGCAGTAGATCGGCGTCAGCGGGCCGACGTAGTAGCGGTAGTACGGATCGCCGGGGTTGTCGGGGAAGCGCAGCATCGCCCCCGACGCCATCGTCGCGACCACCCGGTACTCGACGACGCTGCCGTCGGGCTGGGTCGGGATCGCGGCGGTCCAGGTGTCGCCGGTGCGGACCATCGGGACGCCGGCGTCGTTGCCGCCGGCGCGCCGCCACACCAGCGCGACGTTGCCGAGCTCGGGCGCGGCGCAGCCACCGACCGCGGCCACCGACAGCGACACCGAGGCGCCGTCGCGCACCGGCAGGCCGACGCCGAAGGTGTTGGTGCCGTCGACCAGGCCGTGCGGCCCGAACGCGGCGTCGATCATGCAGCGGTTGGGCGTGCCGTTGGCGAGGTTGCCGTCGTCGTCGTCGGCCGCCAGCACCTCGGGGTAGGTGGTGGGGATGTCGTCGGCGCGGCGCAACGTCGCGTAGTACAGGTCGTCGGCCTTCTGCTTGCCGAGCGCGGCGCCGTACTGCGCGATCATCGCGGTGCGCAGATCCCACAGCGCGCCGGCGATGATCAGGCCGGTCTCGTGCGGATCGGGCGAGATGTGCAGCGGCCAGTAGTACTCGCCGCCCGTCGGGTCGAGGTCGCGCAGCGCGGTGTCGGTGCCGCGGAAGAAGCCGCGGCCCATGCCGGCGTCGTCGACGGTCGTCGCCGCGAGGTAGTCGGACACGCCCTCGCTCATCGCGGTGTCGAAGTCGCCGGCGCCGGGGATGATCGACTGGTGGTGCAGGGCGTGGCCGAACTCGTGGTAGACGACGTCGGGCAGCCGGCCGGTGTTCTCGCAGCCCGAGCCCGCCTGCAGGAAGTTGATGTCGGTGCCGTCGGAGTAGGCGTTGCAGTCGCCGCCCTCGTTGACGGTGACGATCATCTGGGTGTTCAGCCACGCCAGGCCGGGGTTGAGCTCGGCGGCGGCGAACGACTTCATCCGGTTGGCGTGGATGAACCCGGTCAGCTGCGCGTCGAGGCGCTCGTCGGTCGGGGCCGCCCACGCGCCGGTGCCGCCGGCCGGGACCGCGAGCGTCGTCGTGGCGCCGGCGGCGCCGTCGTCGGTGACCCGGGCGCGCGGCCCGGTGACGGTGGCGAGCACCGAGGTGCCGCCGGTGCCGGCGACGGTGAAGCCGCCGGCGTCGTCGGTGACCACCGGCGTGCCGTTGGCGGTCACGCTGGCGCGCACCGCGGGGAACGCCTGGCGCGCGGCGCCGGGGTGGCGCAGCGCGGTCTCGTAGGTGAGCGTGCCATCGCTGAAGGAGAGCAGCTGCCGCCGCGCGATCGGCGCGCCGGTCGCGGCGTCGACGTAGACGTCCCAGCGCGCGCGCGGGCTGACCAGGTCGACGGTGACCACCCGCGCGGCGCGGTAGTCGATCGCGGCGACGCCGTCGCGGACGATCGGCAGCACGACCACGCCGCCCAGCCCGCGCACCGTCGGCATCGCGCCGTACAGCCGCGCGATCCACGCGGTGGCCTCGGCGCGCGCGACGTCGTCGGCGACCAGCCGCGCCGGCCGCGCCACCGCCACGCCGGGCCGCGCCGACGACGACAGCACGATCGCGCGGTCCCGCTTGAACAGCACGCTGATCGCGCCGCCGACCACCGGCGCGCCGTCGATCGACTGCGTGAAGCTGACCGTGCGCAGGTCGCCGGCCTTGCCGTGGACGACGTCGGCCGCGAGCTGCCAGTGCTCGCGCTTGGTGCCGGGCGCCAGCAGGTCGAGCTGCGCGTCGACGATCCGCCACGCCGCCGCCTCGGCCGCGGCCGGGCTCGCGTTGGCGCCGGGGGTCGCGATGCCCTCGCCCCAGACGCGCGCCGGCACGCCGGTCGACGCGTCCCACAGCCCCTGCCACGATCCGTGCGCGGCGGTGAACGCCTTCCACGCCGCCGCGCCCGCCGCGGTCGGCCGCGGCTGGGTCATCCGCACCAGGCGGGCCGGCTCACCCGCCGCCACCTCGAGCGGTCGCTCGGCCAGGTAGTCGGGCGTGCGCACGGCCGCGGCGTCGCGGACGATCAACACGGCGGGCAGCGCGAGAGCCAGGAACGAGAGCCGACGGAACATCACCGCCTGTGTCGCGCGATATCACACCACCTGCAATCGCGACAGCCTGACACATTCCGGCTAGACCTGACGCGCCCAGGCGTCAGATCGGGCGAGCTCTGGCGCACTCCCGAAAACGCAAACGATCACGGAGCGATGAGCCCCGTGATCGACACCACGCCACCGTCACACCCGTCGCGCGACTGAGGAAATTCGCCCCGCCCGGTAAGGTCGGTCAGGCGAACCTCCGCAGCGTCTCACGCCCGCGGCTGAGCAGCCTTCTTGGGCGCCGCGGCCTTGGTGGCCTTCGACACGCCGTTGCCGCTGCTGACCGCGGCCTTGAGCGCGTCGACCTTCGGGGTCTTCTCCCAGGTGAACTCCGGCTCCTCGCGGCCGAAGTGACCGTAGGCGGCGGTCTTCTTGTAGATCGGCCGGCGCAGGTCGAGCTCCAGGGTCAGCATGCCCGGGCGCGCGTCGAACACGTGCGACACGGCGGCCGACAGCTTGTCGTCCGACACCGTGCCGGTGCCGAACGTCTGCACCAGCATCGACACCGGCTTGGCCACGCCGATCGCGTACGCGAACTGCACCTCGCAGCGGCGCGCCAGCTTGGCGGCGACGACGTGCTTGGCGATGTAGCGCGCGTAGTACGCGGCCGAGCGGTCGACCTTCGACGGGTCCTTGCCCGAGAACGCGCCGCCGCCGTGGCGGGCCATGCCGCCGTAGGTGTCGACGATGATCTTGCGGCCGGTGAGGCCCGAGTCGCCCTGGGGGCCGCCGACGACGAACTTGCCGGTCGGGTTGATGTGGATCTTGGTCGCCTTGCTCATCAGCTTGGCGGGGACGATCGGCTTGATCACCAGCTCGTTCATCGCCTCGACGATCTGCTTGTGCTTGACCTGCGGGCCGTGCTGGGTCGAGACGACGATCGCCTCGATGCCGACGATCTGATCGTCGTCGTAGCGCACCGACACCTGGGTCTTGCCGTCGGGGCGGAGCCAGTCGACGCCCTGGGTCTTCTTCTTGCGGACCTGGGCCAGGCGGTACGCCAGCTGGTGCGCCAGCTGGATCGGCAGCGGCATCAGCTCCTTGGTCTCGTCGCAGGCGTAGCCGAACATCAGGCCCTGGTCGCCAGCGCCCTGGGTCTCGGGGTCGCCGCGATCGACGCCCATCGCGATGTCGGGCGACTGCTGCTCGACGGCGACGAGGATGCCGCAGGTGTCGGCGTCGAAGCCCATCTCCGACGACGTGTAGCCGATGTCGCGGACCGCGCCGCGCATCAGCTTCGGGAAGTCGAGGGTGGCCTTGGTGGTGATCTCACCGGCGACCATGACGAAGCCGGTCTTGGTCACCGTCTCGCACGCCACGCGGCTGTTGGGATCGGCCGCCAGGCAGGCGTCGAGGACGGTGTCGGACACCGCGTCGCACAGCTTGTCGGGGTGGCCTTCGGTGACGGACTCGGAAGAGAACAGGTGGCTCGCCATGGGTGGCCGGGGTTATACCGAGGCCACCAGGGGTGTCAACGCAGGAGCGGTAAGCGCCGCCACCACTCGCGCCGGCCCCGGTGCGCCTGTACGATATCCACGATGCGTCGGTCCTTGTGCCTGGCCTTGGCGCTGGTCCTGGGCTCGGCCTGTGGTGGCCACCCGCCGCCGCCCAAGCGCGGCGTCGCCGAGTCGGCGATCGGCGACTGGCAGTTCCGGCGGTTCCAGGAGGTCCTCGACATCGAGGTCTGGGTGCCCGAGAACAAGGCGGTCGCCTACGCCGGCACCTACGCCCACGCCGCCGCCGAGCACCGCGGCAAGCTGGGCGACGACGACATCGTCAACGTGTTCGTGACCCGCTACCAGCGCGACGACGGCGTCGTGCGCGCGACCGTGAAGTTCGCCCGCCGGCTCGCGCAGGAGGCCGGCTACACCGTCGACGAGGACAAGATCGGCGGCGTCCGGCTGCTGCGCCTCGAGGGCAACGGCGAGCTGTGGGCGCTGTGGTCGTCGAAGGGCCACGTCGTCAAGGTCGGCGGCCGCGGCCGCACCAAGCTGCCCGGCGGCGTCATCGAGTACTACGGCGCGCGCTATCCGTCGACGGTGCCGTCGGGCTCGCTCGAGGGCCCGCTGCCGGCCGGCCCCGACGAGGTCAAGCCCGCCGATCCCGACGCGCCGTACGATCCCAACGCGCCCACGCCCGACTGGGACACCTACGATCCCGGCAAGACCAAGGTCCCCGAGCGCAAGGAAGAGTAGCGCGTCGGCGCGCCGCGGCGGTCAGCGCTGCGCGTAGCGGATCGTGATGATCGTGCACTGGTCGGCGCCGGGGCCGAACCGCCAGCCGCGCAGCGCGTCGACGGCGTCGGCGTCGTAGCCGGCGTCGCCGCTGGCGGCGATCACCTCGACCAGCGCGGTCGCGCCGCTGGCCGCGACGCACAGCCGCAGCGCGACGTCGTGGGCGCCGCCGCCGGCGCGCGCGATCCGCGTGCGGGTGGCGTCCGACGGGAACGGCGCCGGCGTGCTGAGCAGCCGGGCCTCGAGGGTGGCGTTGTCGACCTCGGGCCAGATCGCCGCGCTGACGTCGCCCCAGCGCGAGGGGCGCGCCGCGGGCGCGCACGCGATCCACCCGCACGCGATCCACCCCGCGACGCCGGCGACTCCGATCCTCTGCATCGCGTCATCGTCGACAGAGGCGCCGCGCGATGTCAACCGCTGCGCGCTGCGGTCGGCGCGCGGTACGCTCGCGCGATGACACAGCTCCGCGTGCTCGTGGTCGGTGCCGGCGCGGTCGGGCAGGTCTACGCGCACCACTTCCAGCGCGGCGGCGCGGCGGTGACGATGTTCGTGCGCGCCAAGTACCGCGCCGAGGCCGAGGCCGGCTTCGACCTGTACCGGCTGCGCCGCCGGCGCGTCGAGGCGCAACGCTTCGAGGGCTTCGCGGTCGCGACCACCGCGGCCGAGGTCGCCGCGACGCGCTTCGATCAGGTCGTGCTGACGGTGGCGACGCCGGCGCTGCGCGGGCCGTGGCTGCCCGAGCTGATCGCGGCGGCCGGCGACGCGACGATCGTCTCGCTGCAGCCCGGGCTCGACGCGCGGGCGCTGGTCCTGGCGGCCGGCGTCGACGAGGCGCGGCTGGTGCGCGGGCTGATCTCGCTCATCAGCTACCACGCGCCGCTGCCGGGTGAGACCCGCTTCCCGAAGCCGGGCATGGCGTACTGGTTCCCGCCGATGGCGCCGTGTCCGTTCGCCGGGCCGCGCGAGCGCACCGCCGCGGTGGTCGCCGCGCTGCGCGCCGGCGGCTTCCCGGCCAAGGTCGCCAAGGACACCAGCGCCGCCGAGGCGTTCCCCAGCGCGGTGATGATGCCGTACCTCGCCGCGCTCGAGCTCGGCGGCTGGACCGTCCGCGGCGCGGTGCGCAGCGGCACCCTCGCCGACGGCGCGCGCGCCGCGCGCCAGGCGATCGCGGTGGTGCGCCACGTGCTCGGTCGTCCGCCGCTGGGCGTGCGCCTGCTCGCGCGGCCGCGCGTCCTGCGCGCCGGGCTGTGGTTCGCGCGGCCGATGATCCCGCTGCCGCTCGAGATCTACCTCGAGGCCCACTTCACCAAGGTCGGCGATCAGACCGCCGAGATGCTCGACGCCTACGTGGCCAAGGGGCGCGCCGCCGGGCTGCCGGTCGACGCGCTCGCGGCGCTGGCGACGCGGCTCGCGGCCCAGCGCGGCGCCGCGGTCAAAACAGGAAGTCCGTCGACAGGAAGCTCGACAGCCGGCGGGTGACGATCTCGCCGACCAGATCCTGGTTGGCGTCGGTGGCGGTGGTGGCGACGACGGTGCGGATCGTGAACGCCCGCAGCGCGTCGGTGACCGACAGCGTGCCCTCGGCCGAGTCCTTGCGCCCGGTGAACGGGAAGCTGTCGGGGCCGCGGCGGCACTGCGTGTTGAGGTTGATCCGGCACACCGAGTTGACCAGCGCGTCGACCAGCGTCGCCAGCTCGCGCGGGTCCTGCCCGAACAGCGCGACCTGCTGGCCGTACGCGCTGGTGCGCATGAACTGATCGATCTCGCCGAGGTCGCGGAACGTCGTCACCGGCACCACCGGGCCGAACTGCTCCTCTTGATACAGGCGCGCCGCCGGCGCCACCGGGTAGACGACCGCCGGCCGGAAGAACGTCGCGTGGCTGCTACCCCCGGCGAGCACGCGCGCGCCGTGAGCCACGGCGTCGTCGACCAGCGCGGTCAGGTGCGCGGCCTTGCCCGGCTCGGGCAGCGGCGTCAGCGCGACCTTGTCCCACGGCATGCCCGCCGGCAGCGCGTCGACCGCCGCCGCGAGCTTGGCGGTGAACGCCTCGGCGATGTCGGCGTGGGCGAAGATCAGCTTGATCGCGGTGCAGCGCTGGCCGTTGAACGACAGCGCGCCGCTGGTGCACTCCTTGACCGCGGCGTCGAGATCCGCCGACGGCAGGATCACCGCCGGGTTCTTGGCCTCCAGCCCCGTGATGCAGCGCAGCCGGTTGGGGCGCGGGTGCTGGCGCTTGAGGATGTTGGCCACCCGCGACGTGCCGATGAACGCCAGGCAGTCGACGTCGCCGCTCTCCATGATCGGGCCGATCACCGTCGGGCCGTCGCCCTGGATCACGTTGACCGCGCCGCGCGGGAACGCGTCGCGGAACGCCGGCAGGAGCGGCAGGTGCACGAGCTGGCCGAAGCGCGGCAGCTTCGAGACGATCGTGTTGCCCATCAGCAGCGCCGGGATCAGCGTCGTGAACGTCTCGTTGAGCGGGTAGTTGAACGGGCCCATGCACAGCACGACGCCGAGCGGCGAGCGGCGGATCTGGCCGACGAAGCCGCCGGTCACGGTGAAGCGCGCGGCGGTGCGATCGAGCTCCTTGAGCGCCGCGATCGTGTCGTCGATGTAGATCGCCGTGCGGTCGACCTCGGTCTCGCTGTCGGCGCGGGTCTTGCCGATCTCGAGCATCAACAGCCGCACCAGATCCTCGCGCACCGCGCGCATCCCGGCGACGAACGTCTGCATGCGCTCGATGCGCTCGCCGACCCGCATCGTCGGCCACGCGCCGCGGCCGTGATCCCAGGCGGTGCGCGCCGCCGCCAGCGCCTCGAGCGCCGCGGCGCGGTCGAGCATCGCCACCGGGCCCAGGTCGACCGGCGTCGGCGCGCCGTCGGGGCCCGCCACGCACACCGGCGACAGCACGCGGCCGGTGGCGCCGGTCCAGGTGCGGATCTCGCCGTCGCACAGCCACTGCCGCTCCCAGCGGGTGGTGTCGACGGCGGCGTGGGCGGGGAGCTCGGCGGGGAAGCTGATCATCCCGCCGATTGTAGAGCGCCGCCCGCGCCGGCGCGTCGATCCGCGCGGCCCGCGGTGGCTGGTCGTCGCCCGGGCGATCGGCTACGCTCGGCGCACGTCTGGCGGACGTTACTTGCTCCCAGCGCGACGCGGGCAGCCGTCGCTCTCAGGAGAGTTGCATGTCCGTCTCGATCGATGTCCCCGACACGCTGGCCGCGTACGATCGCTGGGCCACCCACTACGACCACGACGACAACCCGCTGGTCGCCGCCACCGGCTGGGTGCTGGCCCACGCGCCGCTGCCGGTCGCGGGCGCCCGCGTCGTCGAGCTGGGCTGCGGCACCGGCCGTCACGCCGCGCCGGTGCTCGCCGCCGGCGCGGTGGCGTACCTCGGCGTCGACGGCTCGGCCGGCATGCTGGCCCAGGCCCAGGCGCGCGTCGCCGACCCGCGCGCGGCGTGGCTGACCGCCGACCTCGCCGCGCTGCCGCCGTGCCCCGGCCCGCGCTTCGATCGCGCGCTGATCGCGCTCGTGCTCGAGCACGTCGCCGCGCCGGCACCGCTGTTCGCCGCGCTGGCCGGCTGGCTGGCGCCGGGCGCGACGCTGCGCATCCTCGAGCTGCACCCCGAGCGCATCAGCGCCGGCACCGCCGCGCACTTCGTCGACGGCGGCGTCGAGCACCGCTTCGCGTCGTTCGCCCACGACCCCGCGGCGCTGATCGCCGACCTCGCCGCCGCCGGCTTCGCCGCCACCGCACAGGCGTGGTGCGCCGAGGGCGCGCTGCTCGCCGCGGTGCCGCGCCTGGCCAAGCACGCCGGCCGCCCGGTCGTCCTCGACATCACCGCGACGCGCGGCGCTTAGCTACCACTGCGCCTGCCAGCGCACGCCGCCGTCCTCGGCTACCAGCGCCTCCGTCAGCGTCGGGCCGTCGAGCGTCACCCGCGCGTAGCCGTTGGTCACCCGCTCGGGCTGGCTCGCGTCCTTGGCCGAGACCGTCTCGGACCACAGCACCGACGGCACGCCGGCCAGCATCGACGCCGGTCCGTACGGGATCGCGCCGTGGCCGATGCAGCGCGCGCGGCAGCCGTCGAGCGGCGCGTAGACCACGCCGTTGTGCGCGTGGCCCCAGTACCAGACGTCGGGCGCGCGGCCCAGGCAGCTGGTCACCTGCTGCCACAGCGTCGTCGTGGTCTTGCCCGGCAGGTCGGCGCCCTCGTGGTGGGTGAGCACCATGATGCGGCGATCGCCGGCGGTCGCGCCGAGGCGCCCGAGGAAGCCGCCCTGGATCGCGTCGATCGCGCCCTCGAGGTACAGCTCGCCGGTCGCGTAGTAGCCGGTGTCGAGCCCGATGATCAGCCAGTGGGTGTTGCGCAGCGCGAAGTACGACGTGCCGCCCTGCGCCGCGAACGCCGGCGCCGCCAGCGCGACGTCGAAGTAGGCGCGCGCGCCGTCGTACATCTCGTGGTTGGAGTTGAGCGTGAACGACGCCTGCGCGCCGGCCGGCCACACCGCGACCAGCTTGGTCGGCTCCTCGGCGCTCGAGCCGGCGTAGTAGGTGTCGCCGAGGTGGATGTTGATGTCGGCGCGGTCCGCCGCCATCAGATCGCGCACGCGCTCGGCGCCGGTGCCGGGGCGCCAGAAGCCGGTGCCCCAGTCGCCGACGATGCCCAGCCGCACGGTGTCGGCGATGTCGATCACCCGCGGCGTCGTGCGGAACGGCGCCTTGTGATCGCGGTTCTCGAAGTAGTGCACCAGCGCCTCGGCCCAGCCGGGATCGAACTGCAGGTACGTGCCCATCCCCCACAGCGTGCCGTCGGCGCCGACGTGGACCGGCAGATCGGCGCGCAGGTGGGTGTCGAGCGCCGCGACGTCGTCCTTCAGCCCGGCCCACGCGGTCGCGACCGACGCCAGCGCCGAGTGGGCGCGCTTGCCGTCGAGCACGTCGGCGGCCTCGGCGTGGGCGCGCGCGAACAGCGCCTCGAGGCGCTCGCGGGCGCCGGCCTCGTCGGCGGTGGCCGCGGCGAACGCGGCGCGCAGTCGTCCCTGCAGATCAGCGGTCAGGCCCATGGAACTCCCGGGTGCGTGCCGCGGGTGCGGCGAGGTGTCGCCGCGGCATCGTCGCCCGCGTGGTAGCCTGGGGCAAGCCCGCGGTCCACCGCGCGGGCCCGACAGGCGGACGCGAGCGACCCGGGGCGGTGGTCATCCCAGGAGGCGCGATGTTCGACCTGTTCTCGTCCAAGCAAGAATCGCCCGCGGCTGGCGCCGACGCGGCGCCGGGCAGCACGCTGACGGCCGAGGGCGAGCGGCTGGTCCGCGAGGTCGCCGGCGATCTCACCGCGCTCGGCTCGCTGATCCTGCGGCTGCCGACGACGGTCCGCGACGCCGTGGTCGAGGCCAGCCACCGCATGCTCGGCGCCCAGGCCACCGGCCAGGCGATCACGATCGCGACGGCGCCGACCCAGGCGGCGGCGCCGGCCGAGGCCAAGGCCGCGCCTCCGGACGCGCTGCACCAGGTGATGCAGCACGCCGGCGAGCGCCTGACCGACGACGGCGGCTTCAGCTACGTCGTCGGCGACGACGGCGCGTTCGAGGTCGTCGGCGCGCCCGAGCACGCGCAGAAGGCGCTGCATCGACGCCTGGCGCCGCACGGCCCGTACGCCGCCTCGTGGCAGGCGCTGGCCGCGACGCTGGGCGTGACCACGGCGCTGCCCACGGCGCCGCCCGCGGCGCAGGAGGCCGCGCCGAAAGCCGCCGCGCCGGCGGCGACCGGCGCGCCGATGACCGGCGACGCCGCCGACGGCCTGGCCCGGGTCAAGTCGCGCGAGGCGACGATGAGCGGCGACACGCTCGACATCGCCAAGACCCGCGTCGATCTCGGCGTCGAGAACACCCACTACAACCGCACGTTCACCAGCAAGGCCGAGGAGAAGCAGTACGCGGTCGACCTGGCGTCGGGCGCGGCCACCCAGGACACCTTCTATTGCTCCGGCCTGTCGATCTGGACGCTGGCGGCCGCCGGCTACGAGATGTCGACCCGCATGAAGGGATCGGACGGCGTCGACATCTACGGCGAGACCACGCGCGAGGTCGACGTCGACGACAAGGGCAAGGAGGTCCGCAGCAAGAAGCAGGTCGCGGTCGGCAAGGGCACGGTGACCGACAAGCACTACGTCACGTTCAAGGACCTGATCGACGGATCGCCGCAGGCGGTCGAGATCATGACGCTGGCGCAGCAGAAGCTCGGCGGCAAGGGCGGGTCGGTCGGGCCGATCACCGGCGCCGGCTACGCGGTCGAGCACGAGGGCGACGAGCTGCCGCTGGCCGCGCGCGGCGCCGCGGCCGCGTTCACGTTCGCCCACGTCGGCGCCGAGGTGCCGGCCGGCGAGCAGAAGCCGGGCGACTTCGCGCAGTCGCGCCGCCGCACCAAGGGCGCCGACGACAAGGGCACCGAGGAGCAGCGCGGCCACTACGGCGCCGGCCACGCGTGGCAGGTGTGGTCGTGCGACGTCAAGGGCGCGGCGCTGTTCGGGCAGCCGGGCTCGCCCAAGCCGGTGAGCGGCGAGCTGACCGGCTGGCACGAGGACGTCGAGTACGTCATCGCCCACGACACCGATCCGGCGACGGTCGGCGCGCACACCGTCCTGAAGGCGCAGAAGCTCGAGGCCAACTGGGGCAAGTCGATGGAGGACAAGGAGACCGACGGCGGCGGCGCGCGCGACAAGAAGGGCAACTTCCTCGCCGGCGACGGCGGCGTGCAGATCACCGGCGCGCAGTCGACCAAGGGCGAGGCGGCCGCGACCGACGACACGAACGGCGTGTTCTACGGCCGGCTGGCGACCAGCCCGTGGGCCAGCTGGACCCCGGCGCAGCGCCCGGGGTGAGCCGCCGCGCGCCGCGGGGGAGCGCAGGCGAAGTAAGCCGCGCGGCCCGCGCGCGCGGGTAGGATGATCGGGATGCGCCTGCGTTCGTTCGTGCTCGCCCTGATCCCCGCCGTCGCCGCGTGCGGCGACGATCCCAGCCCGCCCGCGGCGATCATCACGCAAGGCGAGCTCGAGGTCCGCGTCTGGGACGCGCCGGCGCGCATCGCGGTGCTGCGCGGCGGCGAGGTGCTGTGGGAGACGCTGCCCGGCAAGGACGGCGGGCGTGGCTTCGCCGCGACCCGCGCGACCGCGCCGACGTTGCCGGGCATCCCCGCCGGCGTCGAGATGCGGTTCGGCGCGTTCCGCTTCGGCGTCGACGCCGACACCGCGTGGTCGGCAACCGCCAAGCTCGCCGAGCTGCAGATCGGCGCCGACCGCGTCGACTTCGCGCTGCGCGATCGCCGCGGCCAGGCGCTGGGCCAGGGCCACCTGGTCGTCACCGCCGACGGCGGCGGCGGCGAGGTGTCGCTCGAGCTCGACCTCGCGCCGGCCGCCGGCAACCGGGTCGCGCTCGGCTGGGGCTGTGCGACCGACGAGCACTTCCTCGGCCTCGGCGGGCAGTCGTGGGCGATCGACCACCGCGGCCAGACCGTGCCGATGTGGGTGCAGGAGGACGGCATCGGCAAGCCCGACATCCCCGACGACGTCTACGACGGCATCTGGGCGCTGACCGGTCGCCGCCACTCGACCCACACGCCGATGCCGATGCTGTTGTCGTCGCGCGGCTGGGCGCTGGCGGTCGACACCACGCGCCGCGCGCTGTTCGATCTGTGCGACACCGACGCCGACGAGGCCGTCGTCACCAGCTGGGACGACGCGCTGGCGCTGCACCTGTTCGTGGGGCCGACCCCGCGCGAGGCGGTCGGGCGGATGACCGCGTGGGTCGGGCGCCCCGACGTGCCACCCGCGTTCGCGTTCGCGCCGTGGCTCGACGCGATCTACGGCGAGGCCAACGTGCGCCGCGTCGCCGACGCGCTGCGCGCCGCCGACGTGCCGGTCAGCGTGATCTGGACCGAGGACTGGCGCGGCGGCAACGACGAGACCGGCGCCGGCGGCGGCTACGTTCTCGAGGAGGACTGGCGCGTCGACCGCACGATCTACCCCGACTTCGAGGGCCTCGCCGATCACCTGCACCAGACCGGCTTCAAGTTCCTGACCTACGCCAACACGTTCCTCGACATCGAGGCCGACGTCCACGACGAGGCGATCGCGCTCGGCCACACGATCAAGACCGCCGCCGGGGCGCCCTACGTGTTCACCGGCGTGAAGTTCCGCGACTCGACGATGCTCGACCTGTCCAGCCCGGCGGCGGTGGCCTGGGCCAAGGACGTCTACGACGACGCGATCGCGATCGGCAGCGACGGCTGGATGGCCGACTTCGCCGAGTGGCTGCCGACCGACGCGGCGCTGGCCTCGGGCGAGTCGGCGCTCGACGTCCACAACCGCTACGCGCTCGACTGGGTGAAGCTGAACTACGAGCTGTTGCGCGACGCCCAGGCCGCCGACGGCGTCGAGCGGCTGTTCTTCGCGCGCTCGGGGACGCTGGGCTCGCAGCGCTACATGCACGTGCTGTGGGCCGGCGATCAGCAGACCGACTGGAGCGACGGCGACGGCCTGCCCTCGGTGATCCCGATGGGCATCGGCCTCGGCGTCACCGGCTTCCCGTACTTCGGCCACGACGTCGGCGGCTACATGAGCCAGACCACCGTCCCGACCAGCCGCGAGCTGTGGTTCCGCTGGGTCACGTTCGGCGCGCTGTCGCCGGTGATGCGCACCCACCACGGCCGCAGCGCCCGCGAGAACTGGAACTGGGAGTCCGACGCCGCGTCGACGGCGCACCTCGCGCGCTGGGCGCGCCTGCACATGCAGCTGGTGCCGTACCAGCGGGCGATGGCCGCCGAGGCCCACGCCACCGGCGCGCCGCTGTTCCGGCCGTTCGCGCTCGACTATCCGAGCTGGGCGCCGGGCTGGACGATGACCGACGAGTACCTGCTGGGCGATCGCATCGCGGTCGCGCCGGTGCAGGTCGAGGGCGCGAGCGGGCGCGACGTCCGCCTGCCGGCCGGCACCTGGCACCCGCTGCTCGGCGGCGCCGCGGTGGTGAGCGACGGCGTCGCGCCGCTGACGATCGCCGCCGCCGACACCGAGATCCCGGCGTTCGTGCCCGACTGCGGCCTGCTCGCGATGTACCCGCCCGAGGTCGACACCGTCGTCGACGCGGTCGCCGCGCCGGGCGTCGTCACCGCCGCCGCGATCGCCGACGATCGCGAGGTGTGGCTGTACCCGTGCAGCGGCGCGCCGGGCGCCACCGCCACGCTCACCGAGGCCGGCGGGCTCAGCTACGCCCGCGTCGCCGGCGCGCTCACCACCACCGGCGCGCAGTGGAACGGCGCCGCGGTCACGTTCACGACCGCCGCCGGCTGGGCCACCGCCGACGTCGTCGGCCCCGGCCGCCTCACGCTGGGCGGCGTCGAAGTGCTGCGCGTCGACGGCGGCGCCGCCACGCGCCGCCTGCGGATCAAGCTCGCCGCGCCGTGAGCGCGCCAGGTGATCATCGCCGCGCGGCGCCGATCACCGCCGCGGGGTGAGTCGATTCGAGGGGGAGATCGCCGCCGGTTCGCGCGTAGTATCGGGCGAGCAGCTGGAGGCCAAGGTGAGCGCAACGGAGAAGCTGGTCCGCGAGGACGCCGACCTCGAGACGATCCACGGCGCGACGACGGGGGGCGAGCGACGCCGCGACGCCGAGGACGAGGCGCCCGACGATCGCGCGAGCCGCTCGCTGCGCGCCCAGGACGACGCGACCAAGCGCGCCCACGGCGTCGGCGGCAGCGAAGACAAGGAGCGTGGCGGCGGGCGCACCGCCAAGGCCGAGTCGGCGCGCTTCGAGGGCGACGCCGACCTGGAGAAGATCCAGGGCGGCACCAAGACCGTCGGGCGCGGCGGTCGCGGCCTGACCGTGACGAAGCTGCAGCAGGCGCTGATCGATCTCGGCTACCTCCTGCCCAAGTACGGCGTCGACGGCAAGTTCGAGGGCGAGACCCGCGCCGCGCTGTGCAAGTTCCAGCGCGACGTCGGCATCACCGAGACGGGCGAGTTCGACGAGGACACGATCACCGCGCTCGACGCCAAGTACGACGACCGCAAGCCGTACGTCGATCGCGCCGCGCACGACGCCGCGCACCCCGGCACGCGCGACCTCAGCGCGGACGACAAGAAGGCGGCGCTCGACGCGATGGTGCCGGCGGTCGGCGCCGGCGGCGCGCCCGCGGTGTTCACCGAGGAGGTGGGCGGCAAGAAGTACGGCGACCGGATCCGCGATCGCCTGACCGCGCTGATCGCGTCGCTGCACAAGGACCTGTTCGAGGACAAGGAGCCGCTGCGCGCCGATCCGGCCGCCAACTTCCACGACTGGAGCACGCTCGAGGGGCCGGCCGCCGCCGCGAAGAAGGTCACCGACACGATGTACGACAGCAACTACGGCGGCGCCGCCGCGTTCCCGGCGATGACCCACGCCGGCGGCAACCTGATCGATCAGTGGGAGGACGAGGTGGCGATCAACGCCGGCAAGTCGCCGGCGCAGAAGAAGACCAAGGCCACGGACAAGGTCTGGTACCTGATCAACTCGAACTGCGACGTCATCAACAACGAGCACGGCGCGGTGCCGTCGGCCGCTGCCGAGACCGCGATCTTGACGCCGATCGTCGAGAGCTTCGTCGACACCGCGGCCAAGGTGCAGATCATGCTCGACACCGACATCGGGTGGGAGGGCGCGCAGCTCAACGGCACCGTCTACCTGCAGCGCTTCAAGAGCACCAAGCCGGACAAGGCCAAGGCCAAGGAGGCCGACCGCGTCCAGATGTGGGAGCTGTTCCACACCTGCATCCACGAGTACATCCACACGCTCGCCCACAGCGACTACCAGACGTGGGCGCAGAAGTTCGCCGACGCTGGCGACTCGACTCGCTACAACACGCTGATCGAGGGCTTCTGCGACTTCTTCACGCTCAACGTCCGCTCGACCCTGGCCCCCGACGCGGCGCTGGTGAAGCAGATCGAAGGGCCGTACGCCAACGGCAACGGGATCCCCGCGGTATCGTCGGGCGTGTACCCGTCGCACGCGCAGGCCGAGCAGGTCGTGTCGATCGTCGGCATCAAGAACGCGCAGGCCGCGTACTTCCGCGGCGACACCAAGCGCATGGGTGACGCGTGATCGGGCGGGCGTGGTTGGCCGGCGGCGTCGCGCTGGCCGCCGCGTGCGCGCCGTCCGAGCACCACGGCAAGGGCGCCACCGCGGCGCCGCGCGCCGACGCCGCCGCCGACGCGGCCGCGGCCGGAGGAGATTCGACCATGACCACCACCACCTGTGAGAGTGCCCGGCAGGCCGTCGCGTCGCGCCGGTTCATCGGCTGGCGCGGGCTGCCGGCGGGCTGCGATCCCTCCGCGCTGGTCGGCGTCGGCTTCGACGACACGTGGGGGATGCGCAAGCTCGGCGATCGGTTCCAGCCGGCCCGGATGCGGCTGCTCGAGTGGCCCGGCTACTACCGCCCGCTGGTCAGCGTGCGCGACGGCGCCGTCGTGATGATCGACGGCACCAACCCCGAGCTCGACGGCGGCTGGGCCGCGCTGGCCGCCGATCTGGGCGCGCCCGAGGCCACCCGCGACTTCGTCCACGGCACGACGCCGATGGGCGGCGGCGAGCGCGTCTACGCCAGCCGCGGCATCACGGTCTTCGTCAACCCCGACAACGACTTCGTCGTCCACGTCGCGGTCTACCCGCCGACCACCGTCGCCGACTACCTCGAGCGCCTGCGCCCGAGCCTCGGCAAGGTCATGCCGGGCCGCTGAGCCGGCGCGCGCCGCGATGATCGAGGTCGTCCGCAGCGGCACGCGGTTCACCGCGCACGACGCCGGCGGCGAGCTGTGGAGCGTCGAGCTTGGCGACGGCCGGGACGGCAACCCCTTCCGCGAGGCGGTCCACTGGCCGGCGGCCGGCGTGGTCGCGATCGGCCTCGATCAGCGGGTCGTCTTCGTCGCCGCAGATTCCGGCATGGTGGTGTCGACGCTGACCCTCGGCACGCCGGACGGCGGCGACTTCTTCGGCCACCTGGCGATCGGCGACGACGCGACGCTGTACGTGCTGGGCTGGCGCGACGTGGTCGCCGTCGCGCCGACGCGCGCGGTCCGGTGGATCGCCCGCGGCGTCGCGATCGACGGGATCATCTGGCGCGAGCAGCGCGGCGATCACCTGCTGCTCGACGCCGAGATGGACCCGCCCGGCGGCTGGGTGTCCGTCGTGCTCGACGCCACCACCGGGCGGCCCGTCGAGCGGTAGCGCCGTCGCTGCCTCAGCGGCAGGCCTGCCAGCGCACGTAGCCGAGCTGGGCCTCGCTCGCCGCCTGGTAGCGCCCGTGGCCGGCATAGCTCTCGGACACCGTCCACTGCCGCAGCTGGCACATCGGATCGCCCTTCACCTGGATCAGCGCGTAGCCGGACTTCCAGCGGTGCGTCGGCAGGTCGAGCGCGTTCTTGGCGATCTTCCAGCTCGGCGCGTCCTGGGTGACCTTCTTCAGGTTGGCGCCAGCGTTCCACGCCATCACGCCGCGCTTCGCCGCCGCGCACGCGACGCCCTTGCAGCTCGCGCCTGGCACGGTCCACGTCGGCGCCAGCTCGCGGACCTTGGCCTCGAGCGCGGCGTAGTGCGCGTCGAGCTTCGCGAACGTGCCGGCGTCGTCGGCGAGCGACAGGCCGGCCTGGGCCAGCACCGGCGCCAGCCGCGCCTCGAGCACCGCGCGCACCTTGGCGCCCGAGAAGTAGCTCTGCCAGGTCACGCCGCCCTCGACCTCGATCCAGCCCTCGTACTCGGCCAGCTTCTCGGCCGGGCGCCCGGTGGTCAGGTTGTCAGCGTGCCAGCGCGCCAGGTTGCGCGCGCCGATCTTCATGATGCGGTCGGGATCGACGACCGCCGCGCACCACGCGCCTTCCTCCGACGGGCGGCCGTAGGTCATGAAGTCGCACGCGGTCTTGATGTCGGCGCGCGCGCACGCGGTGCGGGCTAGCCGCATCGCCGCCAGGTGCGCCGCGCCGTCCTCGACGGTCTGCCAGAACTCCGGCACGCCCTGGTCGAGCCGCGCCGCGCGATCGAGGTACTGGCGCGTTCGCGGATCGGCGTTCACTTCGTCGCGGAACGCGCGGCACGTCGCGATGCCGGCCGCCTTCGTCGCCTCGTCGCGCTCGGCCGCCGCGCGCGCCGCCTGATCGGCCGCCGCCTGCGCCTGCGCCGCCGCCGCGACCAGCGCGCGCCCGTAGGTCGACCAGGTCTGGTAGCGCGCGATCACCGCCGCGTGCCGCTGCCGGCCCGCCGCCGAGATCTCGGCCAGCGATCGATCGGCGCCCGCCATTCCGCGGTCGAACCGGCTGGCGAGCAGGCGCACCGCCGCGAGGTCCGCACCGGCCGGGATCGCGCGTCCGTCGAACAGGCGGGCGTCCTCGCCGACGTCGGCGATCGCGCGCTCGATGACCGCGGCGGCGTCGGCGTCCTTGCGCTCGAGGTAGCCCTGCGCGGCGGCGGTCGTGGTCGTCGCGGCGGCGAGGGCGGTCAGGCCGAGGGTGGTGCAGGCGAGCAGGGAGAGCAGTCGCATGCCACCGGCGATTGCAGGCCGCGGACCACGCGGGGCGCGTGTCGTGCCGCGGAGTTGCGCGGCCGCCGGGATCTCTGCCTCCCGCGCCGCGGCCCTCCGCCGGGACCTGGCCGTGCCGGCCATCATCGGCAGGCCAACAGCGGCAAGCGCTGGCACCCGGCAGGACGGCGCGGTGGCGGCGCCCTCTGCCGCCGCATGAAGAAGCTCACTCCGCTCATGCTGGCGGCCGCCTTGGGCGGCTGCCTCGACGCGCCGCCCGAGACGCTGGCCCCGACCGACGACCCCGCGCTGGCCGAGCCCGGCGACGGCGTCATCCCCGGCGAGGGCGAGACCGGCTACGCGATCATCGACGGGCCGATGGGCCGGCAGCGGGTGGCGTACGTCGTCAAGGACGGCATGGCGCTGTGGGACGGCGACATCGTGCTGGGGCCGGTCACGCAGGTCGCGCGGCCGGTGTTCGGCGGCGCCGCCCACAAGACGATGGGCCGCCGCTGGACCAACAGCGTCGTGCGCTACCGGTTCGACGCGAGCGTCGACAGCTACGCGCGCGCCAACATCAACGACGAGCTCGCGAAGATCGAGGACGTCACGCCGATCGACTTCGTCGACATCGGCGCGTCGGAGTCGGGCAACTACGTCGAGTACCGCGCCCAGCTCTACAAGCAGAGCGACACCCGCGCCGGCTGGGCCGATCAGATCGGCATGAACGGCGGCGAGCAGAGCATCACGTTCAACGGCCAGCCGAGCTCGGACGACGACGACGGCACGATCATCCACGAGACGCTGCACGCGGTGGGCCTGTTCCACGAGCAGTCGCGGCCGGATCGCGACGACTACGTGGTGGTCGACTACGACTGCATCGACTGGAGCATCTGGGAGTGGGAGAACTCGCAGGTCCAGTACGAGATCAAGGGCGACGCGCTCGGGCTCGGGCCGTACGACTACAACAGCATCATGCACTACCGGACCGGCGCGTTCTGCCAGCAGGACAACGAGCGCCCCGCCAAGTGCGACCTGTCGATCGACACCAACAACAACGGCATCCCCGAGGACTACTGCGCGACGGTGCTCAAGAAGAACCCGACCGGCGCGCCGATCATCTTCAAGCGCTCGGCGCTGTCGCCCGAGGACATCAACACGCTGTTCCGGATGTACGGCCGCTCGCTCGGCACCAACGCCACCGACGAGCAGCTCGGCGCGGCGGTCGCGGTCGGCGACTTCGACAACGACGGCTACGACGACCTCGCGGTCGGCGTGCCCGGCGAGGACTACGTGAACGCGGCGGACGCGGGCCAGGTCTACGTCTACAAGGGCACCTCGGCCCGGCTGGTGCCGTGGCAGGTCCTCTCGCAGGGCCAGGTCGGCGGCGCGATCGAGGCCGGCGACGGCTTCGGCACGTCGCTGGCGGCCGGCGACCTCGACGGCGACGGGCTCGACGACCTGGTCGTGGGCTGGCCGGGCGAGGACGTCAACGTCGGCGGCGTCGATCGCGTCGACGCCGGCGCCGCGGCGATCTTCAGCGGCACCAAGCGCGGCCTGGTCGGGCTCGAGCTGTGGACCCAGGCCACCGACGGCGCCGGCACGCCCGACACCGGCGACCGCTTCGGCGCCGCGGTGGCGATCGGCACGTTCGCGTGGCGGCCGGCCGTCGTCATCGGCGCGCCCGGCGACCGCAACCCCGCGCGCATCGGCGCGCCGATCGCCAGCGGCGCGGTGTTCCTGTTCCCGCACGACTTCGGCGGCGCGCTGCTGATCGGCAACCCGACCCGGCTGTGGAGCTCGGTCACGATCGCCGGCGATGGCTACGGCGCCACCCTGGCCGCCGGCACGCTCGACGACGACGGCCTCGCGGACCTGGCGATCGGCGCGGCCGGCCGCAACAACGACGCCGGCGCGGTGTTCGTCTACCGCGGCCTCGACCCCGCCGGCGCGTCGAACTACTGGCCGGAGAACGCGATGGCGCAGTACGTCCAGACGTTGACCCAACCCGGCGCCGCCAGCGGCAACCGCTACGGCGCCGCGCTCGCCATCGGCAACGTCCGGTTCACCGGCCGCAACGAACTCGCCGTCGGCGCGCCCGGCACCAGCAGCAGCGCCGGCGCCGCGCTCATCTACACCACCGACGCCTCGACCCTCGGCGCCACCCTGACCTTGGCCCAGACGCTGACCCAGGCGCTGGCCCCGTCATCGTCGAGCGAGGCCGGCGACGAGTTCGGCGCCGCGATCGCCATCGGCAACTTCCGCATGTCCTCCAACCAGGCCGACCTCGCGATCGGCGCGCCCGGCGAGGACGGCGACGCCGGCGCCGTGACGTTGTTCGAGGGCGCCTACGCCGCCGCCGTCGGCCTCGCCACCTACAAGCAGGGTGTGTTCATCGGCGGCAACCAGCAAGCCGGCGACCGCTTCGGCAGCGTCCTCGCGTTCGGCCACGTCAACGCCTCCGGCGAGGACGTCAACAGCGACCAGCGCGCCGCCGGCCTCTTCCGCGCGCTCGATCTCCTCGTCGGCGCGCCCGGCGACGCCCCGCTCATCGGCATGGGCGGCGGCGGCCAGTGGGTCTACGACGCTCAGGGCGCCGGCGCCGTCTACTCCTTCCTCGGCACCACCGGCGGCAGCCTCGTCCCCGCCGCCAGCTACCACGAAGAGTCGGACATCAACGACTGACTGTGAGGGTGGGGGCCGGGCGCGGACGCTACTTGTAGCGAATGAGCCAGTGGACACTGCCGTTCCTCGGACGGGTCTCGGAGGTGGCGTTGGCTCCCACGGTGATGCCAGTCGTGCTTGGGTTCGTCTGGTAGCCCCGCGGGTCCCTGGGAAACGCCGCGCCGAAGCCACCCTGACCTGACTCGTCGAAGGCGGTCACGGCGTGGGAGTGGCCGGGGTCGTTGACCGGGTGATCGTGTCGACCAACTTGGTCGTGCTGAATGGTGCCGACCTGGTCTCCCGTGTGTCCCCCCGGATTGCAGGCCAGGCGACCGCCAGAGTCATCATCGCGGTGCATGCCACCGTCGACACCTCGCAGGAAGCGACCGCGGAGGTCCGGGATGTTGAAGGAGTTCACGCCGTCCCCACCCCAGGAAGAGCCGATGGCGTTGAAGAGCACCATGTACGGTGCTCCGGTTCCATCCGGTCCATCCGCCTTGGTGCGATCCAGCGGTCGGCCGTCACAGATGAGCCAGCCGTTGGTGGATTCCCAGTTGGATGAGACCGGCCCCGCGTACGCGATGATGGTGCCGATGGGTGGATTGGTTGCCATGTTCGCTCCGTTGGTGGCGTGAAGCAGCTCGCATCCAGGTCGCGAGCGAGACCGTGAACAGGTTCGCCGCGGCGATCAGCCGCGCGGGGGAGGTCTTGCAGCGGGCGGCGTCAGGATCACGGCGGCTAGCGTGACGACGACGATGGCTCCGACGCTCGGGATGAAGCGCAGGCCGTCGAGCCAGCTCAGCAGCACGGGGTCGCCGCCAGCCGCGACGAGGACGAAGGCCGCGGTCCGCACGGCGTACTGCAGCCAGTGGGCCCCGCCGCTGTGGCGCGCCGCGCCCCAGAGCACGAGCGGCGCCAGCGCGGTGAAGAGCGCCAGGATCGCCAGGTGGTAGGCGCGGTGGCCGTCGACGCCTGGCGCCTGCAGCGCCGCGACGTAGCCAGCCAAGACCTCGCCCGGCACGAGCTTCGACAACGAGTCGAGGAAGCCGTCCGACGGCGGCGAGGTCGTGGGTGCGGCGTCCGGAGTCGAGCGAGCTCTCGCGAGCGTCCGTGGCTGTGCCTGCGCGATGGCGATCCCCATGGGCCGGTCGCTGTGCACGCGCGATGCCATGCGCAAGCGTGCGGGCGATGCGCTCGCGGCCAGCGCGCTGTCCGCTGCAGCGAGCGGTGCACGCGCGGTGTCCTCTGCCGAGGACACGCGGTCTGGGTAAGAAATTCGAAACGGGATATCGCAGCGAGCGGGCGACTTCGTGTATTGTCCGAAACGGCTCGGGGGACCCATGACGCTGGCTGTACGCCCCGGCGGGGCGGTCGAGAGCGAACGCGACTTCTATCGACGGTTGCTCGACCTGGGCGGCCAGGACGAGCTGGGGCCCTTGCTCGAGAGCGCGCTCGCGCTCGCGGTCGAGGTGACGGGCGCGCGCATCGCGTACCTCGAGCTGCACGACGACGAGGACGACGGCGTACCGCGGTTCTGGAAGGCCCACGGGCTCGACGCCGCCGGCGTCGACGCGGTGCGGGCGCAGGTGTCGCGCGGCATCATCGCGCGGGCGATGTCGGCCGGAGAGATCGTCGAGACGCCGTCGGCCAGCGACGACGATCGCTTCGCCAGCCTGGGCAGCGTCCGCGCCAACGCCATCCAGGCGGTGCTGTGCGTGCCGATCGGTCAGCCGCCGCTCGGCGTGCTGTACATCCAGGGCCGCACGGGCGCCGGCGCGTTCACGGCGGCCGATCGCGAGCGCATGCAGCTGTTCGCGCGCCAGCTGGCGCCGCTTGCCGATCGCTTGCTGGCGCACCGGCCCGAGCGCGGTGGCGTCGATCATACGAGGGACGCGCGCGCGCGCTTCCACGCGCCGGAGCTGGTGGGGCGCTCGGTGGCGCTGGCCCACGTCCTGCAACAAGCGGCGCTGGTGGCTCCGCTCGATGTCGATGTACTGATCACCGGCCCCTCGGGGACCGGCAAGTCGGTGCTGGCGCGGGCGATCGCGGCCAACAGCAAGCGCGCCGCCGGGCCGTTCGTGGCGCTCAACTGCGCGGCGCTGCCGGACCCGCTGTTCGAGAGCGAGCTGTTCGGCGCCGAACGCGGCGCGCACTCGACGGCCACCAAGAAGGTCCTGGGCAAGGTCGCGGCGGCCGAGGGCGGCACGCTGTTTCTCGACGAGATCGGCGAGCTGTCGCTGGGCGCGCAAGCCAAGCTGCTGCACCTGCTGCAGGCCCGCGAGTACCACGCGCTCGGTGCGACGACCGCGAGCAAGGCGAACGTGCGCATCCTGGCGGCGACCAACGCCGACCTGAAGGCGCGCGTCGCGGCCAAGGCCTTCCGCGAGGACCTCTACTACCGCCTCAGCGTGCTACCGATCGCGCTGCCCGGCCTGGCCGAGCGCCGCGACGACGCCCCGATCATCGCCGAGCACCTGTGCGCCGAGCTGTGCACCCGCCACGGCTTCGCCCCGATGACGCTGGCCCGCCGCGCGCTCCAGGCCTGCCGCGAGGCGGCCTGGCCCGGCAACGTGCGCGAGCTCGCCCACGCGCTCGAGGCCGCCGTCATCCGCGCCAACGGCGCCGGCTCAGCCCTCGTGCTCGAGCAGCACCTCTTCCCCTCCGCCGCGCCCGCCGCCGGCGACCCCGCCGGCCCGCTCACCTTCCACGAAGCCACGCGCGCCTTCCAGCGCCGCTACATCCAGGAATGCCTCGAAGCCAACGGCTGGAACGTGGCGGCGACGGCGCGGCAGCTGGATGTCGCGAGATCGCACGTCTACGCACTGCTTTCACACCGACAATGTCCGACCTGACGGCAACTAACTCATTCCCAAGGACTGCAAAATGACTCGTGCGGTGTTCGTCGCATGCAGCGCGTACTCATGGGATCCCACGGACCCAAAGAACGCCACCTTCTCGATAGTGGATAATGGCCCCCGAATCACCATCGACTCTACGATGCGCCCAGACGGTGGACTCCGCGCCGAAACCGCGATCGTGGATGACTACGATGGTGGTGCGACGAGTGTAGACAAGAAAGGCGACACGGGTGGGCTCTATGTTGAGTTTGGCTATGCTATCGCCCATCGCTATCCGATGATTCCGCCTGGGTATGAAGGGTACAAGGACCGCGACTACGAGTTCAAGACGATTCAGTACTCCACAAAGGACGGGCTGTTCCCCGGGTATAGATACTATGGGTTTCACGCGATCTGGACTAGCGGACCGATAAACCACGCGAAGATCCTGATCTACAACGCCGGAGAGTCGCTCAGCCCGTTCGTCGATGCTGTTCAGCAGCATATTGTCGACCTAGACAATAAGGAGATATTCCTGCCTGAGACGGAGTCCGGATACTTGCGCCCGCAGGCTGGCGATGGGAGCGGAGGAGCGATATTCGTTCGCTGCCGCGAGGCTCAAAACTGGAAACTGTCGTTGCCAAAGCTCCCACAATCGCAAGGATCGACCGATAGGAAGATCGTGTGTCCGAAGCTTGATTCGTGAGTAGGCCGATGACGCAGTTGACGCGCTTTGAATCTGACTTCTTCGCTGAACTAAGAATCCTGCAAGTAGACCCATGTTGCCCAGACTGCTGGTCAAGCGGGAAGTTCCTCCATTTGCGCACAGAGACGTTGATGGTCTCGACGCAGGGCTCATGTCGAAATGAACAGCAAGGCGATGCGGTCGACGAGTTGCTTGAGATACAGCGCAAACTGATAGGGGAGTGGCTGGTGGACGGCGTGAACGGCTTTATTCGCTATCTAGACGCATTGCGAGTAGCGAATCAAAAACAGACGTCTCGTGGGCCAGCGAAGCTTCTCGATCTGATCGACCATTCGGTGTTCGGCCACGACCTGAGCATTGGCGGACGCACGAACGGCATACGCATGACCAAGGACTGGCTTCTCAAAAATCAGAGTGTTGTCGACGGTCTGCGCGCGACAATTGCGACAGGAATCGTCAGCGGAATTCGGTTGTTGGGGTGTCGCACGGGTTGCGATGGAGGGCGTCAGAATCTGGTAGACATCAGCGACATGTTCTGTGTCCCGGTCTGGGGGACAACTAGGCTCACTGACCGATGCGACTACTCGGAGAGCGGGATCATCACTAGGCCGGGGCTGTTTGTCGCGAGTTCTTCACTCTCTGGTGCAACGATTCGGTGAATGGCATGGCCTGCTGCATGGGAGCTAGAAGCGTGGACGACTAGTGAGTGGGCGTGTGCGCGCAACGGAAGCCGATGCTATATTCTCGCACAAAGCGTGGTCGTGGGTTCTGGATCGCTACGAGGTCGACAATGTTGCCTCCTGGAAGGACGGCATCGTTGTCCCAAGACGCGCCGCGGACAATGCGCACGTCGTCTGGTCCGATGCGTGTTGCCGTCCATTCGTGGACATTGCCAATGAGGTCGCAAGCGCCTTCAAGGCTGACGTCAAGGGGGTGAGTGCAGCTTCGAGCGACGCCCGGAGATGAAGTGCGTATTCGTGCAGCACCGTCGATCCAATCCGTTCCCCACGGAAAGTTCCTCCTGTTGATTCTGCCATTGACGATGAGAGGGCCTCTGCTGGTGCGCTGCCACTGTTGGTCGCTCGGAAGGTTGTTGCCGAGATAGCGACAGAAATGAATGCTCGTGTCCCAGTCGACAGACGTGACGGGATGATCGCGACGAGCTGCGCCCTCCAAGCCGGTTGATTGGACGTAGACCGGCGCGCGCATACGCGTCAAGCGAGACATCGTGGCGAAGACCAAGAATCTAGCATTCGAGACTTCCGTTCGGTCGATCTTGAAAGGGGCGCCGAGCCTGACGGCCTCAGGCGAGGTGTCTTCAGAGGCAAGCAGCAATGGAGAAGGCGGCTCGCCAGGTCCGCCGTAGATGAACTCGCCCGCTGGGATCTCGATCATGTCGGCGTAGGTCGCCTGGCAGCTCGGGACGGGGATGCGGTGGCGTTGCGGGCCGAGCTTGCGCTGCGGGTAGCCGGGCAGGGCGCGGATGGGGATGATGGAGGGGCCGCAGTCGGGCTCGCCGGCGCGGTTGCGGCCGGAGATGACGAGGAAGGCGGGGCCGCCGGAGGCTTCGGCGGTGTCGAGGCGGGTGCCACCGGGGAGTGGCTCGGAGGAGAGCAGGCGGAAGCGCTCGGCGGGGTAGGGATCGCCGGGGTCCTCGACGTCGGTGTCGGGGTCGAGCTTGACGGTGTGGATGGCCCAGCGGAGGTTGGGGAGCTCGGAGATCGGGACGTCGATCGGCTCGAGCTTGTCGACGTTCCAGTCGAAGGGGGCGAACTCGAAGGCGATCAGGCCGAGATCGCGATCGCGGCGGGCGATCTCGGCGCGGCGGTCGTTGGCGGCGCGCCAGCGCTCGAAGACGGCGGCGCCGATGCCGGCGATGACGGTGGCGACCAGGGCGATCGCGGCGAGGGTGACGCGGCGCTGGACCTGGCGCGAGCGCGCGACCAGCGCGGCGGGCGTCCAGGCGCGATCGGCCTCGGCCGGACGCTCGGCGCGGCGCCACTCGGCGTCGAGCGCGGCGACGGCGTCGGCGTGGGGCGCCAGCTCGCGCAGCTCGGCGCGCGACAGCAGGCTGGGCATGCGGGGCTGCGAGCGGCGCAGGTGGTAGCGCACCAGCTCGATGGCGCGGCGCCGCGAGAGATCGCGGCGATCGATCCACGCCTGGACGCGCGGCACCAGGCTGTCGTGGATGAGCTCCCACACCGCGTCGCCGTCGGCGCGGCGGACCCGGACCACCAGGCCCTGGCGGCGCAGGTGCTCGAGCACGGCGGGCATGCGCGGCGCGCCGCCGCCGACCGCGTCGGTCAGTTCGGCCTCGCTGCGGGCCGAGCGGCCGTGGGCCACCGTCACCAGGGCCAGGAACAGGTCGCGGGCGATCGCGCCGTCGGTCGCGTCGAGGCCGTCGAGCACGCGGTCGAGGTGCTCGCCGACGATCGCGTCGAAGCCGCCGAGCCGCTGGTACAGGGCCAGGGTCAGCGTGGCGTCGTCGGCGGGTAGGCGGTCGTAGAGGACCGAACAGGCCAGCTGGAGGTGCGGCGGGTAGATCGGCTCGAGCGCGCCCCAGCCCAGCTCGGCGCCGAGCTGGCGGCCGGCGGCGATCAGGTCGGCGAGCAGCCGATCGAGCAGGTCGGGCGCGATGGCGAGGCGACGCTCGGCCAGGGGGCGACGGATGGCGTCGCGGGCGCCGGCCGGTGCCAGCGGACCGATGCGCACGATCGGCGCGCCTTCGAGGCGGGCGCCGGCGCGGTCGAACAGCCGGGCCAGGAAGTCCTCGCGCACGCTGACGACCGCGGTGATCGGATCGTCTCGGTGCGCCGCGGTGAGCACCGTCTCGAGCGCGGCGGCCGCGGTCGCGTCGTTCGGATCGAGCGCGGTCTCGACCTGGTCGAGCAGCACCACCGCGCCCGGTACCAGCGCGGCGCCCAGGCTCGCCGCGTCTTCGGTGCGGCACGAGGCGTAGGTGACCCGCACGGCCAGGGCCTCGAGCCGTGGCCGCAGGCCGGCGCGCAGGAGCGAGGTCTTGCCGACGCCCGACGGCGCGGTCACCACCACGACGCGGCGGTGCAGCACCAGCTCGGAGAGCTGGGTGAGTTCGCGGTCGCGACCGAACAGCAGGCCGTCGTCGCGCTCGTCGAACGACGCCAGGCCGTGGAACGGCGGTCGCTCGGGCAGGGCCGCGTCGGACACGGCGGTGCCCGTCAGCGTCGCGGCGAACGCGGCGGCCGTCGCGAACCGCGCGGCGGGATCGAGCGCCAGCGCGCGGGCCAGCGCGGCGCGCACGCGCGCGTCGTCGATGCGCGCCAGCACGTCGGGCGGGGGCGCCAGGTCGGCGGCGCGGGTGCGTCGCCAGCCGGTGACCAGCGCGACCAGCACCAGCGCGGCGGCGAACAGATCGGAGCGCGCGTCGACCCGCTCGTGCTCGAGCTGCTCGGGCGCCATGTACGCCGGCGTGCCGCCGATCGCGGGCGCGGCCTCGTCGGCGCGCCGCAACCGCGCCAGGCCGAAGTCGACCAGCACCGCGCGCCCGCCGCTGACGATCACGTTGCCCGGCTTGACGTCGGCGTGCACCAGGCCGGCGCGGTGCGCGGCGTCGAGCCCGGCCAAGAGCTGCACCACCAGCGCGACCGCGTCGGCGACCGGCGTCGGCCCGGCCTCGACCTGCGCCTGCAGGTCGCGACCGTCGAGCAGCTCCATCGCGAAGAACAGCCGGCCATCGGCGGTGACGTCGGCCTGGTACACGCGCACGACGTTGGCGTGATCGATCCGCCCGACCGCCTGGATCTCCTGCACGAACAGCCGGCCGTCTTCGGAGAACGGATCGATCCCGGCCCGCATCACCTTCACCGCCACGTCGCGGCCGATCGCCAGCTGGCGCGCGCGGTAGACGATGCCGAAGCCGCCTTCGGCGATCCGTGCGTCCAGGCGGAAGCGCCCCGGCAACACCGTGCCGAGCTCCGGATCGTCGCCGGGCGCGGCGGAGGTGGCGCGGCCGGCGGCCACCGACCAGCCCAGGCGCCACAGGCGCTCGAGCGATGGTGGTTCGAACAGCTCGCGATCCGCGGCGTCGCCAGGCGGGAGCGCGCTCGTCGCACCCGCCGCCTCGAGGTAGGTGGCCAGGCTGCGCGCCGTGACCGCGCCGCGCTGCAGATCGAGGGCGGCCCCCCGTAGCCCCGCCACCAGCGCGTCGACCGCCGCGGCGCCCCCGTCGGTCGCGACGACCGCGACGCGTAAGCCGTCATCGCCGAGCGCCGTCAGGACCGACGCGTCCGTGACGCCGGGCGCCGCATCGACGATGGCGATGGTCACGGTCGCCCGCGCCCCCGCGCGCCCGAGCCGGCGCAGCGGCCAGGCCTCCGCGCCGTCGAGCATCAGCGCGAGGCCGTCGTCGTCGCGCCGGATCGCGCCCACGACGACGTACCAGCACACGCCCGTCGCCGCGGCCGCCGCCTCGACCGCGCGGGTGAGCGCACCCGGGCCGATGCCGGCCTCCGCGTGCCGGATCGCGGGCGCGTTGCCACCCGCACGCAGCGCCTCCGCCAGCGGCGCGAGGCTGGGGCGCGCCGTGTCACCGCCCACGACGGGCCCCGCGATCAGCAGCGCGCGATCGGACAGCGACCCCTCCATGCGCCGGACGACACTACCACCGTGGGTGTCCGCTCAGGAGGACACGCGGCGGCGCCCGTCCTCACGACAGGACGCTCGGTCACCCCGCGGCGGTGACATCGCGCATGGATCGCGCGGGCCCGCGGGTTGCTCAAGCGCAGCCCATGTCGTCGCTGCGTGTCGAGATCGCCTGGGCCGCCGGTGCCGCGCCCAGGCGGGTATCGGACGTCGACACCGGCTGGGACGTCCGGAACGCGCCGTGCCGCGCAGCGTCGGCGCTGGTCCACGCCTTGCTGACGTGTCGGCGCCGTGAGGCGGCATCGCGCAGCCGACCGGCCGTTCGCCGACCGACACACCGAGGTTGCCGATGACGCCTCGCTGGCGGATCGGCGCGGTGTCGCGACACCGCTCGTACATCGCGCTCGTCGTGCCGGCGCGCGCGCGCGCGGCACGCGTCGCGGTCGTCGGCGACGTCTGGGATCAGCCACGCACCATCGCGGTGGAGCTCGTGGTCGCCCGCGAACTCGACGCAACGACCGGCGCGGCGGCCCACGCGACGGTGCGTGCGCAACTCGACGCTGTCGTTCCGGCGCTCGCGGGACCCGACCCGTGGGCGGTCGCGCTGATGACCAAGCTGCCGTTCGTCGGGCTCGAGCCCGAGGTCGTCTGGAGTCCGTTCGATCTGTCACCCGAGGGGCAGCGCCGCCTGCACGCGCGCCTCGCCGCACACGAGCGCTGGCGTCGCGCGGCGCTTTGACCCAGAGGAGTTCCGCATGACCAAGGTCACTGCCATCGTCTCGAGTTCGCTGTTCGTCGTCTGCGCCGCCTGCGGCGACGTCACCCTCACGCCGCTCGATGCGGCCACCCCTGACGCCGTCGGCGCCACCGACGCGGCGGCGGACGCGCCCGAGGCGGTGGACGCCGCGTCGCCCGATGCGCCGCCCGCGCCGACGGTGGTCTTCGCGGAGAACCTCGACGGCATCGGTGGGGCGAACCTGGTGGGCCAGTTCGGCTGGACGGGGGTGGCGACCGTGCCGCTGGGCCCGACCGGCCTCGGCGGGCGCGGCGTGGCGGGGCGGACGTCGCCGGGCGCGAGCAGCGTCGTCGCCGTGGCGAGCCACGCGGTCGATTGGCAGCCGGGCGGCATCTACGAGGTCCGCTTCCGCGCGCGAGCGTCGAGCGCGGCGCCGGCGTCCGAGAACACCGGCCTGTTCGTGGCGGCGGCTGGCGCCGGTGTGGTCGGTTCGGGGTGGGAGTACGCGGCTGGCCAGTGGCGGCTCAACGTGAACCACCTCGCGGGTGGCGTCGCTCCGCCGCTGGCGATCCGCGATGGCGCGGAGGTCGAGTTCGAGATGCACCTCGACACCGTCGCCTGGTCGACCTGGGGCGCGTACACGGTCGACGGCACGCGGCGCGAGACCGCGCGCTACACGATCACGCCGGCGCGCTTCGCCGAGTTGACCGACGTCGAGGTCTTCGTGGACTTCCGCACGTCGACGGTGGGGGCTGAGTTCGATGACGTGCGCATCACGCGGCAGTGAGCGCGTCCCTGCCGCTGTTCGATCACCCCGGGTCGCGACGTCTCCACGCCGCAGGCGGGCACGTCCCGCGGGAGGAGCGCCATGGCGCGGCGCATCTACTTGAGCTTTCACGTCGAACGAGACCTGTGGCGAGCGAACCAGGTGCGCGGGGCACAGGTGCTGGCGGGGCTCGAGCGGGTCGGGTTCTTCGTGCCGGCGGAGTACCAGGCGGCGAAGGTGGCGAACGAGGCGGTGCGCGACGGGCTGATCGCGGCGCGGCTGGAGGGCACGTCGGTGACGGTCGTGCTGATCGGCAAGCAGACGGCGACGCGCGACTGGGTGCAGCGGGAGGTGGAGCTGTCGGTGGCGCGCGGCAACGGGCTGATGGGCATCCGCGTCCACCACCTGCGCGACCACGAGGGCGCGTGCGACTGGTTCCCCGGCCCGACGCCGAGCGTGCCGGCGGGCGTGAGCTTCCCGATCTACGAGTGGGACCACGATCTGCGGCGGCTGGCCCGCGAGATCGAGGCGGTGGGGCGGCGCGCCGACGCGCGGCGCGCGGGACGCGAGCAGACGCGCGGCTGATCGGCGGCGTCAGCGCAGCCGCGGGCGCGGCGGCGTGAACGGGCGCGCGGCGAGGAACTCGACGTCGATCGGCCCGCACGCGGTGAGCACGGGGCGCTGCAGCGGCACGGTGCGCGCGCGCACGGCGTCGCGCAAGGCGGGGTGGCTGCCGGCGAACCCCGCGGCCCAGACGTCGAGCAGCGCGCCGGTGAACACGCCGTGGTCGCCGCGATCGAACGCGCAGCCGGCGTCGTCGCACGCGGCGAGGTGCAGGATCGACGCGGCGATCGGCGGCGTCGCCGGCGCGCGCGGCAGCATCGTGCCGCTGTGGCAGGTGTCGGAGACGACGAAGATGCGCACGCCGGCGGCGAAGCCGGCCAGCACCTCGGCCAGCTCGTCGTCGACGAGAAAGCCGTCGTAGAGGCACCACGCCTCGTCGAAGCCGTCGGGCTCGTCGCCGACCTTGCGGTTGCGGGCGCTGGCGGGTCGCGGGTGCGCGGGGGCGGGCGGCGTGTCGGGGATCTGCACGCCATGGCCCGAGACGCTGATCACCAGCTGCGATCCCGCGGGCAGCGCGATCGCCTCGCGCAGCGCACGCAACACCTCGGCGCGCGTAGCCCGCGGGCCGGTGAGCACGGTGGGCGAGAAGCCCTCGGCGTCGACCAGCGCGGCGAGCGCGCGCGCGTCGGCCTCGGCCGAGCGCACCGCGGTGGGCCGGATGACGTAGTCGCCGGCGCCGTACGAGTCGAGGCCGACGTGCAGCGAGATCGCAGCGGACATGGACGCCGAGACGCCATGACCGCGGAGCGGCGAACCGATCCCGGGATCTCCCCGCCGACGCTTGTTTCGTGTCCGTTTGCCGCGGTGGCGTCGTCTTGGCTCCGTGTCCCCCACCCCGGAAGGGTGGAGGCGAAGGAGTTGTCGATGACCGACTGGAACAAGCTCATCTTCGGCGTGAACACCGCGAACCAGGTGACCCTGACCATCACGCTCGGGCCCGAGAAGGCCTCGGCGGATCTGCTGGCGATCAGCCGCGATGGTTCGGAGCAGACGAAGTCGTACGACGAGGTGACGCGGTCGTGGGTGATCACGCTGCCGGCCGGCGACCACGTGCTGACGTTGACGCTCACCCAGGCGCAGTGGTTCGAGGGGGCGCTCACCAGCACCGCCGGCGCGTCGGTGAACTACGTGTACTACGGGCCGTACAACGGCGTCGACGAGACGATCGCGTGGGCGCAGACGGTGGCCGCCACCAGCGGCGACCCCAAGGACCCGTGGCCGCCGCCGAGCGGAACGCCGGTGACGCTGGCGACGGTGTCGAAGGACTGGTTCACCGACAAGCTGTCGACGCTGCGCGCCGATCAGAACACGCCGCGCGGCGCGACGCTGGGGTTCGACTGACCCCCGGCTACGGCTGGATCACGAGCGGATCGTGCAGCGTGATCGTCGCGCCCGCGGTTCGCGCGGCCAGCAGATCGGCGTCGAGGCCGCCCGGCCCCGGCGCCGGCAGCGGCGCGGCGGCCGCGAGGACGACCACGCGGTAGACGCCAGCGTCGGCGAGCGGCAGGTCGGCGCGCGGGTGCTGCGGATCGCCCGCGCAGGTGGGCGCCCCGGGGCAGCGCAGCCGGAGCGCGCCGTCGCGATAGACGCGCAGCTCGACGTGGGCGCGCGGATCGCTCGCGCGCAGGCGCAGCGTGTCGCCGACCGCGGCGTCGCCGCGCCGCGGCTCGCCGGCCGGCGCCAGCACCGCGACCTCGAGCCCGCGCGGCGTCGTCGCGGAGCGGGGGCGCAGCACGACGAGCGCGACGCCGGCCGCCGCGGCGAGCGCCAGGCCGCCGCCGAGCCACCACCAGCGGCGCCGGGCCGCGCGCGCCTGCTCGAGGCGCAGCCGCGCGGCGATGCGCTCCGCCGATCCCTCCGGCGCGCCGAGCGTGCGCAGCCGGTCGATCAGCCGCTCGTACGGCGCGCGGGCGGCGGCCTCGTCGGCGTCGGCCGGCGCGGCGCCCGCGGCCAGCCGATCGAGCAACTGATCGTCGCGATCGTCGGTGCTCATGGCGCCACTCCCTTGCCGGCGAGGCACGTGAGCAGGTCGCGCAGGACGCGGGCCGCGCGCATGCGGATGGTGTCGACCGGGAGCTTCACGACCTCAGCGATCTCTTGCCACGAACGCTCCTCCCAGTGGTGGAGCAACAGCGCCGTGCGCGTCGCGGGTTCGAGCGTGTCGAGGCAATCGAGCAGCGCGGTGACCTCGGCGACCTCGAGCCCTGGCGACGGCGCGGTCACGACCGGGGCCTCGGGATCGCCGTGGTGGCGATCGAGCCCGCGCCGGCGCTGGGCCTTGCGCTGGACGTCGAGCGCCGCGTTGCGGGCGATGCGCAACAGGTACGCCTTGACCGAGTCGGCGCTCGCGAGGCGGCGGCGCTTGCGGAACGCCTTGGCGAAGGTCTCCTGCATCGCCTCCTCGGCGATGGCGCGGTTCTGGATGACGGCGTAGCAGACGCGAAACACCGCGGCGCGATAGCGGTCCGCGAGCAGGCGGAACGCGCGGTCGGCGTCGCCGGCGCGCAGGCCTTCACGGATATCGTCGTCGTCCACGACGCCATGCTATTCGGGACAGTCGCGGCGCGGCGCGGCGGTGGCCGGAGATTCGTGCCACCGGTGAGATCCCGTCGCGCTGCGTGGACCGCCGCCTTCACGAACCGCTAGACGGTGCGAACTGTGTCGAGCGAACGAGGCCGCGCGCGCGATGGACGGACCAATGGGTCGCCGTGGTAGGGTGAGGCCTTGCGGGTGGCGCCCTGGTTTCTGGCCGCGCTCGGCGTCATCGCGAGCTGCGATCGCGGTGGCGACCGTTGCCAGCGCGCGCGCGAGTCCCGCGATTGGGCGACGATGGCCGCGCGGTGTCGCGCCGGGTCGCCACCGCAGCAGCTCGGCACCGCGGGCGTCGCGTTGCGCGGGCTCGATCGCGCGCAGGCGGTCGCGACGGCCGACGCTTTGCTCGATACCGAGGTCGGCGCCGACGCCGCCTACCTCGCCGGGTACGCGCGCGGGCAGTCGCGCGATCCGCGCGAGGTGGACCGCGGACGAGCGTTGCTCGCGCGGGCGCTCGCGCACTACCAGGCGCTCGGTCGTCACGCGGCCGCCGCCGACGCGGCGGGCTTCCTGGCGCGGACGCCGCGACCCGAGCACGCGCTGAACGACGCGCTGTGGTACGGGCGGCTGGCGCTGACCGAGGCGCGGCGCGCCGGCAACCCGCGCGCGGTCGGTCGCGCGGCGACCGCGCTGGCCGAGGTCTACGACCGGATCGGCCTGGCCGACGACGCGCGCGACATGTTCTTCCTCGCCGAGCAGGCGCTGACCGCCGAGCCGATCGAGCTCGCGTTCGCGTACCTGAAGCACGGCTTGTTCCTGCAGGACCTGGGCGACGCGGCCGCGCAGCGCGCCGCGATCGACTACCTGGTGGCGGCGCGCGATCAAGCGCGGTCCGCGACGCAGCCCGACGACGCGCGCCGACGTTCGGTCGAGTATTCGGTGCAGCTCAACCGCGCCAGCGGGCTCGCGCAGCTGGGGCAGCTGGCCGAGGCCGAGGCGGAGCTGGCGCTCGCCGCCGTCGATCCCGAGGAGGCGCGCATGGAGGCGCTGGTGCGCGGCTACATCGCGGCGCGCCGCGGCGACCTGACCGCCGCCGAGCGGCTGTTCGCGGAGGCCGACGTCGGCGAGCGAGAGCTCGACTACCGCCGCGCGGTGGCGATCGAGCTGGCGCACGCCTACCGCCGCCAGGGCGACCTGGCCGCCGCCGAGCGCGCGTTCCGCGTCGCGATCGACGCGACCGAGGCGCTGCGCGCGACCGGCGACGCCGAGCTGCGGCCGTGGGTGCTGGCCCACCGCGTCGAGCCGTACCTCGAGCTCGTCGAGCTGTACGCGACGCAAGGCCGCGGCCTCGACGCGCTGGTCGTCGCCGAGTCGCTGCACGCGCGGACCTGGCTCGACGTGGTGGTCGCGCAAGGCCAGGCGCCGCTGGCCACCACCGAGCAGTCGCTGGTCGCGGCGCGGCTGCGGCAACGCCCCGACGCGTGGCCGGCGCTCGACGGCGCGACGCTGCTGGCGCGGCTGGGCGATCGCGACGCGCTGGTGCTGCTGGCGGTCGCCGGCGCGACCTGGCGCGTCGACGTGCGCGATCGTCAGGTCACGATCGCCGCGCTCACGGCCGCGCAGCTCGCGGCGGTCGAGCGCTTCGCGGCGGCGCCCGACGACGTCGCGGCGGGCGCGGCGGCCGGCGCGGCGCTGCTGCCGCCCGACGCGGCCACGCGGGCGACGCCGCTGTACGTCGTCGCTGGCGGCCGGCTCGGCGAGCTGCCGTTCGCCGCGCTGCGCGTCGGGGACCGCTACCTGATCGAGGCGCGGCCGGTGCTGCGCCTGCCCGGGCTCGCGGCGCTCGGCTGTCGCGACGGCGACTGGGACGACACGCGGGTGTTCGTCGGCGACGCGCGCGGCGACCTGCCGCGGGCGCACGACGAGGTGCAGCGGCTGGCCGGCGCGGCAGCGCGGGTCGGCGCGGCGGCGAACCACGACGCGATCCGCGGCGCGGCGCGCGCGGCGTTGCTGCACGCCGCCGTCCACGGTCGCGTCACCCGCGGCGGCGGCGTCCTCGAGCTCGCCGACGGTCCGCTCACGCCGGCCGAGGTGCTCGACGCGCGCGTCGCGCCGCACACCGCGATCCTCACCGGCTGCGCCACCGCGGGCAGCGTCGACGCCGAGGCCTGGGGCGGCTTCCCGTCGGCGTTCCTCGCCGCCGGCAGCCGCTACGTGATCGCGACCGCGCGGGCCGTACCCGACGCCGCCGCGGCGCAGCTGTCCCAGGCGTACTACGCGCAGCCCGACGCGTTGCCGCCGCCGGCGCGCCTGGCCGCGGCGCAGCGCGCGCTCATCGCGACGCTGCCGCCGTCGGTGTGGGCGACCTTCGCGGTGTGGGGCGACGCCGCCTGCGATCCGTGATCGCGTCCGCTCACAGCGCGGTGTCGAGCCAGCGCGTCAGCGCGGCCGGGCTCCAGTCGAGCGTCACCGTCGCGCGGCCCGCGAGCGCCGCCGGCTCGGCGCCGTGGTAGCCGCGCAGCCGCATGCCGCGCAGGTACTTCCAGGTGCGCGGCCCGGCGTGCGCGTGCTTGAGGTCGAAGAACGTCCGGATCTCCCAGTCGACCCAGGGGTGCTCGATCGTCGTCGGGCCGATCAGCACCAGCAGCCGCGCGCACTGCGCCAGCCGCGCGCGCAGCGTCGCGCGCAGCGGCTCGGACCGCCGATCCGTCGGCGTCAGCCACACCCGCCGCCCGCGCGCGTCGAGCAGCGGCTCGGTCAGCAGCCGGTCGTGGGCGTCGAGCACGTGCGGCCCGCGTGCCGCGAGCTCCTCGAAGCTGCGGCGCTGGTTAGCGTCCTGGGGATCCAGGCTGACGTAGACGCGGCTGGTCATCGGCGCGCGGCGCAGGCCACGCGCACGACCAGACGTCGCGAGCGTCGCCGTCCGAACAAGCGGGCCGCGGTCCGCGCCGGGCCCGCGTGAGGGGGGGGTGAGGGCCACGCGGGTAAGCCGGCGGCGCGCGCGCCGTTGTTCATTCGATGCGCGCCGCGATCGTCATCGTCGTGATGCTCGGCTGGCTCGCCGCGCCGCGGGCCGCGTCCGCCGACGAGCAAGCGCTCGCCGACGTGCAGTGGGGCTGGGTCACGTTCGAGCTCGGCGGCGCGGCCACCATCGCGGTCGCCGCGTACAGCGACGTCCCCGGCGATCGCCTCGCGCTCGCGGGCGGCCTTGGCTCGATCGCCGCCGCCATCACCGCCGGCATCGTCGCCGACGCCACCGGCGCCCCGCTCGCCGGCGCCAACGCCGTGCACGGCGCGCTCATGCTGGGCGCCGAGGGCGCGCTCATCGGCGCCATCGCCGATCGCGACCACCGGGGCCCCCGCGTGCGCCGCCTCGCCGTCGGCGCCGGCCTCCTCGGCGCTGCGGCCGGCGGCTGGATCGGCGCCACCCGCATCCCCGACGACTCGCTCTCGCCCGCGTGGACCTACGCCCCGATCGCCGGCTTCACCGCCGGCGTCGTCATCGCCGCCGGCGCCGAGCTGTTCGCCCCATCCGCCGCGCCCGCGCGCCGCGGCGCCACCATCATCGCCGTCACCTCCGGCGCCGCCATCCTCGCCGCCGCGCTGCTCGCCGACCGCCACATCGGCGCGATCTATCCGCAGGCCCCCGCCGCGTCGCCGCTCGCCGCCCCGCGGCTCATCGGCTGGAGCGGCGTGTTCTGAGCGCGACGTCACCACCGCACCGTCAGCCACAGCACCCCGACCACCGCGCCGATCGACGCCATCAGGATCAGCAGCAGGTAGACGAAGACCACCCCGCCGCCCGGCCGGTCGTCGTAATAGCTGCACGCCGCGGGCGCTGGCGTCGCGATCACCCGCGGCTCCTGGGCCGCCACGACCGTCGCCCGCCGCTCCGCATCCGTCGCCCGCCGCTCCGCATCCGTCGCCCGCCGCTCGGCTCGGTCGGCGCGCGTGCGCGCCCGCTTGAGGTCGCGTTCGAGCGCCGCGGCGCGGGCCAGGGCAGCAGCGTGATCATCGCGGTGAGCCATGCCGTGCCTATCGACCGCGCCGCGCGCCGGTTGCTGCCTCCCGCAGGGCCGCCCCAAGATCAGTCCAAACCCCATGGATCGCTTGGGATTCCAGGTCGACCGTCGCCCATCGCGAACCGCCCATCGGCGCGCCCGCGTCGCCATCCTCCGACCTCGTGCTCGGTTCGCCGCCCCCGCGACGGGGTTGGCGCCAGCCGTGCTTGACAAGCCGTTGCGCCGCTGCTAATTACCCGCGCGTTCCGGGGTCATAGCTCAGCTGGGAGAGCGCTAGAATCGCACTCTAGAGGTCTGGGGTTCGATCCCCCATGGCTCCACCGGAAAACGTCAAGGGTCCCGCAGAGATGCGGGGCCTTTTGGCGTTTCGGGGGTACGGCGGGAGGCCTGATCGGAATGAAATTCCGTTCCGATCGTTCCGATCCGGAGGCTTTCGGCGCCGACCTGGCCGCGCGCTGGGCGACCGCCCACGGCGCGCTCGAGACGATGCTCGGCATCGCCAGCGTCACGACGGTGCAGCCGTCGGACCCGGCGCAGATCGACACGCTGACCGCGGCCGACCGCTACGGCCTGGTGCTGCTCGGCATCTCGCGCACCGCCTGGGCCGCGTCGACCAGCGGCGGCGGCGACGCTGGCGCGTTCGGCCCGACGATCAACGCGCAGAAGGTCACCAACCTGTGGAGCCGCGACATCCGCGACGGCTGCCTTGACGGCAAGGCCGGCGCCACGCCGCTCAGCTACGGCGCCGGCGGCGCGCACGGACGAAGCGACGCGTCTGCAGCTCGCGCAGGCCATCGTCGCGTACCTGGGCGACGGCGCGCGCAACGTCACGGCGTTCACCACGCCAGCCGAGGTGCTGCCGCTGCTCGACACGCTGGCCCAGGGCGGCGGCAACGCGGCGCCGGGCTCTTGCACCGGCGCGGTCGCCGGCCACCTGTTCGATGACAACGGCCGCAGCTTCGACCGCGACGGCCCGCTGGTCGCGTTCGACGGCGGGACGCCGCCGGCAGGCGCGTTTGTCCGCGGCTCGATCATGGTCGACGCCACGGCCACCGACGTCGGGATGCTCGACCCGGCGCCGACGCTGCGGATCGTCACGCCGGCTGGCACGGTCGACACCGACGGCGACACCAACGATCGCGACATCCACGCGACCTTCGACACCGCGACGGCAGTGCCCGGCGGCGGCCCGCTGACGGTCGTGCTCGACGGCTTCGATCACTCCGGGAACCACAGCGACGTCGCGATGTCGACCCGCACGTTCACGGTCGACAACACGCCGCCGGTGGTGGCGATCACCGCGCCGGCGATGGACGGCCAGTACCTGCGCGCGCCGGTGACCGTCCAGTACACGGTCACCGAGGCCAACGTGATGTCGACGACCGCGCTGCTCGACGGCATGACGCCCATCGCGCCGGGCTTCCAGGTCGCGCTGGACGGGCCGCACAACGTCAGTGTCAGCGTCGTCGACCGCGCCGGGAATGCGGCCAGCGCGACCCGCACGTTCACCATCGACAACATCGCGCCGGTGCTCAGCGTCACGGCGCCGGCGGCGGGCAGCTACGTGCGCGGGCCGGTCACGCTGTCGTGGTCGGTCAGCGACGCGAATCCGGGGACGGTCGCGACGGCGACGCTCGACGGCAACCCGATCACCTCTCCGCACACGACCAACGACGAGGCCCCGCACACGCTGGTCGTCAACGCCACGGACGCGGCCGGCAACGTCGCCGCGACGGTGACGCGGACGTTCACGATCGATAACACGCCGCCGGTCATCACGGTGAACGGCGTGGTCGATGGCGGGGCGTACCAGGCCGGCGTGCAGATCTTCTACTCCGCGACCGACGCCAACCCCGGCACGACGCTCAGCGCCACGGCGAACGGGGTGAACCACAACTCCGGGCAGTCGCTGTTCGCCCAGGTCGGCTACACGCTCGTCGTCAACGCGACCGACGCGGCCGGCAACACGGCGATCGCATCGCGACGGTTCCTGGTCGACTCGACCGCCCCGGGGCTGTCGGTCCGCTCGCAGGCACCGACCGGCACGTACGTGAAGACGCCGCTGACGCTCGTCGTCGATGGTACCGACAACCTCCAGGTGTCCGGGGTCGCCGGCCTCGCCGGCTCGCTCGCCGCCCCGGTCACGCTCGCCGTGACCGCGCTCAGCAACGGCAGCCCGGTCGCGCCGACCGGCGGCGAGGTCGTCAACGGCGACAGCAGCCGCACCCGCACGGCCACCTTCGCAGGCGTCGCTGACGGCTCGCTCGCCGCGACGTTCTCGATGACCGACCGCTCGGGGAACGCGCGGACGCTACCGACCATCAATGTGACGGTCGACAACACGGCGCCGACCAACGTGGCACTATCCTCGCCGGAATCGATGGGGTTCGTCTCGGCCAACAGCGCGTACTGGACGTCTGTCGCGCGCCCCACGCTGTCGGGCTCGGTCACCGAGGCCAACCCCGGGGCGACGGTCACGCTGCTCAACGGGGCGACCGTCGTCGGCGCCGGCACCGTCACCGCGGGGGCGTGGTCCGCAACGTTCAGCGCGGACGTGCCCGAGTCGACGGGCTTCGACGTCACCGTCCGCATCACCGACGCGGCTGGCAACTCCGGCACGTCGCCGATTCAGCGCATCGCTCGTGACATTACGGGGCCGCGCATCACGTCGATTGGGCGCGCCTTCTACAGCGAGACCAACGACACGATCACGTATCCGACGGGCAACCGCCCCAGCCACGCCCACAGCGGCGCAACCACGCTCCTGGGTGGCAACGCGAGCGCTACGCCGCCGGCGACCTGTCCCAGCATCGCCAAGTACGCCTACCTCACCGCGGTCGCGCCTCAGGGCGACGAGCCTGTGGCCAATCCCCTGACGTTCGACTGGCAGATCGTTGATCTAAGCGCGCCCACCACGGTCGGCGGCGCGGGCGTCAGGCCGACCAGCTTCCAGTGGCGGGTTACCCATGTCAGCTCGGGTGTCGCCACGAGCCTGTACGACATCACCGGCACCGAGGCCCCCCTCGGCACCTGGGCCGTCCAGACCAACCTACGGCGCGACAGCACGCAGCCGGTGCCGGCGCTGGGCGCGATCGTGGGTGGCGTGAGCCAGGCCCGCGAGGGCCGCTTCAACATCGAGTTGCACGCCGTCGACGAGCTCGGCAACGCGACGCTGGTCTATAGCTGCATGAACTACCAGCCGATCGGCGTCCCGGTGAAGGTCAGCACGCCGGTAGCCGCCAGCGGCACGGGCGTCGACGCGCTGACCGGTTACCAGCTCACGGCGAACAGCACCATCTCGCAGTTGCTCAACGGGACGCACCCGGGCGCTGGCCTCATGACGGTGCCGGTGATGAATCCTACGACCGACCCGGTCACCTTGACCTTCGCACCGTCGAGCAGTGGTCGCACCTACTCGGAGAACTGGTCGTTCCTCAGGGTCCCCAGCGCCGCGGCGCTGTCGGCCAACATCAGCTGCGGCGACAGCACCGCGCCGATCACCTCCGGCGTCTGCTCGGAACAGCTCACCGGCGCGCCACCGACGCCAACGGAAGTCCACTCCACCACTGCCTTCGGCTACGTCCCTCAGCTCGCCGTGCGCGTCTGGGGCCCGGCGGGAGCGCTCACCGCGACCGAGTCGGTCGCCTTGGGCTGCGACCCTGCAGTGGCCGAGTGCAGCCGCTTCCGTGTCGACCTCCCCGCCACGACCCAGTTTGCGACCTACAACGTCGTCGTCGGCCTCCGCGAGCTTCGCGATGCTCGGTTTGCGACCACAAGCTCGGGATATGCCGAGGCCAGCACAACCTACTGGTCCAACGTCGGTACCCAGGGGCCTGAGTACCGGACAATGAGCTACACGGGCCTTCCGACGCTCGTCCCCTTCGCGACCACCGGCGACGGCATCGATCGCGCCTGCACCTTCATGAGCGAGGCGCCCCTCGCCGGGCAGCCCGGTGAAGTCACGTACACCTGCACGCAGACCCGCCGCTTTCAGGCGATCAGGTATCTCGCGAGCGTGGGGGTGGGCTTTACGAATGTGTATCTTGATGCGCAGTCGAGAGTGACCGCCAGCGCGAGCTTCGAAACGCTGTCAATGGCTCAGCAGCGCCTCGCCGGCGCGACCTGGTCCCCAACGGAGACAACCCCATGATGAAAACCCTAGCTTCTCTTGTCGCGGGTGCCGTAGGTGCTGCGGCCCTCATCGTCGCGTGCAGCGACGACTCACCTGGACGTGTCGATGCCGCCACGTGCGATTGTCCTGCAGCAGAGCCTCCGATCCCTGGTCGAGTCACCAGATTGCGCAGCCTCGACGAGACACTTCAGGCGAACTCGGGAGTCGCTGCCATCGTCGCTTGCCCCAGTGGAGCGACCTTGGTGACAGGGTGGTGCGACTTTGAGAACATGCCAGGCACTCCGCCTCAACTGGCCCTCGTCCGCAGCGGGTCATCACCGGCCGCCGCGAACACTTGGCTCTGTGACTGGCAGAACTACAACGGCGGGTCAGCAACCGTTCACGCCGAAGCTGTCTGCCTGATGCCAGCGCAGTAGCGCCGGTGCGACGATGGGCGCGACCAAGCGCCTTGACAGAAACAACATCAAGGAACGACGACGATGCTGACGAATGGTAGGGGAGTGGCCGTGGCTCTGGCGATCTTGCTCGCTCCCGGATGCTCAGGAAGCGAGCCTGCTGATGACGAGATCGAGGCACTGCGCGCCACGGTGGCCGCGTTGTCGGAGCGGGTCGACCAACTGACCGCAGGCATGCCGGGCCCCCAAGGACCGGTGGGGCCCCAGGGACCAGCGGGACCAGAGGGGGCACCGGGACCGATCGGTGCCACGGGGCCGGCAGGTGCACCGGGAGGTGCTGGCCCGGCGGGGCCAACGGGGGCGACCGGTGCGGCTGGCCCCGTTGGGCCGGCAGGATCCGTGGGGCCCGTTGGGCCACAGGGGCCGGCTGGCGTACCCGGTCAATTGGGGCCGCAAGGACCGATCGGGCCGACTGGAGCAACGGGCGAACCGGGCGTCATCGATCCCGGGCTCGTGTACGTCCGATTTGCACCACCGATCGCACTACCAGCGGTTGGATCCGCAGCAAACATGGCGGCGCGATGTGACGCGGGCGACCTGTTGCTCGACTGCGACGCGTATGCGACGTTTGTCTTCCCCTCGGGTGCAGTGGGGCTGCTCGCAGGCGACGTGAATATCACGATACGAACTCGCAATCCCGTCAACCCAGTGGAGTGCGCATGTACGATGGTCCGCCAGACGGTGAGCCCCGGAGTCGAGAACGCATCCGGGCAGTGCCGGGCGACGTGCGTAGATGTGCCGTAGCGCATCGCGGGGCGGCGGTCCTCACGGACATCACGCGAGCCAAGCCCATGTGGCAACTCGGCGGGACGCGCAGCGGCGCGGCGCGTGACACGAAGGAGGTTGCAGCGATGTCGGGTAAACGGAATCGTGCACGGCGCAGCACATTCGCCTTATGCGGGGTCGCCTTCGTAGCGCTCGCGGCCTGCAAGGACGAGCGGCCGCCCGCTCCGCGCTGGGTTCACAAGGCCGCCGAGATCGACCGCGAGACCTGGGGCCGCGACTGCGGCCCAGGCGCGGTGCTGCAGACGACGCCTACAGCGGACGTGTGGACCGTGCCGGGTGGACCTGGCGAGAGGCTGGCGACGGTCTGTTCACTCGAGTGGGCCGACGAGAGTCACCACCAAGTGGAGTCGGTCAGTATACACAACCAGCAGGACACATTTGAGCCCATCCAGGCGGAGGGAGCATTTCGAAGAGCCTTGCCGGTCCTGATGCGGGAACTTCCGGAGGAAGTGCAGCGCGAGGTGAAGGCGCTGGTCGAGATGCGGGAGTCGCGCAAGGTCCGGATCCGTGGATTCACTATCGAGTGGCAGTACCTTCAGCACGCCACACGGGCGCTACGGAGCATCCAGGTCAACTGGGATCCTCAACGAATACTGTGACTTGCAACATATTCTCACGGGAGACGCAACCGAGCGACGCCCTGGTCGAAACCTCCGGCACAGGATGGCGATGGCACGCGCGCGGTGCGCAGCGCCTCGACCATCAGAAGGTTCAGCGACCGTGTCGATGTTCTCCTGGATGTTCCGTGAACCCGACCCTTCCACGAGCGGGAACGCGGCGCCGTCATCCCGAGCGGGTGCGGGGCCGACAACGCGCGCGCTGCCGCCGCCGCGCGATCAAGCTCTTGAAGCGCAGCGGAGTCTGCCTGTTGAGATCGACCCCGCGGCCACCGCCGACGCTCAGTACGAGCTAAGCCGCACCGCGGCCCGGTTGCAACGCCTAGCCCTGGACGTCGCCGCGAGCCGGGTGGCGCACGCTGAGGCGGTGACCCGAGCCGAGACCCTGTGCTTGGAGGCGGCAGGGGCGGTGCGACGCCTCGCCAGCGCGAAGGAACAGCGGACGCGCGATGGCGCCCAGCGTGAGGCCGACGCGCGCAGCTTCAACCCGTTTGTCAGTGGCCCGGCGAGCCGCGCTCAAGATGCTAGCCAGCAGGGCGAGCAAGCGGCCGGGTGGGATGAGGCGGCCACGACGAAGCACCTTGATCGGATCGCCAGCGGTGCGATGCAGGTCATGCGCGAGTGCGGTCGCGCGGAGGGCGGCTACCGGATCGCGAGTGCGCTGAGCCTGATCGAGCTGGCCGGAGCGCCCTTCGGCTGGTCACTGCCGTCGAGCGTAGAGGAGAGCCAGGCGCGCGAGCGCGCCGCAGAGCCGTGTGCCTCCGACGCCGCGAACGGCGCCGACGCAACGCAGAACAATCCAGCGCAGTGCCACATGAACGAGCAGGCACGCAGCAGCGCTCGGGAGGACCTCAGGGATGCGTTGCGCAGGCTCGACAACAAGTTCCAGAAGGCCATCGCGCGACACACAAAGAAGCTGCAGGCCGCGATCGACCGCGACCAGAAGATGGCTGAGGAGGTCGCGAAGATGGTGCTCGACGCGCTCATCACGGTCGTCACCGCTGGGGTGGGCAAGGGCGCGAGCAAGGCGGTCATCGTCGCAGGGGACACCGCGGCGGTTGACTTCGCAGCGGTGCGGGAGCATGCCGCGGCGCTGGCGAAGAAGATCGGGACCGACGCGTTGAAATCGACGCTCAAGTCCAGCCGGACGACCGTGAATCCCAACGACAAGTCAGATCCGCGATACAAGCAGATCGGCCTGGCGGAGGGGCTCGGCGAGGCCACCAGCGCCGGGATCGAGGGCATCTCGCATGACATCGACAGCCTCGACGACGGAGCGCTGGTGAAGCTGACCAGCGCGCTCAACGCCGTGACTGCGGCGGCGCTCGACGAGAAGCTCGCGACGATCATGACGGCGTTTGAGACCCAGGTGCAGCCGATCGGCCAGACGCGCTACAGCCCCGGCTTGCTGAGCGTGCGACGCCACACCAAGAAGGCCGCGCGGATCAAGCTGTCGAGCGGCAAGACGGCGTACGCGCTCGTGACCTACACGGACGACGTGATGCCCAAGAACAGCCAGGCCGCACGACAACTCGCCGCCGCGGGACGCGACCTGGCCCGTCGCCTCGATGGCGATGACCTCTTGGACCAGGTCAACAGCGACGCGGACTACGCCAACGCCGTCCAGCCCGACATCGAGGTCGAGTTCGTCGAGTGGATTACCAACCCCAAGGGCACGAACATCGACTTCAAGGGGATGGTCGACGGGGAAGCCATCGACGTGCCGCTCAACAAGCTGAAGGGCCGGCCCTTCGTGGACCCAGACGGGAACCTGCTGGATGGCTGACCGCGCGAGGACGTCCTTTGGCCTCTGCCCTCTGTGGCAAAGGCGCGAGTGGTTCGCCTGGCCGCTCGCGGTCGCTGCGGTCGCGGCATGCTCGTCTCGATCGAGCAAGCCGGCCGCTGCGACTGCAGCCGGGAGCGATGCGACGTCAGCCGTCACGGTCCTGCGCTCCGCCGTGGTACCGCCGCGCTGCTCACCGCGTGGGCCGACGCCAGTGCCACCATCAGGCGCAACCCTCGCGAAGATCGACCTCGCGCCCCGAGTGGCCGCGTGCCGAGCGCCCTCGCCGGCGGCGGTGTGCGCTTGCCTCGCCAAGGACATGGCGGTGTTGGGCCCTGGCTTCGCCCACGGCCCCGGCACCTGTGAACTAGCGAAGGCCTCGTCGAACTCGGTGCACGTGGCGACGATCTTCGGCAGCGAGGGAAGCGATCGCCTCGTACCCGCCATCTCCACCGTGTTGGTCGTGCGGGACGCCGGGGGCTGGGTCGCGCACGGCGCGACCGAGGCTGTTGCGGACATCGATCTGACCGAGACACCCGAGATGTCGGCGGGCGTCGAGGTCACCGCGGTCTCCGAGGCTGTGTTTGGCGCCGCGCGATTCGCCTGGGTCCAGACCGTCGTCACGGAGGCGGACGTCGCAGCGGACGAGCGCTACATCGACGAGACGACGACGCTCATGGTCTGCGAGCTCGGAGAGCCCGTGCGGTGCGGGCAGGTCGACCTCGCGGCGTGGCAATACGTCGTCGCACGGACCGACGACGATGAGGACGAGGATGACGCTATGGGCGGCGGGTGCCGGTCAGCCGAGGGGGTGTCGCTTCAGGTCGAGCAGCGCGACGCGGGCGGGCTGACCGTCAGCGGCGCGGCCGGATCGGACGGCGCTGCCCCTCGGCTCGTCCCCTTCAGGCGCGAGTAGCCGCGTCACCAGCGCCAGGTCGCGCTCACGCCTCGGCGGAACAGAGACCGGCTATGGCTGGGCACTGGTGCCTGGGGGCACCTGGCCGGGTGCGGCGCCGCCCCCGGCCTCATGGTCGGCCAGCCGGTACTTGAACGAGATCACGCGGCACTCGGGGTCGGCTTGGTTGCCCGCCCGCGGCGAGTAGCGCCAGCGCGCGATCTCGTGCGCGAGTTTGTTGTCGTAGGCCGGGTAGCCGGATGAGCGCGAGATCGATACGCTGGTTACCTCGCCGGTGGCGGCGATGCAGACCTCGACGGAGGCGCGGAGCGCGATCAGTCCGACGCGGTGCATCTCGTTCACGGTGGCGGCGTCGGGGTAAATGTGCGGATCGCCCGAGATCCGCTGCTGGTCGGTGGCCCCCCCGGCCGGCGGCGAAGGCGGCGCTGGCGGCGAGTCGGCTTTGGGTGCAGCGGTGGAGGGCGGAGCCGGCGCCGGCGCGACGACGCCGCCGGGCGCGGGCTTGGGCGGCGCGGCGGGGGTCGCGATCACGTGGCACACCGAGGCCTCGGTCCGCTTGACGGCCGCCTGTCGCGTGCGCGCAGCCTTCGCGGACGACAGCGGGAAGCCGCGCAGCATCCGACGCAGCTCGACGCTCTTGATGGCGAAGTTCACGTTCTCGGGCGTCACGCCTTGCTCCACCATCAGGCGGTCGGCGCGCAGCTTGGAGACGATGACGCCGACGACCAGGCCACGGTGGTCGACGAGGGGCCCGCCCGAGTTGCCCGGCTGGACCGGCACGGTCACCTGGTAGAGCCACGCCGCGCCGAGGCCGGTCTGGCCGCCGAGGGAGCCTTCGCTGAACTTCGGGTCGTTGCCCAGGACACCGGGGACCGGGAAGCCGATCGTGAACACCGGCTCGCCGAGGGGCACGTCGGCGTCGCGCGCGAGCGGCAGCGGCGCGACGTCGTGGGCCGTCACCGCCTCCAAGATCGCCAGGTCGACGTCCTTGTCGTCTCGCAGCACCTTGGCCGCATGGACCCGGCCGCGCGCGTCGATCAGCGCGAGCTCCGTGGCGCCGTCGACGACGTGATGGTTCGTCACCGCGATGCCGGCCTTGGCCACGAAGAAGCACGTGCCGCTCACGACCGCGGTTGCCCCGGGCTGAGGCGCACCGTCGGTCGGCGGTCCCGCAGGTGGCGCTGCCTGCCCAGGCGGCTCGTTGCGCGGGGCGGTGGCGCAGCTCTCGCGGTCGCCGAGGTCGCACGCGCGCTTCAGGTAGATCGCGGAGGTCTCGGGTTGGATCGTCGACCATCGCGCTGCGAGCTGGCGGCACGCCGCCGGCTTCCCCGCGTTGCAGCCACGCTCGAAATTGGCGAGGGCGATCTCGGTGGCGCCGGGGGCACGACCTTCCCACGCCAGCGCGATCATCCCGGCCTCGTAGCAGCCAGCCCCATCCCCGGCGTGGCAGGCCTCGACGCTGTCCTCGAACCGTTGATGCTCCGTGGTCCCCTCCTCGGTGGCCTGCAGGGTTGGCACGCAGGACGCCCCCGTCCACGCGGTGGCTGCGAGGCTGGCGATGGACCATGCCCAGCGCCGTCGATGGGCAATGACGGAGGCGCTGCGAGCGGTCGGAGTGGGCTTCCAGGCGAGCGGGGCCATGTCGCGGCTATCGACCGCTCGCTGCCGCGGTTGCCTGCGAAATGGAGGCCGCGGTCGGGCGCGCGGCCGTGTGGCATCATCAGCGCCTCGATGGAGTGGAATCACGGGGCGTATCCACCCGAGGTGCTGTGGTGCAGCTTTGGCGACCGTGCTCGCGACGGTGACGACGCCCTACTCCAGGCGTTCGTCGATCAGCTCGAGGGCCACGCCTGGGCCATCGCGCCGCCCGAGTTGCGCGAGCGCCGTGACAGTGCTCCGGCGGTGCTGTTCGCGACCTACACCATGCACGCGGCGCGGCGCCACGATGCGCCTGCCGCGGAGCACCGGGTGCTCGCCGAGGCCCGGTGGTTGGTGGCGCAGCTCTCGGCATGGGCGGAGCAGGTCGACCGCGAGGTCGAGCTCGTCTACGACGACGAGCCCATCGGATGGATCGTGCAAGGCGAGGTCAGCGACGAGCTGACGCGGTTCCTCGATCGCTGGGAGCGCACGCTGCGCGATCACGCCGGGGCGAAGCCGGCGGCGCGCACGGACGAAGGCGAGGGCATGGTCTCGGTCTGGCTCGGTGATCTGCAGGACAAGGCAGAGCTCGCCGCGTTGCTGGTGCCCGCGGCGCCGGCGCGCTCGCCGTTGCGTCGGGCGCTCGGCCTGCGCACGGTGCCGGCCGGCGCGATGGAGGCCCACTGGGCATCACGCACGCCCGTCAGCGCGCTGGTGGCGCCGCTGTCGTTCAGCGCGTCGTTCGCCGGCGCCGTCGCCCAGGCGGCGCGGGCGCGTGGGATCGACGCGGCGACGACGGTGATCGTCTACTACGACCACGCCCACGATCCAGCGCAGGCGCTGCCCGAGCAGGCAAGCCCTCGGCTCACGTTCGTCGGGACGTTCCCGTTCGACGACGCGAGCGAGGTGCTGGCGGCGGCGCTGGACGAGCACCTCATGCCTCCGACGCTCGCTGCCAAGGTGCGCCCGTGGCGCCACTACGTGCCCCAGCTGCACGAGCATCGTCCCGCGACAGCTGCCCGGATCGAGGAGCTCGAGCGATCGCTCGGCGCGACGTTGCCCCCAGACTACGTCGACGTCTTGCGTTTCATCGGCGGTGCGGCCGCTGCAGCCGGAGCGCTCGTCAGTCCGGTCGAGGACGTCGACTGGAAGGCCGGCCCGGTATCGGTCGGTGCGTTCGTGGGCTTCCATCGCGACGGCGGTCCGGCGCTGGACCCGTTCGGCCGGATCCCGTTCGATCTGCTCCCGATCGCGCGCACCGACGGCGACGACTGGTTCTGTCTCGGCATCGGCGGTGTCTATCGCGGCGAAGTGTGGCTGTGGGCGCACGACGCGCCGCGCGCGGCTCGCACGACCGACAGCGGTCCGTGGCTCGAGTGCCTGTACCGTGTCGCCGCGACGTTCGCGGCGTTCCTCGACCGGCTCGAGCTGCACCCGGACGAAGGCGCGACGGCCGTTGAGCCCGAAGGGGTCGACGCGGAGGCGGTGATCGCGCGCTCACGCGCCGTGGCGGCGAGCGTCGGTCCGCGGGTCGCGTCGCGTCCGCCGTCGACCCATCTAGCTCCATCGACGGCCGCGGCTGATGGGGCGTTCAGTCGCCTCGTCGCGGAAGCCCCCGACATCGCGATCGGTGTCGTCCGCGGCATGGTGCCCGTGAGCGACGCGGACGAGATCGACGTGCCGGCCGTCGCAGCGCACGTGGCGCACGCGTTGTGGGCCGATGCGGAGATCCGCAACGGCGGCCTGGCCCAGCTGATCCACAACGGCGGCCCCTCGCAGCTCGCGCGGTCGCGTGCGGCCCTGCGCGCACTCGGCCTCGATCGCGCCGCCGCGATCCTCGGCATGGCGGCAGCCGATGGTGACCCGGTCGACCTCGATGAACTCGACGAGGCCTGGTACGGCCTCGACCCGAGCCTGCAGGCCGCGATCGCGACGGTGTTGGCCGCCCAGGATGGGGCTTGGTTCGAGCGCCTGGCCGCGCACCCCGACGTGCGCGCGCGGGTGGCCACCTCGACGCCAGCGACGCGGTTGGAGATCGCGATCGATCTGGGCGACCTGGCGCGCGTGAAGCGCTTGGTCGCAGCCGACGCCACGGCGGTAACGCCGGACGTGTTGGCATACGCGGTCGGGAAGCGCAGCACCGCGTCGCGCGTCGCGATCGTCGAACACCTGCTGTCGGCCTGCCCTGGGAGCGATGTCCGCGCCCTGCTGGACGTGGCGATCGGCGCGGCCTCGCCGGGCATGGTGCGCGTGTGCCTGCGCCATGGCGCCGACGTGCGGCCCGATCCCGCGACAGACGTGTCGCCGCTCGCCCGTGCCCGCGATGTCGAGACCGCGCAGCTGCTGCTGTCGGCGGGGGCGTCGGCTCGCGCGGCCGACCGGGGCGGGCGCACCGCGCTTCACACCGCCGCCTCGGTCGAACTCGTGCGCCTGTTGCTATCAGCGGGCGGCGATGCGCGCGCGGTCGACGTCGACGGCGCGACCGTGCTGCACCACGCGCTCGACGCTGCGGCGATCGACCTGCTGGTCGAGTACGGTGCCGAGCCCGACCGCGCGGATGCCGTCGGCGTGACGCCGCTGATGCGGCAAGCCGATCCGGAGAGCATGACCTCGCTCGCGAAGCACTGCGCACGCTACGACGCCGTCGATTGCCAGGGGCGGACCGCCTTGCATCACCACGCGAGCGATCAGTGCACCGAGCACTTGCTGACCATCGGCCTCGATCCACTCCGTCCGGACGCCGCCGGCGCGACGCCTCTTGCGCTGGCGCGCGCCAACGACCACTTCGGCGGCCGCTACGTGCGCATGCACGAGACCGCGGCCGACATCGAGTCGGATGCTGGGCCGCCGCCGCCCCCAGTCGTCGAGGCGCAACCCGAGGTGCCGCGGACCTACGTCGTGCTCGCGACCAACGTGCTCGAGCTGCTGGTCGCCGCGGATCACCTCGCCCTCGCCGACGGCGCCGACCGTGCGGCGCTCCAGCGCGACCTCGCCGAGGCGCTTGCCGAGGGCAGCGTGAGCAGCCTCGCAGACTTCGCTGCCTGGCTGACCGATCACCGCGACGTCGACGACCTGTACGCGACCGACGCCGAGCTGGCGACCTGCTGGCAGCGAGCGCTGGCCTCACCAGGCGATACATAGGGCGAGGCGGCAGAAATCGCTGAACCCATAGGCCGTTCAGCGGAATACGCCAAAGAACGGCGCCGCGGAGGAGCCCCGCGGCCCCCGCTGCGCGCTGACTCGAGGCAGTCACCGCGACGTATGAATCGTAGCGAAAACCACAATCGTATGTTGCAGTTGCGCAGCATCGGGAGATCGCGTAGCGTCACTCCACGATGTCGGTCGGCGCTGCCTGTTTCCCGCGGAGAGGCCAGGGTGAGGCCTCGATGACATGCGGTCCGGCCACCGATCGGGTTCCTCGAAATTGCCGACTCCACGGCAAGAGATCCCATCGGTTGCGATCGACGTCCCGATCCGCAAGCAACCACGCCCCAGCCCGGCCGATAGCTGCGACATGAGTCCCCGCGCCGCTGCTGCCGCTGCGACGGACGCCTCGCGCAGAGGTGGCTGGTGAGCTTCGCCTACGACGGCGGGCAGAAGGTGCACGGTGGCGGCGGGGCCACCCGGCGGGACGATACACCGCGGGATTGGACGCCAGACGAGCGCGCTGCGCACGCCAAGAACACCGCGAGCAACGTGACCCGCGCCGCGGCCGAGGTGGCGGCAGCGTGCGCTCGGATGCGGGCGGCGACGGAGTTCACCGAGCAGGCGGCCGCGAAGAAGGAAGCCGGCCTTGCGCTCCAGTCGTTGCGCGCGGCCGCCACGGCCGCCGCAGCGGCGGTCAGCCAGGCGACCGATCCCGAGGTCGTCGTTGTCCTCCAGGGCGCCGACGCACAGCTCAAGGCGGCCGACGCCGAGGTCAAGGCGCTGCCTGAGCCGATCGCGACTTCGCCACGCGAAGTCACAGGGGTTCGGCGCTTCGCGACGGCGCTGCCGCCCGCCGACGGCCCGGGCCGGCAGGATAGTCCGCGGATGGTGGCGCAGCTGCGCGGCATCATCGCCAGCGAGCTGGTGCACGGCGACCTCGATCCGCTCAAGGCCGCGCTCGCCGAGGGCGGCGAACTGTGGCCGCAGTTCAGTCGCCTGGCGATGCAGTTGCGGGCCGACCTACTCGCAAAGCTCGACACAGAGCGCCCCCGCCTCCTCACGGAGCGCATCGATCGGGAGATGGCGGCCAAGCGGCGCTCCGTTGGGAGTGTGCCAGTCGAAGCCGTCGCCGACCCCGCGGCACCTGCGCACGACGGCCCCGCCGCGGCGAACAGCCCGGGCGCTGACGTCCACGATCCGCTGCACGCCCTCGCGGCCACGGCTAGCGCCCAGCTCGGCATCGCCCCGCGCCTCGAGGTCGGCGAGGCCGGCCGCGCTGCGACCGAAGCCCGCGGGGCGCGCGGCGTCGCGCACGGCGACGCGATCGCGATCCATCCCGATGTCGACCCGGCGACGCCCGCGGGCAAGCAGGTTGTCTTTCACGAGCACCTTCACCAAGCGCAGTCGCAGCTGCCTGCCGAGCAAGACGCCGGGCGCGCCGCCGCCGAGCTCGAGGCCGATGAGCTGGCGAGCGCCGCGGCGGGCGGCGGCGCGCTGACGCGTCCTACGCGGCACATCGATCTATCGCGGCCCGCTGGCGACGACGACGCCAAGCGCGCGCGCGACCAAGGCCCGCACAGCGAAGCCGCCGAAGCGCGCGTCGACGCAGCGCTCGCCGCAGCTGCGCGCGACGGCCAGACGGTCACGTCGCGCGTGTACCTGCGCGGTCACCTGTCCGAGCGCGTGCTCCCCGCGATCACGCGCTTCCTCGCCGACAAGCGCTACCCACTGCCCGAGCGCCTTCGCTACGTCGACTCCGACCGCGCCATCGGCGCCGAGGCGGTCCGCCTGATCACCGAGGTCCACGGCAGCGATCCGTTCTACGCGCTGCCGCAGATCTTGGAGCGCGTCGGGGTCGACGTGTGGGCGATCATCGACGCCCACCGCAAGGCCCCCGCGCCGCGCACCTTCGGCGACGTCGTGGGGGGGGCGGCACCGACGGACAGCACCGACCTGTCCGCGGGCCAACGCGGTGGGCCGGGCTGGGTCGACGGCATCGGCACCGGAATCGCCGCGGGGTTTCACCGCGCCGTCAGCGAGTCGGTCACGCGCCTTGGCGAGCGTTACGTCGCCGCCTTCGACAGCAACGGCAAAGACGCCGCCGAGAGCCACGGGCTTCGCAAGGACCTCGCCGTCGCGTATCACCACCTGAGCCCCGTGGTCGCGATCGATCGGCTCGTCGGCCGGGTCATGGTCGACGACCTCGTACGCGTCGATCCAGCACCCGCGGCGAAGCCTGCGCCCGCCAAGGACAAGCCCGCGGACGCACCGACGGCCGCGCAGCCGACCGTCACCAGCGCGGCACAACGCGTGGCCGAGAACGCCGGGCAGGTGGACATGGCGCTCGGGCTCAACCGGCGCGGGCCGGGGGGGCTGCACATGCCCCCGAAAGAGATCCACGCGCTCCGCCACTCTCTCGACGACCTCGCCGACACGCTCCACGACCACGCGCGCCAGGACCGCGACGAGGTGAAGGAGCTCGACGTGGCTCGCGCCAAGGTCGAGGCCGTACAGCGGCAGCTCGTCGGCCGCTACGGCGCGCGCAACGCGGAGGTGACCTCGCTGGCAAAGGCGGTCGGCCGCGTCTGGGCTGCGGCGCGCGCAAACCAGGCGACCGACACAGCGGACACGCAGGACGAGCGTGACGGCCTGGCCTCGGTTGCCCGCGAGACGCTCGCCATGCTCGAAGGCGCGCGGTCGATGATCGAGCAAGCGCAGGGCCAGGTGCCCGGCGTGTACGTGTTCTCCAAGCCGATCATGCCGGCGATCACGACGACGCGGCAGTGGGTCACGGAACTCGACGGCGGCCAGGACGCCGCGGCGGCGACGCGCCTGGCGACCGCGATCCGGATCCAGGAGCAGTTCGTCGCGACCGTCGTCGCGGAGTTGACCGCGGTGTTCGCCGAACCGCCCACGGCGACCTGGGCAGCGACTGTCAACGCCTACGCCGAAGTCCTCGGGCAGTCGAGCCAGTCGCCCGATCACAGCGCGCCCGCGCTCGAGCAGGCGCGCCGGATGCGTCGTCGCCTCAAGCTCGACGTCGCGGCCGCCTTCATCGACGGGGGCAACGAAGCCGCCGGCCAGGTCCGCGATCTCGACAGCAAGGAGGGCGCTGCGGCGACCGCCGAGCAGCGCGCGCTGATGGCGCGGCGCGAGCAATACGAGGAGCAGATCGCTGCGGGTGGCGTGGTCTCGCAGGCCGCGCTCGATGACCTGGCGCTCGACGCGCGGGAGCAGGCTTTCGATCATCGGCTCGAGGTGCTCGACCAGATGGCGAAGAAGGTCCGCGGCGCCGCGGCCGACCTGCAGGAGGGGCACTACACCCGCGGTCTGGCGGTGTGGGCGGTGCAGAAGCAGCTCCTGGCGGGCGTTGTGCCCAAGTGCGACGCGCTGGTCCGGTCGCTCGCAGAGGTCGAGCGCACGACGCTCGCTGCGCGCACCAAGGCGGGCAAGGCCGCCAGCCCGGACAAGGGCAACGCGCTGCGCACGGCGGCAGCAGACGCCGCGGAAGTCCAGCTCAAGGCCGCGCTGCGCGATGGCCACTACCAGGCCACGCTCGACGAGGCCCGGAGCAAGCTCGACGACGCGCAGCTCGTCGACACGATCGCGATGCTGGCCGAGCTGATCGCGATGACGCTGGTCGGCAACATGGCGGCGACCGCGACCAGCGGCATGGCGCGCGGCATGGTCCTCGCGCGCGCCAGCGCCAACGCCGAGCGCGCGGCGGCCGCGATGGAGGCCGCCGGTACCGCCCGCCAGCTCGCGCTCGCTGAGCAGGCTGGCACGATGGTGCGCGCGGAGAGCCTGGCGGCCCGCATCGGCGGCGCGGCCGGGATGGCCGCCGAGGGGGTGGTGAATTCGCTCGGTCAGAAGTACCTGCAAGGCGACGACTCGTCGCTGGCATCGCTGATCGTCGTGAACATCGGGACTAGCGTGGCGCTCGAGCGCCTGGTCGGCGCGCTCACCACCGTTCGCAAGGCCGAGCAGGCGGGCGAGGACGCGGTCGCCGAGGTGCGCAAGCTGCGCCTCGCCGCGCGGAAGAGTGGCGCGATGGCGAAGGCCGCGTTGACCCTCGGTGCCGAGGCGGTCATGGCGGCGGCCGTCGATCACGCGCTCAGCAAGATGGTCGGGCGCGCGAGCAACCCGCCGACGGACCAGACCGTCGCCGAGTGGCTCATGCAGGGCGCCATGATGGCGGTCGGCAAGCACATGAGCCGGAACGTCGACGCGATCGCGCATTCGCTCGAGACGCTCGACCTGAAGGCCACGGATGCCGGCGCGGACATCTACGCGCGCGCCAAGACCCTGGCCACGCGCTCCCACGAGCTCGCTGCCGGCGAGGGAGCTGGCCACAGCACCGACGTGCTCGAGCACTACATCCAGCTGCTCAGCGACCAGACGCGGCTCCTGAATCAGGAGATGGTCGAGGCTGTCGACCACAGCGACGACAAGCGCCGGGCGCAGATCGTCAAGGCCCTCCGCGACGCCAACCGCGCCAGCGGTCAGGTCCGCGACTTCGCGAACGACTCGATCGAGGGTGCGACGACGGAGCCGCCCAAGGCGCGGCAGCCCGCGGGCAGTTCGCCCGACGGCGCGGAGCCGAAGCGGGCCCGTGGCGACGAGCCGGCAGCGGCGGAGCCCCCACGGACGCGCGTGCCAGCCGCCCCGGACCGCGCCCCCACCGAGGCAGACCCGGCGCGGACGGCACCGGCCGAAGGCGCAGCGGAGCCGGCTGCCCCGGCAGAGCTGCCGGTTCATGAGCGTCCGACCGGCAAGATGGAAGCGGTCGCGCCGCCGCCTGATGTCGCTGCTGAAGCGGACGTCGCGGTCGCTCCCCGCAAGCCACCGGAGTCACTACCGGCGCTGCAGCGTATCGAGTCCGTCACCGGCGTCACCAAGGGCCCGCAGTACGAGCAGGGCATGGCCGAACTGCGTCAGTTCTACGCGGAGATGGAGGCCGAGGCGCAGCATCGCACTCCGGTTCGCAACACGCGGAAGGACGGCGGCTACGAGTGGGACTACGGGCACGACTCGCGGACCTTCTCCCACGGGCTCGTGAACGTCGAGTTCCGTGTGCACCTGGTCCGCGGCCGAGGCGTCGGGGACCCGGAGATCGCCAAGCTGCAGGCATCAGTCCACGCTGGCGTCGACAAGCACTACAACCTCCCGGACAACCAGGTCACGCCGCGTGGCGGCGAGGCGCATCGCCTCCACGTCGAGGTCGTTTTTGTCGATGATCCGGCGCAGGCGCACATCGTCGTTTTGGCGAAGGCGGGGAACGATCGTGCGTATCAGAACGAATGGTACGTTGATGGTGACCCCACCACGCACGCGCACGAAGTGGGTCACGGCGCCTTCGGCCTCCGCGACGAGTACTTCGACCCGAGTGGCCAGGGCCCAGGTCGCGCATGGCCGAATTCGCCGGGCGTCGCCACTGACCGGAGCTTGATGGGCGACTATTTCGAGCGCGATACGACGGGGCAGGTGACCGGCATCCAGGACGGCGTCGGCGTTCGCGAGCGGCACCTCGATGAGATTGGCGCCCAGGTCTCCCCTACGACGAACAGCCCGACCGCCGAGCAGCGGCTGGGTTCGCGTGGCACCAGTGAGCGCCGTACGAACGGCGCGCCTCGAGCTCCTGAGTACGTCACGATCCGTGGCTTCGCCCAAGGGCCCCGTCTTTCGTGGGCGCGGAACCCTGACGGGGTCACAAGAACTCCAGCGGAAGCCGTTGCGCTGGCGCGCGCGCACGGCGTCGAGATCCCCGATGACATCCTCGTCAGGGTCACACCACCTAAGTTCATGCCGCCCAACGCTCGCGCAGCCTATCTGGAGCGGTTTGTCACGGACCCGGCAGGGCGGGTGACATGGGACGACTTCTACGCGAAAGGACTGGACGAGATTCTCGTTCGAGTCGAGCCGACGGTCTTCGAGAGCGACGAGGCGATTGTCGCACTGCTAGCGCATGAGATGCACGAACTGAACAACCTCCGCCGGATCTTCGAAGAGAGCGGCGGATCGATGACGCTGAAGCGACTGCACGACCTTGTCTCGCCGGGCATCAAGGGAAACCTGCACGACCAAGCCTGGGACGTCGCCGACGCCGCCGTCGCGAAGATGAGAAAGGACCGAGGGCAATGATGACACTCGCCGACATTCCCGAGATGCTTGAGGCGTTGCGTTCTGGCGAGTTGCTAGTCGATGAAGTCTACCGGCTGTGCCTGAATCTCTTCGCAGATAACCGCGTTGAAGATGTCCTTGCGCTGCTGCCGGATAGTCTGCGTCAACAGTTCGGCGCGTCGATAGGCGCCGAGTTCGACAACGACACGCCCGCGGAAGACTACCTGTTTTTCAACTCTGCGACCGGTGACAATCCGAACAAGGTCAAGATCATCAGGGAAGTGCGTGCCTATTTGTCCCGGGTTTCGCAACGAGCCTCAAGCAGGGGCGATGGTGGAGCCCCAGGTCGGCTCCGTGGTGCGACGGCGATCACGTATGCGATCGGCAGTGAGTTCGCGCCTGACGATCCGTTCGGACGTGAGGTCGTGGAGCTGACGGCTGGCGGCACGTTGCGCTACTCGCGGCGATTTCACGGCAACGCGAGCGCTAAGGTGCGCGCCTTCGCGACGACGCGCTTCGCCGATCTGATTGCGGATCTCGAGCGGACATCGTTCCCGGCGCCGCCGCAGCGCGGGTTTCGCCCGGGGCCTGGCCCAGCCACGATCTCGCTCGCGCCGTCGGGCGAGTCGGTGTCGATCGACACGAACGTCGCCGAGGACATCGACGGCTACCGCGAGCTCGTCGAGAAGTTCCAGGACCTGCAACGCCGACTTCGGAAGGACGACCCGAGCCTGGCCGACGACTGGGGCGTGGCCCAGACGGAGACGGCCACGTAGCTCGATGCAGGAGCACGATGAGCGCCTTACCAAGCGATAGGGCGCGGGCGCGAAACCTCCCACCGGCATCGGCATCAAGGACGTCGTCACGCCACCGGCGACGTGGCACGCCGGCGACCGTCCGAGGTACCGAGCGGCGAACGGCCTTGACCGCTGACGGTGTCGCTGCCGCTCTGGCCGCGCACGATCACCAGCGCGGATACCAGTACCGCGCGGCGTGCACAGTGATCGTCGCCTCGCGCCAGCTGTCGCCGACGCCGGGGACGGCGGCGGTCGCGCCGAGGGCGACGCCGACGATCAGGCGGCGGCTCATGCGGTAGTCGAGGCCGACGGTGGCGGAGCCGATGAGGTTGGCGGACAGCGAGGACGGGGCGGTGTCGTCGCCCGTGAACTCGAAGCCGCCGGCGGTGGCGACGGGGCTGCCGCGGCGGACGGCCTGGGCGCCGACGGCGAGGCGCACGGTCGGGATCCAGCGGACGCCGAGGCGCAGGGTGACGCCAGCGTCGAGGCGGGCGAGCTGCGAGGACACGGTGAACGGCACAGTCATCGGCGTACCGCCGCCGAGCAAGAACTGGCCGGCGTCGAACGAGGCGCGGCCGTAGCCGAGCGTGAGCTGGGTGTCGTACTGCCACGCGTTGCGGGTGGCGTAGCTGGCGCGCACGGCCAGGCCGGCGAGCGCGCCGGTGCCGGCGCCCGCGGTCGAGGCGTCGTCCTCCATCGACAGCGGGCCGCCGACCGCGTGGACATGGACCGAGGCCTCGCGGCGGTCGGCGTGGGCGATGGCGGCGGGCGCGAGCAGCGCGGTCGCCGCGACGAGCGCGAGCGGCTTCATCGCAGGACGATCCGGTCGACCGCGACCTTGCCCTTGTCGCCGGGCTCGGTGACGACGAGGGTCAGCGGCTTGCCGACCAGGTCGGCGGCGCGGCGGACGACGACGACGCCCTTGCCGTGGCCGCCGGGGCGCACGACGCCGATCACGCCGGCGCCAGCGGTCTCGGCGGCGTCGCTGGTGAAGCGCACGACGCCGGCCGCGTCGCGCGTGCCGTCTTGCATCGCGACCTTGGCCAGGCGGTAGGGCGCCTTGTTGCGGTTCTCGATGTCGAAGACGATGAACGCGTCGTCGCCGAGGTACAGCACGTGTGTGGTCTCGACCACGACGTTGTCGTCGTTGCGTTCGATCGCGTTGAGCGTGCGCAGCTCGCGGCGCTGCAAGATGCGGGCGGCGATCAGCCCGTCGGCGAGCTTGGGCAGCTCGGCGTCCATCTGCGCCTGCATCGCGGCGACCTTGGCCTCGAGCGCGGCGGTGCGCTCCTTGACCTTCTCGGCGATGCGGCGCTCGAGCTCGGCCTCGACGTCGGCGCGCTTGAACGTCACCTGAGTCATCGCGTGCTCGCGCGTGGGCGCCATCTTCAGCACGACCGAGACCTTCAGCGACGCGGTCGACAGCGCCAGGTTCGCGGGCTTGGCGTCGGCCTTGAGCGGCCGGATCGCCAGGCTGGTCGAGCCGATCGGCTTCACCTCGTAGCTCTGCGTGTCCGACGCGAGCGCCTTCTCGATCTTGTCGGGCAGGTAGACGACGGTGACGAAGTCCGGGTGCACCAGCACCTCGTACGAGCCACCCTCGTCGACCAGGATGACCTGGGCCTGCGAACCCTGGGCGCGGGCCGCGGGGGCGGCGACCGCGAAGCCCGCCGTGAGGCCGGCGGCGGCGGCGAGCGTGAGGAGGGCGCGGCGCCCCCGCGAACGAGCATGCATGGCGAACTCCATCGGGCTTGGCCCCGGTATCGGCCGGTCCAGCCGCGGGTTGCGGCGGATCGTGCACATCGACATCACTGACCTGGGATCGGGATCTCTTTGATCGTGCTGCTGCCGGTGCCGCCGCCCGCGCTCCCGCCGCCGTGGCCACCACTGCGCTTGCGCGCGTCGGGCTGGGGCGCCGCGGCGTCGACCAGCACGGCGGCATCGGGCGGTGCCAGCACCGCCTCGCTCGCGTCGACCGGCGGAGCGCTGGCATCGACGGCTGGCGCCGCGGCTGCGGCCGCATCGACTACGCCACCCGGCGGCGAGCCGGCAGGGGCCGCGCTGCTGCCGCCCCCTGACGCGACCAGCACGATCACCACGACCAGGGCGACCGCCGCGATCACGCCACCGACGATCAACCCGGTCTTCGGCTTCGCGGGCGAGTCGACCCGCGCCGCCGCGTGCCCTGGCACCGTGGGCCCCGGCGTGGCCGGCTGTGCCGTGTACGTCGGCGCGTTCATCACCGCCGCTTGCTCGGGCGTCCATCGCTGCGGCACCGTCTGGCCGGGCGTCCCCGACGCCAGCCCGCCCGCGCCCTCCATCCTCGACCGCTGCCCGGTGCGCACCGGCGCCTTCTGCGGGAACCGCTGCACCAGCAGCGCCTCGAGCTCGCGTCGGCCATCGCGTGGCGCGTGCTGGCAGCGCAGCAGGTCATCGATCGCTTCCTCAGCCGACTGGTACCGCTGCGCCGGATCCTTGGCGAGCAGCTTCATCGTCACCGCCTCCAGGTCGGGCGGGATGTCGCCCGTCACCTGGTTGGGCGGCGTCACGTTCGAGAACAGCACGCGCGCCAGCGTCTCCGCCGTCGTCCCCGACGCGAACAGGTACTGCCCCGTCAGCATCTGCCACATCATCACGCCCACCGCGAACAGATCGCTGCGCCCGTCGAGCGGCGAGCCGTTGATCTGCTCGGGGCTCATGTACGCCGGCTTGCCCTTGATCGTCACCGACGCCGACGCGGCCGTTGCCGCGCGCGCCTTGGCGATGCCGAAGTCACTCACCTTGACCGCGCCGCTCCACGAGCACAGCACGTTGTGCGGCGAGATATCGCGGTGCACGAGCCCGCGGACGCCGTCCGCGCCCGCCGGCAGGTCGTGCGCGTAGCCCAGCCCGCGCAGCACCTCGGTGATCGTGTAGATGACGATCGAGAACGGCAGCCGGCCCGACTCGATGATGCCGTCGAGGTCGCGCCCCTCGACCAGCTCCATCACCAGGTACAGCCGCCCTTCGTGGTCGCGGTCGAAGTCCAGCACGCTGACGATGTTCGCGTGCTGCATTCGCGACGACAGCTTCGCCTCGCTGACGAACATCTCCGCGAACGCCGGGTTTCGCGATGCGTCCGGCAGCACGCGCTTGATCGCGACCGGCCGCTGGAACCCCTCCGCGCCCTCCGTATGCCCGCGGAACACCTCGGCCATGCCGCCCATCCCGAGCGGCGCGTCCAGCACGTATTTCCCGAGGCGCACTCCTGCCGAACCGCCCGCTGCCGCTCCTGGGTTGCCGATCACCGTGGACACCGCTTCACGAGTGTATTGGAACTTGCGGCCTGATGGAAGCGAGCGAAGGTCCGACCGCCCTCGTGATTGCCGGCGGTCTGCACGCGGATTCGCCCAGGCTAGACTCTCGAGAGTCGTGCCTGCCCCGGTCGTGCCTCCAGGCCTGCAGCCGGTCATCGCGTGGTGCGCCGACCGGCCGCACCACCTGCGCATCGTCGGCGACCGGCTGACGTGGCTCACCGGGGGAGGGCAGCAGCCGACGTACCACTGGGAGGTCTCGCTGGCGCACGTCGGCAGCGGCGACGCCAGGGGGCGCTTGCTCGTGCCCGGCGATGAGCCCGAGGTGACGTTGCCCGACGGCACGCTCGTGCCCAACGACAGCTACAACAACGTCGACGCCTGCTGCGAGCGCGACGGCACGCTCTACTACCATCGCGACGACGCCATCCATGCGCGGAGCCCCGCCGGCGAGGATCATCGCTTCGCCACGCTGCCGCCGACCGAGCACCCGGCGGCCGCGCAGAGCATCGAAGAGCTCACGTGGATCGACGATCGCCTCTACGCGGTCGCCAGCGAGAGCGTGGTCACGACAGCGCGTGAATGGCGGCGGCACTTGGTCGTCTGCGCGTTCGGCCGAGGTGGGGAGCTCGTCCAGGTCTTCCGGTCCGCTGCGATGCCGGGCTGGCCCTGTCGAATCCGCGTGGCGACCATGTCGGGGCGCCTCGCGGTTACGTTCAACGACCGCGGCTACCTCATCGATCGGCACGGCGTGGTCGCACTGCCGCGGTGGCCCACCGAGCTCGGTGGCGCGCAGCCAGTCCCCGGCGGCGGCGTCGGCTGGACCGCGACGCGCATGGTCGAGTACGACCCGATCGCGGGCAAGCTCGGGCGCACGTTGCTCGAGCGGGAGATCGAGCACCCCGCTGAGGCGTCGGCGGTCGCCGTAGGTGACTGGTACTACCTCCACCTGGCGGGTCGCCCGCACGACACCCTCATTGGCGTGCGCGCGGACGGCGATGGCGAGCCTCACCACGTGATCGCGGTGGACGCCGAGCTGAACGATGTGTGCTCGGACGGTACGGCGCTCTACTGGCTCGCCCCAGAGGCCGGCGCGGTGTGTCGGGCACCCCTGGGCGCGGGCGGGAGCCCGCGTCCGGTCGTCATCGCGGACCTACCCGCAGCCGTGGCCCCGCCAACCCTCAGCGGCACCGGGCGCGGCGTGGGGTTCGCCAAGGTCGCACCGCCATCGCTGGAGGCGGTCGCAGCGGTGAAGCGCGCACTCCAAGGGCTCGACCCCTTCGCGGATTCGCCGCCGCCTGCGACGCCCTGGTGGGGCTGGCTCGCCCTCGCCCTCGCGGGCTACCACCACGTCCACACGACGCTGGCGACCGCCGTGGCCGGCCGGTCCTGGCCCGACGGCGAACACGTCGTCGCCGAAGGCGTGACCTGCGCCGTGCGCGGCGACTGGATCCACGTCGCCTCGGAAGAGCTGCGCGCGCGGATCGCCGTCGCCAGCGTGCGCGAGGGAGGGGAGCTGCGCGTCGTTCCGGCGTCGGTCTCCTCGTCGGCGTACACCGGCTTCGCCGCCTGGGTCGCTCGGCGCATCGCCGACGAGCCGCCGGCGCCGATCGAGGCGCGGCTTTGGCGGTGGCTTCCTGGCCGCGACCCGATCGAGGCCGCCGCCAGGTTCCTGGTGGAGTCCCTCGGGGGCTCTGTCGACCGCAGCGGCTGGATGCGCCTGCCCGATGCGTTGGTCGACCTGGCCGCCGAGGTCTCCGTGCGCACGCCTGAGTTCGCGACCCTGGCAGCGGCTGTCGGTGACGCCGAAGTCGCCTCGCCAACCGACCTGGCGCGCCGCCTCGCCGCACGGGCCGCGCACGACGCGCTCATCGACGCGCTGCTCGATCAAGGGGCGGAGGAGATCGTCGAGGCGCTGCCGGTGCTCCGTCCCGGGGCCGCGCTGACCGCCGCCTGCGATCGCCTGCTGTCGTCCCCGGGCACGAGCGGCATCACCCTCGATCGCGTGCTGCGGGTCCTCAAGGCTCATCCCGACGCACCGCCGTCGGAGTTGCTCCGCGTCGTCACCGCCCACGTGACGGCCCGCGGGGACAACCGCCACTTCGCGCTCTGCGCCCAGTACCTCGTCGAGACGGGCGTCGATCGCGATCGCGTCCGTGCCGCGCTCCGCCTCGCCGCGGGCGTAGGCATCCTGGCGCCGGCCGGCTCGACGCCGGGCCTGGTGACCCCGTTCCTCATCTTCCCCGCGCTGATCATCGACCCCGCCGTGGGCATCGACCTGCTGCGGCGCCTCATGCGAAGGCACAACGACTGGCAGCAGCCGCAGGCCGTCGCCATGCTCGTGGCGATCGACGCACCCTGGTGCGCCTGGGAACTCCGCCTCGCGCACGCCGATGCGAGCACCGACGCGCACCGGGCGCGGTTCGATCATGCCCTCGATCTCCTCGCGGGCACGGCCGCGCTCGAGCCCGCGGTCGACTTCGACGTCTACCACTGGCGTACCCAGCTCAGCGCGCTGCCGCCCGCGCATCGGGACGCCGTCATCGGCGCCGGCGAACGTGCGCGGCGCTTGACGCTCGCGCTGATTCCGTCCCACGATCACGACTGATCCGATGCGGGCGATGGTCACGGCCAGCGTGTTCGCCGCCGTGTGTTGCGGTACCCGGCCAGGCGCGGTCCAGCCAGGCGGGCCTACCCAGGTGGACGTCGAGTGGACGGCAGTCCCGCTCGAGCCTCTCCCCTTCGAGTCCTACGTGACCGCGAGCGCCGACGGCACCCTGGTCGCGCTGGCGGTCGATGACGGCGTCGCGCTGGTCCGGATAGGCGCGAGCGCCGCCAAGACCGAGCGCGTCCGCGGTCGGCTGGTGCCTGGGACCACGCCGTTGGTGGCGACGTCCCACAGCGCGGCCGGCGTCGTCGAGATGCACGACGTGGCGCGCGACGCGGTGTATCGAGTGCCGCTGGCGATCGGCGGGATCGAATGGAACGAGCGCACGACGTGGCGCGCGGCCGACGGCGCCCTGGTGCGTGCGGTGACGTCGAAGACCGTTCAGGCGGCGAGCCTGCACGGCTACACGCCGAACACGTCCGCTGCGGCGTGGCGCGTCGACCTGGACGCGGGCGTGGCCGACCTTGCGATCTCCGGCGACCAGGTCATCGTGCAGCTCACCGATGGACGCGGGCGTTCCGAACTTGCAGCCTTCGACGTGCATGACGGTCGCGCGCTCTGGCGGCTCGCTACGCGCGCGACCTTCTTCGATGAGGGGGCCCTCGCGATCGCCGATGGCGTGGTCGCGACCGTGCTCGCCAACCCTGCCGCGTGCGAGACGTGCGAGCAGGTCGAACTCCACGACGTCGCAACCGGCAGATTGATCCGGACCGTCGCGCTCACCGGCCCCAGCGTCGTGCGCTCCGCGTCCGACCGCGGCATCCGCACCGAGTTTGGCCTCGCCGGCGACGAGCTATGGGCCCGTCTTCACGTGCTCGGCGACGACGGTGACGGCTTCCACGAGTTCGGTCGCCGTGGCCACACATGCACGTACGACGTCTTCGACCTCAAGACTGGCGCTGTGCGGCCAGCAGCAGGTGAATGGGCGGCGTTGCTTGAGGCGTGTGACTGGCCGGTGCTGCTTGCGCCGATCGACGACGGCCTCATCGCGGTCCGGCACGACGAGCATTCCATCGCCATTGGGCGGCTATCGAGGGCGCCGTGAAGGAGGCGCCCGCCCGTCTATGATTCGCTCGCGCCGACGCCCCTTCTTTGGAACGGTGTGCGACTCTGGATGCCGCGCTTCGCATGACCAAGGGTGATCATCATGGTCCAACGGGGGAAGCCGTTGTTCGAGCGGCCACGGATGGCGTCGAAGGCCAGGTCGAGCGCCTGCGTGAGCGACTGCTCGATCTCTCGTTGCGGAACCGGCTGTTGAACTTCCGGCATCCGGAGCGGACGCGCACGCAGGTCCGCATCATCGATGAGCGCCCGGCGCTCCTCTACCGCGGTCTGGTCTCCGAGCGCGCGTACCGCTTCCGCGCGGTCGATGACGTAGCCGCGGGGGCGCCTGTGCCGCGCGTGGCGGTGGCGGAGGCAGCGCGGCGGCAGGGCCTCAATCCGGATTTCGAGCTCGCCCCCCAGGGCGATGGCCCGATCGCGGCGCGGCACGACGACGCCGTCATCCAGACCGCCTGCTATCCCGACGACCTCGCGCGTCGACTCGAGGGGATGCGGCAGGAGCACCTGACGAGCATCCAGGAGCTGGGCGTCCCCACGCTGTACGCGCTGTTCGGGTTCCTCGAATGGAGCGACGGGCCGCGGCGCGACCTGCTGTCGCCGCTCGTGCTCGTCCCCCTCGACATCGAGCGGACGCGCACGCGCGGCCAGTACCAGTACAAGGTCGTCGCGACCTCGGACGAGCCCGAACCCAACCGCACGCTCGTGCACCGCCTCCGCGGCTACCTGGAGCCGGCGTCACTGTCGCTCGATGCCCTGATGGACGACACCGATCTTGACGCTCACTTCGTGCGGGTCGAGCGCGCCATCGAGGGACTGCCAGGGTGGCGACTGCGCCGCATGGTCACCGTCGCGGTCGTGTCGTCGGCGCGGCAGGTGATGTACGAAGACCTCGCGGCGGTTCGGTGGTCCGAGCGCGGGGGGCGCGCTGCGCCACTCGTGCGCCGCCTGCTCGCGGGCGAAGCGGTCCCTGCCGCAGCGGGCGCGACGCCGCGCGTGCCGCTGCTCGTGACCGATGCGGACGCGACGCAGGTCGAAGCGATCAGCGCGGCGCTCGAGGGTAAGAGCCTGGTAGTCAAGGGCCCGCCGGGTACCGGCAAAAGCCAGACCATCACCAACCTGATCGCCGCGGCGCTCGCGGAAGGCGAGCGCGTCCTGTTTGTCGCCGAGAAGATGGCGGCGCTCGAGGTAGTCAAGAAGCGCCTGGACGAGGCCGGCCTCGGGCCATTCTGCCTGGCGTTGCACTCGACCAAGGCGTCGAAGCGCGACGTGCTCAACGCGCTGGCGGTAGCGCGCGCCGCGCGCGACACGGACTATCCGGTCGGTAACCTCGCCGCGCTCGAGCGTGAGCGCGCGACGTGCCAGGCCGTCTTGGACGCGTACCTGGCGGCGATGGCGCGACCGGCGGGGCGGCTGGATGCGTGCTGGCGGGAGGTCGTGTGGCGCGAGCAGGCCCTGCGCGCTCGACTCGCCTCGGCCCCGCCCAGCGTCCTCACGTTTCAGGTGCCCGGGGCGAGCGAGCTCGACCCCGCGACCTTGCGCGCGCGCAAGCGCGACCTCGCTGAGTTTGGGAACGCAGTGGCCGCGCTTGCGACGCCGCCGCGGCAGCACCCGTGGGCCTTCGTGACCACGTACGACGTCGCCGTGCACCGGGAGGACGTGCTGGTGGCTGCGGTTCGGGCGTGGCACGCGGCGATGGGGGAGTTGCTCGCGCTCGTCGAGAACACCGGTTGGCCTGCCGCAGCGATGTCGCGCGCCCAGCTCATCGACCTCGCGGGGCAGCTGGCTGACGTGTACCAGGTCGGATGCGCCGCCCCTGCCGATCTGATCCTGCGGTTGGTCGATGCGTCGCGGCGCGCGACCGTCGCGGCGGTGTTGCGGTGCCTCGATGAGACCAACGCCGCGACGTCCGCGCTGGCGGCTCATGGCGATCCCGAGTCGGCGCTTCGCCACGCGGCGGCGATCCGCGAGCTAGGTGAGGCCGTCTCGGGGATCGCGCTACCGCCGACCGCGACGCTCGCCGGGCTTCGCACGATCGTCACGCAGCGCAGGGCCCAGGTCGACGCCGCTGACGCCGGCCTGAGCCGGGCGATGCAACTTCTCGCACGGACCGGCACACGCCACGCCTTCGACTCGGACCTGCTCCGCCTGCTTCTCGACGCCGCGCGCCTGATCGCTGGTTCGGACCCATCGATCCTGCGGGCGCGCGATCCGCGCCTCGACGATCCCGACGCCGTGGCCGAACTCCAAGAGGTCGCTCAACTCGCGGAACAGCTGCGTGCGACGGCAGCCGCGATCGACGCGGAGTTGCACGGCTGGCGAGACCTCGGCGCGAAGGAGCTGCGGCGTCACGCCACCGTGTTGCGCGCGACCGGGCCCTTCGGACGCTTGTTCGGTGGCGAGTACAAGGCGACGCGTCGGGCCTGTCAGGCACTGACCACGGGTCGGCACACGCCACGTGAGGCGCTCGCGTCCACCCTCGAGCGCGCGGCCCGCTTCCTCGAGGCGCTGGCGATCTGGGAGGGCGAGCGTGTCTTGCGGCGGCTTGGTGGCCGCGGATTCGCCGGTCTGGATACCGACTTCGCGCGACTGCAACGTGTGGCCGCGTGGATCGCCGAGCTGCGGGTGGCCTTTCCCGGCAACAATGGCCGAACACGCGAGCTGCGCGATTGGGTTCTTCGAGCGGAGGTGGACGAGCTCGCCGACTGGGCGGCGTTTCACCGCGACCATGGCCCTGCGCTGGAAGATGCGCTCCGGTCGTGGCCGGCTGACACGGCTGTCGGCGTGATCCGTGCGCGCGCGTCGCTTGCCAAGGTCGAGGAGGCCGCTGCGCCCGTCAGCGGGGCGGCGCTCTCGCCGAGAATCCGGATCGTCGACCTCCCGCTCGTCGCCTCCGCGGCCGAGCGCTTGGCGACCGCGCGAGCGCGGCTCGCGAGCTACGGGACGATCGCACGCGAAACGCTGGGCCCCCACTGGGCCAACGGCGCGCCCGAGCCAGAGTTGTTGCGGGCCGCGGTCGCGGCGAGCACCGCGTTGGCCGACATCCGGTTGCCCGACTACGTCGAGGCATGGGTGCGGAGTGACGCCAGCGGCGCCCGCCTCGCCGCCGCCGCCCCGCTCGCCAGCCGGCTGCGCGTCGCCCTTGGGCGTGAGGCGACCCATCGAGCCGAGGCCGCCCACGCGGGCGTCGGGCTCGCGGACCTCGATGGCCCCGACGCGCCCCTGCAGGCGGTCGCGGTGCGTCTCGGCAGCGCGCTTGCCGCGCCGGAGGCCGCCGCGGCCTGGCTGCGGTACCGAACCCTTCGCGCCGCCTGCGAGCAGACGGCCGACGCGCGCGCGTTCCTCCGGGTGATGGAGGAGGCGGGTGGGCCGTGGAGCGCGCTCGACGCTACGTTCGAGTGGTGCGTGCTGCGCTCGCTGTGCGCGCTCGCGCTCGTCGAGCACCCCCAGCTCACCACCAGCGAATGGTCGGGCGCCACGCTCGAACACCTCCGCGACCGGCTGCGGGCCATCGACGCCGAGCTGGTGACGCAACGGCGCCGCGCGCTGGCCTGCCGGCTCGCTGGGGTGCCCGTGCCAACGGGGCGTCGCGTCGGACCGCGCAGCGACTGGACCGACGATGCGCTGTTGTCGAACGAGATCGGCAAGCAGAAGCGGCACCTGTCGATCCGACGCCTGATCAGGCGCGCGCACCGCGCGATCACCGCGGTCACCCCGTGCTTCATGATGTCGCCGCTGTCGGTGGCGCAGTTCCTCGAGGACCCCGCGCTGCAATTCGATCTGCTCGTCATCGACGAGGCCTCGCAGCTCCGGCCAGAGGACGCGCTGGGTGCGCTCTTGCGCGCGCGCCGGGCGGTCATCGTGGGAGACGAGGAGCAGCTGCCGCCGACGGACTTCTTCCGCGCTGCCGAGGAGGAGGCCGACGAGTTCGCCGAGGTCGAGGTCGACGCCGCGTCGGTGCTCGAGCTCGCGCGCGAGACGCTCGGTTCGCCGCGGGTGCTGCGATGGCACTATCGGTCGCGCCACGAGACGCTGATCCACTTCTCGAACGAACAGTTCTATGGGGGCGCCCTGATCGTGCCGCCGGCGCCGACCGCGCCTGGCGCCCGCGTCGGCGTCGAGCTGCGGCGCGTCGCTGGGACCTACGCAGCGTCGACCAACCCCATCGAGGCCGACTACGTGGTGGCCCTCGCGCTCGAGGTCATGGCCGCCACGCCGAACCTCTCGCTCGGCGTGGTCGCCGTCAACCAGCAGCAAGCGGACCTCATCCGCGAGCGTCTCGACGAGCGGCTGGGCGCCGCGGGCGGTGACTACGTCGATCGGTGGAAGTCGACGCTCGAGTGGCTCTTCGTCAAGAACCTCGAGAACGTCCAGGGCGACGAGCGCGACGTCATCATCGTGTCGCTGACCTACGGGCCAGGCCCCGACGGCCGGGTGCTCCAGAACTTCGGTCCGATCTCGGGCGCGCACGGCCACCGCCGCTTGAACGTCTTGTTCTCGCGCGCCAAGCACCGATTGCTCGTGGCCACCGCGCTCCGCCCGGAGGACATCCGCGTCGGGCCGTCCAGCAACCGCGGACCGGTAGTGCTGCGCGACTACCTGGCCTTCGCGCAGGCGCCGGCAACCGCCACGCGCGCGGCCCCGCCGGATGGCGACGACGCGTACGTCCACCTCGGGCGCGAGCTCGCGGAGCTGGGGTTCGACGCCGACCGCGGCGCCGGCACGCGCCACGTGCAGCTCGCCTTCGGCGTGCAACACCCCGACCTGCCCACCGGCTACGTGGCGGGCATCGAGCTCGACGCCGGCGAGGTCGGCGGTCCGCAGCCGCCCCGCGACCGCGACGGCACGCGCCCGGCGGTGCTCGACCGGATGGGTTGGCATCGCGTGCCCGCATGGACTGGCGACTGGCTCCGCGGGTCCGGCCAGGCGCGGGTTCGCCTCGTCGAGGCGCTGCGGCGGGCGTGCGGCGCCCAAGGCCTCGCGATGCCACCGGTACGCGCGGTCGTGAGCGTCGTCGCCGCAACCCACGACGCCGCGCCGATTCACGCCGCGGTCAGCGCCCCTGCGCCGCTGGTGACCGGCGAGATCTGGGTGGGCGACCGCCACCTGCGGCGGTTCGAGGCCCAAGGCGAGCGGCTGCGCATCGGCCGGAGCGCGCGCTGCGACATCCGCATCGACGATCAGTACGAGGAGGTCGCCAGCGTCCATGCGACGGTCGTGTGGCATGCCCCGACCCGGCGGTTCCGGATCGCCGACAGCGCCGGTCGCGGCGGCACGTACGTCGATGGGCAACGCATCTCGGAGCACGATCTTCAGCCCGGCCACACCCACGGCGTCCGCCTCGGCATCGGCGCCGTGACGCTGCGCCTGGTCTATGACGGGGCCCTCGCGCCGGTCGTCGCGGCTGCCACGCCGGCGGCCGAGGCACCGGCCAACGCCGCCCCGCCGCTGGTCGGGATCGTCGACGCGGGCGGGGTGACGCTCACTGCCGACGAGCGCCAGTTCTTGACGCTGGTGCAGGAGAACGGCTCCGTTCGCTCGTCAGAGGTCGCGGCTCAGCTCGGTCGCTCCGCGATCCGCGCCAACGGCCTGGCTCGCGCGCTGCGCAAGAAGCTCTACGACGCGACCGGCGTGGCGGCGTTCGTGGATGAGCAGCTGCCGAACGGCGAGATCATGTACCGGCTCGCGTCGGGGCTCCTGCCGAGTGCGTGAGGCGACCGTTCACCCCACGCGGGCCATGCGCGGGTAGCGCCGCCTGACTACCCCAGAAAGGCGCGAGATCGTGTTCGCTACGCAGCGCACGTGACGTCCGCTCCGGTACGCTGCCGAAGGCTCCGGGGGGAGTCGTAGGTTCCTCGCCGAACAAGGATGGCTCGATGAGTGTCGCGATCACGCAACGAGATCTCGATCAAGCGTGGACTGACCACGGCAAGCGGTGGAACGGCCACAAGCACGACTACTTCGGCCTGCTGTACCTCACGCGCAAGTTCGGCGGCAGCGTCGATGAGCACGCGCACAAGGTCGCGTTCGGCAACAACGACTACGGGTTCGACGCGTTCCACGTCGACCCGGATCGCCGCATCCTTTACCTGTTCCAGTTCAAGTGGAGCGACAGCCACCAGCAGTTCAAGGGCTCGATGGACCGGCTCATCGCCGCCGGCATGGAGCGGATCTTCGGCAACCCCCACCAGGACCAGCAGCTCAACGACGTGCTTATGCAGCTGAAGGCGGACCTGCGCGAGAACAAGAACGTCGTCGACCAGGTGTTCCTGCAGTTCGTCTTCACCGGTGACGCCGAGGCCGCCGACCAGAGCAAGGCGCTGGGGGCCAAGCGCGAGGAGCTCGAGACCAAGAAGTACCTGATCGACCAGTTCTTCGGAGGGCGCGAGATCGGGTTCACCGTCGAGTTCGTCTCGAGCAAGACCAAGAAGGTCGGCGGCGTCTCGGTCCAGGATCGGACCCACATCTACAAGGTGCCTTTGGCCGACGGCACGTTGCGACGCGAGCTCGACTCGGGGGACCGCATGCACGTGGGGTTCGTGCCGCTGATGCAACTCCACGCCATGCACCTCGAGATGGGCGCGCGTCTGTTCGATCGGAACATCCGCGCGGGGCTGGGCGGTGACCGCCCCACCAACCGGGCCTTGCGGACCGCGCTGCGGGGAATCCTCGATGGTACGGACAGCCCCCGCGATTTCGCGTTCAACCACAACGGAGTCACGATCTCGGCGGGCCACTTCAGCGTCGAGGACGGCGTCGCGACGATCGTCGAGCCGCGGGTCTTGAACGGCGCCCAGACCCTGACCACCTTCGCGACCTTCATGGAGGAGAACGCCAAGCACCCTGGGATGGCGAAGAAGGCGCTCGACGGTGTCCACGTCCTGACCAAGATCGTCGAGACCCACAGCGCCGCGCTGGTCACCCGGGTGACCATCTGCAACAACCGGCAGAACCCGGTCGAGCCGTGGCACCTGCGCGCCAGCGACGACATCCAGCTCGAGTTCGAGGACAAGTTCCGGGACGACCTCAAGATCTTCTACGAACGGCAGGAGAACGCCTTCGAGGCGATGCAGGACACCGATCTCGAGAGCATGGGCATCGAGCACAACCGGGCGATCGAGATCCGCAAGCTGGCCCAGACCTTCCTGGCGATCCAGGGCGAGATCGATCGCATGTCGCGCCTGTCCGAGGTCTTCGAGAGCCAGAAGACCTACGAGAACACCTTCCGCCGCGCGTATCTCGACGCCGACGCACGGCAGATCATCCTCGCGTACAAGATCCAGTTTCGGTTGCGGCGCGCGATCCAGGAGATCCTCGAACGCGGCGCGGCGAAGTACGCGTACCTCGAGCGCGCGCGCAACCTGGTCTGGGCGCTGCTGTACCAGGGCCTGCTCAACGACTACGACCGCGCGTCGCTCTACGAGAACCATGGCGTCGACCTGAAGGTCGATGCCGAGTTCGGCGGCACGCTCTACGAGATCGCCTCGCGCCGCGTGCGGCTGATTCTCGCCGAAGCGGTCAAGTACGGCGACTACGCGGAGCAGATCGCAGAAGAGCGGTACACGTTCCTCCGCTCCAAGGCCTTCTTCGACGTCTGCATGGACGTCGCGCACAAGAAGTGGAAGTGGACCAAGCAGCCGCTCAAGTAGTCAGGCTCGGACTCGCAGCCCCCGACGCAACGAGGAACGCACATGACCTTCCAGCCCGCCATCACCGTCAAGAAGGCTCTCGATAGCATCCACCGGCACGAGTTCGTGCTGCCAGCGATCCAGCGCGAGTTCGTCTGGGATCAGGACCAGATCTGCCGGCTGTTCGACAGCCTCATGCGCGGCTATCCCGTTGGCTCGTTTCTATTCTGGAAGGTGGGACGCGAAAAGGTCGGCGAGTACAGTTTCTACGACTTCGTCCGCACCTATCACCAACGCGACGCGGCGCACTGCCCCAAGCTTGACGTGCCGGGTGACAGCGGCGTGACCGCGGTGCTCGATGGGCAGCAGCGCCTGACAGCCCTCAACATCGGGCTGCGCGGCACTCATGCCGTGCGCGAGCCGCGCAAGTGGTGGAACAACCCGAATGCGTTCATCGACAAGCGGCTGTACCTGAAGCTCAACAAGCTGGCCGCTGAAAACGAAGCGGGGATGGTCTACGACTTCCAGTTCCTGTCCGATGAGCGCGCCCGCGAGGGTGGCGACGATTGCTGGTTCCTCGTGCCCGATATCCTGACGATGAAGACCGGGCCAGACATGCACAAGTTCCTGGTCGGCAAGGGCCTGGGCACGGACAGCGACGCCTTCGAGCGCCTCGACCGCCTGCATCGCGCCATTCACTCCGACGCCGTCATCCACTACTACCTAGAGGAGCACCAGGAGCTGGATCACGTGCTCGACATCTTCATCCGCGTCAACAGCGGCGGCACGGTGCTGTCGTTTTCTGACCTGCTGCTGAGCATCGCCACCGCGGAATGGGCCGACACGGACGCCCGCGCGATGATCCACAAGCTGGTGGACGAGCTCAACCAGACCGGGCGGGGCTTCGGGTTCAGCAAGGACTTCGTTCTGAAGGCCGGGCTCATGTTGGCGGACGTCGCCAGCGTCGGTTTCCGCGTCACGAACTTCAACAAGGCCAACATGCAGGTCCTGAAGGAGTGCTGGCCCAAGATCGACAAGGCCTTGCGCCTGACCGCTCAGTTCGCGAACGCCTGCGGCTTCTCGCGCGACAACCTGACTGCCGATAGCCCGCTCTTGCTCGTTGCGTACTACCTGTACCAGCGCGGCGCGACCGAGACGTACCTGTCCGCCTCCGCGGAGCGTGACGATCGTGCGGCGATCCGGTCCTGGCTCGTCCGCTCGTTGCTGAAGCCAGGTGTGTGGGGCAGCGGCCTCGATGCCACGCTGACGGCGCTGCGGTCCGTCATCAAGGCAGATGGCTCGGCGGCTTGGCCGACCGAGCAGATCGAGAGCGAGATGGCGCGGCGCGGACGCGGGCTGCGCTTCGAGGACGAGGAGCTCGAGGATCTGCTCGACGTCGAGTATCGCGACCGCCGGACCTTCGCGCTGTTGTCGCTGCTATATCCATACGTCGACTTCCGTAACGTCTTCCACGTCGACCACGTGTACCCCCAGAGCCGGTTTCGCAAGCCCGTCCTGATGAAGGCCGGGGTCTCCGCCGACGCCGTCGACGACTACAAGGACAAGGTGGACCGGCTCGCCAATCTGCAGCTGCTGGATGGGCCGCTGAACCAGGCGAAGAGCGATCTCATGCCGGCCGAGTGGGTCGCCAGCCAGTTCCCTAAAGCGAGCGCGAGCGAGGCCTACCTCGAGCGCCACGATCTTGGCCAGCTGCCAACCGAGATGACGAGGTTCCCGGACTTCTTCGCCGCCCGGCGCCGCCTGATGCGCGATCGCCTGAAGGCGCTCCTGGGGGTCACCCCGCGATGAGATCCCCCTGCACCCGGATACCAGCATTTCTCGCAGTTGTGGCTAAAATGGCCGACCCATGGCAGCCCCTGCAGCGACACGGTCGACGGTGAGCGGCTCGGACCTGGCGAGCTACGCGCAGGCGCTGCTGCGGGCGCTGGCGCGCGACGAGGCGATGGGGCGGCGGGCGCCGCGGCTGACGGAGGCGGGGCAGGCGACGTGGCAGCGGTTCCGCGGCCGGCTGGGCAGCGCGGAGCTGTTGCAGCTGCTGGCCGAGGACGGGGCGGTGGTCCACCCGCTGCCGTTCGATCCGGCCCGGGTGCGGGCGCCGTTCGAGCTGGCGCAGCTCGACGACGACGTGGTCGACGAGTTCTTGCGGGCGCTGCCGACGCTGGCGCTGACGCAGCCGGCGGCCGAGTACGTCGACGATCAGGCCAAGCGGCTGGGCGTGACGCCGCGGCTGGCGCGGTCCGAGCTGCACCAGGTGAAGTCGCACCAGAAGGTGCTCGAGCTGCCGGGCACCGGCGGCCTGCTGGCGCACCACCTGGTCGCGACCCAGGACGGGCTCAGCCTGCACCAGCACTGCACGATCGCGTGCGACGGCTGGCGCGAGCTGACGCTGGCCGGCGTGATCGCCCTCGAGCGCGAGGCGCCGCGCACCGACTTCATCGTCGCGGCCAGCGCCGCCGACCTGACCGACCCAGCGCACCCGCTGCGCCAGACCGCGTTCGACTTCGTCGTCGGCCGCCGGCCCGACAAGGGCGGGCAGCTCGACGTCGCCGACCAGCTCGCGCTGTGGTTCCACGGCGCGAAGATCGTGCTCGTCTAGCGATGGCCGCGCGCTTCATCAAGCTGGGCGAGCCGGCCCACGACAGCGAGCGCCAGGCGCTGCGGTTCCTGGTCGAGGGCCTGCCCGCGACCTACACGGTCTACGGCAACGCCTGGCTGGTCGAGCGCTCCGGCGTGGTCCACGAGCTCGACGCGGTGGTGGTCGCGCCGCACGCGGTGTTCGTCGTCGAGATCAAGGGCTACCGCGGCACCATCGAGGGCACCGACTACGACTGGTACCTCCCGGAGCCGGTCAAGAGCCCCATCGAGAAGAACCGCAAGACCGCGCAGATCCTCCACGGCCTCATGAAGCGCGTCAGCTTCGAGGCCGGCCAGCTCTGGACCCAGGGCCTGGTGTTCCTGTCGGCGACCACGCGCTGCAACGTGCGCGGCAGCGCCAGCAAAGACCGCATCCACACCCGTGCGACGATCATCGCCGCGCTCACCGACCCGACGTTCGTCGATCGCATCGCCAACCGCGCCGCCACGCCGGTCACCGCGCGGACCCTGGCCGACGTCGACAAGATCCTCACCAGCAGCGCCGCGACCAGCCCGCGGCCGAAGCGCAGCATCCGCGAATACGACATCCTGGCGTCCCTCGAGAGCCACGACACCTGCCAGGAGTTCCTGGCCAAGCACTCGCTGTCGAGCGCCGAGCGGCTGCTCCGCGTCTACACCGTGCCGACCCTGGCCGACGACGAGGAGCGCGAGCGCATCATGCGACGCGCGCGCTGGGAAGCCCAGGTGCTCGGCCGGCTCGGCCGCATCCCGGGCATCCTCGCCGCCGATCCGCCGTTCACCGACGAGGCCGGGATCGTCCTGCCGCTCGAGCTGTTCCACGGCGTCTCACTGGCGTCGTGGGCCGACAAGTTCGCGCTGACGAAGAAGGCCGAGTTCAACGCCCGCGTCGACCTGTGGCTGCGCATCGCCGCGGCGCTCGATCAGGCCCACCAGCAAGGCGTGGTCCACCGGCTGCTGCGGCCCGAAGTGGTGCTGGTCGACAACGTCGCCGCCCCGGCGCAGCTCCGGGTCATCGGCTGGGACCTGGCCAAGCAGCTCACTGCCGAAGGCACCGTCCTGTTCACGTCGCTCGGCGACGACCGGCTGCGCATGGCCGCGCCCGAGGTGGTCCACGCGTTCTCCAGCGCGTCGCCGGCCTCCGATCAGTTCAGCCTGGGCGCGATCCTCGCGCTCCTGGTCGCCGGGCGGCCGCTGTTCGACTCGACCCGCGACTTCGTCTCGGCGCGCCGCGTCGTGGTCCGCCTGCGCGACATCGCGCCCCGCGCGCCGCTGTCGCTCGACGAGGCGGTCCACCGCATGCTGGCCGTGCGGCCGGCCGATCGCTTCCCGACCCTGGCCGACGCCATCGCCGCGGTCCGCGACGCCACCCGCGAGCGCCCCTCGACCCAGACCGCGATGCCGGCGTTCGCGCCGGCGCGCGCGCTCGACCCCGACAACCTCGAGCGCGGCACGCGCATCGGCGCCGACTACGAGATCACCGACCGCCTCGGCGAGGGCGGCCTGGCCGTGGTCTACGCGGCCCGCCACCTGCCGACCGGCCGCACTCGCGCGCTCAAGGTCGCGCGCAACTCGGCCGGCGCCGAAGAGGCGCTGCGCGGCGAGTACAAGGCGCTCGAGCGGCTCGATCACCCGGCGATCGTCAAGGTGCTCGACCCGACCAACATGGTCGACGGCCGGCTCACGCTGATCATGGAGCGGGTCAGCGGCGAGACCCTGCGCCAGCGGCTGCATCGACAGCCCGCGCTCGACGCCGCGACCCGGCGCCGCTTCGCCGAGGACCTGCTGACCGCGCTCGACTACCTCGAGCAGCGCGGGGTCACGCACAAGGACCTCAAGCCCGACAACCTGCTGGTCGGCGACGCGGGCCTCATCGTCATCGACTTCAGCCTGGCCGAGATGCCCGCCGAGGCGCTGTACGGCGGCACCGCGCTGTACCGAGATCCGTCGCGCACCGACTGGACCCACGCGACCGATCGCTACGCCGCCGCGCTGTGCCTGTTCGAGCTCTACGCGGGGCGCCACGCCTTCGACGGCAAGGTGCCCGAGCCCGGCCAGTCGCCCAGCATCGCCCCCGAGGACATCGATCCGCCGGGCCTGGCCGCGTTCTTCGCCAAGGCGCTGCACCGCGAGCCCGAGCTGCGGTTCCCTTCGGCCCGCGCGATGCGCGACGCGCTCTTGCTCGCGCTCGGTGCCGACGTCGACGTGGCGCCGATCCCAGCCGTACCGGCCCACCTCGAGCCCGCGTCGTCGTTGCGCCTGTCGCCGCTGCCGCCGCGCGCCCAGAACCAGCTCGCGCGCGCCGGCGTCACCACGGTCGGCGAGCTGGCCGGGCTCAGCGAGGCCCAGATCCGCGGCCTGTCGAACCTCGGCGACAAGACCATCCGCGACATCCTGGCGTTCCAGGCCCAGCTCCGCGCGCGCGGCGTCATCGCGACCACGACGTCGGTCCACCGCGAGCCGGCCATCGTGCCCGAGCTGGTCGACAGCCCCGAGCCGCTCGATCGCCTGACCCTGGCCGCCCGCGTGCGCCGCGCGCTCGAGGCCGGCCGCCTCACCACCATCGGCGCCGTGGCGCGCCAGACCCGCGCCGAGCTGCGCGCCGTTGATGGCGTCGGCGCGGGCGTCCTGACCCAGATCGTCGACGCGCTGCACCGCTACCGCGATCAGGACACCGGCACCGCCGGCACCGCCCGCGACCTCGACGCGCTGTGGGACCAGGCGTCGCAGCCGCTCACCGACGCCCAGCGCACGGCGGTCGATCGCTTCATCGGCGTATCGCAGGAGCCCGAGGTGCAGGGCGCGATTGCCGACGCGCTCCGCGTCCACCAGTCGACCGTCAGCACCCAGTGCACCGAGGGCCTGACCCGGCTCATCGACGCCGCGCTGGCCGAGGTGCTCGACGCGACCGAGCAGGTGCTCGACGCCCGCGGCGGCATCGCGCTGATGGGCGACCTCGGCGCGCGCCTCGAAGATCAGTGGGCGCCGGGCCAGGTCACCGGCCGCGGCATGCTGCGCCTGCTGGTGAAGACCCAGAACACGCGCCTCCAGGCGTTCCCGGTCGACGGCGTCGACGATCTGGTGCTCGCGCGCCCGGCCTTCGACAAGGCCGCCATCCGGTCGTTCGTGAAGGAGGTGTTCCGCCTCGCCGACTGGCCGCCGATCGAGGCCGAGGCCGCGCGCCGCACGCTGGCCGCGACGCTGCCCGAGTTCGGCGGCGACCTGCTCCAGCTCGCGACCCGGTTGTGCGCCGACGTCGACTTCACCAACGGCGGCCAGCTCTTCCACCACCCGCTGTTGCCGGTCGAGTCGATCGGCTTCGTGCTGAAGGGCGGCCGCGACGACCTGCTCCTGACCGAGCTGCGCGACCAGGTGCGCACGGTGTTCGGCGAGCGCTGCCCGTTCCCCGAGCCGGACGATCTGCTGGGCGTGCTACACGCGCTCGACTACCAGGTGCGTGACGGCCGGGTGGTGCCGAAGCACGCGCAGCCCCGAGGCGTGCGCGCGCCCGAGGCGCAGCCGGGTGACGAGCTGCCGCCGCTGCTCGGCGCGGATCGTCCGCCGGAGGTGGTGCTGCGCGACCTCCTGCGCGAGGCGGCGACCAGCCGCGGCTTCCGCATGCTGGTGACGCCACCCGAGCGCCACATCGAGATCAGCCGCTCGGTGGCGGCGGCGCTCGACGGCACCTACGTCTCGTTCGAGGACGCGTTCTTCCGCGCCCACGGCCACGACATCGCCGCGCTCGAGCGCGCCGAGCAGTACGCGGCGCAGCGGGCGATCCTGACCGAGCACGCCGAGACGCTGGTGCGCGACCTGCTCGAGGAGCACGGCCGCCCGGGGCACACGGTGGTCCTGGGCGAGACGGCGCTGCTCGGCCTGTGCGGCGCGCTCGACGTGCCGCGCTGGCTCTACGACGAGGCCATGTCGGGCGCGCTCGGCTTCTGGGTGCTGGTGGTGCCCGGCGTCATCCTCAACCGCCAGCCGCGCTTCAACGAGCACGAGAGCTTCTTCCACCTGGAAGGCGTGACGTTCCCGCTGCCCGCGGTGATGCCGGTAGTCGAGCGGGGGGCGAGGTAATGACCGACGTTATGGACAGCTTTGCCCGGAACCCGGCGCAAGCTGCCGCGTTGATTCCGCTTTCCGATTGCGCAAGCCACCGCGAGTTATGACCGAAGCGAGCCGTCGATGATCCCTGCTGACCGTACGAAGTTGACCAAGGCGCTGGCGCAGCACGTAGGCGCCATCGCGGCCGATCTACGGGCGCAGATGTTGGCGCCGGGGGCGGTGCGCGACCGGGCCAAGAAGCTGCACACGGACGAGCAGGTGGGCGACGACTTCGACGTGTGGACCGATCTGTTGTCGCGGCGCGCGGCGGTCTTGTGGGTGCTGAAGACGGTCTACGTGCGGGTGCTCGAGGATCGTCAGCTGCTGGTGCCGCCACGGCTGGTCGATCCCGAGGCGCAGAAGGAGCTGTTCGACAGGTTGGCGCCCGACCTAGGCGACACGGCGTTCCTGCGCTGGGTCTTCCGCGACCTGGCATCCCCCCGCGGCGGCCTGCCGGAGCTGTTCGCGCCGCAGCCAGCCGAGGTCGCGGTGCCCTCGAACAAGTGCTCGGAGGCGCTGATCGAGTTCTGGCGGGCCAAGGAAGCCGACACCGGCTTCCAGTGGTCGTTCAAGGACGAAGAGTTCGCGGGCGAGCTGATGGGCGACCTGTACCAGGAGCTCGACCCGGTGGTGAAGGAGCGCTACGCGCTCTGCCAGACGCCCGACTTCGTCCGCGACTTCATGCTGGGCCAGACGCTGACGCCCGCTCTGGCCGAGCTGGGCGGCGACGCGGTGCGCCTGCTCGACCCGGCCTGCGGCTCGGGGCACTTCCTCCTCGACGGCCTGCGCCGCATCGTCGCGGCGACCGCGGCCCAGCATCCCGACTGGGACAAGCGAACGGTGGTCGAGCACGCGCTCGAGCGGGTCGTGGGGATCGATCTGAACGACTACGCCTGTGCGCTGGCGCGGGCTCGCATGGTGATGACCGCGGCCGAGCTGGCGGGCGTGAAGAGCCTGGCCGAGGCGGCGCAGTTTCACCCGCATGTGTATTGGGCCGACGGCCTGGAGCAAGTCGAGCGCGACGACGAGCGACCGGCCGAGCAGCTCGAGCTGATCGGCGGCGGGGCAGGCGGGAAGGCCAAGGAGGCGCCGCCGAAGGCGGTGCTGACGCGGCCGTCGGTGCGGTTGGTGCTGCGGCCGATCTTGAAGAAGAAGTTTCAGGTCGTCGTCGGGAATCCGCCGTACATCACCGAGCGCGATCCGGCGCGCAAGGAGTACCACCGCGAGAAAGGCGGAGGGAAACCGCGTTACGTGTCGGCGTTCCGCGAGTACTCGCTCAGCGCGCCTTTCATCGAGCGGTGCCTGCAGCTCGCCGAGAAGGACGGCTGGACCGGGCTGATCGTCGCCAACAACTTCATGAAGCGCGAGTTCGGCAAGTCGCTGATCGAAGAAGTACTCTCGGTCGTGGATCTGCAGCTCGTGGTCGACAGCTCGCAGGCATTCATCCCGCACCACGGCACTCCGACGGTGATTCTGTTCGCACGCAACCGTACACCAAGAGGCGAGACGGTCCGTGCCGTGATGGGCAAGCGCGGAGAGCCCGGGGTGCCCGCTGAACCGGCGCGCGGTCTTGCATGGACGAGTCTGATGTCGGCGGTGAAGCTTCCGCATCCTGGATACGAAGACGACTTCGCCGTTGAGACTTCGATCTCGCGCGAGACCATGGCGACCTACCCTTGGAGCCTCGGTACAGGTGGAGCCATCCGACATAGGCTGGAAGCCGAGTGTCGAAGTCGACTCTCCGATCTGGCGTCCGTGGGCGGTGGTGGACGGTCGAGCGCGGACAGCGTTTTCGTCCGTGAGATGACGCAGTGGAGCAGAATCCATGTCGACACGCGCTTCATCCGCCCTCTCGTGGTGGGTGAGCAAGTGCGTGATTGGTCGGCCTCGTCGGGGCTCGCCGCGTTCTTCCCGTATGGGGATCGCCTCGAGTTGCTCACACCAACCGGGGCGACATTGGCTGCACTCTGGCCATTTCAGCGGATTCTTAGTGCGCGCATCGCTTCTGGCAAGAAAGACTATCGCGAAGCGGGGCGTAAGTGGTTTGAGTGGCATCGGCCAATGAGCGAGCCCTATGTGACGCCTCTCTCGATCCTCTATCCAGAGGTGGCGACTCATGGCCACTTCGTGCTGGATCGCGGAGGAAGTCTCTTCAAGCATTCTGCGCCCGTTGTCAAACTCTTCCCGGGATCCACCGAGGACGAGCATCTGGCGCTGCTGGGGCTGCTCAACTCGGCGGCGGCGTGCTTCTGGATGAAGCAGGTGTTCCACAACAAGGGCATCCGGGGCGAAGGCGGAGGCACGACGGCCGAGTCGTGGGAGCAGTTCTACGCGTGCGACCCGACCAAGATGAAACTGTTCCCGATCCCCAGCGGCCATGCGGCGGTCATCCCGTGGGCGCGCGCGCTCGATCGCGTCGCGCGGCAGCGCGCCGAGCGCTCGATCGAGTCGGTGCTGGCCCACGACGGCTGGAGCACCACCGCCGGCTTGCGTGCGGCCCTCGACGCGCGACGTGAGGCTGACCTGGCCGATCTGCTGCGCATGGTCGCGCTGCAAGAAGAGCTCGACTGGGAGTGCTACCGGCTCTACGGCCTCGATCCCAAGGCCAAGGGCCGCGCGCCCGACAACGTCGATGGCATGCCGCCCACCTGGCGGCCCGTCGAGCTGGACCTAGCCGTGCGCGACGGCGAGACCCGCGCTGCCATCGCACGCGGCGACGAGACCACCGAGATCCCGACCGCGTGGTTCACGCGCCATCGCTGGGAGCCGCTGACCGCGCTGCCGGCGTCGGCGCCCAAGGCCTTGCGCGAGCTGATCGCCGCGCGTCGCGCGCGCATCGCCGAGGTGCCCGAGCTGGCGCTCATCGAGCAGACCACCTACAAGCGCCGCTGGTACCGCCCCGACTACGACGACGACGAGCAGAAGGCCCTCGCCGTCTGGCTCGCCGATCGCATCGAGCGCGAACTATCGGCCGCCGGCGCCAAGCCCAGCTCGATCTCGCAGCTCGCCGTCGCGCTCGAAGGCGATCGCCGCGTCGCCGCGGTCGCCGAGCTGTTGGCCGGGCGCCCGGACTACAGCCTGGTCGAGCTGATCACCGACGCCGTCCTGGCCGACGCCGTCCCCGAGCACCCCTTCCACATCTACAAGGCCACCGGCCTCGACAAGCGCGCTGCGTGGGAGCGCACCTGGGACGAGCAGCGCAAAGAAGACGCCGGCCTGCCGGCAAAGCCCGAGGTGCCGCCCAAGTACGGCAACGGCGACTTCCTCAAGCCCGACTACTTTCGCTTGCGCGGCAAGCTCGACGTGCCCAAGGAGCGCTTCATCGCGTTCACCGAGATCCCCGGCCGCGGCGCCGGCGAGATCCTCTACGGCTGGGCCGGCTGGACCCCGCTCGAGCGGGTCAAGGCGCTGCTCGCACTCGATGAGCAGTGCGAAGACCAGGGCATCGACCTCGCCGATCGCATCGCCCTCCTCGACTCGGCCTGGCGGCTCCTCCCCGACATCGCCCGCGACGACGCCGCCACCGCGTCCCGCCTCAAGGCCGAGCTCGCCGCCCTGGTCGGCCCCGACGGCCCCTCCAAGGTCCTCCTCGACGCCTGGCGCGCCCGCTTCCCGCCCCCCGGCGGCCGCGCCCGCGCCCGCCGCCCCGCTGTCACCCCCGACGACGAGGATGACGACTGATGAGTCAGCGCGTCAGCGTCCGCCCAGCGCTCCTGCGCTGGGCCTGCGAGCGGTCCGGCAAGGACATCGCTGACTTCGCTGCGCGCTTTCGCAAGCTCGACGCGTGGGTTCGTGCCGATGAGGCGCCGACTTTGAGGCAGCTCGAGCAATTCGCCGCCGCCACCCGGACGCCCGTCGGCTACCTGTTCCTCGATGAGCCGCCCGTCGAGCGGATCCCGATTCCGGACTTCCGGACGGTCGCTGGTCGCCCGGTTCGTCGCCCTAGCCCCGACCTGCTCGAGACGATCTTCATCTGCGAGCAGCGCCAGGAGTGGTACCGCGAGCACGCACGAGCCCACGGCGAGGTTCGGCACCCGTTCGTCGGGAGCGCTCGGGTAGGCGCGGATGTCGTCGCGACCGCGGCGACGATGCGCGCGACGCTGGGGCGCGCGGACCAGCCGACCGAGCCGACATGGGAAGCCGCGCTGCGCGCGTTGATCGGGCAAGCCGACGCCGCCGGCGTTCTGGTGATGTGTAGCGGCGTCGTGCTGAACAACAACAAGCGCACGCTGGACCCTGACGAGTTCCGCGGGTTCGCGCTGGTCGACGAGCTGGCGCCCCTCGTCTTCGTGAACGGCGCCGACTCCAAGTCGGCCCAGATGTTCACGGTGGCGCACGAGCTGGCCCACATCTGGGCCGGCGAGTCGGCGCTGTCTGATGTCGACGCTCTGGCCCGCGACACGAATTCTGTAGAGCGATGGTGCAATCAGGTGGCCGCGGAGTTCCTGGTGCCGCTCGCTGCGTTTCGCGCGGTGTACAAGCCACGCGCTGCGGTCGAGGTGGAACTCAGGCGGCTCGCGCGGCTGTTCAAGGTCAGCACGCTCGTGGTCTTGCGGCGCATGCTCGACGCAGGGGGGCTGACGCGCGCGCATTTCGGCGAGGCGTACGAGCGCGAGGTGGAGCGCTTGGCCGCGCTGGAGCGCAAGAGCGGCGGGGGAGACTTCTACTTGACGACCGCAGCGCGCGTGAGCAAGCGGTTCGCGCGCGCGCTCGTCGCGAGCACGCTCGGAGGCGAGACGCTGTACCGCGACGCGTTTCGTCTCTTGGGTGTTGCGAAGATCGAGACGTTTCGGCGGCTCGGCGAGAGCCTGGAGGCGCGGTGATGGGGTACCTCCTCGACGCAAACGTCTTCATCGAAGCGAAGAACCGACACTACGGGTTCGATATCTGTCCCGCGTTTTGGGACTGGTTGCTCCACCAGAACGCGCTTGGAAGGGTCTTCAGCATCGCGCGGGTTGGCGAGGAGCTCGACGAGGGGGCCGACGAGCTCGCCGAGTGGGCCAACAGCCGAGGGCCAGCCTTCTTCTTGCCCCCTGACGTGGCGACACTCCAGCCAGCGCTCACGGCGGTCAGCCGTTGGGCCAGCCGCCAGCACTACGCGCCTGCGGCGGTGCACACGTTCATGCAGGCCGCAGACTTCTACCTTGTCGCGCACGCGCTCGCGCAAAAACACGTCGTCGTGACTCATGAAGTGCCCGCGCCGACGGGCAAGCAGGTGAAGGTCCCAACGGCATGCGTTGGCATGAGCGTCAAGTGGATGACCCCATTCGAGATGCTCCGCGTCGAACGCGCCCGCTTCGTGCTCGGGCCAGGCAACCCTCGCCCGAGGTCGTCATGACGGCCAGGTCGGCGCAGGCTCTCCTCTGCCGGGGCCTGATTCTGTCAGCAGTGCTGACAGAATCGACGCGCCCCCGCGCGTCCACGTGGACGCCGCGCAGGGTGCCCGCCCTGCCCGTGCTTCGCCGGTTCTGTCAGAATCGCCCCGCCAGGTCGCTGGCGAAGGCATCGCTCCCATGACCACCACGCTGACTCGCATCGAGCTCGCAGGCTACCGCTCCATCGCGTCCCTGGACCTGCGTCTGGGCCGGACGACGGTGCTGATCGGCGCCAACGGTAGCGGCAAGTCGAATCTGCTTTCGTTCCTCCAGCTCGTGCCGCAGATGCGCACGCAGTCGCTGCGTCTGTTCGTCGGTAGGGCGGGCGGCGCCAACGCACTCCTGCACCGGGGCGTCCGCAAGACCCCGGAGCTGCGCTTCCGGATCGAGGCCACCGCGGGCGATGGGCACGACACCGCCTACGCCGGCAGCCTGGGCGGCGCCGGCGGCGACTCGCTGATCTTCGTCGATGAGCGCGTCGAGGCCCGCAACCCTGGTGAACTCCTGTTCGTCGGAAAGTCCCTGGGCGCCGGCCATGCGGAGTCTCAGCTCGAGCCTTCTGCGAAGAACGCGGCGTTCTTCCCTGCGAAGGAGGTCCGCGCCTGGGTGATGCGGATGAACTTCTTCCACTTCCACGACACGTCGCAGAACTCCCCGCTGCGGAGCCACGGTCGGCAGGAGGAGGATCGCTACCTGAAGTCGGACGGTAGCAACCTGGCGCCGTATCTCTACGCGCTGTCTCGTGGCGAGTCGGCGTCGTACCGCAGCGCCTGGGCTCGCATCACCGGGTTGGTCCGTCGCGTCGCGCCTTTCATCGCGCAGCTCGAGCCGACGCTCGTCGCGCCAGATGCTCCAGAGCGTTCGGTCGTCCGCCTCGACTGGGTCGACGAGCTCGGCGACCGCTACGGCGTCCACCAGCTGTCAGACGGCACGCTGCGCGCCATCGCGCTGATCACCGCGCTCGCTCAGCCGGTCGAGAACCTGCCGTCGTTCATCGCGATCGACGAGCCCGAGCTCGGCTTGCACCCCTCGGCGCTGGCCCTGATCTGCGGCCTCGTCAAGTCGGTCTCGGCGCACGCGCAGATCGTGGTGGCGACCCAGTCGCCGGCGCTGCTCGACGAGTTCGAACCCATGGACGTCGTCGTGGTCGAGCGCCGCGACGGGGCGACGACCATGGAACGCCTCGACCTCGACAAGCTCTCGGCGTGGCTCGAGGAGTACTCGCTGTCCGAGATCTGGGACAAGAACGTCTTCGGAGGTCGCCCTTGATCAGGTTGGTGGTGGTGGTCGAGGGGCAGACGGAAGAGGCCTTCGTGAACGAGGTCCTTGGGCCTCATCTCGCTGCGCGCCAGGTGTTCACCTCCCCGATGATCGTGGCGACGCGGCGCGATCCCCGCACCGGAGCCAAGTCCAAGGGCGGCGGCCGACGCTGGGCCAAGTGGCGCAACGACATCGACAAGGTCCTTCGCACCGAGGCCAGCCCGCAGTTGCGTGTGACGACGCTGTTCGACCTGTACGCGCTGCCGTCCGACTTCCCGGGCGCCGATGAGCACGGCGAGCTGCCCGACACCGTGCGGCGTGCGAGCTTGCTGGAGGCAGCGATGGCAGACGTGTTCGGCGACTGGCGGCTGGTGCCGTACCTGCAGCGCCATGAGTTCGAGGCCCTCGTGCTCGCCGGGCTCGACCAGCTTCACGGCCTGCTGGACCCGGTGAGCAGCGCCGGCGTCGCCGCCCTACGCGACGAGGTCGCTGGCATCCCGCCCGAGGACGTCAACGACAACGAGCACACCGCCCCGTCGAAGCGCCTCATCAAGCACCTCGGCTCGACCTACGACAAAGTCACCCTCGGCCCGCTCGTCACCATCGCCGCCGGTCTCCCGGTGATCCGTGCCGCCTGCCCCCGCTTCGACGCCTGGGTGACCAAGCTCGAGAGCCTCGCCACCGCGCCCGCACCCTGACCGCGCCCGTTCCCCCGCCCCCGCACATTTGGACAGCACTGCTGTCCAGATCGCCAACCTCGCCCGAGACGCCATGACCCTCACCATCGCCGACGCCTACGACCTGCCGCGCCCCGAGGACATCCGGGCGATGGGCTTCGTGATCAAGCTGCGCGAGCTGGCCGCCGGCACGCCCGAGCTGACCCGGCTGGTCGACGACTACGTCGTCACCCCGGCCGTCGCCGACGACCTGCCGGTCGTGCTCGACAAGATGAAGCAGGTGCTCGACCGCCGCGAGGAGTACGGCCGGTTCATCCACGGCAGCTTCGGCAGCGGCAAGTCGCACTACCTGACCATGCTCGCGCTCCTGTGCGAGAACGTCATCGAGGCGTGGGCCAAGGACCACCCGCTGTTTCGCGAGCTGCGCAAGAAGCACCAGCCGTGGGTCACCGGCGCCCACCTGCTGGTCGTCCGTATCCATATGCTGTCGGTCAAGGGCCGCGGCACCGGCCTCGATCGCGCCGTCTACGATGGCTTCAACGAGGCCCTGCGGCGGCGCGGCAAGGCGCCTTTCGAGTTCCTCCACGTCGACGGCGTCCTCGACGAGGCCCGCCGCGAGGCCGCGCAGTACGGCGACGTGTTCTGGAAGAACCTCGCGTCCGCGGGCGTCGTCGCCACCCAGGGCGACTTCGAGGCCATGGCCGGCGCGTCGATCAAGCAGCGCGAGGCCCTGGCCCGGGCCTACCTGAACTACAAGCAGCGCGACCCCGCGTCGGCCGGCATCGACCCGCGGTGGAGCGACGGCCTCACCCGCATGGCCGAGCACGCCAAGGCCCAGGGCTTCGGCGGGCTGGTGCTGATGATCGACGAGTTCTTGCTGTGGCTGGGCGAGAAGAGCGGCCAGGAGTTCGTCGAGGCCATCAACGACCTGAACGTCATGGTCGACCACAACACCGGGCAGCGGGCCGTGCCCATGTTCGTGTTCGTCGCGCGCCAGAAGGACATCCGCGAGTTCTTCCCCGACCTGGTCGAGGAGGCCAAGATCCACGAGCAGCTCGACCACCACGCCCAGCGGTTCGAGGTGACCAAGCTCCAGGACATCGAGCTGCGGCACATCGTCAAGGAGCGCGTGCTGCGACCCAAGAGCGCCGCCGCCAAGGACGCCATCGCCGCGGCCACCTCCCGGCTCGGCCAGGAGCACGAGAAGATCCTGCCCGGCCTGCTCGGCAGCGGCGAGGTCGACCTGGCATACCTGCGCGACGTCTACCCGTTCCACCCCGCACTCATCGAGACGCTGATCGACGTCACCGCGTTGATGCAGCGCGAGCGCTCGGCGCTGCGTCTTCTCTACGAGCTGCTGGTCATCCACTACCCGACGCTACCGCTCGGGCAGTTCTTGCCGGTCGGCTCGGCGTTCGACGCGATCTTCCCCCGCGGCGGCGTCGAGGCGTCGAAGAAGGTCGAGATCCTGCAGGACATCCACCGCCAGTACTACGAGCGGCTGGTGCCGGCGATGAAGAGCATGCAGGCCGCTGACGCCGAGTTCGACGACAAGCGGCTGCACGCGCTCGACCAGCTGGTCAAGACCGTGCTCCTGGCCGAGGTGTCGCCACGGCTCAAGGGCAAGGGGCTGACCATCGAGCGGCTGGTACAGCTCAACTCGGCCGATGTCGAGGGCGAGACCTACCGCGGGCGGCTGCGGGTGTCGGCGACCGATCTGATGACGCTGTCGAACCTGGTGGTCGACCTACAGGTGCCGAGCACCGACAAGACGTCGCTCGTGCGCTACGCGCTGGGCGGCGTCAGCCTGGGCGAGGTGGTGGCGCGGGCCAAGGGCAAGGTCGACAACGTCGCGCAGCGGTTCAAGGTGTTCTACGGCGCGCTCAAGGCGGCGCTCGGCGTCGCCGGCAAGCGCGGCTTCGACGAGGGCGACGCCAACGAGGGCGACTACGAGCTCAAGAGCTGGCGCGGCACGCGGCGCAAGGGCGTGCTGCGGCTGGCTAACGTGCGCGAGTTGCCGTACGAGGCCTTCGAGGCGCCCGAGGGCGGCTTCACCGTGCTGGTCGACTACCCGTGGGACGAGCCGGGCCACAACGTCGAGGAAGATCGCCAGAAGGCGATGAGCGTCCGCAAGAACCGCGGCAACCGCTACACGGTGTGCTGGCTGCCCCGGCACCTGTCGCCGGGCGAGACCGCGCTCCTGACCGACCTCGCGGCCGTCCGGTTCTTGCAGTCGCCCGAGGGCCAGGCCGAGCTGCTCGACACGCTGGCGCCGGCCGATCGGCTGCGGCTGGTCGACCAGGCCCACGGTCGCGAGAAGGCGCTCGAGGAGCAGATCAAGACGCTGCTGCTGGAGGTGTACGTCAAGCACGGCGAGTGGTTCCCGCTCATCGGCGACGTCGACACCCGGCGGCCGCACGAGACCATCGAGGACAACCTCAAGCACATCGCCGGGCTGTTGATGGACCGGCGCTACCCGCAGCACCCGTCGTTCCCGACCGAGCCCAAGAAGGCCGACCTGGCGCGGCTGCTCGACTGGATGGTGGCCGCCGGTGACGCCACCACCTCGGTGCCGTACGACGAGGAGACCGAGCGGGCGCTCAAGCAGATCGGCGTGCCGCTCGAGCTGGTCAACCTGGGGCAGACCAAGGCGTCGCTAAAGGTGACGTCGACCTACCTGAAAGAGGTGCTGCAGCGGGCCGACCGCGACGTCGTGAACTGGAGCGAGGTGGCCGATGCGCTGCGCGAGCAGTTCGGGTTCCAGCCGCTGGTGCTCGACCTGTTCCTCGGGTTCCTGTGTCAGCGCGATCACCGCGCGCTGAACCAGGTGTCGGGCGAGCCGATCGAGGTCGCGATCGGCATGCCTGCGTCGACGCTGATCAAGCTCGAGCGCGGCAAGCTGGTGAGCGCCGCGGAGTGGTCGCGGCTGCGCGAGCTGGCCAGCGACCTGCTCGGGCTGGCGCGGCCGCCGGCGCAGCGGTCGCTGCAGCAGCAGGACAAGCTGGCGTCCGAGCTGCGCCGCGCGGGCACCGACCGGCGGCGCGTGCTCGAGGGGCTGCACGAGCGGCTGGTGAACCTCGGCGCGACCGGGGCGCGGTCGACCGAGGTCGGCGACGCGGACGCCCGCCTGAAGGCGCTGTCGCGGACCACCACCGACAGCCACGGCGTGTTGACCGAACTCCTGGCCGCGTGGCCCGACCGACTCGAAGATCCGCTGCGTGCGGTGGTGCAGGGCGCGCCGCTGGTGCGCGAGGCGCTGGCGAAGATCGACGACGGTGCGCGGGCGCACCTGGAGAAGGGGCGGAGCCATCCGACGGTGGGGCCGGCGGTCGCGGCGCACCTCGACGAGCTGGTCGCGGCGCTGGCGATGGCGAACGCGGAGCGGCCGGTGCGCCCCGAGTGGATCGACGCGTGGAACCAGCGCAGCCAGGCGTTGATCGCATCGATGATCTCGACCCCCGGGACGGCCGAGCCGACGCCGGGTGGGGGGATGGGACAGGGCCACGGCACGCACGGAACGCCGCCGGTGGCGCCGCCGCCCCCTGGGCGCGAGCTGCTCGCGAGGGCCGTCAACCTCTCGTCGAAGTCGGCGATCCCTGACCTGGTGGCGGCGATCAAGGCCGCGCTCGACGGCGTCCGCGGCCGGGTGCGGGTGACGATCACGCGCGAGGAAGACTGACCGTGAAGGGGACGGCGCAGCTCTTGTTGCGGCGGGTGCTCGAGCGAGCCGGTGGCTCGGCCGAGGCCGGCTACGTGCTGGTGCTCGACGGTGAGGGACTGGAGGATCTGCCGGCCCAGATGCCGACGCCGCACGGCACGTACTCGGTCCACCGCCTGACCTCGGAGATCCGGCTGCGCCACGTGCTGTGGCAGGCCAAGGGGGCGCCGGTGATCGCAGTGATCCCGGGCGCGCTGGCGGGCAAGCTGCCGCCCGACCTGTTCCGGCGGGCGCGCGACCGGCGCGTGCATGCGCTGGCGCCGAACGACGTGCTCGAGCTGATGCTCGGGGTCCGCGTGGTCGGCGCGGATGCGCCTCACCTGCAGGCGCTGGCGATCGAGAACATCGAGCGGATGAGCCAGGCGCTGAGCCGCCGGACGCTGCCGACCGTGGTCGATCGGCGACTCCTGACCGAGCTCCTGGTCGATGTCAGCGTGGGCGAGTCGATGCGGACCCAGGCGCCGGCGGCGTTGCTCGCGGCGTGGGTGATCGACCCGCCGATCTGGACCGACAACGTGCGGCGGCTGGTGGTCGAGGCGTTGCCGGCGCTGCACGGCGACGAGGGCCGGCTGCTGGCGTGGGCGGTCGGGCACGCGAGCGCGCGCGAGCGCCTGCGTGCGCTGGTGGTCCACGGCGTGCTGTTGACGCTGGACACGGACGACCTCCCGCCGGACGTGTGGGGCGAGCTCCACACCGCGGTCGACGCCGCGCACGGGATCGGTCGACAGCTCGTGCGGTGGACGGCAGGCCGGCTGGCGGAGGCGACCCTGCCGTTGCTCGGCGATGCGGCGAACGCGCTGCTCACCGAGGCCGAGGGCATCGCGCGCCGCCGGGTGGGCGCCGCGCTCCTGGCGACCAGCCGCGTGTTGCCGCTCGCCTTCCACGATCGGTGCTTCGCGCTGGCCAAGCGCGCGGCCGAGGGCAAGGAGATCTCGCCGGCGGAGATCGAGTGGCTGCGCAGCCACCGCGCGGCCGACATGCACAAGGCCGAGCTGGCGGTGCTTGAGGCTATGGGCCGGCTGTCGCGCTACCTGACGGCGACGCCCGAGCCGAGGCTGGCAGCGGAGTCCGGCACCGTCGCCGCGCGCGTGCAGCGCTACCAGCGGCACGGAGCGTTCGCGGACCTCGCGGCGGCGCAGCTGCGGCATGCGATGGCCGGCAGCAGTCGCTACCTCGCCGAGGGCAAGCGCGTGCTCGAGCGCGTGCGCGAGCGCCGCGATCAGGAGAACCTGCCGTTCGCGCAGGCGCTGGCGGCGGCGTACGAACACGGGCTGCACACCGACGTGACGCCGCTGCACCGGCTGTGGAAGAACGTCGTCGCGCCGGTCTGGCAGCAGCAGGACACCGCCGGTGTCTACGTGGTCGTCCTCGATGGGTGCAGCTACCCGGTGTTTCTCGATCTGCTCTACGAGCTGGCCCAGCATCCGGCGGCGCCGATCGGCATCGCCCCGGACGCCGACGGTCGGGTGGTCGGGATGCCGGCCGTGGCGCCGCTGCCGACGGTGACCAGCCACGCCCGCGGCGCGCTGTTCCTGGGCGAGCTGCCGAATGATCCGCTGGTCGCCGAGACGGTGTTTCGCGACCAGCAGGAGGCGCGGACCGACAAGGCGCGGCTCAACCAGAACGCCGCGCTCGGCGCGCGGACCCGCGAGCTGTTCCTCAAGGGCGACCTGACCGACGGCGGGCAGCGGTTGATCGCGACTTTGCGCGATGCCCAGGTGCAGGTCGTGGCCGCGGTGTTTAACGCGATCGATGATCAGATCGGCTCGAGCAACACCGGGGCGGCGCTGCGGATCTCGCCGGCGTCGATCGCCGGGTTCCGGCCGAGCCTCGAGGCGGCGCTGGACGCGAAGCGCCGGGTGCTGATCACGGCGGACCACGGCCACAGCCCGTTCGTCGACAACTCGCTGCGGGTGGGCGACGGCGCGACGCCGCGCTACCAGGCGCTGGCCGCCGGCGCGACGCCTGCCGCGGGGTTCCTCGAGATCGACGTGAAGGGCCTCGGCGGACCGCCGGGGCGCCGCGCCTTCGCCTGGAAGAGCGGCGTCTACCTCGGCGGCCAGCAGGTCGGCTTCCACGGTGGGTGTTCGCTGGAAGAGATGGTGGTGCCGATGGCGTGGCTGGCGGCGCGCGGGCTCCAGGCTGATGAGCCCGCGTGGTGGTACGGCGCCGGCGCTCTGCCGGTGATGGAGCCGGTCCGGCGCGCGCCCGATCCGACGCCGACCCCGCCGCCGCCGGTGGCGGCGCCGCAGCTCCAGCTGTTCGACCCGAGCGGCCGCGCGGACGCGCTGGCGTTGCCGCCGGAGCTCTTGGCCAAGCTCGCGACCGACGAGCGCACCTTCCTGGTGCTGCTCAAGGAGAACGGGTCGCTGAAGACAACCGAGATCGCGACCCGCATGAGCAAGCCGGTGTCGCGAGTCAACGGCCTGGTCGTGCAGCTGCGGCGCAAGCTCCACGGCGCGGGGATCGAGCTGTTCACCAGCGAGACGCTGCCGAGCGGTGAGACGCTGTTTCGATATCAGGGAGGATCGACGTGACCATCGTTCCCGAATCGCGCGAGATCGTCAGCGCGCTGCGCGCCGGCCTGGTGCCGCGCCGCGGCCTCGAGCACTACGCCACCGGACTCGACGCGCTGGTGAAGGTGGTGGGGGAGGAGCTCGACCTGGTCGCGACCGGCAAGGGCGGCGTGAAGTGGCTCCGCGGCGAGTACGGAAACGGCAAGACGTTCGCCGCGCGGCACCTGTGCGCGGCGGCGCGGGCGCGGGGGTTCGCGACCTCGGAGGTGCAGATCTCCGTCAAGGATACGCCGATGCACCACATCGAGGCGGTGTATCGGAAGGTGGTCGAGCGACTGGAAACGGCGTCGGACGGTCCCAACGCCTTCGCTGCGATCGTGGATGGCTGGCTGTATCAAGTCGGCGAAGAAGTACGACGGGTGAAGGGCCTTGCCGAGGACGATCCGGCGTTCGTCGACGCGACCGAGGAGCGGCTCGAAGACAAGCTGGCTGATATGTCGCGTCGCAACCCGGCCTTCGCGCAGGTGCTACGCGGCTATCACCGGGCGATGCACGCGGGCGAGTTCGCAACCGCCCAAGGGCTCCTGGCGTGGCTTGCCGGCCAACCACATACCGACAGCCGCGTGCTCGCTTCGGCGGGTGTGCGCGGCAAAGTAGATGGTCAAGCGGCCCACACCTTCCTTGCGGGGATCCTGCAGTTGTTGCGGCAGTCGGGATACGCAGGACTCGTCGTCGTGCTCGATGAGGTTGAGACGATCCAACGCCTGAACGCCAAAGGCCGGACGGATTCCCTGATCGCCCTTCGCAACTTGGTGGACCAGCAGGGGGAAGCGGCGACTCCCGGTCTCTACTTCCTGGTGACCGGCACCCGTGACTTCTTTGAAGGACATCGGGGACTCAAGCACGAGCCGGCCTTGTACAGCCGGGTCACGGTCAAGTTCGACGACGATCCGCGGTGGGACAACCTGCGCGCGGCGCAGGTGCGCTTGATGCCGTTCGACCGCGACCGCTTGTTCGAGGTGGGGCAGCGCGTCCGCGACCTGTACCCGTCGTCCCAGCCGACGCGGCTCCAGGCCACGGTGTCCGATGCGTTCTTGCGGGCGCTGGTGGATCAGGTGACCAAGGGCTTCGGCGGCCGGGTCGCGGTCGCGCCGCGGATGTTCTTGCGTGCGCTGACCGACGTCCTGGATCGCGTGGACATGCACCAGGACTACGATCCGGTGCAGCACTACAAGCTCGACCTCAACGAGGCTCAGCTCGAGCCCGCGGAGCTGGCTGCGGCGCACGGGAAGGACTACGTCGAGCCAGACGACGCTGACGAGGCGCCGGCCGAGCCCGAGCCTCCGGCGCCAGCGGCCACGCCCAAGACGTCCAAGCGGCTCGACGGATAGTCCATGGCCGGCTTCGAGCGCCTGCACCCGCACCTGCAGCACGCGATCGTCAACGATCTCGGCTGGCGGTCGCTGCGTCCGGTCCAGGACCTGACCATCGACGCGGTGCTGGACGGCGCCAACTGCGTGGTGCTGGCGCCGACGGCGGGCGGCAAGACCGAGGCCAGCATGTTCCCGGTGCTGTCGCGGATCCTCGCCGAGGAGCCCCCGCCGGTGGCGGCGCTGTACGTGTGCCCGATCCGCGCGCTGCTCAACAACCAGGAGGAGCGGATCGGCAGCTACGCGCGGATGGTGGGCCTGTCGGCGTTCAAGTGGCACGGCGACGTCTCCGACGCGCGCAAGAAGTCGTTCCGGGCGTTTCCCAGCCACGTGCTGATGACCACGCCCGAGTCGCTGGAGGTCATGATGATCAGCCAGCGGACCGACGCGCGCGCGCTCCTGGCCGGGTTGCAGACGGTCGTGATCGACGAGGTCCACGCGTTCGCCGGCGACGACCGCGGCGCGCACCTGGCCGCGCTGCTCGAGCGCATCGCGATGTTCGTCGGCCGCGACGTCCAGCGCATCGGGCTGTCGGCGACGGTCGGCAACCCCCAGGTGATCGGCCAGTGGATGCAGGGCTCGAGCGCGCGCCCGTTCCAGCTGGTCGACCCGCCCAAGGGCCCACCGGCGCGCGACCTCGTGGTCGACGTCTGCGGCAGCGTCGACGAGGCCGCCGGCAGCATCGCCCAGCTCGGGCGCGGCAAGAAGAGCCTGGTGTTCGTCGAGAGCCGGGCGCGCGCCGAGCGGGTCGCGCAGGCGATGGCCGGCAGCGGCGTCGAGGTGTTCATCCACCACAGCTCGGTCAGCCGCGAGGAGCGCGAGCACGCGGAGCTGCAGTTCGCGAACGGCGAGAACACCGCGATCGTGTGCACGGCGACCATGGAGCTAGGGATCGACGTCGGCGACCTCGATCAGGTCCTACAGGTCGACGCCCCGGCCACGGTCGCGTCGATGCTGCAGCGGGTGGGGCGCACCGGGCGCCGCGAGGGCCGGCGCGCCAACGGCACGTTCTTCTGCACCAGCCCCGAGACCGTGCTGCAGGCCGTGGCGATGGCGCGGCTCGCCAACCGCGGCTGGGTCGAAGATGTCCGGCCGGCGGAGCACGCGGTCCACATCCTGGCCCACCAGGTGATGGCGCTGTCGCTGCAGGAGGGCGGCCTGTCGCGCTACCGCGTGCTCGATTGGGTGCGCGCGGCGTATCCGTTCGGCGGCATCGGCGACGACGAGCTGGGCGCGCTGGTCGACACGATGGTGAGCCGCGACATCCTCTTCGAGACGGACGGGCTGCTCAGCCTGGGTACGCGGGGCGAGAAGCTCTACGGCCGCAAGAACTTCTTCGAGCTGTACGCGATCTTCAACTCGCCGCCGGTGCTGCGTGTGCAGGCGGGGCGCGACGAGATCGGCCACATCCAGGCGGGCTTCGTGCAGGGGCACGACGGACGGAAGGGGCCGCTGTGCTTCCGCCTGGGTGGCCGCGCGTGGGAGGTGCTCGAGATCGACTGGTCGCGCGGCACCATGGCGGTCAAGCCCGCGCCGGCGGCCGGCGTGCCGAACTGGCTCGGGCCGCCGGGGGTGCTGTCGCAGGCGGTGTGCCAGGCGATGCGCGAGACGCTCACGACCACCGAGCTGGATGGCGTCACGCTGACGCCGGCGGCCAAGGGCGAGCTCGATGCGCTGCGTGAAGGCTACGCCGACCTGCTGGCGGCGTCGGCGGCTCCTGTCGAAGAGAGCGACGACACGATCCAGTGGCACACGTTCGCTGGCGGTGCGATCAACCGTCTGCTCGCGGCCGGGCTGGAGGAGCTGACCCACAAGAAGTGGGTGTCGGGGAACCTGTCGATCCGATCGAAGGAGGCCGGCCGCGCCGAGACCCACCTGGCGCTCGCCAGGCTCGCGGACCTGCGCTGGGAGTCGGTCGCGACGGCGAAGGCGCACGCGATGGTCCGCGGCGTGATCAGCAAGTTCCAGCCGTGCCTGCCCGAGGCCGCCGAGGACCGGCTCCTGGCCGAGAAGCTGCTGGATCTGCCCGGGACGCTGCGCTTCCTCGCCCAGACGCGTGCCGCCGTCGCCGCGGCGGCTGGCGTTGGAGCACGACTGCCCGACGCGGCGGTCGACGACATCCCGGATCTGCAGCCTGAGCTGGTCATCCCGACCGACGTCGAAACCTATCAGCCGCGCAACCCAGTCGTCTGGGTGGACGACGTCGCGGGCCTGTCCGACGCATGCGCCGCCATGGCGCAGGAGCCTGTGCTCGGCCTGGACGTCGAGACGCTCCTCGACCTGGCGAGCTGCTGCCTCATCCAGATCGCTGCCCCGGCGCGCACCTGGATCATCGATCCGCTGGCGCTGACGTCGCTGGACCCGCTCGCCCCGGTCGTCGCCAGCGCCGCGATCACCAAGGTCATCCACCACGCGCAGTTCGAGCGCCGCGTCCTCGCCAAGCTCGGCCTGGCCCTCGACGGCGTGTTCGACACGCTCGACGCCTCGCGCGCCCGCCACGGCCGCGACGCCGCCGGCGGCCACAGCCTCGCCGCGGTGGTCCGCCGCGAGCTGGGCCAGCACGTCGACAAGACGCAGCAGACCTCGAACTGGGCCCGGCGCCCCCTCACTGATGAGCAGCTGCGCTACGCGGCCGCGGACGCCGAGGTGCTACTTGGCCTGCGCGACCTGCTTCACGTTCGCTGATCAACCTGGAGCCAGAATGACCGTACCTTCGCCACTCCTGCCTTCTCTCGACGAGGCCGTCGCGCGCTTTGACCCATCGACGCTCACAGCCGGTGCCGCGGCCGCGGAGCAGCAGCGGGCTGACATTCTCCGCATGTTCCCGCTGGCCGACTGGCCGACGATGCCGGTGGAACGCTACGCGGTCGGCATGGGGGATGACGACACTCCGGCGGGTCCGCCCACAAGCTGCTCATCTTCCGTCGCAAGAGTGGGCCGTGGGCGTTTCCCGCGGACTATCAGACCGCCGAGGCAGCGTGGGCTGCGATCCGCGCTGGCTTCGTGAAGGCGTTCGAGCTCGCGGTGGCCGGGAAGTGGGGCGAGATCTCGTCGATCGAGGCATTGCAGGGGGCGACCGCGCTGACGCTGAAGTCGCTCCATGTCTACTTCCCTGCCCATGTGCTGCCGGTCTACTCGACGACACACCTCGAACACTACCTCCGAATCGTGGCGCCAGAGGCTCCGGAGCTGGACCAGGGCGATGCGCTGCTCATGAACCGCGCGCTGGACCGCGCGCTGCGGGCCCACGCTGGCCTGCGGGATCGGACGCCCTATGAGCTCGGCAGATTCCTTTACGCCTGGGCCGACCCGCGAGCCCAGAAGCGTGTCGTGAAGATCGCGCCGGGGCACGACGCAGAGTTCTGGGCGGATTGCGTCCGTGAGGGCTACGTCTGTGTGGGGTGGGGGAGCATGGGGGATCTGCGTGCGTACGAAGGCAAGCGGCAGTTCCTGGCCCGCTGGCACGAGGTCTTCGCCGAGAAGTACCCGCACAAGCCGAAGCGGACTGCCAAGGCCAACGAGGTGTGGCGGCTCATCGAACTCGAACCCGGCGATCTGGTGATCGCGAATCAGGGAAAGTCCCGGGTGCTGGCAGTCGGCGAGGTCGTCGATCCCGGCTACGAGTTTCGGTCGGAACGGGCCAAGTATCCACACACCGTGAAGGTGAAGTGGGACACCTCGTATGCGCAGGACATCAAGCCGGTCGAGTCCTGGGGGATGGTGACGGTGGCGCCGGTCGCGCCTGAGGTCTATCGCGAGATCCTCGAGCGGGCCGGGCAGCCGTTCGTCGATGGGCTGTCGCACGATCCGAAGGCGTCGATTCCGGTGCCCGTAGAGCCGATCTTCGCGGAGATCAGCGAGGCCTTGGAGCGTCGTGGCCAGGTGGTGCTGTTCGGACCACCGGGAACCGGCAAGACGTACACCGCGCGTCGGTATGCGGTGTATCGGCTGCTCACGCAAGAAGGGCGCGGTGACGCCGCGGCGGTGCTGGGGGATCGCGCCCGGTTCCTGACGGAGGAGCGGCGTCTCGCCACAGCCCCCGAAACGACCAGCGCGGCACAGTTGACCACGCTCACGTTTCATCCTTCCTACAGCTACGAGGACTTCGTCGAGGGATTCCGGCCGTACGACGACGGCACTCCCGGCCTGGCGTTGCGCTTGGAGGCGGGCGTCTTCAAGCGGGTCTGCCGCACCGCGCTGCGCCAGCCGGGCAAGACGTTCGTCGTGATGATCGACGAGTTTAACCGCGCCAACGTCCCAAAGGTGCTCGGTGAGCTGATCACGCTGCTCGAGCGGGACAAACGCGGGATGCAGGTCTGCTTGCCCCAGAGCCGGGAGCAGTTCGAGATCCCCCCGAATGTCATGCTCATCGGGACGATGAACACCGCTGACCGCAGTATCAAGGTCCTGGACGCGGCGCTGCGTCGACGGTTCGCGTTCATCGAGTGCATGCCCGATCCTGACGTGCTGCGCGGCGCCGTAGTCAGCCGAGTCCCGCTCGACGAGCTGCTCGACAAGCTGAACGAGCGGATCCGTCGACGCGACGGCCGGGAGAAGCAGATCGGTCACGCCTTCTTCCTCGATGGTGGACGCCCCGTCGGTTCGGCTGACGAGCTGGCGCGGCGGTTCCGGCACGAGGTGCTGCCGCTGCTGCAGGAGTACTGTCACGACGATTACCGTGCCCTGGCTGACTACCTCGGGGAGGAGTTGGTGGACGTCGAGGACCAGGCGCTGGTCGCCGAGACCCTGAGCAAGCCAGAGGAGCTGCTCGCATGCCTGGCCAAGGCGCTGCTCACCGACGCGGAGCAGGTCGTCGGATGAGCGGTCTTCCGCCCGTCGTCGAGCTCGCCGAATGGAGCGAGAAGGTGCTGGCCGGTCACCAGCTGGGCCCGGCAGATCGGCGGCTCGTCGAAAGCGAGCGCCGCGCTGGCCGTGTCCTCTTCGAGGAGCTGCGGGGCGGCCTGCGGGTCCAGGCTCGTTCGTGGGTGGGCGTAATCCGGCTCAGTGCCGTCGAGGTGAGGATCGTGCCGAAACTGGCGGGTGGCGAGGCGTCCCTGGTCAAGATGGTCGATTTGCTGCGCGGCCTTGAGACGCTCGCGCGGCATCCAGGCGGAGCGACGCTTGAGCGAGCGGGTGATGGACTCCTCGATCTGTTCATCACACTGTTGTGTGATGCGAGTGACCGCGTCGTCCGCGATGGAATCGTGGCTGACTATGTCGAGCGCGACGAAGAGCTGCGTGTGGTTCGTGGTCGCCTGCTCGTCGATCGTCAGGTGCGGGAGCGATTCGGGCGCGTCGACCGGCTCCTGTGCCGCCACGACGAGAGACTGACCGACATCATCGAGAATCAACTGTTGGCGACGGCGCTCGAGCTCGGCGCACGTCGTGCTCGCGGCCCGACCTTGCGCGATCGGGCCCGACGCTTGGCTGACGCGTTTGCGGAAGTGTGCGAGCCAGCCGCGCTGGACCTCGACGCCGCGCGACGCGGCGTCGTGTACCACCGCCAGAACGCGCACTATCGGCGCGCGCATGGCCTTGCGTTGCTTGTGTTGGACGAGGCCGGCATCGACAGCCTCCACAAGCCCGGCCCGGTCGAGAGCTTCGCGTTCCTGCTGGACATGAACCGCTTGTTCGAGGAGCTGTTGACGAAGGTCGTCCAGGTTGCGCTCGCCGACACGACGGCGCGGGTACAGGCGCAGCGGCGGGACGGGAGCGTGTTGTGGGACGCGACTCGTGGGCGGAGCTACGCGCGTGTCATTCCCGACCTGCTCGTCAGCTGGGAAGATGTCGATGCGAAGGTCCCGATCGATGCGAAGTACAAGCTCTACGACGAAGACAATGCAGACCCGGCCGATTTGTACCAAGCCTTCCTCTACGCCTCGGCGTACGGTGACGGGCGGACCGCGGCCAACGCGCGGGCGCTGCTGGTCTACCCGTCGGCGCAGCCCACGATCGGCGTCGACCGGCTCCAGGTTCGTCGGTCAGCACAGGCAGTTGGCGAGCTGGCGATCGTGGGAATCCCGCTCGCTGGCGTGGTGGACGAACTCTGCGAGCGCGGTGGGGCTCGTCCGCTGTGCCGGGAGCTCGGTGCGATCGTTGTGGGCGGCCCCGCTCTCTGACGGACCCGAGGATTGTCGAGCGCCGTCATCCCGGTGTCGTTGATCGGTCACGTGTGCTTGTGCGGTACGGCGCTCTACTGTCGCGCCCCAGAGGCCGGCGCGGTGAGCGACCGCGCACATCTGCGAAGGCTCATTGCCACAGGCGGTGAAGCTTGGGGCCGAAGATGAACATGCCTTCGTTGCTGGTGCCCGAGTGCAACGCGATGCGAGCCTCGAACGCCCACATGTACACACTCACGCCAACGCCGGCCGAGACTCCGTTCCCGGTGTGATCGAACGTCGGGCCCACCGAGAGCCAAGCCCCTGACGTCTCGAGTTTGGACTGGTATCGCATGTTCGAACGTTCGAGCCGCAACGCGGGGCGAACGTCACCCACCGTCCCTCGCTCCGACCGCCAGAGCACGTCTCCGACAAGCGAAAACGACCAGCGGGTCCAACGGAGATCGCTGTCGAGGCGAAGCGACAGGGACGAAGGCGCTTCGCAGACGCACTCTCGCGCCCACAGTGCGACGCCGAGCTGGAGCGTCCCGAGAAACTGACCGTCGAGCTGGTGGTCGACGGCCGTCGTCGCGACGCCAACGCCGATCGCCGCCAGCAGGCGAGATGATGCGGGAATCGGCGCGGTCGATCGAATCGCGCCGTCGGTACATCGTGGCAACTCGTCAGCGTGTGCTGTGGTCCCCGAACCGGTCTCGAGTGCGAGCACTGCCGCCCATCCGACTAGCAGATGGCGCGCCCGTCGCCCGTTCGCGTGGCCCTGGGCACTTGCACGCGAGCCGGGGCAGGCCGCACAACCGAGGACAACGAGGAGGCCACGCCCGCGCTTCATCCGCATGGACGGTAGCGCTCCGTGCCGGCCGGAGTTCCCGCTGGGCAGCTCGCTATCGAACATCGGGGATGCCATCACCGTCGACGTCGTCGGGGACCCCGGGCGGCGGGGCGGCCGGGCGGGTCGGCGGAAGGGCGGGCTCCTCGTGGCGGGCCGGCCTCGTGCGGGAACGTGGCGGCGCGGTCGGAGGTGGCGTTGCGACGACCGCTGGCAGGGGTGGAGGGGTGACTGGTGGTGGTGGCGCGGCCGGTGGTGGCGGCAGTGGGGTCACGATCAGCGGCAGAGCTGGCGCAGGCGCGGGCCAGGCTACCTCGATGCGGCGGGGACCCGGAGGTGCGGCCGATGACCAGCATCGCGGCGGCGACCGCGGCGAGCGCGATGACCCACGGCGCGGCGCGGCGGGGCCACCGGGCGCGGCGTGGGGGTGCGGCAGGGCGCGGGCGTACGAGGTCGAGGGTGGGGGCGAGGTCGACGCGGCCGCGGGGCGCGCCACGTGGGGCGTGGGCAATGCGAGCGATCTCCGGTGCGAGGGCGGCGGCAGCCGGCGAGGCGAAGACGGCGAGGTCAGCGACGTGTGAGTAGCGTGCGGCGGGATCCGCCACCAGGCAGCGTTCGATGGTGGCGCGCAGCGCGGGCGGCACCCACGCGGGCAGGGGCATGGCCGTGCCGAGCAGCCGTTGGTCGCCCGGGTCGGCGCCAGCGGCGCCGCCGCGCAGGCGCTGGCCGCAGATCATCTCGTAGAGCACGGCCCCGACGGCCCAGATGTCGGCGCGGGCGTCGACGCTGCGGGCGTCGCGGGCCTGCTCGGGGGCGAGGTAGCCGGGCGAGCCGAGCACGACGTCGGGGGCGGTCATGGCGCCGCCGGCGCCGGTCCACTTGGCGATGCCGAAGTCCATGACCTTGAGCAGCGGGCGGCCGTCGGTGCGGCGGGTGAGGAACAGGTTGCTGGGCTTGATGTCGCGATGGATGAGGCCGACGCGGTGGGCCTCAGCAAGGGCGGCGCAGATCTGCAGCGCGTAGTCCACAGCGGCAGGCACGCCGACCGGGCCGGTAGCCAGCGCCTGGGCCAGCGTCATGCCGTCGAGCCACTCCATGACGATGTACGGCCCGAGGCCGGGCTCGACGCCGACATCGACCGCGCGGACGGTGTGCTCGCTGGTCAGCCGGGCCAGCGCCTGGGCCTCGCGGACGAACCGGCGCGCGACATCGTCGCGGGCGGCCAGCGGGGCCTTGAGCAGCTTGATCGCGACCGCCTGGCCGAGCCCGCGGTGCACGGCGCGCACGACGACACCGCACCCGCCCTGGCCGACGAGCTGCTCGACGCGGTACTTGCCCCCGATCATCCTGCCGACGAGGCTGGCATCCACCTGCATGGCCCGGGTATCGACCGCGCCGCGCGGCGGTTGCGTGGCCCCGTGACGATTGCAGGTGGCCGCTGCTCGCGTGCGACAGCGGCGGTCGCGACCGGGCGCAGCGAGGCCGGCGGACGTCAGCGGGTGCCAGAGCGCGGCGTGGGCGATCGCGCGTCCGAGCCGTCATGCGTCAAGCGCTCCTGACCGTGATCACCCTGATGACCGCCCTTGCCGGATGCCACCGCGCTGCGCCGGCGTCGCCCGCCGCACCGCCGCTGGTTGGCGACGGCGCACAGATCACCGAAGCGGTCTTCCGCCACCTGTTCGCGAACAACGCGTCCGCGGTGCAAGGGCGCGCCAGCGTCTATTGCCTGCGCGTCGACGGTCCGAGCGACCCCAGCGCCGCGCTCCTCGCCCACTTCGCGACGAATCGCCCGCGCGTCGTCGCCGTCTCGGCCTGCACCGAGGGCAGCGACGGCGTGTTCGTGCGAGGTGCGACGTCCGGCGCGCGCCCTGGGCTCGTCTTCGCCGTGGGGGAGATCGCCATCGACGGCGACCGCGCGACGGCGACCGCCGCGTACTTCGAAGGCGGCCTGTCGGCGGCCTCCTACGGCTACAGTCTGCGCAGGACCGCCGCCGGCTGGGAGGTGGTCGAGCAGGTGCTGTTCATGATCAGCTGATGGCCACGCAACCGAGGGCCGGGTCGGTCGATAGCTCGCGCAAATGCACTGCCGCCACCTCCGCTACCCAGGCTCGAGTTCGACGGACGGCCGTCACTGATGCCGATCCCTACCGTCGAGTCGACCGCCGCGCCGCTGCCGTTCCTGGTGGAGCACGGCGCGTGGATCTGGAAGGCGCTGATCGGGCTGGCGGCGGTGGGGGCGCCAGGGCTGGCCCGACTGCATCGCCGGCGTCAGGCGACGGCGCACGTGGCGCGGGTCGTGCGTGGCGCGACGGTCGAGCTGCGCTCCGGGCAGATCGCGCTCCGCGGGCGGTTGAGCGATGCGGATCTGCGGTCGTCACGCCAGCAGGTGTGGAGCTACGCGGCGCCGCACGTGACCGCCGGGACCGCTGACGGGGCGGCGCTGACCGTGGGCGACACGCGTGTCGAGCTGGCGGGCGACATCGAGGTGGTCGCGGGAACACGGGCGACCGTCGACCGATGGCCCGGCCGCACGAAGGCAGGCGCGCTGATCGCGTGGCGGCAGGAACTGACCGTGGCGGCCGGGGCCGAGGTGGTCTGCGTCGGACGACTCGAGCAGGACGACGCCGGGACGTGGACGCTGCGCGCGGCGCCGGCGCAGCGCCTGGAGCTCTACGGGCTCGACCACCGCGGTGCCGCGGCGCCAACGGCGCGGATGCGGTTGGCGGTGTCTGCGGCTCTCGCCGCGGCGGGCATGGCGGCGATGCTCGTCGTGCTTGGCGTGGTCATGGAGCGCCGGATCCACGCGGCCAAGCGCCACGACGCCTCGCTGGCCGACATCCCGCTGCACGTGCAGGTGGCGGCGGCGACGCCGACCGGGCGAGCGGAGGCGATGCGGTGGCTGGAGGACGCGGCCGGGCACGCTGTCGGTCGCGAGCAGATCGGCCGCGCGCTCACCGTGGCCCGGTTGCGTGGGAGGGACGTGGAAGCACAGCAGCTGCGCGACCTCGACCGCCATGAGGAGCTGCTCGCGTTCGCGCGCCGTCGCGGTGACGACGCGCTGGCGTTCGAGGCGCTGACGCGGCTGGGGCGGTTCGCCGAAGCGGCCGACGTGATGCCGCACGTGTCCGCCGTGGACCCTGGCGTGGCCGTCGAGGTCGCGATCGCTGCTGGTCGATGGTCCGACGCCGCGGCGCTGGTGGAGGTGAGCGCGCGGGGGAACGCGCCGGGCCCGGGGCGAGACGCGATGATGTGCGTCGCGGCGTGGATGCGAACGAAGAGCGGTGACGCTGCGGCCGCCGCATGGCTCGACCGTGCCGCGCGCCACGATGGCACCTGCGCGCTGGTCGTCGCCGCCACCGCCCCCGGCGGGCTACCGCAGGGCCCATCGCGTCGCTTCCAGGGCGATCTGCCGGCACGCTGGCGCGGCGTCGCCCGGGCGCTCACGGGGGAATGGGTGACCTGCGGCATCGCTGACGGCGCCGTGTGGTTGGTTCCATACGTGGCGATCCACCTTGGGGAGGTCGCCGCGACGAACGAGGCGCAGGACGGCTTCATCGACGAACTCGGCATCGGGACCGCCGCACGGTTCAGACACCGTTGTCGCGCGGCCTGGGCGCTGATCGCCGACCAGCCGGGCGCCAGTCCGGAGAGCCTCAAGGCCGACGCGATCTACACCGCCGCGCCAGTCTGGGACATCGAGCCCGTTGACACGATGGCGCCGGCCGCTGCGTTGCGGCGTCGGGTCTTCGACCGCGGCGGGCTCATGCTCACGGACCGCCGCGCGAGCCAGGTCGTCCTGGACGCGCTCGATGGTGACGCCCGACCGCTCGCGCACTACCTGCAGCATCGTCGACTCGCCCAGCGCTACCTGATCGTGCTCGGCATCGCGCCACGGGTCGCCGACGGACAGGCCGAACTCGCGGAGGCGCTGTTGTGGTCGCCCCGCCTCACGGACCACTGGATCGGCGACGGTGGCCTGATCGGCGAGACCTTGCGTCGGGCCTTCCTGCGGCGCTCGGTCCTTCGGCTGCTGGGCCGCGACGATCTCGCCGCCCCCGACGCCGCGATCGTGGCACGGGTCGTCGACGTGCTCGCCGACCGCGACAAGGTCCTGGCCCTGGCGTTCTGGAGTGCACGCTAACGGCACCGCCGGCGCACGTGCGTTTGACGCTGCGATTCGACGCAACCGCCGGGCGGACCGGCCGATAGGCTGGTCAGCACGCCATGAAGACGCACACCCTCGCCCCGACGCCAAGCCGCCACCGCATCCCTCGGGAGGCCTGACCGATGTTCGCCCCATGGGGTTGGGCCGTCCGCAGCGTGGCCCTCGACCAGGAGCTGCCGACCGACCGGTGCGCGAACTGCGCGCGGACCGACGACGGCAAGCTGTCGGTAGGTCCGATGACGGTCCCGCTGCGGTTGCAGGTGTACCTGTTCATCGCGGGGTTCGAGCAGACGGTCCACGTGCGGGCGGGCTTCTGCACCGACTGCGCGTACACCGCGACGCACCAGCGGGCGACGTTCGGCGAGCGCTTCGTCCTGTTCTTGGTGCTGTTCCTCGTGAGCTGGTTCGCCCTCATCATCGCGGCGGCCGCGTTCGTCGGCGGCCCCAACGTCGACGAAGGCACGGCGGCGTGGGTCGCGTTCGGGCTGGCGGTGGTCGGCCCGATGCTGTGGGTGCGCCGACCGGCGCCCCTGCCGATGGTGTGTCGCTACCAGCCGATCCGCTTCCTGCGCGGCGTGCACGACGTCAACGGCACCGGCCAGCCCGGGTTGCGCCTGGCGTTCGCCAACCGCGACTACGCCGCCCACATCCCCGCCGTGTTCCCCGGCGCGCGCGTGGTGCGCTGAGATGGCCGCGAAGGAGCGCGCCCGAGGCTCGACGCCGCGCCGCCGACGCTCGCTGGCGTTCCTGCTGATGCTCGCGCTGCTCGCCGTCGGCTACGGCGGCGCCGGCGCGCAGTCGAGCGGTGGCGCGATGGGCGGGGGCGACTGGGGCGACAGCGCGCCGTCGCGTTCGAGCGGCGACGACTCATCGAGATCCGGATCGACCGACTACGACTACAGCGGCGGTTCGCGTTCGTCGTACGACGGCGGGGCTGGCTGTAGCCAGGGTGAGCAGAGCGACGACGGTAGTGGGGAGTGGATCCTGATCGCCATCGGGGGCGGCCTCCTGTTGCTGCTCGTGCGCTACATCATGGAGGAGCACGACCGGCGGGAGGGCCTCCTGCACACGCCGGCGCCCGACCTCTTCGACGTCACGGCGATCCGGATCGTCTTCGACGCGCGCGCCCGCGGCGCGGTCCAGGCGGCGCTCGATCGTCTGGGCGAGACCGCCGGGACGGGATCCGCGGCGGGGCGGGTGCAGATGCTGAACGAAGTGGCGATCCTGCTGCGGCGGCATCGCGCGGCGTGGGTCTACGGCGCCGTGGCCAACCACCCGATGACGACCAAGGACGAGGCGCGGGCCGCGTTCCATACCCACGTGGCGACCGCGCGCGCGAGCTACCGCGACGAGACGATCCGCAACGTCGACGGCAAGGTCACGCGCGCCGACGCGCACGCCGTGGCCGCGCCGTCCGAGGGCCCGGGCCTCGTGATGGTGTCGGTGATGGTCGCCGCCGAACGCGAGCTCGTGACGGTGGATCGCCCCGGCGACGGGGAGGCGTTACGCCGTGCGCTCGAGGCGCTCTCGAGCCTCACGCCGAGCTCGCTGGTCGCCGTCGAGGTGGTGTGGACGCCGTCGGAGCCCGCCGATCGCATGACGTCCGCCGAAGTCGAGCGGCTGCTGGCCGGCACCGGCTACGCCAAGATCGACGGCGCCCTCGCGGGGGTGGCCGTCTGCGCGTTCTGTCAGGGGATCTACCCCGCCGAGGCGTTCACGTGCGTTCACTGCGGCGCGCCGCCGCGCGGCGGGGTTGGCGCGAGCGAGAGCAGCCCGTGAGGTCCGCGTCGGCCCCACGTGGTCGTCGCGGCCGGGCTCGGTGGATGCGTGCTGTGCTGGCGACCCTGCTGGCGATGACGTCGTGCGCGCGGCAGCACTACCACCTGCGGGTCGATGGTGGCTACCAAACGCTGGTGGAGGCCGAGCACGATGGAGGCCTCGGCGGCACCGTGGCGGCCGGCGTGCAGGCGTCGACAGGGCGCGTGCGGATCGCCGCGGAGGCGACAATCGCCGCGCGACCTGCGGCGACCGCCCCGATGCTGTCGGTCGAGGCCGACCTGTTCGGCCTGTGGACGGCGCGACGCTACGCGGAGGGCGCCGGGGGCGACTTCACGATCGACGCCGCGGAGGGACTGGGCCTGACGACGCGGGTGTCGGCGGGCCCGGCATTCGGTGAGCACCGCTTGGTGAGCGAGGCAGCGCTCGGCGTCGCCTACTACCAGCGCGAGCGGATCACCGACGCGCGGCCCGAGCGTCGGCCGCGCACGCAGATGTTCTGGTTGCTCGGCGCGGAGGTGTTCACGACGCGGATCGACGCGATCGGGCCGGCCGGGCACACCGATTGGATGATCGGTGGCCGGCTGTCGTGGACGATCCCGATCAACTTCCTCGACGCGGTCATCACCTATCGCGGCGCGCACCCGGCGAAGCGGCCGCCATGAGAGCGGGGGCGGCCAACTTGAGCCGCGACATCTCAAACTAGAAGGTGGCCCGCCTGATCGTGCCGTCGCTCGCGTCCGTCCAGACAACCGTGCGCGCCTCCATCGCGACCGCACGGGGGCGACCGCCGATGGCGAGCAGGCGTGCCGCTTTCTGAGGCTCGGCGAGCATCACGCGGCCGCCCGCTTCGGTCCAGGCGACGCTTCCGTCGGCGACGGCGATGGACACCGGCGACAGCGCGGGCAACCCGGAGTCCTGGACCCGCCCGGACCGCGTGTCGATGCGACGGATCCCGCTCCCGGTCGCCACCAGCAGGGCTGCCCCTTGCACAGCGAGCCCCCACGGGCGATCGAGGCCCTGAACGAAGACCTGTGGCCGGTTGCCGGCCAGCGTGAAGATCTCGCCGGTGGTGTAGCTCGACCAGAACGGCCGGTCACCCTCGACGACAAGTCCGTCGACGTTGTTCGAGAGCGCAGCCACCCGCGTAGGGGCACCGCCAGGTGGTAGCTGCCAGAGTTGTCGGGGCCAGCCGGCCACCCAGTAGAGTGAGCCGTCCTCTGCCAGCGCCGCGGAGGCGACGTCTGCGTCCAGGGGCGCGAGCACGGCGCGGTCTTCGACCAAGGCGCCATCGTCTAGCCAGTACGTGTGTCCGTCGCGAAGGAACACACTGGCGTCGGAGGCCTGCTCGCGTCGGCGCCGCAGCACGTGGGCGCGGGAAGGCGCGAGCGGTGGAAGGCCGATCGCACAGCCGCGATCCTCGCTGCGCACGTCGACGACGTGCCAACCCAGCGACGCGTCGTCGCTCAACTCGATGATCGCCTCGCGGTCCGCCGCGATCCAGCTCGCCGGAGCTTCGCCGTTGCAATCGACGTCCGTCGACGCCCCGGTCAGCGTGGCCGCCGCGGAGTCACCGACGATCCGGACGTCCTTGACCACGTTGTCGCGAGAGCAGAGCCGCCGATCGCGCCGACCCCGAGCGCCGTCGCGGCACCACCGGTCCAGGGCCTCGAGCCAGGGCGACGTTGGCGTCGCGGTCGCCGTAGCCGCCCGCGGGTCGACGCGGCCCTCGAACGTGCGCAGCGGACCACCCACCGAGGCCCCGAACTCGCCGAGCGGCTCGGCCCACGCGAACCTCAAGGCGCCGCCACCACGAATCGCGACGTCGATCATCTGGCTGCGATCGAACAGCACCTGCCACCGGGCTCCCCTCGGCCGGACCACCCGCAACGTCGAGATCCGGGCTTGCGTCTCCCACCGCGTGCCGAGCACCGCGAACACGTCCGGGGCGAGCATGCTGAACGCGACGTGCTCGCCGTCGTTCATCGGGAGTTCGTCGGTGATGGCCCATCGGCCGGCGGCCTGCTCCGCGAGGAGCCAGAGGCGTCCGCCCGCCGCGAGCGCCCCGCACTCGTATGCAGCAGCCACCGCCCGGCGAGCTGGGGCGAGGTCGAGGACGCGCACCTCGAGGCCGGCGTCACGCCGCTTCGCCGCGTGGAAGGCGCTCGCGATGCGATCGTCGACGCGCGCCGCCGGGTTGGCGCGGATCGCCGTGTCGAGCGTCGTGCGTGCCCAGGTCCAAACGTCCGGCACCTCGTCCGACACATCACCGCACGGTCTGGATGCTCGCTGCGCGTCAGGCGGCGTCGCGTCGTCGATCGCGGTCTCGGCCTGCTGCTCCGCCGGCCGCCCGCCCTTACATGCGAGCACGAAGGTCGCGATACAGGTGAGCCCTGCGGCGCCTAGCGCGGAGCGCTTGCAGGTCACGCCGTCAGCCTGGCCCCGGGCCCGCCGCCTTGAGCGGGAGGCGGGCTGTCGTGGCGGCGATGATCAGGCAGATCGCGCTCAGCGAGACCATGCCCGTGTACGACGCGGTCATGCCGCCGCTATCGACCACCAGCGCCGCCGGTTGCTCACCGGCGCGCACACCCCGCCCCAGACCTCCCCGCGAACCTGCCCGCTCGCCTCAGATCGGCTCGGCTGATACGTTCCGCTGCGGAATGAAATCGCCGATCTAAGATGCGAGAATCACTATCGATTGGCAGAATCGCACTCTAGAGGTCTGGGGTTCGATCCCCCATGGCTCCACCGGAAAACGTCAAGGGTCCCGCAGAGATGCGGGGCCTTTTGGCGTTTCGGGGGGTACGGTCCAAGCCGGCTCGTCCCGGAGATGGCAACGCTCGGCGCCCTCGAGACGCGGGTGGGGCGTGAGTCGATGCTGTACGGGGGTCAGCGGAATCGCTGAACTCACGGTCCGTTCAGCGGAAAACGCCAGAATGGCGTCGTACGAGGAGTCGCTCCGGCCCCTTTCCGCCAGCTGCGAGGTGCCCGCGCAGTGGCGTATGAATCGTAGCGAAAACCACAATCGTACGTTGTAGTTGCGATACATCCAGAGATCGCGTAGCGTCCACTAGCGATGTTGGTTGGAGCCGCGGGTTTCCCGCAGCGAGACGAAGGTGAGACGGCGATGGCATGCGGTCCGGCCACTGATCGGGTTCATCGGAATTGCCGACTCCACGGCAAGAGATCCCATCGGTTGCACTCCACGGCGCGACTTGGCGAGCAACCGCTCCTCAGCCCGGTCGATAGCGGCGACATGAGTCCCTCCACCGCCGCGTCGGACGCCTGCCGCCGAGGTGGCCGGTGAGCTTCGCCTACGACGGCGGGCAACAGACGCACAGCCGGGGCGCGGCCACCCGGCGGGACGACGCGCCGCCGGAGTGGACGCCAGACGAGCGCGCGGCCCACGCCAAGAACACCGCGAGCAACGTGACCCGCGCCGCGGCCGAGGTGGCAGCGGCGTGCGCTCGGATGCAGGCAGCCATCGAGCCCGCCGCTCAGGCTGCGGCGAAGAAGGAGGCGGGCCTCGCCCTCGAGTCCTTGCGCGCGGCAGCCACGGCCGCGGCGGCCGCACTCAGCCAGGCGGCCGATCCCGAGGTCGTCGCTGTGCTCAAGGGCGCGAGCGACCAGCTCGAGGCGGCCGACGCGGAGGTCAAGGCGCTGCCCGAGCCAGCCGCACCCTCGAGCGCCGAGGCTGCCGGCGTGCGGCGCTTCGCGGCGGCGCTACCGCCCGCCGATGGTCCCCGACCTCACGACAGCCCGGAGCTCGTCCAGCGGCTGAAGCGCATCATCGACCACGAGCTGGTGCACGGCGATCTCGATCCGCTCAAGGCGGCGCTCGCCGAGGGTGGCGAGCTGTGGCCACAGGTCGCTCGGCTCCCCGAGAAGCTGCGGCAGCTGCTGAGCGAGCGGCTCGCCGCCGTGCGGCCGCGCCTCCTCACGGAGCGCATCGATCGAGAGAAGGCCGCCAAGCGACGTCCTGCTGCGGCCGAGTCGGCCGACGTCGCCGCCGACGGCGCGGCGCCTGCGCACGATGGCTCTGCCGCGGCGGACGCCCCGGTCGCCGACGTCCGCGATCCCGTGCACGCCCTCGCAGCGACGGCCAGCGCGCAGCTCGGCATCGCCCCGCGCCTCGAGGTCGGCGAGGCCGGCCGCGCCGCGACCGAGGCCCGCGGAGCCCGCGGCGTCGCCCACGGCGACGCGATCGCGATCCACCCCGACGTCGACGCGACGACGGCAGCCGGCAAGCAGGTCGTCCTCCACGAGCACCTCCACCAGGCCCAGGCGCAGCTCCCTGCCGAACAAGATGGCGGCCGCGACGCCGCGGAGCTGGAGGCCGACGAGCTAGCGAGCGCCGCGGCGAACGGCGGCGCGCTGACGCGTCCCACCCGACACATCGATCTGTCGCGGCCCGCGGGCGACGACGATGCCAAGCGCGCGCGCGACCAAGGTCCTCACAGCGAGGCCGCCGAGGCGCGGGTCGACGCCGCCCTCGCCGCGGCAGCGCGCGACGGCCAGACGGTCACGTCGCGGGTGTACCTGCGCGGTCACCTGTCCGAGCGCGTGCTCCCGGCGATCGCGCGCTTCCTCGCCGACAAGCGCTACCCGCTGCCCGAGCGTCTACGCTACGTCGACTCCGACCGCGGCGTCGGCGCCGAGGCGGTCCGCCTGATCACCGAGGTCCATGGCGGCGATCCGTTCTACGCGCTGCCGCAGATCCTGGAGCGCGTCGGGGTCGACGTGTGGGCGATCATCGATGCGCACAGGAAGGCCCCTGCGCCCCGCACGTACGGCGACGTCATGGCGGGCGCCGCGCCGACGGACAGCACCGACCTGTCCGCGGGCAAGCGCGGCGGGCCGGGCTGGGTCGACGGCATCGGCACCGGCATCGCTGAGGGGTTCCATCGTGCCGTCACCGAGTCGGTTGCGCGCCTCGGCGAACGTTACGTCGCAGCCTACGACAGCAACGGCAAGGACGCCGCCGAGAGCCACGGCCTTCGGCAGAACCTCGCCGTCGCATACCATCACCTGCGCCCGGTGGTCGCGATCGATCGGGTCGTGGCCCGCGTGATGGTCGACGACCTCGTGCGCGTGGATCCGGCAGCGAAGTCCGCGCCCGCCAAGGACAAGCCCGCGGACGAGCCGACGGCTGCGCCGCCCACCGTCACCAGCGCGGCGCAGCGCGTGGCCGAGGACGCCGGGCAGGTGGACATGGCGCTCGCGCTCGACCGGCGCGGCCCCGGGGGGCTGCATATGCCCCCGAAGGAGATCCACGCGCTCCGGCGATCCCTCGGCGATCTCGCCGACACGCTCCATGATCACGGGCGCCAGGATCGCGACGAGGTCAAGGAGCTCGACGTGGCCCGCGCCAAGGTCGAGGCCGTGCAGCGCCAGCTCGCCGCTCGCTACGGCGCGCGCAACGCCGAGGTTCTCTCGCTGGCAGCGGCGGTTGGCCTCGTCTGGGCTGCCGCGCGAGCGAACCAGGCGACAGACGCGCCCGACACACAGGACGAGCGCGACGCGCTCGCCTCGGTGGCCCGCGAGTCACTCGCCATGCTCGAAGGCGCACGATCGATGATCGAACAGGCGCAGGGCCAGGTGCCCGGCGTGTACGTCTTCTCCAAGCCGATCATGCCGGCGATCACGACGACGCGGCAGTGGGTCACCGACCTCGCCGGCGGCCAGGACGCCGCGGCGGCGACGCGGCTGGCCAGCGCGATCCGGATCCAGGAGCAGTTCGTCGCCACCGTCGTCGCCGAGCTGACCGCCGTCTTCGGCGAGCCGCCCACAGCGACCTGGGCCGCGACTGTCAACGCCTACGCGGAGGTGCTCGGGCAGTCGAGCGAGTCGCCTGATCACAGCGCGCTTGCGCTTGAGCGGGCGCGACGGATGCGCCGTCGCCTCAAGCTCGACATGGCCGCCGCCTTCATCGACGGGGGCAACGAGGCCGCCGGCCAGGTCCGCGATCTCGACGGCAAGGAGGGCGACGCGGCGACCGCCGAGCAGCGCGCGCTGATGGCGCGACGCGACCAATACGAGGAGCAGATCGCTGCGGGTGGCGTGGTCCCGCAGGCCGCGCTCGACGACCTGGCGCTCGACGCGCGGGAGCAGGCGTTCGATCATCGGCTCGAGGTGCTCGACCAGATGGCGAAGAAGGTCCGCGGCGCCGCGGCCGACCTGCAGGAGCTCCACGTGACGCGCGGCCTGGCGCTGTGGGCGCTGCAGAAGAAGCTCCTGGCGGGCGTGGTGCCCAGGTGCGACGCGCTGGTCGCGTCCCTCGCAGAGGTCGAGCGCACGACGCTCGCAGCGCGCACCAAGGCCGGCAAGGCCGCCAGCCCGGACAAGGGCAACGCGCGGCGCACGGCGGCAGCAGACGCCGCGGAGGTCCAGCTCAAGGCCGCGCTGCGCGACGGCCACTACCAGGCGACGCTCGACGAGGCCCGGAGCAAGCTCGACGACGCGCAGCTCGTCGACACGATCGCCATGCTGGCCGAGTTGATCGCCATGACCCTGGTCGGCAACATGGCGGCGACCGCGACCAGCGGCATGGCGCGCGGCATGGTCATCGCGCGCGCCAGCGCCAACGCCGAGCGCGCGGCCGCCGCGATGGAGGCCGCCGGTACCGCGCGCCAGCTCGCGCTCGCCGAGCAGGCCGGCACGATGCTGCGCGCGGAGGGGCTGGCGGCCCGCATCGGCGGCGCGGCCGGGTTGGCCGCCGAGGGCGTCGTGAACTCCCTCGGCCAGAAGCTCCAGGGCGACGACTCGTCGCTGGCGTCGCTGATCGTCGTGAACATCGGCACCAGCGCTGCGCTCGAGCGCCTGGTCGGCGCGCTCACCACACTTCGCCATGCCGAGCAGGCGGGCGCCGACGCGGTCGCCGAGGTCCGCAAGCTGCGGCTCGCTGCGCGGAAGGGGGGCGCGATGGCGAAGGCCGCGGCGACCCTCGGGGCCGAGGTAGTCATGGCGGCGGCGGTCGATCACGCGCTCAGCAAGATGGTCGGACGCGCCAGCAACCCACCGTCGGATCAGACCGTCGCCGAGTGGCTCATGCAGGGCGCCATGATGGCGGTCGGCAAGCACATGAGCCGGAACGTCGACGCGATCGCGCACTCGCTCGAGGCGCTCGACCTGAAGGCCACGGGTGCCGGCGCTGACATCTATGCGCGCGCCACTGGCCTCGCGCGCCAGTCTCGCGAGATGTCGGCCGGGAAGGGCGCCGCCAACGGCGGGGACGTGCTCGAGCACTACATCCAGCTGCTCAGCGACCAGACCCGGCTGCTGAACCAGGAGATGGTCGAGGCCGTCGACCACAACGACGACAAGCGCCGCGCGCAGATCGTCAAGGCACTCCGCGACGCCAACCGCGCCAGCGGACAGGTCCGCGACTTCGCGCAGGACTCGATCGAGGGTACGACGACGGACGGTACGCCGGACCGCCCCGCCGCGGCGCAACCGGACCGCGTGGAGAGTGATGACAGGCCCGCCCGCGACGACGCCGCGCCGTCGAAACGCACCCAGGCCACGCGCGGCGAAGGCGCCGACGAGGAGGCCCCGCTTCCGCGAACGCGCCCGGATCGCGACCCGCTGTCGCCCGAGGGGTTGGCCGAGAACGCGGCTGCCATCGCACGGGGAGAACCGGGCTACAACGAGGTGGTCGGCTACGTTCCCAGTCAGGACGCCGGCCTCGAGTTGATGCAACGACTGATGCGCGGCGACCCGACCGCGCTTGCCGAGGTTGGCTTCCACCGAGAGGGCAAGTTCGACCCGGCCAGCCGCGAATGGGGCCTCGGGAAGCTCGGCAACAAGTACGTGCTCATCGCCGGCGAGCACTCCACCGTCGACTGGACCGTCGTGGAGGGCGTGGAGCCCATCGGGCACTCGCACCCCCGGGATCGCTTCCGCGTCAACGCTCAGGGCAATCGGGTCCTCGACGTGACGACGATGACCGCCAAGCTCGACAAGACGAAGAACCTGGATGCTGCGCTGTTCTTCTCGTCGCCAGCGGACATCGCCTTCCTCGCGACGCGGCGCGTGGGGCGTCACGACATTGCGCTTCCGTACGAGCACGCCGGCGGTTCGTCGGTTGTTCTCGCTTCCGCCACCCCGTCGGGGCGTCCGCCTGTGACATTAGTGCTCGAGAACGCGACCTTTGTCGGAACGCAGATCAGCGACGGCGCGATGCGCTACCGAACGAAGGCGCGACTCGAAGCCAACGGCGAAGCGTTCTGGCACGGAACCATCGATGCGGTGATCCCCCACGGGCAAGACGGGCACCTCGAGTTTGATGCGCCCGATGTGCCTGTTCTGCGCGGTGGCCAACCTGTCCCGGCGACGGCCAGGACGCACGCCGCCACGCCGCCTGACGGCGACAATGGCGAGGGTCCGACTCGGCCCGTGGGCTCGCTTCCCGACGGAACCTCGTCCCCAGCCGAGCGAAGGCCTAGCGGAGACGTCGATAGAAGCACGCCCGCGCCAAGCAATGACGGTGCGCTGTCGGCGGCCGATCGCGTGGAGGGCTGGCTTGGCACGATCGACCCACGCCGCAGCGCGCGACTACGAGCCGCGGGCCACGTCGACGCACTGGGCAAAGCACCGGCAGTCATCGGCTTCTTGGTCCGCCCAGGTGAGGAGAATACCGGACCATTTGAAGCATGGGTCGCCAATTCGAAGGTGTCGCCTGCAGACGCCATCATGGCGCTTGACCACCTCTTGACGCAGGCTCCAGCGCTAACGGGCGACGAACTCAACGCACTTGCGCGGGCTTTGCGCGGAGATCTACGTACTCCACAGTCGCGACCAAGCTCACGCGCCGAGTTTGTCGATGCCGTGGCACGCCTCGCAGGTATGCCATCGTATGTGAATGCGCCGGCACGCGCGGCCAACGACTTGCGCGCCCTCGTCGGTGACAACGTCGAGTTGCCCGTGGCACTGGCGGAACTCTCGCGGTCATCAGGTGATCTTTCGCTCGGAGAAGCCACGATCGCAGGTTCTGGTGCCTTGGGGCCTGATATCTCACTCTCTCTCGGTGACGGTGGGCGAGTTGGTCGGGAGATGGTCGCAACGACCCCCGACGTCCCGGCGAATGCGTCCACAGACAGCGCACGTGCGGCCCTAGAGAACAGCCTTGTCAATAACCTCGCGTCGAAGTTCGTTGACTACGCGCGGCCAGCGGTCAACGCCACCGTGCGCGAGATCGCCGTGCAGGTTCGGCGTTCCGCACACGGCTACGTGTTCGACTCACTCCTCACGCCGTCGTTCCTGGACAAGGTCGTCGAACGCGTGCACGGCGTCGGTTCGATACGTGCCGCGGAACTTCAGGACACGATTGCGCGGATCGTGTTCTATGACTCCGCGGGCCAACCAACGTACACTTGGACGCGACGCTAAGATGAGTCTGAAGCCGCTCTCGCTGTTCATGTCCGGCGTGCCAACCGACGGCCTAGCGCCTGCGGTCGAGTCGCTTCCGCGACTGCTGCGTGCCTTCGCTGACAGTTGGTTCCGGGTACGGGCGGCCTTGTACGACTTCGGTGAGGGCCGCCGCACGATCGGCGCGTGGGATGTCACGACACCGTGGCGAGACGAGGTCCGGGCGCCTGGAGAAGCGCTATCGACCTGCACGGAGCGCGACGAGGAGTGGGTGCTGCAGGCGCTGGCCGACCGGATCTCGCACGCCTCGAGCAGACCGCTCGCGAGGCTTGAGATCGAGCTTCGTGGCGCGGTAGCATGCGTCGACGCGGACGGCGTGCATTGGTGTGGGCGGTGGTGGCCAGATGGCACGGCGTATCCCCTGACGACACTTCGCTTCGTGTTCACCCCGGAAGCCGTCGACATGGTCGTGACCTGGCCCGTGTCCGGGTTCCCGTTGTCGGCGACCCGCCCGGGCGAGGATGGCCTCGCCGATGGCGACCCGATGAGCGCTTGGCGACAGCGGTGCTGGACGCTTCCCGCTATCGCGGTCGCGCCGGATCTGCTCGGCATGCTTCCAGCGTCGATTCGATGGTCGTTTGACACGGGCGGTGGCGCAGTGCTCGCTGTACTGCGTTCATCGCTAGGCAGCTGGTCAAGCGCGTTGAACCAGGGCACGGCGGGGCCGGGTACCGAGCCAAGGCCCGCGGCACATGACGACTACGTCGCGGACCTGGTGGCGAGCCTTCATGGCGGCGGCTCATCGTGTGGCGAAGCGTTGCGCAGCCTGATCGAGCGGCCAGACCACGATCCGCGCGTGCGCGCTGCGATCGAGGGGCTACGGAACGATGCGACGCCGTGCCTCGTGGAGCCACCGGCCCTATGGGGGCCGATCAGTCTGCTGGCTGAGTTCGCGCTCGCCGCGGCTCGCTGGGACGACGGCGACTTCCGATCCGTGACGATTCAGACAGCCGTACCGCTTTCGGCCAAGGACATGGCGGTAGCGGAGCGCTCACTGGGGTTGCCCCCGGTTGACAGCTCGTTCGAGGACCCGCTCACCGCGGGGGCGGCCCGCTATGCGCGCCTACGGGCGCTGCAGGCGGTGGATATCGTGGAGGTACCAATCGAACCCACAACGGCCATCTCGAACTTGACGCCGGTGGTGTCGAATCCGACTCTGGCGCTTGAGTCGTCCAGTGAATCGGCGACTACGCATGCGGTCCAGCAACTTGAGACGGGCGGCGATCCTCGTATCTGGGCACTCGAAGACCTTGCGCGAGCCCCGCTAGCGGCGCCTGAGGTCGTTGCGACCGTGACCCGCCTGCTCGTCGATCACACGCCCTGCGACCTGGACGGAGAGACTACCGGTGAACTGTGCCTGCTCGCGGCGGCGGCATTGGCTGCGATCCGCGCGAGCGTCGGCGACGCGAGCCCCGTGCACGTCGAGTTCGTGCAACCCCTGAGCGAGCGAGCGCTGGTCGAGGCAGCCGGGGCGCTGGACGTCGAGGGCACCTGGGCGGGTCGCCGGCAGCTCGACGCCGACGAGCGGGTCACCTTGTTCAGCCGGTTGCGCGCACACGGTGTGCTCAAGACGGTCCAGGCCGACCTGCGCGCTCCCGTTGACTTCAAACGCCTCGCGCGGCACTAGCCTATGACCTCCGCAGACCGCCCCCGGGCCACCGACCAGCGGCCAGTCCGCCCCGGCGCGACGATGCGCCTACCGAGGGCGAGACGATGACAATGCCAATGGCAGCTGTGTGCATACTCAACGGCTCACACACCGCTGTCGAAGCTGCCGCGGCATTGCCGGGGCGCTTCCGGCCGGACCACGATGCCATGGCGTGGGACGTTCACGACGTCGCGGGTGGTCGCCTGCTCTTGCGGTCGAGCGCAGTGGGGCTGGACGTCTTGGTACTCAGGTTCTCTGGCACGACGTATTACTCAGACGCCGCCAGCATCGAGGCGGTCCTCGCCGATTTGCTATCCAGCGGCGACCGGCTTGGTCTGCTCTTCGCATACGTCACGCGCTACGAGTTCGAGTTCGATGAGCAGTGGGTCGAGGAGAACGTCCTGCTGCCGCTCCTGATGGACCAGCCGGAACGTATCCCGGTGGAGAGCTTCGAACGAGTGTTGATTCCGCCGTGACCGGTTATGTGAGTGCCGCGCCTTTGCCGCAGCAGGCTTGCCAGCGATCCAACGTCGACCAATGATCGAATCTGCATCAACGTCAGCCGTCCGGTTCTTTACCAGCGCCGCGCTGCGCAAGCGCGAGGAGGTGCCGGGCGAGGCGGTCGACTGGCTGCCGCGGTCGATCACCGTCGAGTACGACGGCGATCAGCCGGTGACAGGCGTGTGGCGTTCGCGGCGCGGCGCGCGGCGGGTGTGCTGGTACGCGGAGCAGGTCACGCCGGCGTTGATCGCCGCGCACCAGGAGCGTTACGGCGACGAGCCGTTCTGGGTGATCGATCGTAGCGCGCTGCGTGACCGGCGCGTGACGACGTACGAGTGTGACGGCACGGGCCGCGTACAGGCAGTTCGAACGTGGGTCTTCGACGAGGCGCAGATGCCGCTCACGGAGGAGGAACGTGACGGGCGTGGTCGGCTCGTGGTGTCGCGGACGTACGAGTGCGTCGACCTCGGGGTCGCCGTGGGTAAACGCGAACAGCGCGCGGGCGCGGCGCCGGTGGATCTGCCGCGCCCCCACCGGTTCCCGGCGCCGGAGCTGGCTGGCGAGCCGTTTCCGTGCGGCGGCACGATCGGCGCCGACGGGCCGCGCATCATCGAGACGCTGGTGCAGAACCAGTGGCAGGGCCGCTTCGTCACGATCGATCGCGAGAGCGGCGTCTGGCGGCGCGGCCTCGCGACGACGGCCACCAGCAAGGGCTGGAAGCCGGAGATCCGCCCGATCCTCGACTTCGCAGATCCCCAGATCGCGCCACGGATCCGCCAGGGCGAGCTGCTCGACTATCGCTACAACGGCTACGCCGCGCTCGGCGTGGTCGAGGCGATGCCGGAGGGACGCGACCTCGACACCGTCGTGGAGGCGGGGACGCTGGCGCCGCGCGCTGCACTGGCGCTGGCGCTCGAGGTCGCGGCGGTCGCGGGGCGGGCCCACGTCCGCGGACACCAACTCGGCGGTATCCGGCCCGAGTTGATCTACGTCCGCGAGGCCGACGGCGGCGTGGCGCTCACCCAGATCGCGCACCGTGGGCCGGCGGTCCTGTCGCAGTACTACGGCGGTGAGGCGATCCTGTTCCCGCCCCGACCGTTCATCGCCGAGTTCGCGACCACCGATGACGCCACCGGCCTGGCGATGACGCTCTGGTACATGATCACCGGCGGTCATCCCTGGATCGCACCGCAGAACCTGCGCTGGGACGACTCCTGGCGCGAATTCCGCCAGGGCATCCGCACGCGGCAGCCGTGGACCGGGCCCGCCAGCCTCGGCAACATCCTCGAGGCCGCGCTGTTCGGCGGCGCGCCGTTGCCCTTCGACGTCCTGGTCGCGACGCTGCGCGCGGTGACGGTTTGAAGCTCCCCGCCGGTCCGGTGACCACCAGGCTCCCCGATGCGAGCGGGGCGATGGCGCGGAGGCGCGGTCGATGATGAGCATCGCCGACGTTCCCGAGATGCTCGCTGCCTGGCGTGGGGGCGAACTCTCTGTCGATGACGTCTACTACCTGTGCCTGAACCTGTTCGCCGAGAACCGCGTCGAGGATGTCCTTGCGCTGCTCCCCGTCGAGTTGCGCGAGCGGTTCGGCGCATCAATGCTGGCCGAGTTCGACAACGACACGCCGGCGGAGGACTACCTGTTCCTCGACTCGGCGATGGGTGACAACCCGAACAAGGTGCCGATCATCAGCGAGGTGCGCGCCTACCTGGGGCGGGCGTCGCAGCGGAAGGTGAACGGCGGGGACGGTGGAGCGCCGTCGCACCTTCGTGGCGTCACGGCCATCACCTACTCGATCGGCAGCGAGTTCGCGCCAGACGACCCGTTCGGCCGCGAAGTAGTCGAGCTGACGGCCGCAGGGGCAATGAACTACTCACGGCGCTCTCACGGTCATGTGAGCACGAAGGTGCGGACGTTCTCGCCGGCGCGCCTCGCCGACCTGCTCGCAGACCTCGAGCGGACGTCGTTTCCCGAATCCCCGCAACGGGGGTTTCAGCCCGGGCCGGGGCCGGCGACGATCTCCGTCGCGCCCGCTGGCGTGTCGGTCTCGATCGACACGATGTTCGCCGAAGGCATCGACGGCTATCGCGAGTTCGTGGAGAAGCTGGAGGACCTGCTGACCCGCCTGCGGAAGGACGACCCGAGCCTGGCGGACGACTGGGGTGTGGGCCAGCCGGCGGCGGCCACGTAGGTCGGTGCAGGGGCACGCGAAGCGACGGCTCAGCGTCCGGCGCCCCAGCGGCGGCGGAGCGCCACGAGGCGCGAGCGAGATCCCTCCTCCCGGACGGGTGAATCGATTCTCGCGAGTTCGCCCGATCACTCCCGCCGGGCTGTGTAAACTGGCCCACCTCAGGGGCCGCCGTGGACGTCTTCGATCTTCGCCGTCGAGTCATCGACGACTACGCCAGCTACGTGCGGAGCTTCTTCGCGATCCGCGACGAGCGGATCCGCGCGCACGTCGACGCTGAGCTCGAGGGCGGCCGGCTGTGGCCCGAGCCGCTGCTGCAGGTCAGCCCGGCGTTCGAGCCGGGCGAGTCGCTCGACCAGCTGATCGCGGCGGGCGAACTCCACCCGGCGTGCCGCGACATCTTCGCGCACCGCGGGCCCGATGGTGTCCCGACCGGTCCCGTGCGCCTCCATCGGCACCAGGTCGAGGGCCTCCGCGCGGCCCGCCGCGGCGCGAGCTACGTGCTGACCACCGGCACCGGCTCCGGCAAGAGCCTCGCGTACATCGTACCGATCGTCGACCACGTGCTGCGCGCGCCGCGGACCCCGGGCATCAAGGCGATCGTCGTCTACCCGATGAACGCGCTGGCCAACAGCCAGCTCGGTGAGCTGAAGAAGTACCTCGCGGGATCAGCGGTGACGTTCCGCCGCTACACCGGCCAGGAGAACCAGGCCGAGCGCGCCGAGATCATCGCCAGCCCGCCCGACATCCTGCTCACCAACTACATGATGCTGGAGCTGATCCTGACGCGGCCGCACGACGCGCCGCTGCTCCAGCAAGCCGCCGGCCTGCGCTTCCTTGTGCTCGACGAGCTGCACACCTACCGCGGCCGGCAAGGCGCCGACGTCGCGATGCTGGTGCGCCGCACCCGCGAGGCCAGCGGCGCCCGCGACGTCATCCACGTCGGTACCTCCGCCACGCTGTCGGGGAGCGCTTCGTGGCCCGATCAGCAGCGCGAGGTCGCCGCGCTCGCGTCCAAGATCTTCGGCACGGCGGTCGAGCCGGCCGCGATCATCGGCGAGTCGCTGCGCCGCCAGACCCCGGCGCTCCCCGACGGCCCGCCGACCGTCGCGCAGCTCACCGCCGCCGTGGTCGCGGCCAGCGCGCCTGGCGACCGCGACGCGCTCCTGGCGCACCCGCTCGCGAGCTGGATCGAGTCGACGCTCGGCGTCCGCGTCGACGACGACGGCCGCCTGGTGCGCACTCGCCCCGAGCCCCTCGGCAGCCCCGACGGGGCCGCCCGCCGGCTGGCCGACCTCACCGGCCAGCCGGTCGACGTCTGCGAGCGCGCGATCCGCGCGTTCCTGCTCACCGGCGCCAACCTGCGTGCGTTCGGATTCCGCCTCCACCAGTTCGTGTCGCGCGGCGAGGCGGTGTTCGCCTCGCCGGAGCCCGAGGCGACCCGCTACATCACGCTGCAGGCGCAGGAGTTCGTCCCCGACAGCGACCGCCACAAGCGGCTCTTGCCGATCGCGTTCTGCCGCGAGTGCGGACAGGAGTACTACGTCGTGCGCCGCACGCGCGACGAGGACGGGCGCGTCGTCTACCGCGAGCGCGACGTCTCGGAGAAGGTCGATCCGGACAAGGAGGACGGCGACGAAGGCGGGTTCCTGTACCTCAGCACCGACGACCCGTGGCCCGCCGACGATCCGGACGCGCTGCTCAACCGCGTCCCCGAGAGCTGGCTCGAGGTGACCGCCAAGGGCGTCGTCCGCCGCAAGCGCTCCCGCGACGCGTCGATGCCGCGCACCGTCTACCTGTCGCCCGACGGCGTCGAGGGCGGCGGCGACGTCCAGGCCGCGTGGTTCCCCGCGCCGTTCCTGCATTGCCTGCGCTGCCGCGTCGCCTACGACGCGCACCAGACCTCGGACTTCGGCAAGCTCGCCACGCTGGGCTCCGAAGGGCGCAGCACCGCGACCACGGTGCTGGCGATGTCGACCGTCCGCCAGCTCCGCCGCGACCACGACGTCCACGCCGACGCGCGCAAGCTGCTCAGCTTCACCGACAACCGGCAGGACGCGTCGCTCCAGGCCGGGCACTTCAACGACTTCATCGAGATCGCGCTCCTGCGCACCGGCCTGTGGCGCGCCATCTCGGCCGCCGCCACCGGCCTCCGCCACGACGAGCTGGCCTTGCGCGTCTTCCAGGCCCTCGACCTGCCGCTGGAGCAGTACGCGCGCAACCCCGCCGTCGAGTACCTGCAGCGCGAGGAGACCGAGCGCGCGCTGCGCGAGGTGCTCGGCTACTACCTCTACCGCGATCTCCGCCGCGGCTGGCGCATCACCCAGCCCAACCTCGAGCAGACCGGCCTCTTGGTCATCGACTACGTCTCGCTCGCGACGTTCGCGGGCGACGAGCGCCACTGGCAGACCGCGCACCGCGCGCTTGCGCAGGCCGCGCCCGAGCGCCGCGCCACCATCGCCCGCACGCTCCTCGACTATCTCCGCCGCGAGCTGTGCGTGCGCGTGAACTACCTCGAGCCTGTCGAGCAAGAGCGCATCCGCCTGCTCTCCGACCAGTACCTCATCGCCCCGTGGTCGCTGATCGCCGAGGACCGCCTCGACCGCAGCGCGACTGTGTACGGCCGGTCGCGGTCCGATGGCGCCGAGCCCGAGCCGCACCAGATCTTCCTGTCGCCGCGTGGCGGTTTTGGCCTCTACCTCAAGCGCAAGGACGTGCTGGGCGCCGACGGCCCGCTCACCACCGACGACGTCGGCACGATCATCACGGATCTCCTGCGCTTGCTCGCGATTCCCGGCATCCTCGTCCAGACCGACCCACCGCGCACCGCCACCGCGGTCCCCGGCTACCAGGTCGCCGCGTCGGCGCTGGTGTGGCGCGCCGGCACCGGCGCGTCGGCGTTCCACGATCCAATTCGGGTCCCGGCCGCGCCCGAGGATGGCCTCCGCGCCAACCGCTTCTTCCAGGAGTTCTACCGCAGCGACGCCGCCGAGCTGCGCCGGCTCCACGCGCGCGAGCACACCGCCCAGGTCCCGAGCCGCGAACGCGAGGACCGCGAGGAGAAGTTCCGCGCCGGCCGCCTACCCGTCCTGTTCTGCTCGCCGACCATGGAGCTCGGCGTCGACATCTCGACCTTGAACGTCGTCAACCTGCGCAACGTACCCCCGACGCCGGCCAACTACGCGCAGCGCAGCGGCCGCGCCGGTCGCAGCGGCCAGCCGGCGTTCATCCTGTCGTACTGCTCGACCGGCAGCCCGCACGATCAGTACTTCTTCCGGCGCCCGCGCGAGATGGTCGCCGGCGCGGTGATCCCGCCGCGCATCGACCTCGAGAACGAGGACCTGCTGCGCGCGCACGTCCACGCGCTGTGGCTCTCGGTCTCTGGCGCCCACCTCCAGACCTCGCTGCGCGACGTGCTCGACGTCGCCGGCGATCCGCCGACGCTCGCGGTGATGCCGGAGCTGGCCAGCAAGCTCCACGATCCGGTCCACCGCGCCGCGACCCACGCGCGCGCGCGCCAGGCCCTCGGTCCCGCGATCGCGGCGATGGTCGGCCCCACCGGCAGCGTCGACACCTGGCTCACGACCACCCTGCGCGAGCTGCCGGCGCGCTTCGAGGCCGCGTGCCAGCGCTGGCGCTCGCTGTACCGCGCCACCAGCGCCCAGCTCGAGCAGCAGAACCGGCGCATCCGCGACGCCTCGCTCGACGCCAAGGAGCGCGAGGCGGCTCGCCGCCTGCACGCCGATGCCCTGGCGCAGCTCAACCTGCTGCTCGACGCCTCCGACGATCAGCACGCCGACTTCTACAGCTACCGCTACTTCGCCAGCGAAGGCTTCTTGCCCGGGTACAACTTCCCGCGGCTGCCGCTGTCGGCGTTCCTCCCGGGCCGGCGCAAGCGCCGCGGCGAGACCGACGACTTCCTCAGCCGCCCGCGGTTCCTCGCCATCTCCGAGTTCGGCCCGCGGGCCATCGTCTATCACGAGGGCGCGCGCTACCAGGTCAACAAGGTCATCCTGCCGGTCGGCGGCGACGACTCCGCGCTCAACGGCCGCGCCGCCGTCTGCCCTGGGTGCGGCTACCTGCACCCGCTGCGCGGCGAGCCCGCGCCCGACTGCTGCGACGCGTGCGGCCAGGTGGGGCTCGACACCCGCGACGACTACTTCCGCATGCAGAACGTCGCCACCCGGCGGCGCGACCGCATCAACTCGGACGAAGAGGAGCGGTTCCGCATCGGCTACGAGCTGCGGACCACCTATCGCTTCGCCACCCGCGACGGCCAGACCTCGGTCGCGTCCGCGATCCACTGCGACGCCGACGGCGCCCCGGTCGCGCTGGCGCGCTACGGCCACGCCGCGACGCTGTGGCGCATGAACCTGGGCTGGCGCCGACGCGCCGACCCGGATCGCATCGGCTACTTGCTCGACATCGAGCGCGGCTACTGGGAGAGCGAGCCCGACGACGATGCGCCGCGCGACCAGGTGTCCAAGCGCGTCCAGCGCGTGGTGCCGTTCGTCGAGGACACCCGCAACTGCCTCGTGCTGCGCCCTGAGGCCCCGCTCGAGCCGACGCTCATGGCCTCGCTCGAGGCGGCGGTCAAGATCGCGATCCAGGTCGAGTTCCAGCTCGAGGACCGCGAGCTGGGCTCGGAGCCGTTGCCGACCTCGACCGATCGACGGCAGCTCCTGCTCTACGAGTCGTCGGAGGGCGGCGCCGGCGTCCTGCGGCGCCTGGTCGAGGAGCCCGACGCGCTGGCCCGGGTCGCGCGGCGCGCGCTGGCGATCTGTCACTTCGATCCGGACACCGGTGCCGACCTGGGCCACGCGCCCGGCGCCCGGGAGCGGTGCGAGGCCGCCTGCTACGACTGCCTGCGGTCGTACTACAACCAGCGCGATCACGCGCACCTCGACCGCCACGCGATCGCGCCGCTGCTGCGCGCGTGGGCCGGTGGCCAGGCGCAGATCTCTCCGCGCGCCCGCTCGCGCCAGGACCACCACGACGCGCTGGCCCGCCAGTGCCAGTCGGATCTCGAGCGGCGGTGGCTCGCGCTGGTGCTGACACGCGGCCAGCGCCTCCCGGACGACGCCCAGCCGTTCCTCGACGATCTGCGGATCCGCCCGGACTTCCTCTACCGGAGCGACGCGGTCGCCATCTTCGTCGACGGGTCGCACCACGACCAGCCGAAGCAGGCGGTCGAGGATCGCCAGACCGACGACCGCCTCGAGGCCGCCGGCTGGAGCGTGATCCGCTTCCACCACGCCGCCGACTGGGCCGCGCGCCTCGACGCGTATCCCCGCCTGTTCGGCATCGCGCCGACCGCCGCGCCGCCACCGCCACCCGCCCCCGCGCCGGTCGCCGTCACCGCGGTCCCCGCGCTCGATCTGGATCTGTTCGAGCCGTCCTGGCACGCCGCGCTCCAGGCCCTGGCCGCCGCCGGCCTGACCATCACCGGCGGCGAAGAGGTCATGCACGGCGGCCGCGTCATCGACCAGTACCTCGCGACGGTCGCGCGCGGCGATCGCGCGGTCCGCCTGGTCGATCTCGACACGCCCGCCGCCGCCAAGGTGGCGCGCGCGCTCGAGGCCGACGGCCATCGGGTCGTGCGGCTCCGGGCGTCGATGCCCGACCTCGTGGCCCGGGTCGACGCGGCGCTCGCGGAGCCGGGCGGATGAGCGTCCAGTTCGGGACCGAGTTCTTCGCGGCCATCGGTCAGCTCGCCGCCCGTGAGCAGGTCGCGTGCGTCGAGTTCGTCACCAAGTTCACCGACAACCCCGCCAACCCAGGGCAGTCACTCGAGCGGATCGGGACGCTGTGGTCCGCGCGGATCAGCCAGGAGCTGCGCGCGATCCTCTACAAGGAGGGCGACGCCTGGGTGCTGCTCCACGTCGACCACCACGACGCGGCGTACCGCTGGGCCAACCGGCGCCAGGGCAGCCGCCACCCGGTCACCGGCGAGCTGCAGGTCGTCGAGATCGTCGACGTGCCCGCCGCGCCGCGCGCGCCGGCACCCGCGCCGGCCGCCGCCCCTCCGGCGTTGCTCGCCACGCACGACGACGCTTACCTGCTCTCGCTCGGCGTGCCACCGGACTGGCTGCCGACCCTGCGCAAGGTCGTCAACGACGACCAGCTCCTCGACGTCGTCGGCCATCTCCCCGACGACATCGCCGACCGCCTGCTGCGCGTCGCCGGCGGCGAGCTGGTCACGCCCCCACGGCCGATCCCCGCCACCGCGCCGCTCGCCGCCGCGGTCGCCGCGTCCTCGTCGTTCGTCACGGTCTCGGACGCCAGCGACCTCGCCGCGGTCCTGCGCCAGCCGCTGGATCGCTGGATCGCGTTCCTGCACCCGTCCCAGCGCGCGCTCGTGACGCTCGACGCCCGCGGCCCCGTCAAGGTCACCGGCAGCGCCGGCACCGGCAAGACCGTGGTCGCGCTCCACCGCGCGCGCGAGCTGGCGCGCCGCGGCCACCGCGTCCTCCTCGCCACCTTCGTCGGTACGCTCTGCGACAACCTCGCGCGCAACCTGCGCAAGCTGTGCGGGCCATCCGACCTCGCCGCCATCACCGTCAGCACGGTCCACAAGCAAGCGCTCGCGCTCGCCCGCGCCGTCGACCCGACCGTCGAACCGGCCGACGACGACCTGGTCGCGGCGCTGCTCGGTCAGCTCGCCGGCGTCCACGCCCCCACGACCGACCGGGCGTTCCTGCGCGCCGAATGGGACGCGGTCGTCGATCGCCAGGGCATCGCGTCGTGGCCCGAGTACCGCAGCGCGCGCCGCACCGGCCGCGGTCGCGCGCTGGCCGCCGCCGAGCGCAAGACGCTGTGGGCCGTCTTCGGCGGCGTCCAGGAGGCGCTGGCCGCGCGCCACCGCGCCACCTGGAGCATGCTGTGCCGCCAGGCCGAGGCCGCGCTCGCCGCCGGCGCTACCACCTCGCCGTTCGACGCGGTCATTGTCGACGAGGTCCAGGATCTGCGGCCCGCCGAGCTGCGCTTCTTGCGCGCGCTGTCGCGGCCCGAGCTGCTGATGGTCTGCGGCGACGCCGGCCAGCGCATCTACCCGGGCGGCTTCTCGCTCGGCGCGCTGGGCATCGACGTGCGCGGCCGCGGCCACGTGCTGCGTATCAACTACCGCACCACCGCGCAGATCCGCGCCCACGCCGATCGCATCCTCGACGCCGACGGCGACGACCTCGACGGCGGCACCACCGGCCGCCGGCGCGCGCGCAGCCTCCTGTCCGGCCCGGAGCCGACCCTCGCTGGCTTCGCCGATCGCGGCGACGAGCTCACCGCCGCCGTCGACTGGCTCGCCGCCCAGCTCGCCGCCGGCCTCGCCCCCGCCGATCTCGCGGCGTTCGCCCGCAGCAACCGCCGCGTCGAGCAGCTCGCCGCCGCGCTCCGCGAGCGCAACCTGGTCGCCGCGCCTCTCGATGACAGCGACCTCGCGCCCGGCGCGATCGCCGTCGGCACCATGCACCGCGCCAAGGGCCTCGAGTTCAAGGCGGTGCTGGTGCTGTCCGCCGGCGCCGACTCGCTGCCGGCCCGGGGCGCGCTCAACGCCGCGGCCGATCCCGCCGACCGCGACGCGGTGCTGGCGCGCGAGCGACAGCTCTTGTACGTCGCCATGACCCGCGCCCGCGACCTGCTCCGCGTCACCTGGGCCGGCGCGCCCAGCCCGTTCCTCGCGCCATTGCTTACCGAGTCCCCATGAGCTTCACCATCGGTTCCCTCGTCAACGCCCGCGGCCGCGAGTGGGTGGTGCTGCCCGAGTCCGCGGCCGAGACCGACCTGCTGGTGGTGCGACCGCTCGGCGGCAGCGACGCCGAGATCACCGGCCTGTACGTCGGGCCCGGCCCCGACGGCCGCCCCCTCGAGACCGTGACGTCGGCAGCGTTCCCGCTGCCCGATCCCGCCGCCGACCTGGGCAACGACCTCTCGTGTCGGCTCCTGCGCGACGGCGTGCGCCTGTCGACCCGCTCGGTCGCCGGGCCGTTCCGCTGCCTCGGCCGCATCGCCATCGAGCCGCGCCCGTACCAGCTCGTGCCGCTCCTGCTCGCGCTGCGCCAGGACCCGGTGCGCCTGCTCATCGCCGACGACGTCGGCGTCGGCAAGACCATCGAGAGCCTGCTCATCGCCCGCGAGCTGCTCGACCGCGGCGAGATCCGCCGGGTCGCGGTGCTGTGCCCGCCGCACCTGGCCGAGCAGTGGCAGCGCGCCCTGCGCGAGCAGTTCCACCTCGACGCCGAGCTGGTCCTGGCCGGCACCGCCGGGCGCCTCGAGCGCGGGCTCTCGACCGGCGAGGCGCTGTTCGAGCGCTACCCGATCACCGTCGTCTCCACCGACTACATCAAGCAAGACCGCCGGCGCAGCGAGTTCCTGCGCACCTGCCCCGAGCTGGTCATCGTCGACGAGGCCCACACCTGCACCGCCGCCGGCGGCAGCCGCTCGGGCCAGCTCCGCCACCAGATGCTGCGCGAGATCATCGACCCCGCGCACGGCGGCGCCGACCGCCACCTGGTGCTGGTCACCGCCACCCCGCACAGCGGCAGCACCGACGCGTTCCGCTCGCTGCTCGGCCTGCTCGATCCAGAGCTCGAGCAGCTCCCCCCCGACCTGTCGGGCGACACCCACCGCAAGCAGCGCGAGCGGGTCGCCGCGCACCTGGTGCAGCGCCGCCGCGGCGATCTGACCGCGTACATGCAGACCGAGACGCCGTTCCCGACCCGCGAGATCAGCGAGGACGCGTACGAGCTCGACCCGGTCTACGAGCAGTTCATCAAGCGGGTCGTCGACTTCTGCCAGAAGACCCTGGCCGACACCTCGGCCGACGCGCAGCGCCACCGCATCCGCTGGTGGTCGGCGCTGGCGCTCTTGCGCTCGATCTCGTCGTCACCGGCCGCCGCGGTGGCGACCTTGCGCACCCGGGCCGGCCACGACCTGGGCGACGCCGCGGCCATCGAGGACGAGGGCCGGCGCGCCATCCTCGACCTCGACGACGAGAGCACCGACTCGCTCGACGTGGCGCCCGGCGCGGCCGACGACGACGCCTCGCCCCACACCCGCCGGCTGCTCGAGCTGGCGCGAGACGCCGAGGCGCTGGTCGGCAAGCACGACCGCAAGCTGGCGCGGCTGACGCAGCTCATCGACAAGCTGCTCGCCGACGGCTACGCGCCCATCGTCTTCTGCCGGTTCATCCCGACGGTCGCCTACGTCGCGGACCACCTGCGCAAGAAGCTCAAGGACACCGCGGTCGCCGCGGTCGATGGCTCGCTGCCGCCGGAGGACCGCGAGGCGCGGGTGGCCGAGCTCGGGGCGTCGGCGCGCCGGGTGCTGGTGTGCACCGACTGTCTGTCCGAGGGCATCAACCTGCAGGACCACATGAGCGCGGTCGTGCACTACGACCTCGCCTGGAACCCGACACGCCACGAGCAGCGCGAAGGCCGGGTCGATCGCTACGGGCAGCCGCGCGCGACGGTCCGCACGCTGACGTTCTACGGGCGCAACAACCCGGTCGACGGCATCGTGCTCGAGGTGCTGCTGCGCAAGCACGCGGCGATCCAGAAGCAGACCGGCGTCACCGTGCCCATCCCCGGCGACACCGAGCTGGTCGGCCGCGCGATCATGCAGGGCCTCATCCTGCGCAAGGTCGAGACCGGGGCGCAGCTCACCCTCGGCGATCAGGCCCCCGGCTTCCTCGCCGCGGTCGCCCCGGTCCAGCACGAGGTCAACCTCGCCTGGGAGGCCGCGGCCGAGCGCGAGAAGAAGAACCGCACGCTGTTCGCGCACCACCAGCTCCAGAAGGCGGTCCACGACGAGCTGTCGGCCGAGCTGGTGGCGATCCGCCGCGCGGTCGGCGACAGCGAGGACGTCGAGCGGTTCGTGCGGACGTCGCTGCCGCTCCTGGGCGCGACCGCGCGCGCCGGGACGCCGCTGGTGTCGGACCTGGGCGAGGTGTCGGCGGCGGTCAAGGACGCGCTCGGCGGGCGCGCCGCGTTGCGCGCGGTGTTCCGCGGCCGCCCCGACGCCGACGCCGAGGTGCTGGTGCGCACGCACCCGGTGGTCACCGGCCTGGCGCGGTACGTCGTCGAGAGCGCGCTCGATCCGGCGGTGCCGGGGCCGGGGCGCCGCTGCGGCGTGGTGCGCACGCGCGACGTCGCGGTGCGGACGACGCTGTTGCTGTTGCGGCTGCGGTTCCACCTGCACGCGATCGGCGCCGACGGTCGCGAGCATCCGCTGCTGGCGGAGGAGACGCTGACGGTCGGGTTCACGGGGACGGCCACGGCGCCCGCGTGGCTCGATGAGGCCGCGGCGGAGGCGCTGCTGGCGGCGACGCCCGCGGGGAACATCGACCCCGGCGTGGCGCGCGACCATCTGAAGAAGGTGCTGGACGGCGCCGAGGCGCTGGCGGCGCCGCTGCGCGCGCGGGCCGACGAGCGCGCGAGCGCGCTGCTCGAGGCGCACCGCCGGGTGCGACGGGTGGCGCGGGCCGGGGCCAAGACGCGGGGCGTCGATGTGCTGCCGCCGATCGACATCCTGGGTGTGTACGTGTACCTGCCGGCGGGGGTGGCCTCGTGACCACGCAGCTCGCGACCATCACCTCGGTCGGCGGCCTGTTGCCGCCGGATCTGCTGGCGCGCATCGTGGCCGGCGATCGCGACGTGCCCGGCATCGGGCCCGGCGACTACGGGCTCGATGACGGCATCACGCTGCGCGAGGCGATCAGCCGCGCGTGGAACCGCCTGGTGCCGGCGTGGCGCGCGTTCGTCGCGGCGCGCGACAAGCTGCCGAAGGACGACCCGGCGACGACGGTGACGCGCGAGAAGTTCTTGCAGCCGCTGTTCGAGGAGCTGCGGTTCGGGCGCGTGGCGCCGCGGGCGGCCTACCAGGTGGACGATCGGACGTACGCGATCACCCACGCCTGGGGCGAGGTGCCGATCCACATGCTCGGGGCCGGGGTGTCGCTCGACACCAAGCAGGCGAAGGTGGCGGGCGCGGCGAAGAGCTCGCCCCACGGCCTGGTGCAGGACTTCCTGAACCGATCGAAGCCGCACCTGTGGGCGATCGTCACCAACGGGCTGTCGCTACGGTTGCTGCGGGATCATCACAGCCTCACGACGCAGGCGTACGTGGACGTCGACCTGGAGGCGATGTTTGAGGGCAACCACTACGCGGACTTCGCGCTGGCGTGGATGGTGTTCCACCAGAGCCGGTTCGAGGCGGCGCGACCCGAGGACTGCTGGCTGGAGAAGTGGTTCACGCTGGCGCGCGACCAGGGGGTGGCGGCGCTCGACGATCTGCGCGGCGGGGTGGAGCGGGCGATCGAGGCGCTGGGCCGCGGGTTCTTGCGGCACAAGGACAACGCGGGGCTGCGCGACGAGCTGCGCGACAGCGCGCTCGACAAGCAGGAGTACTACCGCGAGCTGTTGCGGCTGGTGTACCGGTGCATCTTCCTGTTCTCGACGGAAGAGCGCGACGTGCTGCTGGACCCGTCGGCGCCGGAGTCGGCGAAGGAGCGCTACCGGCGGTTCTACGCGACGCGGCGGCTGCGGGAGATGGCGGGGACGATGCGGGGCGGGCCGCACGGCGACCTGTGGCAAGGCCTGATGACGGTGATGCGCGGGCTCGATACCGGCTGCGCGCCGCTGGGGCTGCCGGCGCTGGGTAGCTTTCTGTGGAGCCCGAGCGCGGTGCCGCACCTGGGGACCGCGTCGCTCGCGAACGAGGATCTGCTGACGGCGATGCGCGAGCTATCGTACCTGTCGCGCAACGGGAAGCGGTTCCCGGTGGCCTGGCGCACGGTGGCGGCGGACGAGCTGGGGGGTATCTACGAGGGCTTGCTGGAGCTGCATCCGAGCCTGGATGTGGACGCGGGCGCCTTCGAGCTGGAGACGGCGGCGGGGCACGAGCGCAAGAAGACGGGCAGCTACTACACGCCGACGTCGCTGGTGGACTGCTTGCTCGACACGGCGCTCGACCCGGTGGTGGACGCGGCGGTGAAGGGGAAGGGGAGGGACGCGGCGGAGGCGGCGCTGCTTGCGCTGAAGGTGGTGGACCCGGCCTGCGGCAGCGGGCACTTCCTGGTGGCGGCGGCGCGGCGGATGGCGCGGCGGCTAGCGACGGTGCGGACGGGGGACGACGAGCCGAGCCCGCCGGAGCTGAGGCATGCGCTGCGCGATGTGATCGGGCGGTGTGTCTATGGAGTCGACCTGAACGAGATGGCGGTGGAGCTGTGCAAGGTGGCGCTGTGGATGGAGGCGATCGAGCCAGGACGGCCGCTGTCGTTCCTGGACGCGCACGTGCAGCATGGGAACGCGCTGCTCGGGGCGACGCCGGCGCTGATCGCGCGCGGGGTGCCGGATGAGGCGTGGGAGGTGCTGGAGGGAGACGACAAGGCCGTGGCGAAGGCGCTGAAGAAGCGGAACCGCGACGAGCGGAAGGCGGCGGAGAAGCAGCAGGGGACGATGTTCGCGGGGAGCGCGGGGGAGAAGGCCGCGGGGAAGCTGATGGAGGCGGCGCGGGCGGCGCTGGAGGGCGGGGACGCGGGGATCGGCGATGTGAGGGCGATGGAGGATCGCTGGTCGCGGTTCCAGAAGTCGCGCGAGTATCAGGAGGCGCGCCTGGTGGCGAGCGCGTGGTGCGCGGCGTTCGTGTGGCGGAAGGCGGGGGAGGATCCGGGGCTGGCTGCCGCCGCGCCGACGGCGGGGGTGTTTGCGAGCTTGCGGGCGGAAGGTGGGGCGGCGGCGGGGGCGGCGAGCGGGAGGCTGGTGAAGGAGGTGCGCGCGCTGGACAACCAGTATTTCTTCTTCCACTGGCATCTGCAGTTCCCCGATGTGTTCGGGGTGAAGGCGGGCGCGGCTGGCGCAGATGCGGGTGAGGATGACGTCACGGGGTGGACGGGCGGCTTCGACGTGGTGCTGGGGAATCCGCCATGGGAGCGCGTGAAGCTGCAGGAGAAGGAGTTCTTCGCTGGCAGGAGCGATGAGATCGCGAAGGCCGAGAACGCGGCGGTACGGAAGCGGTTGATCGCGAAGCTGCCGACGCAGGACCCGGCGCTGTGGAGCGCGTGGTGCGATGCGCTGCGACGGGCCGAAGGCGAGAGCCAGTGGATGCGCGCGAGCGGGCGGTATCCGCTGTGCGGGCGCGGCGACGTGAACACCTACTCGATCTTCGCCGAGGTCAGTCGGTCGCTCATGAACGGAACCGGGCGGGTGGGCATCATCACGCCTCCTGGCATCGCCACCGACGACACGACCAAGCTGTTCTTTTCATCGCTGGTCGACACCGGTGAGCTCGCCGCTTTCTACGAGTTTGAGAATGAGGAGCGAGTCTTCCCGGCGGTCGACCATCGGGTTCACTTCGCCCTGACCGGCTTGGCGCGGGGCCGCGCGGCTGCGAACGCCAAGGCAGACATCGTCTTCAACGTACGCCGGACCGCCCAGCTCGCTGACGCGGATCGGCACGTTGAGTTGTTGCCCGCGGACTTCGTCGCGCTGAATCCCAATACGCGGACCTGCCCGACGTTTCGCTGGAGACGCGACGCCGAGATCAACAAGGCGATCTATCGCCGCGTGCCGGTCCTGTGGCGCGAGGACGCGGAGGATGGCAACCCGTGGGGCATTCGCTTCATGGCGATGCTGCACATGTCAGGTGACTCCGGATCGTTCCACGACCGCGCGACCTGTGAACGAGACGGTTTCGTGCTGAAGGGCAACGTCTTCGAACGTGGGGCGTCGCGGCGCTTGCCGCTCTACGAAGCCAAGATGGTCCACCACTTTGACCATCGCTTCGCCACCTACGAGGGGCAGACCGACGCCCAAGCCAACCAAGGAAAGTGCCCGGAGTTTCAGGACGCCGACCACAGCGACTCGACGAAGCTCCCGCATCCCTACTACTGGGTCGACGAGACCGAGGTCTCGAAGCAGCTCGCTGGGAGATGGAGCCGGTCCTGGCTCATCGGCTGGCGCGACATCGCACGCTCTTCCGACATGCGCACCGTGATCGCCGCGATGATCCCGGCCATGGCCGTGGGCCACAAGCTCCCGTTGCTGCTCTCCAGCGCACCCGCGCCCAGTACCGCCGCCTTGTACGGCGCATTGTGCTCGCTCGTCTTTGACTACGCGGCGAGGCAGAAGGTCGGCGGAACAAGCCTTACCTACTTCATCGTCAAGCAACTGCCGGTGCCCACGCCGGACGCTCTGTCGCGCGCTGCGGCTTGGGACGCGACCATTACGACGGAGACTTGGCTAGCGTCGCGGGTGCTAGAGCTGACCTACAACTCGAACGACATGGCCGGCTTTGCGCGGGACATGGAGTACATCGGCCCGCCCTTCCGCTGGGACCCTGAGCGCCGCGCCATCTTGCGCGCCGAACTCGACGCCGCCTTCTTCCACCTCTACGGCCTCGACGCCGACGACACCGCCTACATCCTGGACACCTTCCCCGTCCTCCGCGACAAGGAAGTCCGCCAGTTCGGCGAGTACCGCACCCGCCGCCTCGTCCTCGACCGCTACGCCGCCCTCGCCACCGCCATCGCCACCCGCACCCCCTACAGCTCCCCCCTCTCCCCGCCCCCCGCCTCCCCCCTCGCCGCCCACCCGGGGAAGCCATGACGCCCACGTTCGAGGCGATTCGCTCGCAGCTACCCGTGGGACAAGGTGGTCTTCATTCCACCTTGCTTCGCTTGGCTGGTCGGGAATTCTGGTTCATCTACGACTGCGGATCTTCCAACCGGTCGTCTCTCTGGCGTGAACTCGACAGCCTCGACAACGACTTCGGCGAAAGACCGCTTGATCTGCTCGTGCTCTCACACCTTGACGAAGACCACGTCAACGGCGTCGAGCGGTTGCTCTCGCGGCGAAAGGTGCGGCGCGTCATGCTCCCCTACCTCGACGAGGACGAGAAGCTGGTGCTAGTGGCGCGGGCTGCGTCGAACGACGCCGTGACCGAGGCCAACCTGCGCCTCTACGCGGATCCTGAGGGTTGGTTCGAGCGGCATGGGGTCGAAGTCATCCTAGTGCAGCCGACACGCGGCGGCGATGTCGCTCCGCCCGACCCTTCTCCAGGAGACCCACCGCAACCGCTGGACGACGACGTGCATGAGTGGAGCGCGATCGAAGAAGACTGGGACTTGGAGATTGCTGGCTCTCAACCGCGCCCGAGTGCCGTGGGCGACGAGAGGGGCGGGCCTACGTCGAAGGCAAGCGCACGGCGCTCCAAGCGGAAGCAAGCGGCAGCCCCGCGCCGCGAACTCCCCGCCGGGGAGCCGTTGACAGTCCGTGCACGCCTGAACTCGATTTGGGAGCTCGTGCCATTCTGGTGTCCCGCCGAGGGCGCCGCGACGTTTGCGGCGAAGGTGAGGCGCAAGCTCAAGCTCAAGGGCAAGCTCACTGCGAGGAAGCTGAGCCCCGTCCTTTCGAGCTACGAGCTGCGGCGCGAGCTTGCCGACCTCTACAAGTCCTCGTTCGCGAGCAGAAACCGGACATCGCTCTGTCTCTACTCGGGGCCCGGCTGGGGATTGCGACCTAAGGACCGACAACGGGGGGCAAGGGCATGGCTCTCCACCGGCGACGCGCCGCTGGCGTCGACCCAGTATCAGCGGTACTTCACGAGCTTCTTCGGGAGCCGCTTCCCAATCGTGGACACGGTGGTACTCCCTCATCACGGCGCGCGCACAGCATTTCCGCGCCAGGGTCTATCGGGCCTGCGCCCAGACGTGTGGATCGCCGCCGCCGGCAAGAACAGCTATGGTCACCCCGATCCTGGCCTACGAGCCGCCTTGCGTCGGCACGCGTCATTTTGGCAGGTGTCAACCCGCCGTGGCACGCTGTACTCCGATGAGTTCAGCGTCTATGTACGCAAGTGAGCGCCGCGCGGGATCCATGGCCCACGTGGCCGGCTCGGACCGAGGTGCCGCACCAGTTGCTGGATTCAGTGCTTTCAGCACGACGGACTGATCGTCTACGCGCCCAATCGGGGTGGCAAGGAAGCGTGATGAGTCAAACAAAACTTGATTCGTACATTGCACAGAAACTCGGGCGAGAGGGCGTGCGCTTCTATCACGCCGAGAACTTGCGCAACTTCTCGACGTACTGCACGGCGGGCGCGCTGCTATCGCGCGCGGAGTTGATGCGACGCGACCCCGTGGGGTTCACGCGCTTCCGTTCCGACGAAGAGGACGAACGGCTCGGCGCACTCTCGCGCGTCTTCGGCAACATCTACGACTTTGGCTCGATCTTCGCCAAGGCCAAGAACACGATCCCAAACATCTATGGCCCGATCACGCTCGTATTCCGACCGTCGGTCTTCGGAGGAATGACGGACATAGCAATAACGCCGCACAGCATCGTCACGCATCGCGACCAGTGGCAGAGCGAACGGGTTGCCGACGCAGCGACTGTCGACTCGATTGTTGGTGGCGATGGCTTCGGCGGCGCGGTGGCCAGACAATGGCAGATGTGCGAGCTGTCCTGCGCCGAGCCGGCGCTTTCCTTCGGAGCGCTTGAGCGCATACTTGTGGAACCAATCAAGATTGGTGACAAGCAACTGGTCGACTACGTGCGCTCGGTCGCCGCCGGCCTCGGTGTCCCAATCGCCGTGCGCGTATATCGGCACACCGTGAACGTTGACTTGCTTCAGAATCTGGTCTCATTCTGCGAAGCTCTGACCGAGGGGCTCGACGATGAAAGATGGTCGTTCGATGAGGTTGCCCTGGCAGACTGGAAGGGGCTCACCGACGACAAACGGAAACGCCTAGCGGGCTGGTGCCGATACTTCTATTTCGGCACGCTAGCCGAGGCGCGGGAGGGCGACTTCATAGGGCAGATGGATGAGGCCGATGACGGCGACGACCGCTCGATCTGCGAGTTGTGTGATCCGGGCAGTGATTCGCCGCCCGCACTCGTAGACTATCAGCCTGCTGAGCCGGGCGAGTCCGGGCGAGGAAGTCTCGACATCGGACACTGTGGTAACTGCAACGGCATCTCCGTGCGGTGCCGGCAGTGCGATGCGGTTCACTCGTTCGGCGAGTGGGAGTACGACAAGCCGGTGTCATGCGGCGGCGGCTGTGGCCTTCGCTTCATGGTCGTCAGCAATCGGAGTAGCGATGGCTCGTCTCTATACGTGGAACTTCTTGACGAGGACGCCGGGGAAGGCGTCGAGGGCTGAATCCCCACTGCCTTGTGAGGCGAGGAATCGGCCTGGGTCGACCAGCGGGTCCTCCATGACCTGCGCCGGGCCCTGACCAAGATCAAGCGCCTTCACGCTGCCCGAGCCTCGCTGAGCTCGCAGCCCCCGCCGGGCCATCTCACCCGCCCCTCCGGGCCCACCGGCCCGCCTCCAGCGAATCACCCCGGCCAACTGCGCGTTCATCCTCGCCCCGCCACGACGTCTACGCCTGGCACGCCCGCTGCTCTAGCGACGATCGCCCGCGGTCGACGCGGACTTCACGAGGAGTGACGAGATGGGCCTCTTGCAGTACGCGAACCTGGGTCTCACGACCGACTTCCACCGCGCGCAGCGCGACGTCTACAACGGCCTTGGCGACCTGTACCGCCATCTGAAGACGCTGGAGCGCCACCTCGAGCGGGACGAGGCGATCCTGCGGATCGGCTGGTCGGCCGCCGAGGCGCCCGACTGGGCACGGCCGGCCAAGGGCGACCAAGCGAAGGCGCCGCCGGGCGTCTGGATCAAGCTCGACGACAGCAGCGCCCGTGACGGCGTCGAGCAGGTCGAGGCCACCATGGCGGCGTTCCTCGATGAAGGCGCGCGCGACGTCTACGAGCGGTCGCCGTGGCGTGACGACGAGGACGACGAGGACCGCGCCCCCGCCCCGACCAACGACGAGCCCGCGCCCAGGCGGCCACGCTTTCGCTGGCTCGCCGAGCACAGCATCACGGTCCGCGACCGCGACGCGCGCGCCGGCCTGCTGCTGCTCGATCGCTTGCCGACGTTCGACAACGGCCGCGCCGTGATCGCGCTCCGGCCGAACACCTACGTCATCGGCAAGCAGATCCGCGCCGTCCAGCAGCTCCAGGACGCGCCCACCGAAGCCCTCCGGCCGCTGATCCAGCTCCTGCTCCCGGTCGAGCGCGTCACCTGGCCCGCCGTCGTTTCCGCGACCGAGCCGGACTGGCGGGTCCTCACCCACGCCGACCGGGCCGGCACCGAGTCGCAGCGCGAGTTCGTGCGCCGCGCCCTCGCGACGCCTGACTTCGCCATGCTCGAGGGCCCGCCGGGGTCGGGGAAGACCACCGCGATCTGCGAGCTGGTCTTGCAGATGGTCGCCGCCGGCAACCGCGTGCTGCTGTGCGCGTCGACCCACGTCGCCGTCGACAACGTGCTCGAGCGGATGATCGAGTTCGAGCACAGCGGCGACCTCGTCGCGGTGCGGATCGGCGACGAGGGCAACGTCTCGGAGGCCGTGCGCCCGTATTGCCTGCGCACGCGCCTCGCGACCGAGCAGGCTGCGCTGCGGACCTACCTCGAGCGCCAGCGACCCGGCTCGCCCGCGCAGCAGCTCTTGCTCGAGCGCCTGCGGCGGGGCCGCGGGGCGATCGAGCGGATGGTGCTCGACGCCGCCAACCTCGTGTGCGGCACGACCATCGGCATCCTGCAGCACCCCGAGATCCGCGGCACCGCGGTACCCGGCGAGCCGCGGCGTCGCCGCAGCGCCGGGCCGCTGTTCGACATGATGATCCTGGACGAGGCGTCGAAGACCACGTTCCAGGAGTTCCTGGTGCCCGCCGTCCTGGCGCGGCGTTGGATCATCGTCGGCGACCCCAAGCAGCTCTCGCCGTACGTGGAGACCGACGAGCTCGCGGTGGGGCTCGAGGCCGCGGTCGAGGACCCGCTGACGCGGCAGGCCTGCGTGGACGTGTTCCGGGCCAAGCGCGGGAACGGTGCAACGCTGGTGATCACCAGCGATCCCAGCGTCGCCGCGACGTACCAGCAGCAGGGTGCCGGGCGCGGCGTCGAGGTGGCGCTGGCGTCGGCGCCGCCCGCGGAGACCGAGATCGCGGGCGTCGTGATCGCGTCGCCCGCCGAGCTGGACGCGGTCACGGATCGACTCCCGCTCGACGTCACCACCCTGCGCGGCGATCCGGCGGTCGGCTGGCGCGTGAGCCGGCGGATGCGCTCCGCGCCGGAGCCGGGCTCGTGGAGCGACGAGCTGGCGTGGCGCCTGGTGCGCTCCTACGAGCAGCGGCGCGGCGGAAGCACCCAGACGCTGGGACGGCTGAAGGAGGCGATCGACGACCTGGCGCCGGCCGGGCTCGGCCCGGAGCAGCAGCAGCGCTACGAGAACCAGGTCGCCGCGGTGCGGCGGGTCGCGTTGCCGTCGGTCATCGAGCTTCTGCGCCACGGCTTCGAGGGCGGCGAACGGTACCGGGCGACCGCGCTCAACTGCGGCTTCGCCGAGCCGGCGCTCGCCGAGCGCCGCGTGCTGCTCGAGTACCAGCACCGGATGCACCCCGACATCGCCGCCTTGCCGCGCGAGGTCGTCTACCAGGGCGAGGCGCTGCAGGACGCGCCCGACATGGCCGAGCGCCGGCAGTGGGACTACCCGGGGCCGCGAGCCGTCTGGGTCCACGTCGACGGAGGGTTCGAAGACGGGAACGTCAACCCTGCGGAGGTCGACGCGGTGATGACCGAGCTCGACGAGTTCGCGCAGTGGGCGCGCAACCACGGCCGGCGAGCCGACGGCCGACCGTGGGAGGTGGCGGTGCTCGCGTTCTATCGGGGTCAGGAGCGCGCGCTGCGCCTCAAGTTGCGCGGCGTCACCAAGCAGCACGACGAGCACCGCCTGTTCACCTGGCACGGCACGACGATCTCGCTGTGCACGGTCGACCGGTTCCAGGGCCACGAGGCCGACCTGGTCTTGCTGTCGTTCGCGAACGCTCGCGCCAGCAACTTCCTGGAGAGCGAGAACCGGCTCAACGTCGCGCTGACCCGGGCGCGCTACGGCCTGCGCATCTTCGGCAACCGGGTCCAGCTCGCCAGGAGCAAGGCGCCGCTGCTGGCGGCGCTACAACGGCTGCCGAACAGCGTGCGCTGGCAAGGAGGTGTCCAGTGAAGCCGCCGATTAACCTGTCGCGCCGGGTCGCCGTGACGCCGTGGCATATCCTGGCGAAGGTCGCGCTCGCGGCCCAGCGCGAATGGGAGCCCGCGGTCCTGCGGATGATTGCGGACGAGAGATCGGTCACCGCCGACCGCGTCGCGGAGCATCTGCTGGCCGGACGCACCTCGGTGGCGAAGCGCCTGCTGCGGACCTGCGAGACCCTCGGCCTGGCCTACGAGGTCTCGCGCGGCGCCTTCGAACTCACCGAGGACGGCCTGCGCGCTGCGGAGACCGGCGAGCTCCTCATCCCAGAGGATGGCACCTGGACGCTGTGGCACAGCCTGGATCGGATGCTGCCGTCGCCCGTGGTCGCGCTGGAGCCGTTCCAGGACCCTGCCACCTTCGACGACGTCCAGCGCTCGAAGCGCAAGGAGCCGATGCGCAAGTTCGTGCGGCTCTCGGACCCGGTCTTGGCCCTGCGCGGCCAGACCGTCGCCATCCTGCATGGCGACCACCGGCGCGTGCGGTTCGACGAGCTGCGGCCGCAGGGCGAGGAGGCGTCGGATGCCTATCCGCAGCTTACGCTCGAGCTCGCGCTGAGCGCGACCCAAGCATCCGCCCGTGTACGGGGCACGCTGAACCGCACGCCGATCGATCTGGGGCTCCCCCCGACTGGCCCGAGCCACGACGACGCGTGGACCGCGCTCTTGAGCGCCGCCGGGATGATGGATCGCTGGGACGAGTCGGCGGGCGTGCTGCGCGTCGGGTTCGCGGAGACCTCGATCGACGAGCGCAAGACGTTCGCACGCGACCTCGCGGTCAGGCGGTCGACCATCGGCGCATGGGGGACGTTCGACGACACGGTGATCAAGGGGGTGCGACTCGCGCCGGCGACGCCGGCCGACGCTGAAGCCTGGGCGACGTGGCGCCTGCTCCAGGCGGTGCAGAGCACAGCGACCCGGGAACGGTTCGCCGACTGGTCCCGAACGGCGGCGGCGCCGTTCGGTGCTCCGTCGCCGCCCACACCTGACCGCGCGACGCTGGCCAAGCTCGCGCGCGACGAAGGCCGCCCGACCCCCACGTACTGGCGGCTGCAGGCCGCGGAGGACTGGAACCTATGAGCACCCAGGTGATGCACGACGACACAGTCACGGAGGCGCAGTCCATGAACAGCACCCGCGAGCGCTCGAAGGATGGCTGGGAGGTCACCCACCGGACCCAGGTCTCGTACGACGGCGTGCCCCTGCCGCCCGCGATCGTCGAGCGCGCGGCGGCCCTCGCGGCGGTGCCCGCCGGCGAGCACCTCCTGGCCAGCGGCGACGACGGTCGCGTGGTGGAGCGCCTCGTCGCGGCCATCGACGCGGCGAAGCGCGTGGTGGTTGCCGGGGCGTTCCTGTTCTCGGCGTCGGCGATCGAGCGCGCGTTGCTCGCGGCATCCCAGCGCGGCGTGCGGGTCTACCTGCTGGTCGCGTCCGAGCATCGCCTGCTCGGCGAGCCGCGCGCGGACTCGGAGTTCGACCAGCGCATGTTCGAAGAGCACAAGCGGATGCTCGACCGGCTGGCCGGCTGGGTGTACGTGCGCACCGCGGAGGACTGGCACGCGAAGGCCGTCCTGATCGACGACGGTGAGGCGGGGGCTGGCTTCTTGCTCACCGCCAACCTGACGACCGAGGCGCTGACCCGCAACGAAGAGCTGCTGGTGGTCCTGGACGCCGATGAACGCGCCCAGTTGCGCGAGATCGTCCGCTGGGTGCTGTGGGGCGCCGCGCAGCACGAGGTCCTGGTGCCGGGGAAGCTCGAGTCGGTCGCGGCGCTGCCGGGGCTGTCGGTGCCGAGCCCGCGGGGCTCGCTGGTCGCGACGCTGCGCGAGCGCGGGTCCTTGCACGAGGCGATGCTCGAGGTGGTCGCGTCGGCGCGCCGCGAGATCATCGTCAGCTCGTTCGGCTGGGACGCCGCGCACCCCGTGGTGCAGGCGCTGTGCGAGCAGGCTCGCACCGGCTGTCGCGTGACGGTGCTGGCGCGCGAGCGCGGCGCCAGCGTGCCGGCGCTGCTGGAGCTGCGCCGGGCCGGCGCCCAGGTGCTGATGTTCCGCTGGCTGCACGCCAAGGCCATCTGGACAGACGGCGGGCGCGGCGTCGTGGCGTCGGCGAACATCGAGCCCCAGGGCCTGGATCGCGGCATCGAGATCGGCGTCGTGCTCGATGGCACACGGGCCCAGGAGCTGCGTGATGTGCTGCGCGGCTGGGCCGCCCGCGCGACGCGCGAACTCCGGGCCGACGCGACGCTGGGCGATGTCGCGGGCAAGGCATGGCTGTGGCGGGGCGAGCGCATCGTGGAGGTCGACGTCCCGGCCACCGCGGCGATCGCGCGCGGCCGGGTCGTCGCGGCGTCGGCCGATGACCTGTCGGCGCCGGCGCTGCCGGCGCCCGACCTGACGCGGTTGCCCGAGCCGCTCGCGCACGCGCACGTGGTGTCCCAGGTCGTCACGGCGCCCGCGCTCGACAAGACCGCGCAGCGGATCGATGAGGCTGGCGACGAGGCGTGGCCGGCGCCGTTCCGCGAGCGCGGCGGGCGGGTCGTGATCGCCGTGGTCACGGTCGACCAGCTCGACGCCGCGCGCGCCATGGCCAGCGCGCACGGAGGCGCGCCGATCGTCGTCGCGCGGGGGCGGGCGTGACCCGGGCCATCGACACGCTCGTCGCCTGGCACGCCCACCGGGCGGGCATCGACGTTCTGCGCAATGCGGTCACCAACCTGAAGAAGGACCACGGGATCACGATCCGCCGCGTGGTCCTCCTCGACCAAGCGGATGGCGTGGGCTCGCGATCGCCGGGGATCCCAGGGATCGACCTCGAGCGAGTCCCGATCGACCTTCGCGACCCCACGCACCATCCGACGATCTACGCGGCGGTCCGCGCCTTCGTGCGAGCGCGCTTGAAGAGCGCCGTCCATGTGAACATCTCGCCGGGCACGCCGGCGATGCACGCGGTCTGGCTGACGCTCTACGCGGCAGGCGCGCTCCCGCCGGGCACACGCCTGTGGTCGTCGCAGCGGCGCAAGGATGACTCGACGTCCATCGAAGAGGTCGACTTCCCGTTGACGACCTACCTGGCCGAGATCCGACGCGTGCAAGGTCGAGCCCCGGAGGTCGCGCAGTACGACCTCGAGGCCAAGTCGCCCGTGCGGCGTGGCGCGTTCGAGCGGCTGGCGCGCTACGCCCGCTTGCCGCGGGCACCGCTGCTGATCATCGGTGAGCGCGGCACCGGCAAGTCGCGGCTCGTCGAATCCGTGGTCGGCACGCTGAAGCAGCGAGAGGTCGCGGTCGTGCCGTGTGGGACCCTCGACAGCGCGCTCGCCGACAGTCTCCTGTTCGGCCACGAGAAGGGTGCGTTCACCGGCGCCACGTCGCAGCGCAAGGGCTTGTTGCGTTCATCCGACGGCGGCGTGCTCTTCCTAGATGAGGTCCAGGATCTCCCGTCGACCGCGCAGCGGCGCCTGGTTCGATTCCTGCAGGACGGCCGAGGGCGGTTTCGCCCGCTCGGCGGCGACGCGGAGGTCGAGGCGGACGTCGAGGTCGTGTGCGCCTCGAACCTGCCGCTCGCGACCTTGCGCGACCGCCTCGACCGCGACCTCTTCGACCGCCTGGCTCACTTGATCGTCGAAGTGCCCCCGCTGCGCGACTGCCGGGAGGACCTCGATGGCGACTGGGCCCGGGTGTGGCACGAGCTGCGCGCCTCGCCCGACCTGCCGGCCGACGCGCCGGCCTCCCCAGCGGTGCGCGCGCTGCTGCGGGACCACCCGCTACCGGGCAACCTTCGCGATCTGCAGCGCCTGGCGTACTTGCTCGCTGCCTGGAGTTGCGACCGCACCCCGGACGACGCGATCGAAGCGGCCCTCGCCGACTGGCACCGCACCAGCGACTCACCACCGTCGCCGGCGTCGCCGCTCGGTACAGGCAGCCGCACGGAGCGCCTCCGCGGTTTCCTCCGGCGGCTCGCGCTCACGGCAAAGGCCGAGCACGGCACCTGGAAGGCGGCCGCCAAAGCACTCGGCTGCGACGAGAAGACGCTGCGCGACGACGCCCACGACATGTCGCATCCGATAGCTCCTCGCGCCGGCAGTCGGTCCAGGGCCACCCCGTGACCACCATCAAACAGCTCGCCGACGAGCACGGCGTCCCGGTCACGGACGTCAAGGTCGTGCTGCGCAAGGCCTTCCCCGGCAACGAGTTCAAGTCGCCCGACTACGCGCTCGACCCGGGGCAGGTCGCGGCCGTCATCGAAGGCCTGCCGGCCCAGCGCGCCACCCGTCGGCCCGCCGCGCGCGACGTGCGCGCCGAGCGCGTCGCCGTGCCGCTGCTCGGCCCCGACGGGGCGCCGATCGCGCCGTCGACCGCGCGACCGGTCCCGCCCCGGCCGGGCAGCCGCGTCAAGCTGCTCGTCCACGGCGACGTCGTCGACTTCCTCACCGACAAGCGCGGGGATCTCAGGTCGCGCCAGGCCGCGGTGCAGCGGCTGATGCGCGGCATGCTCGTCGAGGGGCGCGCACAGCGGAGCGTCAAGGGCACGATCGGCGTCAACCGCGGCTGGCTGCGCGCGCCGGTCGGAGACAACGGTGGCTCGCACTACTACCTGTGGCACGCGCTCGCCGGCACCGGGTGTGTGGCTGAGCTGGCCCTCGGTCGCGACGAGGTCGTGGTGCGGGCCGTCCGCCACCACGACGACACGAAGCTGCTGATGTCCGCCGGCGCGCGCACCGACTACCTCGAGCTCGACGCCCGCGACTACGTCGACCAGCTCGAGTCGGGCGACGGCGCGGCCGATTCGCTATCGGACCCGCAGCGCACGGCGTTCGAGGCGGGCGGCTCGGTGTCGATCACCAAGGGGCACCCCGGTGCGGGCAAGACCACGCTCCACCTCGAGCGCACCCGCCGGCACACCGGGCCGATCCTGTTCATGACGTTCGGCGCGGCGCAGTGCGCGCAGGGCCAGCGCTGGCTCGATAGCTTCGCGCCCGCGGGTCAGGTGCCGCGCGCGCTCACCCACGCCGACTTCCTGGCCCGCCTGGCGCCCGGGATCCCGGTCGCGCCGCCGCTCGACCTTGCGGTGCGCGACCTGCGCGCAGCCGTCAGCCACGAGCCTCGGCTCGGGCCGTGGCGCGACCGGTGGACGGCGCTCTACGCCGAGCTGCGCGCCTGGTACTGGGGCCGCGCGTTGCCGGTGGACTTCCGCGGCGTCGCCGCGGTCGCAGACCCAGGCACCCACGACCACCTCGAGCGCGCCTATCGCCAGCGGCGAGCCGCCTCGCTGTCCGCCGACGCCATCGACGCCGCCGTGATCGCCGCGCGCGCCGTGCCACCGGACGTTCGGGCGCGCCTGTTCGGCGACCTGGACGCAGCGCGAACGCTAGCGACCACGCTCCAGCGCGGCGGCGCGATTCCAGCCGAGCTGGCCGACTTCGAGGCGATCTTGATCGATGAGGTCCAGGACCTCACGCTGGTCGAAGCGCTCGTCTGCGTCCTCGTGGCCCGACGCCCGACCGCGACGACCGGGAGTCGACCCGCGTTCCACGTGGCCGGCGACGAGGGCCAGACCGTGCGCGCCACGGACTTCGACTGGGGCGAGCTCAAGGATCTGATCAACCAGGCGCTGGGCACGCCGACCGAGGTCGAGCTGCCGGGAAACCTGCGCTCACCGCGAGTGATCACGCACGTCATCAACAACTCGTGGGCGTTGTATCGGTCGGTCGACAAGTCGGATCGACCGCGCGGAAGCAGCATGGCCGAGGTGACCGAAGCCGCGATCGGGAGTGTCCTGTGGGTCGACGCCGGTGACGACGGCCTGCATGACATCTGCGCGGTGGCCGCCGACCACGGCGCCGCCATCATCTGCCCCGGCGTGTTCGTACCGGCCGACATCCGGTCCGTCGCGCAGGCCGCCAACGCGACCGTGCAGGCCGCCCCCGATGCCAAGGGCCTGGACTTCCGCGTGGCCTTCGTCCTCGACGTCGGGCGGCGTGCCCACGCCCTCGCCGCGACCGACGGCGCCGCGGCCGGCGGCGTGCGCGCGATCGAGACGCGGTTGGCCGTCGACGCGATCCGCGTCGCGCTGTCGCGCGCGACCGAGACCCTGGTGCTGGTAGAACGCCCGCTCGATGCCGCCGCGGAGACGGCGCTGCGGACGCTGTGCCGGGCCGCCGACGGCCGTCTGCTCGACGGCGTCGTGACCGTCGACCGCACCGAGCTGGCGTCGCGCCTCGACGTGGACACCCAGGACCGGGTCGAGATCGTCTCGGCCGCCCTGGAGGAGTTCGACGCGGTGTTCGGCGACGACGCCGCGCGCGCGCTGCGCACCATGGCGCGCGCCCGCGGCTGGCTGGGTGACACCGACCGCGCCGGCGCGGTCCAGGGTGAGCTGCGGCTCAAGGTCTACCGCGCCCACGGCCTCGCGCTGCTCGCGGCCGCGGCCACCAGCGTCGACGACCGCGAGGCCCGCCTCGCCGCAGCGAACCGGGACCTCCACCTCGGCAAGGAGCAAGATCTGGCGCGGCTCGCGCTCGAGATCCGCGACGCGCTCAAGGGCACCGACAAGCTGAAGGCCGGCGTGCAGCGCATCGCCGAGGTGGTGCGCACACGCCCCGAGCACGTGCGGCTCGGGCTGGCGCTGATGGAGCTGGTGCTCGCCGACATCGAGCAGCGGGCCGAAGCCTTCGAGTTGCGCGACTGGGAACGTGTCGTGAAGGCGCTGGAGGCGCTCGGAACGAGCGACGAGTTCTCCCGCGGCGGGGCGATGCGGCGATCGCAGCTCTGCCTGGCCGCCGCCGCGTGGGCGGTCGCGCAGGGCCCGGGCAAGTCGGTGACCACGATGGCCGCCGCCGCGCTGGCGATGGTCGACGCCCCGCCACCCGCCTTGCGAGCACGGGTCGCCGAGCGCCGCGAAGCCTGGGACGAGGCGATCGAGCTCTATCGTGAGGCCGGCCTGCCGCTGGAGGCGCTCCGCATCGCGCGCGAGCGCGACGCCACGCCCGGCCGGGCGCTGGAGCTGGCGCGCACCGCCCAGGCGCCCGACGCCGGCGTGCTCGAGCGCCTGGCCAGGGTGCATGCGGATCTGGCCGCGTTGGCTCCGCGCGACCTCACCGAGGCTGAGCGGATCAGCCTGGTGCAAGTCGTTCGCGAGCGCTTCGGGAAGCGGTGACCCGCCGCGGCTGCTCGCCGCGTCCCGAGCCTGAGAAACAGCCTCCAGCACGAATACTTGCAGCGATCGTGGAGCTAAGATAAAAACTATTATCTTATGAGCTGGGGCTTCTACGGTCGACATGACGAGCTCCGGCAGCTCGGCGAGATCCTTGGGCGTTCGCGCTGGTTCTTCGCGAAGCTCACCGGCCGGCGCAGGATCGGCAAGACGACCTTGATCCAGCAGGCGCTGCAGGCGGCTGGACGGAGCGTGTTCTACATCCAGATCCCGGACTCGGGACCGGCGGGCGTGTTGTCGGCGGTCGCTGATGCGCTTCACACCTTCCAGGTCGATCCGGCGATCGTCCCTCGCCCGACGTCGCTCCGCGAACTTGCATCCACGATCGGGCGGCTGGCTCGCGCTGGCTACGTCGTCGCGCTCGACGAGTTCCAGTACTTCAACCGCGAACGCCTGCGCGAGTTCTGCTCACACCTGCAAGAGGCGGTGGACGCGCTGAGCGCCGACGCCCACGCGGTCCCGGGGGGCCTGCTGGTGCTGGGCTCGATCCAGACCGAGATCACCGCGCTCCTCGAAGATCGTGGCGCGCCGCTCTACAACCGCACCACCGACGAGATCCGCCTCGGCCATCTCGATGTCGAGTCGCTCGTCGCCTTGCTCCGCGCGCACGCCGACGCCACGCCCGAGCGGCTGCTGTTCTTGTGGAACCTCTTCGAGGGCGTGCCCAAGTTCTACCGTGACTGCTACGAGCAAGGCGTCCTGGCGACCGACCGGCGCGCGCTGATCGAGCGGGCGTTCTTTCTCGGCTCGTCACCGCTGCGCACCGAGGCTGACAACTGGTTCCTGAAGGAGCTACACGGCCGTTACGACGTCGTCCTGAAGTACATCGCGCGCAACTCCGGATGCTCGCACGGTGACTTGATCGCGCACGTCCGCGAGGTAAGCCCCGAAACCGGTGAGCAAGTCGGCGGCTACCTGAAGGTCTTGAGCGATCGGTTTCAGCTCATCGAGCGCCGCCAGCCCATCTTCGCCAAGCCGACGGCGCGCGGCGGCCGCTATTACATCACCGACAATTTCCTGCGCGCCTGGCTCACCGCGCTCGCGAGCCCGATCTCCGCGATCAGCTTCGTCCCGGCAGCCCGGCTGCTCGATCAGGCCGACGAGAAGCTGGCCGAGGTCGAGGGCTACGCGCTGGAGAAGCTCGTCGGCGTGCTCTACGAAGAACGAAGCCGCAAGGGGCGCGGTGACTTCGCGTTGAGTGCGCGCATCCAGGGCTTCTGGGATCGCAGCGATACCGAGCTCGACCTGGTGGCGATCGACGAAGTCGGCCGCCGCATCCGTTTCGGCAGCTGCAAGCGCAGCGCGGATCGCCTCGTGCCTGGCGCCAGGATCCAGGATGGCCATGTGGCCCGCTTCCTCGCGGTCCACCCGAAGTACGCCGGCTGGACCATCGAGAAGGTCGGGATCGCGCCGACCATCCCCACGGGCGTCCGATCCGCGCTCGCCGCGGTCGGCCATCTAGCGGAAGGACTCGACGACCTCATCGCTGACTTCACGTGACGGCGTCGCCAGCCTCCGCGTGATAGCGTTTCCCCCGATGAGCATGACCTTCGCGGATGCGGCGGAGCTGGTGCTGCGGGACGCTGGCGAGGCGCTGCTGGTGCCGGAGATCTGGCGGCGAATCGAGGCGCGCGGCCTCGTCGACACCGCCGGCGAGACGCCCGTCCAGACGTTGCGCACGATACTGCTGCGGCAGACGGCGGGTTCTTCCCTGGCCGTGGGCAAGGGAACGCCCCGGTTCTACCGACGGGGCGATCGCGCATACGGACTGTGGGCCGAACTGGCCCCAACTCAGCAGCAGGCGATGGCCACCGTACCGGCAACCGTTACGGCGCGTGTGTCCTCCCGCGACTTCGCCGCCGATCGTGAAGGAATGCGCGCCGACCCCAAAGTGGCCGAGCGCACGTTGGCATGGCTGATCCCCTCTGACGTTGCGCGCCGGGCGGTCGCGGAGCTGCTGGCCGCGGTGATCGAAGATGCCCACGCGGTCAGCGCCAATCGGTGGAAGCTCACGCTGGGCTCGCGGTCACTTCGGCTCACGGTGGGGCGATGCTTGATCCTGTGGATCGAGCGTCACGTCTGGTTTCCGGTGCGCCTCGCCCAGCTGTCACCGGACGACCGTGCCCTGATCGAGGGCGTCGGCGTGCAGGACACCGAGACCGGCCCGTTTCGTTCGATCGCTCCGGTCGACTTCTATACTGTCGCCCCCGACCTGATCGCGGAGGCCGCTGGGGCAATCCGGAACGCGGTGGCGCCGATCGTCGATGAAGCGGCACGCGCCGGCGCGGCCGATGTCCACGGCGCGAAGTACCACTCACCCGGCGCGCTCACCTACCTGAGCCGGGTCGTCGGGCGACAACTACCGGTGCCGGAGTATGGCGGTGGCGGGGAGGACGACGCACCCGACGATGATGACGACGATGCTCCGAGCCTTGCCGAGCTCGTGACCGAGTACATCGACACCTTCGTCACGCAGCCGGCCACCCAGGCGTACCTGCAGACCTACGCGGCCGAACGCGCTGCGGCACGCGCCAACCTCGCCCGCATCGACGAGTTGCAGGCCCGCGGCGCCGACGCGACCGACGCCATCCTCCTCGGCCTCCTGCCGTACACCGACTCGGCCAAGCACCGCGAGGCGGGGGCCTGGGTGTCCCACGCGCCCGCGATCCAGGGAGACTTCAAGCTCTGGTTCGAGAACGCGAAGTGGGTGAAGCCCGAGACCTGGCCGCAGGTCGCGGCCGAGATCCTCGCGTTCGTCCGCGAATGTCTGGCCAAGCCCGGCGATCTCCGCGACGCGATCGCGCGCTTCACCGCCAACCCCCTGTCGAAGGGCTTCAGCGTCGGTCTGCTCACCCCGATCTTGAACGCGCTGGCGCCCGACGAGCTGCCGCTGGTCAACACCAAGGTGACGCGGGTGGTCTCGTACTTCGCGGGCGTCGAGCTCGAGCCGACGCTCACCGACTACGTCGCGACCATCCGGCAGTGGCGGAACCTGGTCGAGAACCAGCCACTGCTGCGTGACCCGCGCATCGGGGTCAGCCCCGGCGATGCATTCGACCACTTCTGCCACTGGCTGGTCGCGGTGAAGCGGTTTGCGTTCACCGGTGGCCGCGGTCCGGTAGCGCCGGGCTACTGGAAGATCTCGCCGGGGCCGGGCGCCGAGCTGTGGGAGGACTGGCGGAAGCGCGGCGTCGCGGCCATCGGCGGCGATCTCCTCGGCGACTTGACGTTGGTCGACGACGACGAGTTCGCCGGCCGCGTCGCCACCGCGGCGCAGCAAGACCCCAGCTACAAGATGAATGGCGCCCGACAGCCGCTCAACCTGGCGCGCATGGCGGTGGGTACACTCCTGGTCGCGAACCGCGGCAAGACCGAGGTGCTCGGCTTCGGCAGGGTGACCGGCCCGTATCGCTTCGTCGAAGGCGTCGCGTACTGCCACGAAGTGCCGGTCGACTGGTTCGACGTGACGGTACGAGCCGTCGATCGGCCGGGCTGGGCGCGCACGCTGGTCCAGCTCGACAAGTCGACGTACGACGACATCGCGGCGCTGCCGGCGCGCGACGTGCCGATTGGGATCGACGGGGAGAACGCCGGTCCCCTTCCGCCGCCACCACCGCGCTATGAGCGCGGTCATTTTCTCGCGGACACCTTCTTCCGCGAGGAGGACGCCGACCGCTGGTTCCGCATCTTGCAAGACAAGAAGCAGATCATCGTCCAGGGCCCGCCTGGCACCGGCAAGACTTGGGTCGCCGAGCGGCTGGCGCGCTGGCTGGTCGGCGGCGACGAGGGCCGTGTCCACCTCGTGCAGTTCCACCCGGCGTACAGCTACGAGGACTTCATCCAGGGCATCCGCCCGATCGCGAGGAGCGGTGCCGTGAGCTACGAGCTGGTCCCCGGGCGACTCGTGCAGCTCTGTCAGGCGATGCCGCGCCAAGGACCGGTGGTGCTCATCATCGACGAGATCAACCGAGCCAACCTGCCGCGGGTGTTCGGCGAGCTGATGTACCTGCTCGAGTACCGCGAGCGGACGATGGCGCTCGCTGGCGGCGGCGAGCTGCGGTTGCCGCCGAATCTCTACCTGATCGGCACGATGAACACCGCGGATCGCTCGATCGCGCGTCTCGACCACGCGTTGCGCCGGCGGTTCTCGTTCCTGCGGCTGCAGCCCAACTTCGACGTCCTGCGTAGCTTCGCCGCGACGCGCTGGTCGGAGCCCGTGGAGGACCTGATCGCGTTGCTGGCGGCGATCAACAAGGACATCGACGACCCGAACAGCGAACTCGGCATCTCGTACTTCATGAAGGACGACCTGGCCGAGCGGCTCGAAGACATCTGGCGGTGCGAGATCGAGCCGTACCTCGAGGAGTTCTTTTTCGACGCGCGGGCGACGGCCGCGAAGTACGCTTGGGACAAGGTGGCCGCCGGTGCGTTGGCGGCCTGGGCTCCGACGAGATGAACGTCCTGGGGCTCGACGAGTGGCAGTGGGCGCCGCTGACCGGCCCCGATGCCACCGCGATCGTCAGCGCCGTCCGGGCGCGCCACGCGCGGCAGTTCGAGGTGGCGCCACCGGACCCGCTCAGCGGGACGCCGTGGCGACTTCGCTCGACCGGGCTGGTCGGGTTCCTGCCGCTCGGCGGTGACACCGACACCGCGCTGCGCATCGCGCCCAAGGTTCCGATCACCAGCATCCTCGCGCTGATCGAGCGCGCCTACGACCTCGACAGCCTGCGCTGGCACGGGGGCGTCGACGCGGCGGCGACGATCGAGGGCCTGTTCGAGGTGGTCGTCAGCCTGTTGTGCCATCAGATCGGCGCGCGGATCCGCCAGGGCCTGTACCGCGCGTACGTCGACGAGCGCGACGAGCTGCAGGTGGCGCGCGGCCGACTCGCGCCCCGCGAGACCATCGCGCGGTCGCTGCGGGGCAGCGTCGGCCTGGTCTGCGACTTCGAGGAGCTGACCGATGACCTCGACGACAACCGGCTGCTGCTGTGGACGCTCGACCGCGTCCGCCGCGTGGCGCTCGGGCGCGCCGACGTCCGCCGCGCGCTGCGCGAGCAGCACCGCACGCTCGCCGCCGCGCTGACCTTGACGCCGTTCACGCCGGCGGCGTGCGTCGGCCGCTTCTACCATCGGCTCAACGCCGACTACCGGCCAATCCACGCGCTGTGCCGGGCCGTGCTCGACGCGTGCAGCGCCGCGACCGCCGCCGGACCGACCGAGACGGTGCCGTTCACGGTCAACATGCCGCGGCTGTTCGAGCGGTTCGTCGCGCGGTGGCTGGCCGCCGAGCTGCCCGGGTGGTCGATCGATGCCCAGCACCGGATCACACTGGCCGACGACCTGGCGTACCCCGTCGACGTCGTCATCCGCGACCAGGTCGACGGACGCCCAGTCGCGGTCATCGACACCAAGTACAAGGACCACGACGGTCCGTCCCCCAGCGATCTCCAGCAGGTCGTGTTCTATGCGACTGCCCTCGGCTGTGCTGACGCCTGGCTCCTGTACCCGCGGCCGGTGCCCGCGCGAACGATCCGCGTCGGCCCGGTGCGGGTGCACACGCTTGGCATCGAGCTCGGTGTCGCGCAGGCCTGGTCGCGGTGTCGCGATGTGCTGGCGTGCGAACTGGGTAAGGTCGAGCTGTCGGCGCGCGGCGGCCAGGCACCGTAGTCGCACGACGATGCTGTTCTGACGCGCTCAGCGGCTTCGCTCACCATGCTCGGCCGGCGAAGTCGGGGAGGCCGGCGCGGGCGAGGGTGGGCGTTGGCGATGCGGGCGGTGCCGTGGCTGATGGAGTGGACGCGGGCGATGCGGCCGGCGCGCGTGACGAGGATAATGCCGGCGAGGAGGGCGAGGGTGGCGGGGAGGGCGAGGAAGCTGGAGGCGAGGGCGATGGCGGCGGCGATCAGCAGGAGCGAGAGCGCGACGAGGGCGCCGCCGAGGCGGCGATGGGCGCGGCGGGTGGCGGCGTGGGCGGCGCAGAGGCCGACGGTGAGATCGGCGCGCTGGCGGATGGCGAGGCCGACGACGGCGTAGACGAGCGGGCTGAGGAGGATGAGCAGATACCAGGCGGGCGGGTGCCAGTAGAGGAGCTGCGGCCGCGACTCGCTGGTGGGCTCGCCACAGCTGAAGCAGCGGTCGTCGATGCGGGCGAGCGCGGGGACGACGAGCAGGTCGCCATCGCGCCACGCGCGGGAGGGAGGGGAGACGGCGTGGATGTGCATGTGGCGGCTATCGGCCACGAGCGGCGGCGGTTGCGCGCTAGCGGACGTCGGGGATGCCGTCGCCGTCGATGTCGCCGGGGACGCGGGCGGGAGAGGCGTCGGCGGGCGGTGCGGGTGGCGGCGCTGGGCGCGCGGTGGGGCGCGGGCGCGGGCGCGCGGGCGGCGCGGGGGCGGGCGGCGCGGGGGCGGGAGGCGCGGGTGGTGGGAGCGGCGTGGGACCGGCGAGGGGCGGCGCGGGCTGCGGCAAGGGAGTGACGAGCGGGAGGGGGGCGGGGGATGGCGGCGGCGAGGGGGAGCGGGAGGGGTGCGGGCGAGCGGGCGAGGGGCGCGCGCGGAGGGCGAGGGTGGTGAGCAGCGCGGCGAGGGCGGCGAGGGTGGCGGCGCCGTTGATGGCGAGGCGGGCGCGGGGCGCGGGGGCGCGGGGCGGGGGCGCGGCGGGGCGCGGGCGGATGAGGTCGAGGGTGGGGGCGAGGGCGGCGCGGCCGCGGCTGGGTGCGCGCGGGGCGTGGGCGATGCGGGCGATCGCGGGCACGAGGGCGGCGGCGGCGGGCGGCGCGAAGGGGGCGAGGTCGGCGGCGAGGGCGGCGACGTGCGGGTAGCGCGCGGCGCGATCGGGGGCGAGGCAGCGATCGAGCGCGGCGCGCAGGGCGGGCGGGACCCAGGCGGGCAGGGGGGCGGCGGTGCCGAGGAGGCGGTGGGCGCCGGCGGCGGCGTTGGGGGCGCCGCCGCGGAGGCGCTGGCCGCTGAGCAGCTCGTAGAGCACGGCGCCGACGGCCCAGATGTCGGCGCGGGCGTCGACGCCGCGCGCGTCGCGGGCCTGCTCGGGAGCGAGGTAGCCGGGCGAGCCGAGCACGACGGCCGGTGCGGTCATGGCGCCGTCGGCGCCGGTCCACTTGGCGATGCCGAAGTCCATGACCTTGAGCAGCGGGCGGCCGTCGGTGCGGCGGGTGAGGAACAGGTTGCTCGGCTTGATGTCGCGGTGGATGAGGCCGACGCGGTGGGCCTCGGCGAGGGCGGCGCAGATCTGCAGCGCGTAGTCGACGGCGGTGGGTACGTCGACGGGGCCGGTGGCCAGCGCCTGGGCGAGCGTCATGCCGTCGAGCCACTCCATGACGATGTACGGCCCGAGGCCAGGCTCGACGCCGACGTCGAAGGCGCGCACGGTGTGCTCGCTGGTCAACCGGGCCAGCGCCTGGGCCTCGCGCACGAACCGGCGCGCGACGTCATCGCGGGGGGCCATCGGGGCCTTGAGCACCTTGATCGCGACCGGCTGGCCGAGCCCGCGGTGCACGGCGCGCACGACGACGCCGCAGCCGCCCTGGCCGACGATCTGCTCGACGCGGTACTTGCCCCCGATCACCCTGCCGACGAGGCTCACGTCCACCTGCATGGCGCGGGTATCGACCGCGGCGCGCGGCGGTTGCGTGGGGCGTCACGATCGCACCCGTCCCCGCCCGTAACCGCGCGGCGGGTTCGGCGTACGATGGGGTATGAGGGCTTTCCTGCGCGCGAGCTTCGTCGTGGCCGTGGCATCGGGCGCGCTCGCGTGCACCGACGACCCCGTGGGCAAGGACCCGAAGACCGCCGAGCGGGCGCCGATCGATCGGTTCAGCGCGACGGCGGGGACCTGGTACCGGCGCGACGTCGACCCGACGTTGCCGGCAGCGAACGTGGCGATCGACTACGACGCGCGGTTCAAGCTGGTGGGGCTGGGGCCGGCGGGCGAGCGGGTGACGCAGTACCTGTTCGACGTGCAGCCGACGACGCCGGCGCCGATCTACGTCTTCTTCCGCCCGGGCGAGAACGCGCCGGTGATGGGCCAGAAGAACGTCGTGCCGGTGATCCCGGGCGACCCCGGCTACAACGATCTGTGGCAGCCGGTGCGGGTGGACGTGCCGGCGGACTACGTCGCGAACGAGATCACGAGCGTCGCCGAGATCGTCGAGCGCGGGCTGACCCAGACGCCGATGGACGCGCTGGTGAACTGCCCGGTGGTGCCGGAGGGCTCGACGGCGCGCATCCGCACGGCGGGCGACTACCCCGAGCTGACGCAGGGCTGGTACGGCGGCCGCATCATCCAGTACTTCCACTTCGGCGAGCGGCCGAGCCTGGCGCCGGTGGCGGGCGCGGTGCCGACGTCGACGGTCTACGTCGCGTACACCGGCAACCAGGCAGGCGCGGCGTTCGTGACCGACGCCGGCGGCGCGACCCACAACGTCGTGGCCACGCTGCCCGGCGATCCGGCGTACGCGCCGCTGTGGGCGGTGCACGCGTACGACGCGGCGGCGTTCGCCAGCGTCACCGACCTGGCCAGCGCGATGGCGGCGGCGCCGATCGTCACGCCCGCGGCGCTGATCAACGCGCCGATCGCGCGCGTCGAGTAGCGATCAACGCCCCGTGCGACCGCGCCAGTATCCAGGTCGTCGACGAGAGTGGGCGATGGCGACGATCTCGATCGCGTCTTCGAGCACCTGGTACAGCAACGCGAAGGGAAAGCGCTGGATCACGTAGCGTCGGATCGGGATCGGTCGACCTGCGCGCGGTTGCCACACCGGCCACGCGGTAGGGTTCGCGGCGATCTGCGCGCCAGCGGCCATGACGGCGGCGATGAACTCGTCACCGAGGCCAGGCCGATGGGCTTCATACCAGCGCGCGGCGTCGAGTGCCTCGGCGGCGGCCGCGTCACCGATTCTGAGGGTCACGAGTGGCCGCCAGCTGTGCGGAGATCCCGGCCAGCGCTGCCGCGAGCGGTGTAGCACCCGCGCGTCCCGCCTCGCGATCGGCGATTCGCCGATCGATCTCGGCGTCCCAGGCAGCGTCGACCATGTCCGCGTGCTCCTCGAGGTCGTCATCGAGGCTGCGCAACAGCGTCGCGGCGAGCTCGGCCCGATCTGCCTTCGGCAGCGCCAACGCGTCATCGATCACCTTGGCTGCGATCGCCATGGCGTCAGTCTAGCCGAAGTCAAGGCGGCGAGCAGCGTCGACCTACACGACGTCTTCGCGCGTGAAGTCGGCGGCGTCGGTGACCGCGAGGCGCGTGCCGAGATCGTCGCCGCCGTCCTTCCAGTAGCGGTACTCGGCGTCGCTGATCGGCACGGCGGAGGTGATCGTGACCGCCGGCGGCCCCTCGTCGAGCGGCAGCCGCAGGCCCCAGCGCCGCGGCACGGTGAAGAACAGGTGCGGGAAGCGGGCCGACAGCTCGCCGAGGCGCAGCACGCCGACCTGATCGCGCAGCACGCTGCCGGGCGTCGGGTAGAACTGGTGATCGATCAGGTGGAAGGCGGTGTTGGCGACCAGCTGCGGCATGCCGGCGGAGTCGACGCGGCACGCGAGCAAGACCTCGATGCGCGGCCGGCCGTCGGGCCACTCGACGTTGGCCAGGCCGAGCGAGCCGTAGGTGACGAGGCCGGGCTCGGGCGCGTCGGCGTAGCGCGCGACGTCGATGGTGCGGGCCGGCTCGGCGGCGTGGCGGAACGTGCGGACGCTGGGGACGCCGAGCGCGACGCGCAGCAGCTCGGCCGCGTAGGTCGAGACCTGGAGGAACTGCGCGAGCGCCGGCACCGAGCGCGCGAGCTCGGTCCACGTCGGCTGCAACGTGAGGCAGCGGCGCAGGTAGTTCTGCGCGATCGGCTTGTGACCGAGATCGGCGTGGGCGAGCGCGCCGCCCCACAGCGCCGTGGCGCTGTCGGCCTTGAGGCCGATCGCGCGATCGAAGGCGCGCGCCGCGTCGGTGGGACGGGCCAGGCACAGGAGCGCGTGCCCGAGTCCCTTCCACGCGAGGTGGTGCGAGGGGAACAGCGTCGTGGCGTGCTGGTAGCGATCGGCGGCGGTGGCGAAGTCGCCCTGCTGGAAGTAGCCGTTGCCTTCCTCCGTGAGTCGATCGGCCGCCGCCAGGCTCATGCCCGCCGAAGGTAGCAGGGTTCGGCGCGAATCTGCTTGCGTCGGCCCCGGCCGGCGCCCGAGGATCGCGGCGATGCGCTACCGCGTGCTCGTCCTGACCCTGGCCTGCGGCGTCCTGTCCGGCTGCGCGTCGTCGCGGCCCAGCGGCGGCGGCGCCGACGCGACCGCCGACGGCACCGCCCCTGGCGACGGCGCGGGCGGCGACCCGGACGGCGCGCTGGTCGACGGGCCCGACGTCGACGGCGCCGGGCCCGACGCGCTGGTCAGCGTCGACGCCACTGCCATCGACGCCACCGCCATCGACGGCGCGGCGGTCGACGGCCCGGCCATCGACGCGGCGGTGCCGATCGACGCGGCGGTGCCGATCGACGCCAACGGCTGCTCGACGCAGCCCTGCTCGCTGGCGCCGCAGTGCGGCTGCACGTCGCCGTTGACCTGCGACATCGACTTCACCGACCTGATGGGCACCGCGTGCCGCGCGGTGAACGTGCCGGGCACCGAGACCAGCACGTGCACGACGTTCTCCGAGTGCGCCGCGGGCTACGTCTGCGCCGGCGGTCACTGCCTGAAGTACTGCGCCAACGACGCCGGCTGCCCGCAGCCGCGCGGGCTGTGCGCGATCCAGATCACCGACAGCATGGGCGCGGCGATCCCCGGTGCGGTCACCTGCTCGTCGAACTGCAGCCCGACCAACTCGGCCGGCGGCGCGTGCCCGACCGGCCAGAAGTGCGGCTTCTTCACGACCACCCGCGGCGGCGCCGACCTCGACATCCTCGAGTGCACCGCGCCGGGCGCCGGCGGCATCGGCGCGGCCTGCGTCGACGACTCGACCTGCTCGGCGAACACGCTGTGCACGACCGTCAGCTCCCTGTCGCGCTGCCGGAAGGTGTGCACCCGGCCGGCGGGCAACGAGTGCGCGACGGTGCCGGGGACCACGTGCATCGGGTTCAGCCCGGCGCTGACGATCGGCGGCACCGAGTACGGCGTCTGCGCGCCGTAGCGGGCGCGCAATTCTGGCGCCGGATCCCAGGTTTCCGGCACGCCTTGCGTCGCTGAGGGGTGCCTGGCGCGCCTTCGTCTGGCACGCCCCTCGCAGCACCCGGGGCGATGGCGGAGCCTGCTGCGTGGAAGACCCTCGACGCCAACGAAGCCGTGGCCAGCGTGGCCTATCGCCTGTCCGAGGTGATCGCGATCTATCCGATCACCCCGGCCTCGGCGATGGGCGAGCACGCCGACGCGTGGTCGGCCGACGGCAAGCCCAACCTGTGGGGTGACGTCCCGGACGTGACCGAGATGCAGTCGGAGGGCGGCGCGGTGGGCGCGGTCCACGGCGCGCTGATGACCGGCGCGCTGACCACGACGTTCACGGCGTCGCAGGGCCTGCTGTTGATGCTGCCCGATCTGTTCAAGATCGCCGGCGAGCTGACCCCGTTCTGCCTGCACGTCGCGGCCCGCGCGCTGGCGACGCACGCGCTGTCGATCTTCGGTGACCACTCGGACGTGATGGCGGCGCGCGCGACCGGCATGGCGATGCTGTGCTCGGGCTCGGTGCAGGAGGCCCAGGACCTCGCCGCGATCGCCCACGCGACGACGCTGACCGCGCGGGTGCCATTCCTGCACTTCTTCGACGGGTTCCGGACCTCGCACGAGGTGGCGAAGGTGGCGCCGCTGGCCGACGACACGCTGCGCGCGCTGATCGACCCGGCGGCGATCGCGGCGCACCGCGCGCGGGCCCTCGATCCCGATCGGCCGGTGATCCGCGGCACCGCCCAGAACCCCGACGTGTTCTTCCAGTCGCGCGAGGCCGGCGAGCCGTTCTACGCGGCGCTGCCCGGCGCGCTCGACCAGACGATGGCGCGGTTCGCCGAGCTGACCGGCCGGCGCTACCGGTTGTTCGACTACGTCGGCCACCCCGAGGCCGAGCGGGTGATCGTGATCATGGGCTCGGGCGGCGAGTGCGTCCACGAGGCGGTCGAGCACCTGGTGGCGCGCGGCGAGAAGGTCGGCGTCGTGAAGGTGCGGCTGTTCCGGCCGCTGTCGGTGGCGCACCTGGTGGCCGCGCTGCCGGCGACGGCGACGTCGGTGGCGGTGCTCGATCGCACCAAGGAGCCGGGCGCGAGCGGCGATCCGCTGCTGCAGGAGATCACGACCGCGCTGGTCGACGCGGTGGGCACCGGCGCGCGCGCGACCTTGCCGCGGCTGATCGGCGGGCGCTACGGGCTGGCGTCGAAGGAGTTCACGCCGGCGATGGTGCTGGCGGTGTTCGCCGAGCTGGCGGCGGCGCAGCCGCGCCGGCGGTTCACGCTGGGCATCAACGACGACGTCAGCCACAGCTCGCTGCCCTACGATCGGACGCTCGACCTCGAGCCCGACGACGTGACCCGGGCGCTGTTCTACGGGCTGGGCGCCGACGGCACGGTCTCGGCGAACAAGGCGACGATCAAGATCATCGGCGAGGAGACCCCGCGGTTCGCGCAGGGCTACTTCGAGTACGACTCGCGCAAGTCGGGCTCGACGACGATCTCGCACCTGCGGTTCGGGCCGCGGCCGATCCGCTCGAGCTACCTGGTGCGGCGCGCGCAGTTCGTGGCGATCCACGATCCCGAGGCGCTCGAGCGGCGCGACGTGCTGGGCGCGGCGATGCCGGGCGCGACGGTGCTGCTCAACACGGCGATCGCGCCCGAGCGGGTGTGGGACGGCCTGCCGCGCGACGTGCAGGCGCGGCTGATCGAGCAGCGCTGCCGGCTGTTCGTGATCGACGGCAACGGCGTGGCCACGCGGGCCGGGCTGGGCGGTCGCATCAACACCGTGATGCAGGTGTGCTTCTTCAAGCTGGCCGACGTGATGCCGATGGAGGCGGCGCTGGCGTCGGTGCGGCGCTCGCTCGAGCAGACCTACGGCCGCCGCGGGCCCGAGGTCGTGAAGCGCAACCTGGCGGCGCTCGACGCGGCGCTGGCCGAGCTGCACGAGGTCGAGGTCCCGGCGACGGTGACCGCGACCCGCGTGAAGCTGCCGACGGTGCCGGCCACCGCGCCGGCGCTGGTGCAGCGGGTGACGCGGCTGCTGCTCGAGGGCCGCGGCGACGAGCTGCCGGTGAGCGCGTTCCCGCCCGACGGCACGTGGCCGACCGGCACCAGCAAGTACGAGAAGCGCGCGATCGCGCGGTCGATCCCGATCTGGCAGCCCGAGCTGTGCATCCAGTGCAACTTCTGCGTGATGATCTGCCCGCACGCGGCGATCCAGGCCAAGGTGTTCGCGCCCGAGGCGCTGGCCGGCGCGCCCGAGGGGTTCCGCGCCGAGCCGGTGAGCTTCGAGCGCGGCATGGATCACCTGCGCTACGCGGTGCAGGTGGCGCCGGAGGACTGCACGGGGTGCGGCCTGTGCGTCGAGGTCTGCCCGGCCAAGGACCGGCTCAAGCCGCAGCGCAAGGCGCTGGTCGACGAGCCGCTGGCGCCGCACCGCGCCCGCGAGCGGGACGCGTTCGCGTTCTTCGAGCAGATCCCGTCGGCGCCGCTCGACGGGCTGAAGCTCGACAAGCGCTCGGCGGTGCTGCGGCCGCCGCTGTTCGAGTTCTCGGGCGCGTGCGCCGGCTGCGGCGAGACGCCGTACGTGCGGCTCCTGACGCAGCTGTTCGGCGACCACCTCGTGATCGCCAACGCCACCGGCTGCTCGTCGATCTACGGCGGCAACCTGCCGACGACGCCGTACACCACCGACGCCCACGGCCGCGGGCCGGCGTGGGCCAACTCGCTGTTCGAGGACAACGCCGAGTTCGGCCTGGGCATGCGGCTGGGCATCGACGCGCGGGCGGCGCAGGCCAAGGCGCTGCTGGCGGCGGTGGCCGGGCGGCTGCCGGCGGCGCTGGTCGACGCGCTGGGCACGCCCGGCGACGGCGAGGCGTGGTACGCGGCGCAGCGGCAGCGGGTGGCGGCGCTGATCGCGCACCTGGCCGACGACGCGTCGCCCGAGGCGCGGGCGATGATCGCCGCGGCGCCGGCGCTGGTGCCGCGCAGCGTGTGGATCGTCGGCGGCGACGGCTGGGCCTACGACATCGGCTACGGCGGCCTCGACCACGTGCTGGCGTCGCACCGCAAGGTCAACGTGCTGGTGCTCGACACCGAGGTCTACTCGAACACCGGCGGCCAGGCGTCGAAGGCGACGCCGCTGGGGGCGGCGGCCAAGTTCGCGACCGCCGGCAAGGCGTCGCGCAAGAAGGACCTGGGCCTCCTGGCGATGAGCTACGGCCACGTCTACGTGGCGTCGATCGCGCTGCAGTCGAAGAGCGCCCAGACCGTCGAGGTGCTGCTCGAGGCCGAGCGCCACCCCGGCCCGTCGCTGGTGATCGCCCACAGCCCGTGCATCGCCCACGGCTACGACCTGGTGAAGGCGCCGACCCAGCAGAAGCGCGCGGTCGACAGCGGCATGTGGCCGCTGTACCGGTACGACCCGGCGCGGGTGGCGCGCGGCGAGGCGCCGCTGGTGCTCGACTCGGGCGCGCCCAAGCTCGACGTCGCCGCGTACATGGCCCACGAGGCGCGGTTCCGCATGGTCGAGCTGCGGTCGCCGGAGCGCTACGCCGAGCTGCTCGACCTGGCGCGCGCCGGGGTGCGGCAGCGCCACGCCTTCTACGATCAGCTGTCGCGCATCCACCTGCCCGCGGAGGAGAAGACCCATGGCTGACCTCACCACCTCGTGGCTGGGGCTGGAGCTGTCCAGCCCGTTCGTGGTCTCGGCGAGCCCGCTGACCCGCGACCCGGCGGCGATCGCGCTCGCCGTCGAGGCCGGCGCCGGCGCGGTCGTCATGTACTCGCTGTTCGAGGAGCAGCTGGTGCACGAGCAGCTGGCGGCGCACCGGTTCCTCGACGCGCGGCTCGACGCCGACGCCGAGGCCCGCAGCTTCTTGCCCGACGTCGACGTGTTCGCGCTCGACGCGACGCCGTACGTGCAGCAGCTCGAGCGGCTGCGAGCCCGGGTCGACGTGCCGATCGTCGCGTCGCTGAACGGCACGACGCCGGGCGGCTGGACGACCTACGCGCGCAAGCTGGAGGCGGCCGGCGCCAGCGCGCTCGAGCTCAACCTGTACGAGGTGGCGACGTCGCCGCTCGAGAGCGGCGCGACCGTCGAGGATCGCCAGCTGGCGGTGGTGGCGGCGGTGGTGGCCGAGGTCGACATCCCGGTGACGGTGAAGCTGTCGCCGTTCTACGCGTCGGTGCCGGCGTTCGTGCGGCGGCTCGAGCACGCCGGCGCGCGCGGCGTGACGGTGTTCAACCGCTTCTACCAGCCCGACGTCGATCTCGAGCACCTCGACGTCGATCGCCGGCTGGTGGCGTCGACGTCGGCCGAGCTGCCGCTGCGGCTGCACGCGCTGGCGGTGCTGGCGCCGACGACGACGATCTCGCTGGGCTGCACCGGCGGCGTCCACACCGGCCTCGACGCCGCCAAGGCGATCCTGTGCGGCGCGCACGTCGTCGCGGTGGCGTCGGCGCTGCTGATGCACGGCCCGCGGCACGTCGGCGTGCTCAAGGACGAGCTGGCGGCGTGGCTGGTGAGCAAGGGCTACCGCTCGAGCGCCGAGGCCCGGGCGGTCATGGACCTGCGGTCGGCCCCCGATCCGCACGCGTGGGAGCGCCTGAACTACGCCCGCATGCTCGATGGCTGGCGCGAGCGACCGATCGGGTAGCGTGCGGCGCGGCGGCGCCCGCGGGTGAGGTAGCATCGCGGCGATGACGGCCGGGCGCGCGAGCGAGGCAGACGACGCCGAGGCGTCGACCGCGGCCGCGCACGCCAACGCTCGCACGGTGACCGACACCGGCGGCGACGCGGCGATGGCGGCGACGGTGGCGGGTGTGGGGCGACCGCCCGGCTCCGACGCGTCCGACCTGATCGGCCAGACGATCGGCCGGTACCGCGTGCAGGCGCGGCTGGGCAGCGGCGGCATGGGCGTGGTGTGGGCGGCGCTCGATCCGGCGCTCGACCGGCGGGTCGCGATCAAGGTGCTGCCGTCGCTGAGCCCCGATCGCCGTGCGTCGCTCGAGGTGCGGCTGCGGCGCGAGGCGCAGGCGCTGGCCCGGCTCGAGCACCCCAACGTGGTCGCGGTCTACGACGTCGGCGTCGCCGCCGAGAGCGTCTTCATCGCGATGCAGCTGATCGACGGCACGACGCTCGACGCCTACCTGGCGCGCGAGGCGCTGCCGCCGCCCCAGATCCTGGCGATGTTCGTCGAGGCGTGCCGCGGGCTGGCCGCGGCCCACGCCGCGGGCATCGTCCACCGCGACGTCAAGCCGACCAACCTCCTGGTCGATCGCGCCGGCCGCGTCTACGTCAGCGACTTCGGCCTGGCCCGCAGCGCCAGCGACGCCCCCGCCGAGACGACGGCCGACACCAGCCTCTTGGCCGACGAGCTGACCCGGGCCGGCGCGGTGATGGGGACGCCGATCTACATGGCGCCGGAGCAGCACGCCGGTGCGGCCACCGACCCGCGCTCGGATCAGTTCAGCCTGTGCGTCTCGCTGTGGACGGCGCTGTTCGGCCAGCACCCGTTCGTGAGCGGTCGCTGGCAGGCCGAGGTGGCGCTGCCGGCGATGCGCGCCGATCGCGTGATCGAGCCGCCGCGCCGCGCGCGGGTGCCGGCGCGGGTGGTGCGCGCGTTGCGGCGCGGGCTGCGCTGCGACCCGGCGGCGCGCTGGCCGTCGATGGACGCGCTGGCCGAGGCGCTGGCGCCGCCGTCGCGCACCGCGTGGATCGCCGCTGGCGCCGGCGTCGGCGGCATGGCCGCGGCGGTGGCGCTGACGCTGGTGCTGCTCGGGCAGCGCGGCACCGCGGCGGGCGCGTCGCCGTGCGCGCCAGATCCCGGCCGGTTCGCCGACGCGTGGTCGCCGGCCCGGCGCGCGGCGCTGGCCGAGGCGTTCGCGGCGTCGGGGCGGCCGTACCAGGCCGACACCGCCGATCGCGTCGCGCGGGCGTTCGATCGCTACCGCGACGCGTGGGTGCACGCCCGCGTCGAGGTGTGCGCCGCGACCCACGTCCGCCGCGAGCAGTCGAGCGAGTTGCTGGATCGGCGGATGCGCTGCCTCGACGAGCGCCGCGGCGCTGCGGCCGCGCTGGTCGACGTCCTCGCGACCCCGGGTGACGCGGTCGTGGTCGACAAGGCGGTCGACGCGGTGGCGGCGCTGGCGGCGCCGGCCGGCTGCACGAGGGTCGCGAGCGACGCGGTGCCGCTGCCCGACGACCCGGCGCAGCGAGCGGAGATCGCGCGCTTGACGCAGGCGGTGAGCGGCGCGCGGGCGAAGTACCTGGCCGGCGAGATCGTCGCGGCGACCGCGGCGGTGGCCGACCTGCAGGCGCCGGTGACGGCGACCGGGTTCGCGGCGCTGCAGGCCGCGCTGGCGACGTTGCACGGCACGCTGCTGCTCGACGCCGGCAAGGCCGCCGAGAGCGAGAAGGCGCTCGACGCCGCGGCCGGGTTCGCGGCGCAGGCGCGCGACCCGGTGCTGGAGGTGCGGGCGTGGGTGCCGCTGTTCCTGGCGGTGGTGATCGCGCAGCAGCGGGCGGCCGACACCGACGTGATGCTGCGCGCGGCCAGCTCGGCGCTGGTGCGCTCGAACGGCGAGCCGGTCGGGGCGCGCGCCGAGCTGATGCGGTTCCACGCGATGGCCGAGGCCCAACGGAGCCGCTACACCGAGGCGATCGAGCTGGCCGACGCCGCGCTGGCGGCGGCGATCGACGCCGACCGCGACGCCCCACGCTATCGCTACTACCAGGCGCAGGCGCGGGTGCGCATCGACGCCGGCCGTCCGGCCGACGCGCTGCCGCCGCTGAAGCTGGCGGTGGCCGAGGGCGAGGCGCGGCTCGGGCCGGCGCACCCGAGCGTCGCGTCGACGCTGACCACGCTGGGCGGCGTGCTGCGCGGCCAGGGCGACTACGTCGGGGCGCAGGCGGCCTACGCGCGGGCGCTGGCGATCTACGAGAGCGTCTACGGCCCCGCGGGCCAGCCGACGGTGGGGCCGCTCAACGGGCTGGCCACGCTGGCCGCGGCGCAGAACCGGTTCGACGAGGCGATCCCGGCGATGCAGCGGGTGATCGCGATCACCGAGGCGGGGCAGGGCCCCGACGCGGCGCCGCTGGGAACGATGTTCCAGAACCTCGGCGCCATGCTGATCGAGGCCGACCGCCCGGCCGAGGCCATCCCGTACCTGCGTCGCGCGCTGGCGATTCGCGAGCGCGGGCCCGGCCCCGATTCGGTGGAGGTGGGGTGGGTGTCGAACAACCTGGGGCACGCGCTGCGCGACGCCGGCCAGCGCGCCGAGGCGCGGGTAGCGCAGACCCGGGCGCTGACGATCCTCGAGGGCGCGTACGGCCCGACCTACGGCGACGTGGCCTACCCGCTCGAGGAGCTGGCCGAGCTCGATCTGCTCGACGGCCGCGCCGCGTCCGCCGAGGCGCTGGCGCGGCGCGCGGTGGCGGCGCGGACCGCCGGGCCGTCGGAGCCGCGCGAGCTGTCGGTCGCGCGCTTCCTGCTGGCGCGCGCGCAGTACGCCCGCGGCGCCCGCGGCCCGGGCGTCGCGCTGGCGCGCCAGGCCGCCGCCGAGCTGCGCGCGCTGGGCGACAGCGACGTGACCGAGATCGACGCCTGGCTGGCCAAGGTCGACGCGCGCTAGCGGCTCGGCAGGCTACGCCGTCGCGGTCGGCCACTCGCGGGCCAGCATGCTCATGCGCAGCATGTCGTGCCAGGCGCCGTCGTGGAAGTACTCCTCGCGCAGCACGCCCTCCTCGACGAAGCCCAGCCGCGCGTAGGTGCGGTGGCTGCGCTCGTTGGTGCGGAAGATCATCAGCCAGGTCTTGTGCAGGCCCAGCGGGCCGAACGCGTGATCGAGCGTGGCGCGGATCGCGGCCGAGCCGAAGCCGCGGCCCATGTCGCCCTTGGCGGCGATGATGCAGGCCAGCCGCCCGACCTTCGAGCGATCGTGGATCTGGTGGACGCCGCACTGGCCGAGGTAGCGGCCGGTGGCGGCCTCCTCGATCGACCACACCCGATCGCTGGGCGAGGCGATCGTACGGCGGATGTAGGCCAGCTCCTGGTCGCGGGTGAACGCGTGGCCGGAGAACGCCGCGATGTTGCCGACGATCGCGGGATCGTTGACCCAGGTGAGGATGTTGTCGACGTCGGTTTCGGCCAGCGGACGGAGGCGGACCAGGCTCATGCGAGGACGGTAGCGCGCCGGGCGGCGACCATGTATACGTCGGGCCGAATGACACCTGCAGTTGGCGCCGACATCGAATCCCTGTGCAGCAAGTGCGGCGACGTGTGGCACGTCGTCGTGGCCAAGGTCGGGGAGGAGATCGTCCGGGTGATCTGCAAGGAGTGCGGCGGGCAGCACCGCTACCGCAACCCGAAGGCGCCGGCCGGCGCCAAGCGCTCGTCGTCGACGACCAAGTCGCCGCGCCCGGTGCGGCCGGTGAAGGTGGTCGAGCGCTTCGAGCACCCGTCGGTCGCCGCCGATCTCGACAAGCCGCCGCGCCCGTACCGCGCGTCGGAGAAGTTCGCGATCGGCGAGCGCGTCGAGCACCCGACCTTCGGCCAGGGCGTCGTCGAGGCGCTCGAGCTGGGCAAGATGACCGTGTTCTTCGCGGTCGGGCGCAAGGTGCTCGCCTGCGGCAAGGGCGACGCGCCGACCGGTGGCCTGGAGCGGCCCAAGCCGTTCGAGCACCGCGCGACCCAGCCGCCGCCCGACGCCAAGGCGGCGGTGGTCGTCGCCGACGACGAGGCCTGAACCGCGGGCGCGCTCAGGCGCGCTCGGGTGTGATCACGGACGCGATCACGGGCGCGCCGCCCACGGCGACGCGTAGGCCGGTGGCGTGGTCGGCGGTGCGGCGGCCAGCCGACGGGCCTCGGCCTCGTCGGCGGCGGGCCACAGCCGGACCACCTCGGCCACGAAGCGCGGCATGCCGTCGAGGCACCAGCCCGCGAGCCCGGAGTCCGGGTTGTCGTCGTGATCCTCGTCGACGCGCGGGGCGACGATCAGCTCGGCGACGAACCAGCCGCTGGCCGCGCGCGGGCCGGGCGGGCTGAAGCTGCGGCCGCCGAACTCGTAGTACTCGGCGTGGCCGCCGGCGTGGGCCATGCGCAGCACGTGCATCCGGCTGCCGCCGATCGCGAACGCCGCGTGCTCGCCGCCAGCGTTGGAGCACTCGCTCCAGGTCTGCGACAGCTCGACGGCGGCGAAGTGGGTGGCGGGCGTCGGCGTCGGCGCGGGGGCGGCGGTGGGGCCCGGGGCGGCCGCCGCTCGCGGTGGCGGGGCGGTGCGGTGCGGGCAGGCGGCGAGGGTGAGCGCGAGCGCGAGCAGCTTGAGCATCGTGGCGAGTAGACGCGCCGCCGTCCGGGTGGTGTGTCAGGGCGCGGTAAGCGTTGCGCGATCGGCGGCGGGTGCTACTGCTTGCGCGTGCGGCGGCGGCGGGATCCACAGGGTGTGGGCGATGGCCTCTTGCTCGATCCAGACGCCGGTGGCGTGGATCGCCCGCAAGAGATCGTGGCCCGGGGCGGTCGGCGGATCGTCGACGAGCAGGCGGGCGAGGCGCGCGCGCTCGTCGGGCGTGATCGGGCGGCCGGCGGCGACGAAGCGCGCGTGGGTGGCGGCGTCCATGTGCCACGGCGCGATGCGGACGTGGGCGCGGGCGGCGAGGCTGCGCAGGATGAGCACGCCGCTGCGATCGAGATCGCCGGCGTGGCGGATCGGCGCGCCGCTGGCGGCGCACAACCGCAGCAGCGCGACGACGGCCCAGGTGGCCTGGCCGCTGGCGAAGATCACCAGCTCGCGGCGCGGATCGACGCGCTCGACGTAGTCGAGGAACGGCGCCTGGTTCTCGAAGATCGTGATGCGCTCGACGGGCAGCGCCACCAGCTGCGCGCCGCGCAGCTGGGCCAGCGACAGCGGCGTCGGCGCGCCGAGCGCCGCGTGATCGGCGACGTGGCCGAAGGTGACGCCGCCGATGGCGTAGCGCAGCGGGCCGAACGCGTGGACCAGCACGCTGGCGAGATCGCGGACCAGGCCGGCGGCGGCGAGGGCGGCGGCGCACGCCGCGGCGGTCGTGGCGGGCTGGCGCGCGGCGACCTCGGCCTGGATCGCGGGCGCGCACGCGAGCAACGCCTCGCCGACGGCGCGGGCCAGCTCGCCGCCGGGGGCCAGGGCCTTGCTGTCGCCGAGCACGCGGGCGGCGAGGTTGGCGGCGCGGATCGGGCCGGGCAGCGCGGCGATGGCGTCGAGGACGTGGACGACTTGATCGACGCGGTGGAGCGCGGTGGCGAGGCCGTGGGTGGCGGCGAGGGCCAGCGGCGCGCGCGGGTCGGCGCCCAGGGTGGCGAGGTAGGCGGCGGCCAGCGCCGAGGTCGGGGCCGGCCGCGCCGCCAGGGCCTGCTGAAGCTCGACGGCGTGGTCGCGGGGCGCGGCGGGGGCCGGGCGGTCGAGGGCGGCGGCCAGCGCGGCGGCGACGTCGGCGGGGACCCGGGCCAGGTCGAGGGTGGCGCGGCCCGCGTCGTCGGCGGTGACCGCGCGGGCGGAGAACACGGCGCGCAGCGCGGCGAGGCCGGGCGGATCGATCGCGACGGCGACGCGGCGCGGGCGCCGGCCGGGGGCGGCGAGCCGGTCGAGCACGGTGGTGACCGCCGCCCGCGCGGTCGGCGCGCGGTCCAGCGCCGACCGCAGCTCGGCGATCATGCCCGCGTCGCGCCCGTCGACCATCACGCCGCCCATGCGGAGCACGCTAGCAGGGGCGGCGACGACGCGCACGGCCTGGCCGCGGCGGCGCGGCTGGTGGCGACCACGCCGGGGGCCCAGGTGGCGGCGTTCGCCGACGGCCTGGCGCCGCTGCTCGCGTGCGGGGTGCGCGGGCGCGTGACCGCGGTGGTGGCGGCCGAGCGCGCACCGTACTACCTGACGATCTTGTACGGCCTGTGGCTGTACCGGCGCGACCACGAGCTCGAGCCGCTGCACGAGGACGTGCTGGCCCGGGTGCTGGCGCCGGCGGCGCGCCACGGCAGCTACGACGAGCTGCTGTTCGCGCAGGACGTGAAGCAGCTCGTGGCGTGGGAGGCGATCGACTGCGTCACCGAAGCCCACAAGCTGCGCAGCTACAAGGACAACCGCCGCGAGCGGTTCCGCTACCGGCTGAGCGACGACGCCGTGGCGCTGCTCGAGTGGCTCGAGGCGCGGCTGGCGGCGCGGCTGCACGCGCGGGTCGGCGACAACCGCGATCGCCTGACCGACATCGTCGGGCAGCTGCGCGAGCTGGAGCGGGTGCTGGGGCGCTGGCCCGACGACGGCGCCGACGACGAGCTGGCGCGCCGCGCGCTGCACCTGGTCGAGTGCGTCGGCGACGCGATCGACCGCGTCGGCGGCGAGCTGATCGGGCTGCGCGCCGAGATGCTGGCGTTCGCGGCGCGGCCGTACGCGCTGCCGAGCCTGCGGGCGATCCTCGGCTGGCTCGAGCGCTACCTGGGCCAGTACGTCGAGCGGATCGCGGCGCTGCGCGGCGAGCTGGCGGCGCGGCTGGCGGCGCTGGCGGCGCCCCGGCTGCGCGAGGCGCTGGGGGCATGCCAGCAGTGGATCGCGGCGGCGCGCGAGGCGGTGCCGCGGGGGCTGGGCGGCGGCGGCGTGGCCGACGCCGGCGAGCGGCTGGCGGCCCACGCGGCGTTCTTCGCCCCGGGCGGTCCGCTGGCGCGGATGACCGAGCTGGTCGACGGCGCGGCGCGCGACGTGCTCGCCAAGATGCAGCGCCACCTGCGCGAGCTGGAGCGGCGCAGCACCCGGCTGGCGGATCTGCGCGGCGCGATCGCGGCGGTGGCGGCGGGGCCGGCGGTGGATCCACGACGCGCGCGCTGGTTCGACGCGCTGGTGGCGGCGGCGCAGGTGCGGGTCGATCCGCGGCCGGCGACCGCGGCCAGCCGGCTGGCGCCGCCGGCGCCGCGGGGCGCAACCCGGGCCGCGCGCCCAGGGCCGCCGGCGCCGCTGGCGCGCAAGCGCGGGACGGTCGAGGCGGCGCGCGAGCTGGCGGCGCGGCGCCAGGCCCGGCTGCGGGTGTGGCTGGACGACGCCCTGGCCGGGCGTGCGCGGGTGGCGCTGGCCGAGCTGGCGGCCGGGCCGCTGGCCGGCGTCGACGGGCCGGCCCGCTGGCTCGAGGTGGCGCGGGCGGCGCACCTCGATCGCGGGCGCGGGCTGGCGCGCGCGGGGGCGCGGCTCGAGCCGGCGGGCGGCGAGGTCGAGATCGCGGGCGCGCTGACCGCGCCGGCGGGGTGGCTGACGCGGGAGGCGCGCTCGTGACGTACTTCGACAAGCTCAACCGGCCGCGGGTGCAGGCGGTGCTCAACCTGCTGGTCGAGGCGCCGTTCTTCTACCGGCACGACGACGCCGAGGCCTTTGCGTTCCTGCGCCGCAACCGCGCCGAGTTCGAGCGGTTCTACCGCGAGCTGTACGGATGGGAGCTGCTGGTCGACGCGGCGACCGCGCGGGTCTACAAGGACCGCTGGTACAACCGCGAGCTCAAGCCCAGCCAGCGCGACGCGTTCGATCCAGCGCGCCGGCTCGACTGCGTCGGGTTCTTGCTGCTCCTCGAGTTCTACGAGCGGCTGCTCGAGGCCAGCAACCGCGGGCCGACCGACCTGCCGCCGCCGCGGTTCGCGTTTGGCGAGCTGTTCGCCCACGCGCGCGATCGGCTGGCGCAGCTGGGAGCGGCGATCGCCGACGACGAGGTCCGGCGGATGCTGCGGCAGCTGATGCCGATGCTCGAGCGCTACCGGTTCGTGCGCGAGGTGCCGCGCGATCGCGACGACGAGGTCGCCGACGAGCGCGTGCTGTACGAGGCGCTGCCGGGGCTGTACCACTACGATCCGCGGCGGCTAGCGCCCGAGGTGGTGGCGCGGGCGCTGGGGGCCGAGGGCGAGGAGGAGGGGCCATGACGTACCAGCTCGAGCGCGTGCGGTTGATCAACGTCCACAACTTCGTCGACGAGACCGTCGCGCTGCGCGGCGGCGGACACCTGTTCCTGCTGGGCGACAACGGCTCGGGCAAGACCACGGTGCTCGACGCGATCCACGACGTGCTGGCCGGCGGCGAGCTGGAGTGGAACGCCGCGGCGCGGCTGGGCGGACGGCGCGACGAGGGCCGCAGCCTGCAGGGCGTCGTGCTGCGGTTCGACGCGGAGCGCGGCGTGCGGCGCGGTGGCGGAGCCATCGCCTACGCGGCGCTCGAGCTGCGCGACGCGGCGGCGGGGCGGACGCTGACGATCGGCCTGGGCACCGAGGCGACGACGCTCGACGCGCGGGTCGGTCGCTGGGGCTTCGCGACGCCGCGGCCGCTGGCCGAGGTGGCGCTGCTCGACGACGACGATCGCCCGTGCGACCGCGAGGCGCTGCGTCGCCGGCTGGGCCCGGCCGCCGTGTTCGCGCCGCTCGCCGGGTTTCGCCGCGAGGTCGCGGCGCGGCTGTTCGGCTCGGAGGCGGCCTACGCCGAGGCGATCCGCTTCTGGGGCATGGCCAAGGCCTACCGCGAGATCGTCGCCACGGCGCGCGACTTCGGCGCGCTGTTCGAGCGGCTGCTGCCGGCGCCCGACGGCGAGGTGTTCGCCGAGGTGCTGCAGGCGCTGGTCGCGATCGACGACCTGGACGCGGCGCTGCGCGACCTCGACGCCCAGGCGGCGTACGTCGGCGGGCTGCAGGCGCTGGCGGCGGAGGTGGGCGCGGCGCGCGAGGCGGCGGCGCGCTACCGCTGGCTGGCGGGGCAGCGCGAGCTGGAGGCGGCGGCGACGGCCGAGGCGGCGACGCGGGCGGCGGCGATCGACGGTGCGCGGCAGGTCGAGGCGCTGGCCGCGGCGGCGGCGGTGGCGCGGGAGGCCCGGCAGCGAGCGGCCGAGGCGCTGCACCGGGCCGAGTCCACCGACGCGGCGGCGGCAGCCGTGGCGCTGGCCGGGCTGGCGGCGCGGCGGCGCGAGGTCGAGGCAGATCGTGTGGCGGCGACGGTCGAGCGCGAGCGCGTGACCCGCGATCGCGTGAGCTGCGAGCGGGCCGCGGCCGACGCCGCCGATGCGCTGGCGCGCCACGCGGCGGGGCTGGCGGCGCGGCTTGAGGCGGCGCTGGCGACGGCGCGCGCGCTGCCCGGCGAAGGCGCGGCGGTGGCGGCCGCAGCGGCGGCGTTGCGGGCGCTCGACCTCGACGCGGCGGCGCTGCGCGATCGCGGGGCGGCGGAGACGTGGCTGGCGCGGTTGCGGGAGCGAGCCGACCAGCGTCGGGTCGAGGCCGAGCTGGCGGTGGTCGCGGCCGACGCCGCGGTGGCGGCGGTGGCGGCGCGGCGGGCCGAGCTGGCGGCGGTGGGCGAGGCGTCTGGGCGCGGCCCGCGTGTGCGCGCGGCCATCGCGGCGCTGGCGGCGGCGGGCGTCGAGGCGTGGCCGCTGTACGAGCTGCTCGAGCCGCGGCCGACGGCGCCGCCAGCGGGGCTGGCCGCGATCGAGCGGCTGCTGGGCGCCGAGGTGCTCGAGGCGCTGGTGGTGGCGCCCGCCGACGCGGGGCGGGCGCGGGACGCGCTGGTGACGGCGCGGGCGGAGGCGCGCGTGGTGGTCGCGACCTCGGCCCGCGCCGGCCTGCCGGCGTGGGCGGCGTGGTTCGCCGACGACCTGACGGCCTCGATCGCCGGTCGCGCGCTGGCCACCGCGCTGGCCCAGCCGGCCGACCTGGCGGCGGTCGAGCTGACGCCGGGCTGGGTCGCCCTGCGCGGCGTCGGCGCGGTGGCGCTCGACCCCGACCCGCGGTGGCTGGGCGTCGCGGCGCGGGCGCGCGCGCACGCCGCGAGGCTGGCCGCGCTCGACGATGCCCACGCGCAGGCGGAGGCGCGTCAGCAGGCCGCAGGGCGGGCGCGCGCGGAGGCGATCGCCGCCCGCGCGTCGCTCGACGAGCTGGCCGGTGCGCTGGCGGCGATCGACGGCGAGCCGCTGGTCGGGGCCCGGGCCGCACATCACCGCCAGCGCGACCGGCTGGCGCTGTGCCGCGCCGCCGAGGTGGACGCGATCGCACGCCACGCCGCGCTGGCGGCCCGGTGCGACGAGCTCGACGCGGAGCAGGCCGCGCTGCGGGGGCAGCTCGACGGCGCGGCGGCCCAGGAGCTCGAGCGGCGGCTGGCCCGGCTGCGCTGCGACCGCGATCGCGCCGACGCTGACGTCCAGACCGCCGAACAGGCGCTGGCCGCGGGCCAAGTCGCGGTGCTCGACGCCGAGCGGCGCGCGGGCGCGCACCACGCCGAGCACCGCCAGCGGGTGGCGGCCCAGGCCGACGCGCTGGCCGAGCTGCGCGTGCGCCTGGCGGCGCTGGACGCGCCGCAGGCCCAGGCTGACGACGCGGCGGTCGCGACCTACGTGCGGGTGGCCCAGCGCGGCGACAGCTTTCGCTCGATCGAGGCGATCCGGACCCGCGAGGCCGAGGCCCAGCGCGCGGCGGACGCCGGCGCCGACGAGCTCGAGCGCGACGGCGCCCGCGGCGTGCGCTGCCTGGCCCACGCGTCGACGTTCGGCTTCGACTACGACCGCGCCCGCAACCAGCTCGTCGATCGCCGCGGCCAGCCGGCGGCGGGCGTCCACGCCGAGCTGGCCCGCGCCATCGCCGAGCAGCGCTCGGTCGTGAACGCGCAGACTCGCGACCTCATGGACCGGCTGGTGATGGGCACGCTGGCGCGCCAGCTCCAGGGTCAGGTGCAGCGGCTCGAGGACACGCTGCGCGGCATCAACCGCGTGCTGGGCGGGCTGCGCTTCGGCGTCAGCCGCTACCAGTTCAAGGTCGCGCCGCGCGCCGACCGTCAGGAGCTGGTGGCGCTGGTCGGGCGGCTGTCGATCCTCGACGCCGACAGCCGGCGCGAGTTCCGCGCGTGGATCGAGCTACACCTCGACGAGCTGCGCGCCGGCGGCGACGCGCGCGACGCCGACGCAGCGCCGCGGCTGCTCGACTACCGGCGGTGGTTCGACTACCGGCTGCACGTCCAGGCGGCGACCGCGGACGGGATCGAGCTGACCCAGCGGCTGCGGCAGGTGGGCTCGGGCGGCGAGCAGGGCGTGCCCAACTACCTGCTGGTGCTGGCGCTGGCCAAGCTGATGTTCGACGCCGCCGGCGCCGGCGTGCGGCCGCTGCTGTTCGACGAGGCGTTCTACGGCATCGACGCCGGCCGGCGCGACGAGCTGCTGCGGCTGGCGACCGACCTCGGGCTGCAGCTGGTGGTGGCGTCGCCCGATCAGGACGGCGTGACGCCGGCGGTGCGGGTCGCGACGACGCTGTTCGTCATCAAGGACGGCGACGGCGACGTCCACCTCGCCCCGTACCACTACCGCAACCCGGCGCGCGAGCCGCAGCCCGCGCTGTTCGCGCCGGCGGCCGACTGATCAGGGCTCGCACTCGCAGAGGTACGCGCGCGCGATCGTGCCGCCCGAGCTGAGCAGGCCCCAGCCGTTCCGATCCTCGACGAACGCGAACGGCAGATCGCCGCTGGGCTCGCCGCTCGACCACAGGTTCGACGGGATCGCGGCCTGCGAGCCCTGCCAGAACCAGTTGCTCTTGGCGTCGCAGTCGAGCGCGTCGTCGCAGCGCCCGCCGACGTACGCGGTGGTCACCGAGCTGGCGCCGACCGCGGTCAGCACCGCCTCGAGGTCGCCGTTCTCGAAGGTCGCCAGGTGGGTGCGGCCGGTCAGATCGTCATCGCAGTCGGCCCCGGCGGTGGCGATGCTCGCGGGGCCGAGCCGGAACGAGTACCGGCCGCCGCCGCTGCTGACCGTGTACGTCGCCGGGCAGGCCGGGGCGTCGATCGGCGCGGCGTCGATCGCGCGGGCGTCGGGCCCCGCGCTGTCGAGCGTGGCGCCGTCGGGCTCGGCGCCGTCGCCGACCGCGGCGTCCTGGCTGTCGTCGCCGGTGTCGCCGGCCGGCGTGAAGCCACAGGCCGACGCCACCACCGCCGTCGCGATCTGCCAGGGCCGCATCGCGCTCATCCTAGACCAGCGGGCGCCGCGTCGGTCGCGAGTTTTGTGCGGCCGCGCGGCGGCGGCCGGCCCGGGCGGCTCGCGGCGGCGGCGGCAGCATGCCGGCGACGAAGCGCTCGAACAGCGCGGCGAACCGGGCCTGCTCGGCAGGCGGCCAGGTCGCCAGGGCGAGCGCGATCCGCGCCCGCGTGAGCTCGCCGCCCTGGGCCTGCAGCCGGCTGCCGCGGGGCGTCACGACCAGCACGACGCGGCGGCCGTCGCCCGGCGCCGCGGCGCGGGTCACCAGGCCGCGCGCCACCGCCGCCGCGACCTGGCGGCTGGCGCGCGACGGATCGATCCCCAGCAAGCGCGCGGCGTCGCCGACGGTCGCGCCGGTGGCGGGCGCCCGCGCCTCGGCCACGCGGATCGCGTCGAGCAGCCGCAGCTCGCCGTAGTCGAGCCGGGCCCGCGCGCCGAACGCCGCGCTCCACTGCTCGACCAGCTCGCGCCGCTGGAACAGCCGCCGCAGCTCGACCAGGCCCTGGCGGATGGTCTCGAGCGGGGTCGCGCGATCATGTGCCTTGCGCATATATGTGCCAAGAGCATATATCCGGACCGTGCCGATCGAGCGCCACCCGCTGGACAACCCGCTGTGGGGCGCCCTGACCAGCCGCCACGCCGCGCTGGCGCTGGGCGTCGGGGCGGTGCGCCGCTACCCCGCCGAGGTCGCGCCGTTCGCCGCGTCCGACCACGCCGCGCCGCTGGACCCGGCCGCCCTGGCGGCGCTGTTCGCCCCCGGCGAGGCGACCCTGTGGGTGGGCCGCCGCCCGGCCGCTCCCGCGGGCTGGCGCGTCGACGACCTCGGGCCGATCGATCAGCTGGTGTGCACGTCGCCGCGGCCGGTGCCGCCGGGCCCCGCGATCGTCCCGCTCGAGGAGTCGCACCGCCCGGCGGTGCTGGCGCTGACGGCGCTGGTCTACCCACACTACTTCCGCCCGCACACGATGCGGTTGGGGCGCTACTTCGGCGTCTTCGTCGCGGGGCAGCTGGCGGCGATGATCGGCGAGCGCATGGCCGTGCCCGGCTTCCGCGAGCTGAGCGCGATCTGCACCCATCCGGAGCACACGGGGCAGGGCCTGGCCCGCCGGCTGATCGCGTTCGTGGGCAACGACCTCCTGGCCCGCGGCGAGACACCGTTCCTGCACGTCAGCCCGAGCAACCGCCGCGCCCGCGACCTGTACCTGCAGAACGGCTACGCGCTGCGGGTCGGGATCCCGTTCTGGGCGCTGACCGCCCCAGGCTGAGCGCACCTACAGGTGTGGCGAGGGACGCCGATCGCCGTTCCGACGTGAGGCGGCTCACCAACGCGCGCCAGGCAGCAACTCGTTGCAACCGGCGCGGGGTGACGTGCGACATACAACTCGATGGCGCTCGTCACGTCCGCGGTGATGCAGACCGACGTCGGGATGGTGCGGCCACGCAACGAGGACGCCGCGTACGCGGACCCCCAGGGCCGGTTCGCGATCGTGGCCGACGGGATGGGCGGGCACGGCGCCGGCGACGTCGCCAGCGCGATGGCGGTCGAGCTCCTGCGCGCGCACCTCGAGGGCGAGGCCGACCGGCTGGCCGCCTACGCGCGATCGCCGCGCCCGGCGGGGCGCGAGGCGATCGCGGCGCGGCTGCGCGCCGCCGTCGAGGGCGCGAACCACGCGGTCTACGAGCGCAGCGTGCGCGAGCCCGACAAGCACCAGATGGGCACGACGCTCGAGGTGATGGTGATGTGCGGCCCGGAGGCGCTGATCGCCCACGTCGGCGACAGCCGCAGCTACCTCTTGCGGGAGGGCCTGCTCACGCAGCTGACCGAGGATCACTCGGTGGCCGAGACGATGCGCCGCGCGGGCACGATGGACGACGCGACCGCCGCGGTGTCGCCGATGCGCAGCGTGCTGAGCAACGCGATCGGCGTGACGCCCGAGGTGTCGGTCGACCTGATCGCGGTCGCGCTGCACCCCGGCGACCGGCTGCTGCTGTGCAGCGACGGGCTGCACGACTACTTCACGCGGGACGAGGTCGGCCTGCACCTGACCGGGCGCGCGCCGACGATCGGCCTGGCGCGGCTGATCGAGCAGGCGCGAGCCCGGGGCGGCCACGACAACATCACCGGCATCGTGATCGAGGCCCGCGGGCGCGCCGCGGCGACCGCGCCGATCATGATCGACGACGGCGAGGGCGACGGCGACGCCGCCGGCGAGGGCGCGGTGGACGCGGCCGACGACGACGCGATCACCACCCCGGTCGCGGTGCCGCTGCCGCTGAGCGGCGTGTCGGACGTCTCGGTCGCGAACTTCGTCGATCGGTCGCTGCGCGAGCAGAGCCGCCCGCACCCGTTGCCGCCGCGGCGCCGCTGAGCCGGGCGCGCGACCGCGCCGTGCGGTAGGGTGCGGCCGGTGGCTGCTCCCCCGACACGCGCCGTCGCGACCTGGACCGGGCTGATCCTGGTGGCGGCCCTCGCCGGGCTGACGGCGTGGCGGCCGTGGCTCGGCGCCGGCCTGATCATCGGCGTGATCGGCGGCGCCGCCACGTTCATGGCGCTCTTGCGCGCGATGCTGTGGCTCGACGATCAGGGCAAGCTGCCGGCGGCCCCGCTGGCGGTCGGCGCGGTGGCGGCGTCGGTGACGATCGTCGCGGCGCCCGCGGCGCTGGGCCTGCTGCTGCTGGGCCGCGGCGGCGCGATCACCGCCGGCGGCACGAGCGCGGTGCTGGTGCTGGGCTTCTTCGGCCGGATCGAGCTGGGGCGCCAGCTCGATCGGCGACGGCTGCGCCAGCTCGATCGGGCGCTCGCCGCCGACGAAGGGCTGGCCGCGGCGCTGGCCGCGGTGCCGCCGCACTTCCTGTTCGTCGTCGTCGGCCGGCTGGCCGATCACGGCCGCTGGGCCGAGCTGCTGGCGTACCTGGAGCGCAACCCGGGCCGGCCGTTCCAGGCGCGCTACGTGGTCGACTGGCAGCTGGCGGCGCACCTGGCGCTGGGCGACGTCGACGGCGCCACGGCCGCGGTGGCGGCCGCCCCGCCGGCCGAGACCCCGGTCGAGCACGCGCTGGCCGAGCTGCAGGAGGCGCGGCTGGCGATCGCTCGCGGCGACGCGGCGGCGGTGCTGCCGACGCTGGCCGCCCCGCCCGCGGCCGACCTCGCGACCGACCTGGTGTCGGCGCGCGCGGCGATCCACGTCGACGCGCTGGTCGCCACCGGCGACGACGCCGGCGCGCGGGCCGCGCTGACGGCGCTGCGCACGCGCTACGGCCGCGCCTACGTCGCGCAGCTCGGCAAGCGCGCCCGCCCGTGCTCGGCGCTGGCGCGGGCCGTGGCCGACGACGACGACGCCTGATCCGCGCGCCGCCGCGCCGCCGCGTCGCGCTCGCGCTACGCTCGCGCGCGATGCTCCTGACCCGCGCCGAGTCGAGTCGCTACCGCGAGACCTCGCTGCACGCCGACGTGATGGCGTTCCTCACCGCGCTCGCCGCCCGCGGCGACCGTCGGCTGCACCTGACCGGCTTCGGCTACAGCCCGCAGGGGCGCGAGCTGCCGCTGGTGGTGGTGTCGACCCGCGGCGTGCGCACGCCGGCCGAGGCCCGCGCCGCCGGGCTGCCGGTCGTGCTGATGCTCGACGGCATCCACCCCGGCGAGGTCGAGGGCAAGGAGGCCAGCCTCGCGCTCTTGCGCGATCTGCTGGCCGGCCCCGACGGCGATCTGCTCGAGCACATGACGCTCCTGGTGGCGCCGCTGTTCAACCCCGACGGCAACGACGCGCTCGATCCGGCCAACCGCCGCCTCGATCTCGCGAAGCTGAGCGGCCAGCCGGGGCCGGTGGTCGGCACGCGCACCCAGAGCCACGGCATCAACCTCAACCGCGACTACCTGCGGCAGGCCGCGCCGGAGATGCGGCTGTTGCAGACCGGCGTGTGCCAGCCGTGGGCGCCCGATCTGACGATCGACAACCACGCCACCAACGGCTCGGTGCACCGCTTCCACATGACCGTCGACGTGCCGCACACCGTCGCCAGCGGTCGCGCCGAGCCGATCGAGTTCATGCGGGCGCGGATGGTGCCCGACGTCATGCGCGCGGTGCGCGGGCGCGGCTTCGAGTCGGGCTGGTACGGCAACTTCGTCGAGGACGAGCGCACGGTCGACCGCGGCGCCGACGTCGATCCCGCGACCGCGGTGGGCGAGGGCTGGATGACCTACCCGCACCACCCGCGGTTCGGCTCGAACTACCGCGGGCTGACCAACCGGCTCGACGTGCTGCTCGAGTGCTACTCGTACCTGTCGTTCGAGGAGCGCGTCGCCACCGCGTCGGCGTGGCAGCACGAGCTGCTGCGCTGGGTGGCCGGGCACGGCGACGACATCTGCCAGGTGGTGGCGGCCAGCCAGCGCCCGCCCGACGCGGTCGCGGTGCGCTACCGGCTCGAGGACTTCGCCGCGCCGGTGGAGATCATGACCCGCGCGCCGCGCACGCTCGACGGCGCGCCGACCGCGGTGCGCATCCCGCACCGCGCGCGCTTCGTCGGCACGACGGTGATCGCGCGGCCGCGCGCCTACGCCGTGCCGGCCGCGGTCGCCGCGCACCTGGCGCGCCACGGCCTGACGATCGGCGACGCGCCGGCGCAGGTCGACGCCGAGATCGCGCGGGTCGAGGCGGTGGCGACCGAGGGCGGGCGCGGCATCCTCGAGGCGGCGCAGGTGGGCGAGCTGGCGGTGGGCTGGCGCGCCGAGGCCCGGGCGCTGCCGTCGGGCTATCGCGTGGTCTCGACCGAGCAGCCGCTGGGCGCGATCGCGGTGTACCTGTGCGAGCCCGAGAGCGACGACGGCGCGGTCGAGAACGGCCTGATCGGGGCGCCGGTCGTCGGCGACGACTTCCCGATCTGGCGGGTGCGCTGAGGCTACAGCGCGCCGGCGTAATCGAGCACGAGGCAGCCTACCCACGCGCCGAGCGGGAGCAGGTACAGGTACTGGCGCAGCTTCACGAGCCCACTGTGCCGCAAGCGCACCGTCGGTGGATAGCCCGATCGCCGCGGCGGCGGGTATCTGCGGGATAGTCGCGCCGCGCGCCTGCGGCATCCTGCCCCAGGCACGTGCGATCGCCCGGGAAGAATCCACGGCGCGCCCGTCCCGGCGCCATGGAACGCCTGTGTCTCGCCCTGCCGTTGCTGCTCGCCGCCTGCGGCCAGATCGTCGCGATCACCGCCGACGCCCCGGAGGGAGGCCAGGACGCCGCCCGGTCGCCCGACGGCGGCGCGCCGGTCGACGCGCCGGCCGCGCCACCTCCCGACGCCAGCCCCGCCCCGGTCGACGGGCCGATCGACGCGCCGGGCGGCTACGTCCTGACCGTGGTCCTCGACGGGGCCGGGTCTGGCGACGTCAAGTCGGTGCCCGACGGCATCGCGTGCGGCCCGCGCTGCGCCGAGACGTTCCCGCCCAACACCGCCGTCGCGCTGACCGCTGCGCCGCACGCCGGCGCCTTTTTTGCCGGCTGGAACGAGCCCGGCTGCGGGATGGCGACGACCTGCACCGTGATCGTCACCGCCCCGCGCGAGATCCTCGCGAAGTTCGAGGTCGCGCCCTGAGCAACGGTCCGAGGTGCGACGACGCACCTCCTGGAGCTCAGCGCCGCGGCGTCAGCTTGCCGATCGGCACGACGGTCTCGGTCCACTGCGCGATGTGGTTGTTCGACGCGATGTCCTGGAACGGCAGGCGGAACGCCGGGCCGGTGGGATCGCCGCCCATCGCGACGCGTCCGGGGAAGAACGCCGCCATCCACAGCTGCGGCTGGCCGCCCGGGAGCCGCACCCCGAACGCGCGCTTCGACGAGAACGTGATCCAGTACAGGTCCTCGGTGGTGCCGGCCGGCCCCCAGGTGTTGCGGAACGGCGCCCACCGCGCCCACGAGTTGGTGAGGCCGCCGGCGACGTTGGCCAGGTCGAGCTTGCGCGGCGGCACCGAGCCGTCGGTCTTGACCACCCACAGCTCCGCCGACGCGTCGTCGTAGGCGTCCTCGGTGGAGCGGTTGAAGAGGATCCACTGGCCGTCGGGCGAGTACGACGGGTAGTAGTTGTTGCCGCCGTCGGCGACCAGCGGTCGCGGCGTGCCCCAGGCGCCGGACGCGGCGTCGTACGAGATCGTCGTGATGGCGCCGCCGGTGAAGTGCCAGTCGGCGCCGGGCGCGCTGGCGGTGACGTAGACCATCGCCGCGCCGTCGGGCGCGACGTCGGGGTGCGTCGCGTAGCCGCCGGTCGGCACCGTGCCTTGTGCCGCCGCGGTCGCGCCGTCGCGGACGGTCAGCACGCCGCCCGAGCTGGTGATGAGGCGGCTGCCGTCGGGGGTGTAGGTCGCGAAGTTCCACCGCGCCGCGCCCGCGGTCGGCGCGCGGGTCGCGACGTCGACCACCGCGGCCGGGCCGTCGCCGCCGTCGTAGGTGATCGCCATGCGGGTGCCGTCGCGCGACAGCGCGTGGCAGGCGACGCAGCGGCCGGCCTCGGTGGTCGTGTAGAACGGCTCGGCGGTCTGGCCGACCGCGCCGAAGTCGTAGCGGAAGATGCCGTAGGGGCCGCCGCCGGCGGAGGTCGCCGCCCAGTAGTAGAGGCCGCCGAGCAGATCTTCGTGGGCGTGCGAGACCCGGTGGCCGGGCGCGGTGCCGACGCGGCCGGGGTTGCTCGCGGTGATGCCGCGCACCCCGATCGCCAGCTCGTCGGCCGAGCGCGCGGCGGTCTCCCACTCGCCGGCGGTGAAGGCGGCCCACGCGGCGGCGCCGCCGCGCACGTAGACGCGCTGGTCGACGTGATCGCCCTTGAGGCTCAGCTCGAACAGGTCGTGGCCGAAGCCGTCGGTCCAGTGGGCCTCGAGATCGCCGAGGTTGGCCGGCACGATCACCTGGTCGGCGGGGTAGACGATCGTCGGCGCCGCCGCGGGATCGTCGACGGCCTGCGCGAACAGGTCGGGGGTGTTGGCGGGCACGTCGGCGGCGACGCGGACGCCGCGGATCGTGATCTCGACCTGGGCGTCGCCGACGATCGTGTCGAGCGTCGCGTGGACCATGCCCTTGCCGGCGCGCGCGCCGCCCGCGGTGAACGTCGCGCCGCCGAAGCTGCCGAACGCGGGATCCGAGATCGACCAGGCGACCCGCGCGGTGACGTCCTCGGCCACGCCGGCGGGATCGACCAGCTGGACGGTGAACGCCTGGGAGGCGGGCGCGCCGTTGAGGATCTCGAGCTGGGCCGAGGCCGGGCTGATCACCAGCGTCGAGCCGGGATCGACGGTGTCGTCACCGCCGGTCGAGCCGCAACCACCGACGACGAGGACGCACGAGACGAGGCACGCGAACAGCGAGCGCATGACGACGAGTCTCGCTCAGGTGGCGCGGCACGTCGAGAGCGTCGGCGGCGTGCAACCTCCGTCACGTTTCCGGGCCGCGGTGAACGCCCGCTCGAGCGCCGGGTGCGACACCGCCAGCGCGACGTGGTCGCGCCGCGGTGACGGCCGGCTGTCAGGCGTTTGTCGTTGCGGTCGGGCCACCGGTGGACGCACGATCGCGGGATGACGAGCAGCTCGATCAGGACGTCGACGCTGGGCGTCGCTGGCGGCGGGTGGCTGGTGATCGTGATCGCGCTGGCGGCGGTGATGCTGCTCGTCGAGGTGGCGCTCGCGGCGCAGCACGCGGCGTGGATCGCGACGCGCCATCCGCAGGCCGCCGCGGTGACCGTCGTGGCGACGGTGGTGCTGGTGGCCGCGCTGGTCGCCGGGCTGTTCGGGATGTTCGCCGAGGTCTCGGCGTGGGCCCGCGCCGCGGTGGTGCTGGCGGCGGTGCAGGCGGCGCTCGCGCTCGCGGCCTTCGCGCTGTGGTCGTTGATCCTGCGCCGCGAGCCGTTCTTCGCCGAGGCCTTCCCGCTGGCCGACGCGGTGCCGCTGCCCGCGCTGGTGGCCGGCGCGCTGGTCGTGCTGAGCGCGCTGGTGACGCCGCCACGCTCGGCGTCGCCGCGGTGGCTGGTGGCGCTGGCGACGCTGGCCCTGACGGCGCTGGTGGGCACCGCGCTGTGGCTGCCGATCTACGCCCAGCTGCACCCGGTCGAGGTCACCCCCGACGTCGTGCGCGCGGCGCTGCCGGCGGTGCTCGGTCCGGCGCTGCTCGTGGCGGCGCTGGTCGCCGCGGTGGCGACCTGGCGCCCGGGCTGGTCGCGGCGGACGGCGAGCGGCTGGCGGTTCGTCGGCGGGCTCCTCGGCGCGTGGCTGCTCGGCGTCGCGCTCATGTGCGCGCCCTCGGACGACGTGCTCGCGCGGCCGTGGCAGCACCTGGTCACGCAGTTCGCGCCGGTGCTGCTCGGGCTGACCTGGTTCGCGACGCTCGCGGTGATCGCGCTGGCGGTGGCGCACGTGCGCAGCGCACGGCGGGTGGCGCGGCTGCGCCGCGAGACGGTCACCTGCCACGGCACGATCGTCGTGGCGGCGCCGGCCAGCACCGTCGTCGCGATGCACGTCAACCGCGGCTGGCTGGCGGGGCCGGCGCCGCGCTGCGTGGGGTTCACGCTGCGCACCGCGCGCGGCGAGGTGCAGGTGCCGGCCGGCGTCGACGTGGTGGCGCCGCTGCCGCCGTGGACGGCCGAGGCCGGCGCCGGCGTGGCGGTCGCGCTCCTCGGCGACGGGGACGAGGTCGACGTCGCGGGCTTCGAGGCGCCGACCGCGGGCGACGCCTACCGCCACGCCGCCACGCCGATGTTCGCCACCCGCGGCATCGCGGTGCTGGCGCCGCGCCGCGACGACGAGCCGGTCCGGCGCGACGTGCTGCTGCGGCTGTGGCAGCCGTGCGCGGTGCTGCTCGGCGCGTGCGTCGTGGCCGCGGTGCCGACGCTGGTCGCGGTCCTGCGCTGAGCACGCCGCACGCGGCCGATCGGTCGCGCGCGGTGCTACCGTCGCGTCCGTGCCGCCCACGCCGTACCGCAGCGCCGCCGAGCACCTGCGCGATCACCTGGCGCTGGCGCGGCGGCTGTTGGCCGCGGCCGCGCGGCGGCGCCAGCTCGAGGACGTCGACCGGTGGTACGACGACGGCGCGCTGGTCGCGCTCCACGACGAGCTGGCGCGCGACGAGGCCACGATCGCCGCGCGGGTCGCGTGCAGCGAACAGGCCCGGCTGCCGCTGGCGCGGCTGCGCGCGTGCTTCGGCCTGTCGTCGACCGAGCTGCGCGTGCTGGCGGTGCTGGTCGGGCTCGAGCTCGATCTCGGGCTGCGGGCCCAGGTGCGCGCGTTCACCGGCGACGTCCGCCGGCCCGAGCCCGACGTCGGCCTGCTCGCCGAGGTGCTGTACCCGACGCCGGCCGAGCGCGCGCGCATCCCCGAGGAGCTCGGCCCCGACGGGCGGCTCGCGCGCTCGGCGCTGGTGGCGATCGATCACGACCCGGCGCGCGCGTTCGTGCTGCGGCCCGCGCGGGCGACGGCGCGCATCCTCGAGCTGGTCCACGGCAAGGACGCGCTCGAGCCCGACCTGGCGCGCACCTGCGAGCTGTGGCCGGCGCAGGCGCGGCCCGGGCTGGTGCGCCCGGCGGTGGCCGACGAGCTCGACGGGCTGGTCGCCGCGCTGATCGCCGCGAGCGCGCGCGGCGCGGCGCACCCGGTGGTGCTGGTGACCGGCCCCGACGGCGCCGGCCGCAAGACGCTGCTCGCCGACGCGATCGCGGCGCGCGGCGTGGCGACCTTGCGCGTGCGGGTGGCGGCGCTGCCCGCCGACGAGCGGGCGCTGCGGGAGCTGGGCGCGCGGCTGCGGCGCGAGGCCGCGTGGTGGGGCGCGGCGGTGCTGCTCGACGGCGTCGACGCGCACGCCGCGGTCGGGGCGCAGGCGCTCGACGAGCTGCTGTTCGACGACGCGCCGCTGGCGATCGTCGCGACCGCCGGCCGCATCACCGGCCGCCCGCCGCGGCTGGGGCGCGGCGCCGTCGTGGTCGAGGTCGGCGTGCCCGGCGAGGCGGCGCGCGAGCAGCTGTGGCGGCGGGCGCTGCCGGCCAGCACCGACGTCGCGGTGGCGCGATGGGCGGCCGAACGCTACGCGGTGACGCCGGGCGTGATCGCCGCGGCGGCGAGCGCGGCGACCGCCCGCGCCGAGGCCCGCGCCGACGCGCTGATGGCCACCGACGTCCACGACGGCCTGCGCGGCGTGCTCGACGCCAAGCTGGCGACGCTGGGCCTGCGCATCACCTGGCGCCAGACCTGGGACGACCTGGTGCTGCCCGACGACGCGGTGGCCGAGGTCCGCGAGTTCATCGCGCGGGTCCGCCACCGTCGGCTGGTCTACGACCGCTGGGGCTTCGGCCGCAAGGTGGCCAAGGGCCTGGGGCTGTCGGCGCTGTTCGCCGGGCCGCCCGGCACCGGCAAGACGATGGTCGCGGGGTTGATCGCCGACGCGCTCCGCCTCGACCTGTACCAGGTCGACCTGTCCAAGGTGGTGAGCAAGTGGGTCGGCGAGACCGAGAAGAACCTCGGCGAGCTGTTCGACGCCGCCGAGGCCGGCCACGCGATCCTGCTGTTCGACGAGGCCGACTCGCTGTTCGCCAAGCGCACGCAGGTGCAGTCGAGCAACGATCGCTACGCCAACCTCGAGGTGAACTACCTCCTGCAGCGGATGGAGGCGTTCGCGGGGATCGTCATCCTGACCACCAACCACGACGCCGCGATCGACGAGGCGTTCCGGCGCCGGCTGTCGCTGCGGGTCGACTTCCCGGTGCCCGAGCCCGACGAGCGCGAGCGGCTGTGGCGCGCGCTCTTGCCGGCCGAGGCCGCGCTGGGCGCCGACATCGACTACGCGACGCTGGCCGATCGCTTCGAGATGACCGGCGGCTACATCAAGAACGCGGCGCTGCGCGCGGCGTTCCTGGCGGCCGACGAGGACGCGCCGATCGCGATGCGCCACCTCGAGCGCGCCGCCCGCGCCGAGTACCAGGCGATGGGCAAGGTCGTCGCGCAGTGAGCGCCGCCGGGCGGCGAAACCGCGCCCGGATCGGTGGAGGCGCGCGGCCGCCTGGGTGACAATGGTCGGCTCCAGCGCTCGTCCGGCAACCGGACAACGCTCGTCCACCGCACCCAAGGAGTCCGCGTGTCTCAGCCCCGTCTCGCGCTCGCGCTCGTCACCGCCGCGCTCGCCGCCGCCCCCGCGCTCGCCCACGCCGACAGCCCGATCCGCGACGCCTACACGGCGCTGCGCGACGGCGGTTGCGACGCGTCGACGGTCGGCACGCCGATCGCCGCGCGGGTGCTGCGCAACGTGCCGTACGCCCAGCGCGGCAAGGTGTTCAAGTCGGCCGAGCTGGCCTACCTCTACGAGCGCGACGGTGGCTGGTACACCGCGAGCGATCCGGCGGCCGACGTCGCCGACGCCGACCGCGCGTGCGTGCGCGCGCTCGACGCGCAAGAGAAGGCGCTGCGCAAGCGGGTCAAGCTCAAGCCGGCGATCGAGGCGGTCGTCACCCGCGATCACGAGTCGGTCGTGGCGCTGTTCCAGCTCGACCCGGGCAGCTACAAGAAGGTCACCCAGGAGCAGAAGACCAAGGCCGGGGTCCGGTCCTACGGCGTGTACTTCATGACCGGCAAGGTCGTCGCGTTCACGATCGGCTGCGAGCTGCCCGAGGTCGAGGCCAAGGCCAAGGCGCCCGACTGGTCCAAGCTCACCTGCCACGTGCTGGCGTCGAACTGAGGTCGACCATGCGGATCCATCCAGGCCTCGCGGCCGCCGGGCTCCTCGTCGGGCTCGGCGGGACCGCGTGCAGCAAGAAGGAGGCGGCGCCGGCGAAGGCGGCCGACCCCACCGCGCCCGCCGCGCCGTCCACCGCCGCGCCCGCCGCGCCCATCGACGCCGCCGGCGCCGCGACCGCGCCGACGCCGCCGCCGGTGGTGACGCCGCCCGCCGCCGGCGAGGAGCGGGACCCCAGCGCCACCGCCAGCGTGACGGCGCGGGCGCTGACCGACGCCGACCTCGATGAGCTCGAGGTGCCGGGCGCGCGCCAGCAGGTGATCGGGTGGACCGATCGCTACGGCACCAACGCCGTCGTGATCAGCCGCCAGGAGCAGGGCCGTGGCGCGCTGTTGACGGCGACCCACGCGCGACGCGAGGGCGACGGCAGCTGGACCACGGTGCGCGCGTTCAAGGAGGCGGTCGACGCCTGCGAGTTCGACCTGTCGCTGTACGCGCAGATCGGCGACTGGTCGGTGACGGATCTCGACGGCGATGGCCTGGGCGAGGCGACGTTCGCCTGGAGCGCGGGCTGCCGCTCCGACGTCAGCCCGCTGACCCACAAGGTGCTCGTCGTCGAGGACGGCGAGAAGTACGTGCTGCGCGGCCAGACGATCGACGCCAGCGGCGCGGGCGGGACGTTCGAGGCCGACGCCGGGTTCGCCAAGGCGCCGGCGCCGTTCCGGGCCCACGCCGAGCAGGCGTGGAAGGCGACCGCGAAGGAGCCGAGCTAGGCGAGCAGCTCGGTCACCAGCGCGGCGAACCGCTCGGGGTGATCGACGAACGGCCAGTGGCCGGCGGGCGCGATCGCGCGGACGTCGACGCCGGCCTCCGCCAGCAACGCGCGCGATCGCGGCGAGGCGCCGCCCGGCTCGCCGGCGACGTAGACGTAGCGGATGCCGACCGCGGCCCGCCGCTGGGCCGAGGTCTCGGGCGCGGACGCGTCGACCAGGTCGTGCGAGTAGCGCCACAGCTGCGCCGGCGACGCGGTGCGCATCCGCCCGCCGTAGCCGCGCACGATCGGATCGGCGTGGGCCTCCAGCCGATCGCACACCGCGGCGTGGCCGTGGGCGAGGAAGTCGGCTTCGGCGTAGGCCGCGATCTGGCTCGAGTAGGTGCAGTCGGGGAGCGCGACGTTGCCGTCGACGTCGATCACCGCGCGCAGGTCGGGCGGGGCCCGCTCGGCCAGCGCCAGCGCGATCACGCCGCCGAGCGAGTGGCCGATCACCACCGCCGGCCCGTGCGCGGCCAGCAGATCGGCGACGTGCGCGGCGGTCTCGGCGATCGACGGCGGCCGCGACCACGGCGCGCGGCCGGCCGCCTCGAGCGCGCGGGCGCCGCCGTGCCCGGGTAGGTCCAGCAGCAGGTGGCGGTGTCGCGGCAGGTGCGCGATCGCCGGCGCGAACGTCGCGGCGTGCTCGCCCAGGCCGTGCAGCCAGATCAGCGTGGCGCCCGGGCCCTCGACGGTCGCCACCGACCAGCCGTCGACGACGGACGAAACCCAGCTCGCGGTGATGCTCACCGCGCTATCGTATCGCCATGAAGCTCGTCGCGCTGGTCGTCGCCGCCACCGCCGCCGCCTGCGGCACCCACGAGGCGCGCAAGCAGCCGCTGCCGCCGGATCGCGCGGCCGAGCTGTTGCACGAGCGGGTCTGGCTCGATCACGCGCCGAAGCGGCCGACCGAGCGCTTCCACCTGGTGCTGTTCGACGAGGGCGGCGGCGGCATCCGCCAGCACCGCACGGTGTGGAAGGGCGACTTCGAGCTGTTCTTCCACGAGGTCGACGGCGGCGAGCTCGAGTTCGTGCTGCCGGCGTCGGGCACGACGATGCGCTCGGCGTTCCGGATCGTCCCGGCGCGCGGCCCCGACGGCGCCGACTTCAAGCTGGTGATCGACCACCCGCCGACCGGCCCGCGCGAGTTCTACGGCTGGCCGCTCGAGGGCGGCTCGGCCGACGCCTGGCTGGCGCGGCACTACGGCGCCGGCGGCGAGTAGGCGGCGCCGTCAGCGCGGCTGCGCGGCGATCGTCAGGAAGTGATCGACCGCGGTGAGCAGCTCGCGGTTGCCGTCCTGCTGGTAGCTCGCGAGCCGCGCGGCGAGCTCGGGCAGGCGCTCGACGAAGCGGCCCAGCAGGCCGGGCTCGGCGGCGTCGGCGGCGGCCAGGCCGTAGCCCTCGCGGGCCAGGTAGCGCGCGTTCATGATCTGCTCGAACTGGCCGGCCAGCGGGATCGCCAGCATCGGCTTGTTCAGGTAGACCGCCTCGCCCATCAGCGTGAAGCCGCCGCCGGCCACGACGCCGGCGCAGCTGGCGAGGTCGGCGATGAAGGTCGCCTCGGAGAACGGCATGAACCGCAGCGCGCCGGCGCGCTCCTCGGCGGCCAGCCCGGGGCGCATGCCGTAGATGCGGCACTCGCGGCCGAGGTCGTGGAGCGCGGCCTCGAGCGCGGCGCTGGCGCCCGACTGGTAGACCAGCAGGTGATCGCCGGGCGTCGGCGTCGCGCCGAGGATCTCGGGCCGCAGGATCGGCGGGAACAGGTAGGTGTCGGGCTTGCGGATCGGCGGCCGGAAGAACGACGTGATGTAGTACGCGTCGCAGAACGGCAGCTTGGCCTTGATGAAGGCCTTGGTCAGCTGGAACGCCACGTCGTCGTCGCCGATCACGTCGTCGGGCAGCGCGCAGCGGTGGATGATCTGCATGTTGTCGATCGACAGCACCGGCAGCTGGTGGGTCTTGCCGTAGAGGTAGGTCCACGACTCGAAGTCGCTGATGACCGCCTCGGGCTCGAACCCGCCGATCAGGTCGAAGTAGGCGCTGATGTTGCCGGGCAGGCCGAGCGCGCCGCCGACCACGTTCGACCACAGCGTCTTGCCGCGGCGCACGCGGTTCTCCTCGAGGATCATGTGCAGGCCGTGGATGCGGTTGACGCCCTCGAACCGCTTGCTCAGGAAGTCGACCGCGCGCCCCGAGGCCATGATCTCGACCTCGTGGCCCGCCGCGACCAGGTGCTCGAGCACGACCCGCGAGCGCATCGCGTGGCCCATGCCTTCGCCGACCACGCCGTAGAGAATTCGCATCGGCGACGATAGTATCCGGCTGGTGCGCCGCCGGGTGTGGTGCGAGACGCTCTCCTACGACGAGGTGGCGCGGCCGGCGCTGCTCGGGGCCCTGCGCGCGCGCGGCGTCGAGCTGGCGCTGGCGGTGCGGCCGCCGGAGCTGGCGGGGCTGGCGGCGGCCGCGGCGCGGATCGTCGACGCCGGCGTGACGCTGGCGCTGTGGCCGATGATCGACGACGTCGACGGCCGCTGGGTCAGCGTGGGGTCGGCCGCGGCGTTCACCGCGTTCGCCGATCGGGCGCTGGCGGCGGCGCCGGCCGGCACCGAGCTGGTGCTCGATCTCGAGCCGCCGATGGCCCAGCTCGCGGCGTGGCGCGGCGGGCGGCTGACGTTCGCGGGGCGCCCGACGCGGGCCGACTACCGGGCCGGGCGAGCGTCGCTGATCGCGGCGGTCGATCGCTGGCGCGCGGCGCGGCCGGTCTCGACCGCGGTGCTGCCGTTCGTCGTGGCCGAGGTGGCGGGCGAGTGGGTGCAGCGGCTGCTCGGCACGCCGGTCACGGCGCTGCCGGTCGATCGCCACAGCGTCATGGCCTACACGTCGCTGTACGAGGGCTGGTCGCGGGGGCTGGTCGGGCGCCGGCGCGCCGAGGCGCTGCTGGGCGTGACCGCGCGGCTGGCGCGGGCCCGGTTCGGCACGCGGGCGGCGCTGTCCCTGGGCTGCGTCTCGACCGGCGCGCTCGGCGACGAGCCGGCCTACCGCGGGCCGGCCGAGCTGGCCGCGGACGTCGCGATCGCGCGCGCTGCGGGCGTCGACGACCTGACCGCGTTCGACCTCGGCGGCATGGTGCGACGCGGCCCGATCGAGGGCTGGCTCGACGCGCTGACGGCGTAAGATCGGTGGCGGGGAGCCGCGGCTGTGTGCGTCGACATCGCGACAGCTACCCGCTCGGTAAACCGGCTCCCGCGATGGGACCAGCACCACTGCTCTATGATGGCGCATGGCTTCGCACGTGGTTCGCGGTGTGTCCCTGGTCGCGCTCGCGGCCTCGCTCGTCGGCGCCGATGAGCTGCCGTCCGCCGACGGCGCGCCGCCCGTGGCGCCGCCGACCGTCGAGCCGCCACCCGTCGAGCCGGTGGCCGCCACCGTCACGCCGCCGACCCCGCCGCCCGCCGAGCCGCCGCCGCCGCGGAGCGACGACGTCGACGCGCGCGACCGCCAGCTCAGGCGCCTGCGGATCCCCGACTTCTTCGGCGGCGTGAGCCTGAGCCACACCCGCGGCACGAACATGGGCGCGTCCGAGTCCGGCACGGGGTTTGGCATGCACCTCTCGTACGCCTGGACGCTGGGAGGGCGAGTGCGGGGTGGCGTGCATGTCGAGCTCGAGGTCGGCGCGAACGTCGCGCCGTTCGACTATCTCGGCCACGTCCGCGGCGGCCTCCAGGCCGAGTACCAAGCCTCGCGTGACGTCGAGCTCATCGTTCGTTACTACCTGAGCGTCTACGCCAACGGGTTGCGCGACGTCGGCTCTGGCGACGACGTCTACGTCACCAAGCTGATCGGTCGCTATCGGCACGCCGTGCTGGGGGTCGGCGCGCGCACCGACCTCGTCGAGTTCCCGGGCCTGGCGACCTTCAACAGCGCGCTCGACTACTGGACCGTCGAGTCGATGTATCGCGTCAAGACCGTCAGCGAGCTGGGCATGTGGATCAAGGCCGACCTCGATCACTTCTCCGCGACCACCAACCGCGACTACGACGGCAACACGCTGCGGTTGTCGCTGCTGTTCACCGGCCAGTAGCGACCCGCTTGGCCGTCGAGCCGTGCGGCGCGCTGGTGCTGGTCGATCCGGCGCCCGAGCGCAAGCGGCTGGCGGTGATCGGGGACGGCGCCGCGCTGCACCGGCTGCTGGGTTGATCCGGGCCGGTCGGTCGTGCGTACCTACGCCTGCGTGATGCCACGTCGACATCGGGCTGGCCGGGCGCGCGTCGCGCTGATCGCGCTGACGGTGTGGCTGATCGGCGTCGAGCTGGGGCCCGATCTGCACCTGGCGCTGCACCGCCACCTGGCCGCGCACCGCCACGACGGCGACGCGGTGGTGGCCGACGGCGGCCGGGTGCGCGTGCACGTCGGCGCGACCCACCGCCACGGCCCCGACGGCGAAGACGTCTGGGACGAGCCGACCGCGGGCGGACCGCCGACGATGCGCCGGGCCGCCGAGCGCGGCGTCGCGTCGCGGGCGCCGCACGGGCAGCACAGCCTGGCCCACCGCGGTCTGGCGCTGGCGCCGCCGCCGCCGCCGGTGCTCACGCCGTTCGTCGCGTGGACCGCGCGCGCGGCCACGCCGCCGTGGCGCGCCCGCATCGTCAGCGCACCGACTGTCCCGCCGGCCGCGGCGCGGGGACCGCCGGCCTAGCGCGCGGCCGCTCGCTGTGAGCGACGGACCGCGCGGCTCGCACATCGCCGAACGCTTCCCTCGCTCCAGGAGCAACGCATGTCCACGCGCATCCGCGCGCGGGGCCGTGCGCGTGCGGCCGTGGTCGCGACGCTGTGCGCGTCGACCACCGCCCACGCCCAGCCCGCGCAGAGCACCCCGACTCCGACTCCGACTCCGACTCCGACTCCGACTCCGACTCCGACACCGGCTCCGGCACCGGCTCCGACACCGGCTCCGGCTCCGGCTACCGATACCGAGCTGCTCGCGCAGCTCGATTCCACCTCCCCACCCGACGAGATCATCGAGCTCGACGACACCGCGCCGCCGGAGTCGGCCTCGTCGGTGCACTTCTCGGCCGAGGATCTCCGGCGGCGCCCGCACGACCAGCCGTCCGATCTGCTGCGGCAGACGCCGGGCCTGGTGGTCGCGCAGCACGCCGGCGGCGGCAAGTCCGACCAGTACTTCCTGCGCGGCTTCGACGCCGACCACGGCACCGACGTCGCGATCTTCGTCGACGGCGTGCCGGTCAACATGACCAGCCACGGCCACGGCCAGGGCTACGCCGACACCCACTGGCTCATCCCCGAGACCGTCGCGTCGGTCGATGTGCACAAGGGGCCGTACGCCGCGCGCTACGGCGACTTTTACACCGCCGGCGCGATCGAGATGAAGACCGCCGACGTCGCGCCCGGCACGCAGCTGTGGCTCACCGGCGGCGCCGAGCTGGCCGGGCCGGTCGCCTTCGCGCGCCGGCCGTCGTACCGGTTGGTCGGGATCGGCAGCCCGAAGCTCGACACCGGCTCGGCGCTGGTGGCCGCCGAGTTCGGCGACAGCGACGGCCCGTTCGTCGACCCGCAGGGCTTCCGCCGCGGCGCGACGCTGCTCAAGTGGAAGCGCCCGGTCGGCGACGGCGAGCTGCGCCTCGCTGGCACGTTCTACGCCGCGCGCTGGAACCAGTCCGGGCAGATCCCGATCGCCGAGGTCGCGGCCGGCCGCCTCGATCGCTTCGGCTCGCTCGATCCGACCGAGGGCGGCACGTCGTCGCGCGCCAGCCTCGCGCTCGGCTACGACCTCGGCGACCCCGAGACCGGCGCGTGGTCGGTGGACGCCTACGCCGTGGACTACCGGCTGCGGCTGTTCTCGAACTTCACGCTGTTCCTGCGCGATCAGGTGCACGGCGATCAGATCGAGCAGACCGACGCACGCTCGATCGTCGGCACCAACGTCGTCTACCGGCGCACGCACCACCGCGGCGCGCTGGCCGGCTTGTTGCGGCTGGGCGTGCAGACCCGCGCCGACGACGTCACCGCCGAGCTGTGGCACACGGAGCGGCGGCAGCGCCTCGGTGATTGCTTCGTCGAGCTCAACCCGTGCAACCGCACCGCCAGCCGCATCCGCGATCTCGCGGTGTACGCCGAGGAGGATCTGTCGGTCGGCCGCCGCGTGCGCCTGCTGGCTGGCCTGCGCCTCGATCAGTTCACCTGGGACGTCGACGATCTCGATCCCGAGACCCAGCTCACGCCGGACACCACCGGCGGCACCGCGCAGCGCGCGATCGTCTCGCCCAAGGTGTCGGCGGTCGTGCGCGCCGCCGATGGTGTCGACGTGTTCGCCAGCGGCGGCCTGGGCTTCCACTCCAACGACGCCCGCGCGGCGGTCGCCGTCGACGGCCGCGGCGCGCTGGCCCGCGCCTGGGGCGCCGAGGCCGGCGTGCGGGTCAGCCCGATCGCGGGGCTGCGCGCGTCGGCCGACGCCTGGTACCTGTACCTGACCTCGGAGCAGGTGTGGAGCGGCGACGCCGGCGGCACCGAGGCGTCGGATCCGACCCGCCGCTACGGCGTCGATCTCGACGCCGCGTGGGACGCGACGCCGTGGCTGGCCATCGACGCCAACCTGGCCATCGGCCGCGCCACCTTCGTCGCCAACGCCGGCAACGGCGGCGCGCTGGCGCTGGCCCCGCGGCTGATGGGCGGCGCCGGCGTGACGGCCCACCGCGGCAGCAGCTTCGTCGCGCTGCGCGCGCGCGGCATCGGCGATCGCCCCGCCAACGACGACGGCTCGCTGACCGCCGAGGGCTACCTGCTGTTCGACGTCGTCGCCGCGCACCAGCTCGCGTGCTGGTCGGTCGGCCTGACGATCAACAACCTGCTCGACAGCGACTGGCGCGAGGCGCAGTTCGCCGACGTGTCGCGGGTGTCCCCGACCGCCGCCGAGCGCGAGGACGTCCACGTCACGCCGGGCATGCCGCTCACCGCGCTGCTCACGATCGGCCGGCGCCTGTGAGCGCGGCCAGCCGGCGGGTCAAGAACCGCCGCTCGGGTTCGCTGCCCACCCGGGCCAGCGCCGCGCGGTAGGCCGCGACCGCCGCGTCGGTGCGGCCGAGCCGGCGCAGCAGGTCGGCGCGCGCCGCGTGCCACAGGTGGTAGTCGGCGAGGTCGTCGGCCAGCGGCTCGATCAGCGCCAGCCCGGCGGCCGGGCCGTCGACCATCGCGATCGCCACCGCGCGGTTGAGCGCGACCACCGGCGAGCCGTGGCGGCGCAGGAGCTCGCCGAACAGCGCCGCGATCTGCGGCCAGTCGGTGGCCGCCGCGGTCGCGGCCTGGCCGTGCAGCGCGGCGATCGCCGCCTGCAGCGCGTAGGGGCCGGGGCCGCCGCGCCGCCGCAGCGCCGGCGGCACCAGCGCCAGCGCCTCGTCGATCTGCGCCCGGTCCCAGCGCGCGCGATCTTGATCTTCGAGCAGCACCAGGTCGCCGGCCGCGTCGGTGCGCGCGTCGCGGCGGGCGTCGTGCAGGAGCATCAACGCCAGCAGGCCGCCGGCCTCGGCGTGGGCCGCGGCCAGCTCGGGGCGATCGCTGGCGGTGAGCTCGACCAGCAGCCGGCCCAGGCGGATCGCCTCGACGCACAGCTCGCGCCGCACCAGATCGTCGCCCGCGGTGGCGGCGTAGCCCTCGTTGAACACCAGGTACACCACCGCCATCACCGCGCCGGCGCGCTCGGCCAGCTCGCTGGCCTCGGGCACCTCGTAGGGGATGCGGGCCTCGCGGATCTTGGTCTTGGCCCGCACCAGCCGCTGCGCCATCGTCGCCGGCGCGGCCAGGAACGCGCGCGCGATCTCGTCGGTGGTCAGCCCGCCCAGCGTGCGCAAGGTCAGCGCCACCTGCGCCTCGGGCGCCAGCGCCGGGTGGCAGCAGGTGAAGATCAGCCGCAGCCGATCGTCGCCGACCGCGGCCGTCGCCGGCTCGATCGCCGCCTCGGGGCGCGCCTCGTCGGCGACGATCGCGCGCAGCTTGATCCGCCGGCGGATCGTGTCGATCGCCTTGTTGCGCGCGACCTGCACCAGCCAGCCGCGCGGCTCGGCCGGCGGGCCGTCGGCCCAGGCCGCGGTGGCGGCGGCGAACGCCTCCTGCACCGCCTCCTCGGCGAGGTCGAAGTCGCCGTTGCAGACGCGCAACGTCGACGCCAGCACCCGCGCGCGCTCGGCGCGGAACGCGGCTTCGATCGCGGCGGTCACGGCGGCACTCTACGCCCGGTCACATGTTGGTGAAGACCATGATCGGCCGCACCTCGATCGAGCCGTAGCGCGCGCTCGGGATGCGGGCGGCGATCTTGAGCGCCTCGTCGAGGTCCTTGGCCTCGATCAGGTAGTAGCCCCCGAGCTGTTCGCGGGTCTCGGCGAACGGGCCGTCGGTGGTCGTGACCTTGCCGTCGCGGATGCGGACCGTGGTGGCGGTGGCCACCGGTTGCAGCGCGTCGCCGCCGACGAAGTGACCCGAGGCCTTGATGTCCTTGGTGAAGGCCCCGTACTCGCCGAAGAACGCGCCGCGCTCGGCGGGCGGCAAGTTGTCGATCAGCTTCTCGTCGTCGTAGATCAAGCAGAGGTATTGCATCGGTCGGGCTCCTGTTCGTGGCTTGCACCCGTGGGTCGAACGAGCGCAGCGCCGATCGACACGCGCCGCGAAAAATACCTCAGCCGCCGCGCAACCGCGCGGGATCCCAGGCCCGGGCGTGGGCTGCTCAGCGGATCGTCGCGATGGTCAGCTTGCCGGCCTCGACCGGCAGCGAGGTCGGGCCGACGATCGCGCCGGTGGTCGCCAGGGTCGACGTGCCGGCCGCGACGTTGGTGAACAGCACCAGCCCGCCGGTCGCGCCCGCGGCCCACGTCAGATCGTCGTTGTTGTCGACCGCGAACGCCGTGCCGCCGCCGGTCAGCGTGAGCGCCCGCGGCGTGCCCATCTGCTGGATCAAGACGTGGCCGCGCGCCGGATCCGGGGTCACGCCGATCTCCGTGAAGAACGACGCGACGCGCGTGGTCTTGATGCCCTTGATCTGGAAGAAGAACAGCCCCGGCGGGTCGAACACCTCGGGCCGCGTCACGTAGATCGCGGGCTGGTAGTCGGCCTGGGTCGCGTCGATGACGCTGACGTGGCCGCGGCCGATGCACAGCTCGACCCGGCCGTTGGGGTTGGTCGTGAACGTCCGGGTCGGCTCGCCGCGCACGGTCCAGGTGGCGAACTCGACGCCGTCGAAGGTGTTGGTCGTCGAGTCCCAGTCCTCGTAGGCGCCGGTCAGGAAGAAGTCGGCGCCGCACGGACCGGCGTCGATGTCGGGGCCGTCGATGGCGACGTCGATGGCGGCGTCGACCGCGGCGTCGACGGGCTGGGCGGCGTCGTCGGCGCAGGCGGCGACCGCGGTCAGCGCGAGCAGGGCGCAGGCGGGCTTCATGGCGTGGCGCCACTGTCGCACGGGGGCCGCGCACCGGGGGTGGCGGCGGATCGTCGCGTGCCCGGGCTCACGGTCCGACCGGCGGCCGTGATCGCGGCAACCTGTCACCGAATCTCCGCGCCAACGTCGCGGCACTTGGAGTAGGGTGCGCCTCTTTTCGGATCCGGAGTCGCATCGATGTCCATCTCGACCCGCCTCGTCCCCGCCGCCCTCGTGTTCGCCGCCGCCTGTGGCCCCTCGGTCACCGGCAACGGCGACGACGTCCCGTCGATCGACGCCGCCACCGACGGCGCGACCGACGGGCGCGTGATCGACGGGCCGGGCGGCATCGACGCCGACGAGTCGCCGCCGAGCCGGGTCTACGCCCACTCGGGCCAGATGCTGTACCGCATCGACACCACGACCAACGCCGCGATCCCGATCGGGCCGTTCACCAACCTCGGCACGCAGTCGATGACCGACATCGCGGTCGATCGCGACGAGCGCATGATCGGCGTGACGCTCAACAAGATCTTCGAGGTCGACGAGGCCACCGGCGCGTGCACGCTGCTCGCCAGCTTCACCGGCAGCGACAACCTGACCAGCCTGTCGTTCGTGCCGGCCAACCCGGCGGCGCCCGACGGCCCCGAGATGCTGGTCGCGGCGACCGACACCGGCGCGGTGATCCGCATCGACATCGCCGGCGCGTCGGCGACCTCGACCGTGATCGGCGACTACGGCCAGTCGGGCGGCATGGACGTGATCTCGAGCGGCGACATCGTCTACGTCCGCGGCTTCGGCACGGTGGCCACCGTCGACGTCGGCGCGACCACCGGCCAGGACTACCTGGCGGTGATCGATCCGATGAACAACTGGGCCGCGACCGTCGTCGGCACCGGCACCGGCTTCGACAAGATCTTCGGCGTGGCGTTCTGGGGCGGCCAGCTGTACGGCTTCGCCGACGGCGGCGCCGGCATGGGCTCGTTCGTCCGCCTCGATCGCCAGACCGGCGCCGGGACGCTGCTGCAGGCCGGCACGATCCGCTGGTTCGGCGCGGGCGTCACGACGTCGGCGCCGATCATCCCCTGACCGCCCACGCGCACGCCGCGCGTGCAACCCCGGCCCGGCCGGCGCATCCTTGGGCCATGCGCTGGTGGATCGGAGCCCTGCCGCTGGTGATCGCGTGCGCCGCCTCGCCGCGGCCGGGCCCGGGCGCCCCCGCCGGTGGAGGCTCGCCGCCGCGCGACCCTGCCGCCACGCCCCCGCGCGCGGCCGGGGCCACCGTCGACACCGTCGGCACCGCCCACCCGATCGTCCTCGAGGCCGCCGCCGCGGACGGCAGCTGGGTGGTGATCTGCCAGGCCCGCGCCGACACCGACGGCGACGGCGAGGTCGCCGTGCACGTCGGCTACCACGGCGACACCTACGGCGATCGCTTCGCGCCGTTCGTCGTCGGCCGCGACGGGCGCGAGCAGGCGATCGACGCGGTGGTCGCGCACTCCGACGACGGTCGCTGGCTGGCGGTGGTGCGCGGCGGCACGCTGGCGCTCCACGACGCGACGGCCGACACCTGGCTCGAGCTGCCCGGCGCCGCCCCCCAGGACGACGGCGTGCCGGTGCTGCGCCACCGCGCCGCCAGCATCGACGGCGCTGGCACGCGGCTGGTGTACTTCCGCAGCGGCGATCGCGTCGTCGTGCGCGACCTGGCGACGGGCGCCGAGCGCGAGGTGACCCAGCCGGGGATCTGGCGGGCCGAGGTCGATCGCGACGGCCGCTGGGCGCGGCTCTTGGTCGTGCGCAAGGATCAGGACGGCGACGGCAAGCGCACGTGGCCGTCGCTGCGCACGTCGCTGTCCGATCGCGACTGCCGCGGCCCGATCACGTCGTACTCGACCGGCGGCTGGTCGGGCGACATGCCCGAGTTCCTGTGGCTCGACCTCGCGACCGGCGCGATCGTCGACGAGGGCGAGGCGATCGTGGCGCCGGTCGGCGACGACCTCTTGCGCGCCGGGTCGCGCGGCGCGCTCAGCCTCGGCGGTCGCGAGCTGGCGTCGGCGGCGTGCGATCCGCAGGTGGTCGGCGTCGCCGCGTCGCCGCCGCGGGTGCTGTACACCTGCCGCCCCGGCCACGGCGACGAGGCGGCGGTGACGCTGGCCGGGCCGGGGCTGGCGCGCCCGACGACGATGACCGCGACCCGCCGCGCCGACTGGCGCGACGAGCTGGCCCGCTACCGCGACCCGGTGGCGTGCAACCACGGCACCTGCGTCGACCTGGACAGCGGCGCCGCGCGGCCCGATCCCAGCAGCGGCCACGACGTGATCGCCAGCCACGGCACCCGCCGGCTGATCGCCGGCCCGCCGCTGGCGATCGTCGACGTCGCCGATGGCAGCCGGGTCGAGGTCGGCGACGGTGGCGACGCGCTGCAGGCCGCCGCCGGCCCGGTCGTGGTGGTCGCCGGCGTGGTCTACGACCTCGCCGCGCGGACGCGGCTGGGCGCGGTCCGCGGCGCGGTGCAGGCGGTCGATCGCGCCGGCCGCGTGCTGGTGCTCGAGGGCGACGACGGCGGCATCCCGCGCGGGCCGCTGCGCTGGGTCGCGCCCAGCCCCTGAGTCTCAGGAGGTGCGTCGCCGCACCTCCCTCGGCGGGGCCAGGTCCCCGCCGAGCCTCCCACCAGGACGCGAGACTCCCGGCGCGTCGACCGGTGCTCGTCCGAAGCGCGGACAAGCGCTGGCCGCTTGTGTCGACGCGGCGCCGGCGCGACCATCGCGCGATGCGCCGCACCCTGCCGCTGAGCCTGCTGATCGTCGCGTGCGGTGGTGGCGCGGCCCGCCCGATCGCGCCCGCCAACCACGGCGTCGATCCCGGCGGCGGCGGCGCGCCGGCCGGCTCGCTCGACGAGGCGCGGGCCGCACTGGCGCGCGGCGAGGCGCCGGACGCGATCTGCTTCGCGTGGTCGGCGTCGACCCGCACCGCGGCGTGCGCCGTCGACGAGTCGAGCATCCAGGGCGGCGCGACGCTGGCGGTGCGCTTCCTCGGCGATCGCCCCGCCGAGCACGTCTACTACCAGCACCCCGAGGACCGGCAGTTCTTCGGGGTCGAGGCCGAGTTCATCGATCAGGCCGCGCTCGCCGCGATCGATCAGGCGCTGCGCGACGGCGGGTTCGTGGCGTGGGACTTCGCGCCGCGCGAGCTGGCGCCCGGCGTCGAGGGGCAGCTCGGCGCGATCGCGCTGCGGCGCACGCGCACCGCGACCGGTACCGACGGCGATCCGATGACCGGCGTGTGGGACACGTTCACCGACACCGTCGAGGCGCGCTGCGGTGGCGCGTGGCGACCGGTGGCGCTGCCCGCGACGTCGTTCGCCAGCCCGATCGGCGAGGTGACGATCGCGACGCTGACCACGCCGGCTGGGCAGCTCGTCTTCACCGCGTCCTGGCACTACGGGATCGAGGGCGACAGCGGCGGCGGCGCCGACGCGGTGGCGCTGCCGGCGCTGTGTCCGTGACCGGGCGGCAGGCGCGCCGGCTGGCGGGCGTCGCGCTGATCGTCGTCGGCGCGGTGCTGGCGCTCAGCCCCCACGCGGTCGCCGACGCGCTCGATCGCCCGGCCCGCACGACGTCGCAGCTGATCAACCTGCGCGCGAGCTGGGGCGGGACGCTGGCAGGGCTCGGCGGGTTCGTCGCGTGGCTGCCGGGGCTGCGGCCGTGGTGGCGCGCCGCGGTCGGCTTGCTCGCGTGGGTGATGGCGGGCGTCGGGGCGGCGCGGCTGCTCGGGTTCGCGCTCGACGGCGCGCCCGACGGACGGCAGTGGGTGTGGATCACCGCCGAGGTGGTGCTGGCGGTCGGCGGCGCCATCGCGCTCGCGCGCCGGCGGCGGTAGCCTCCGGGCGTGTGCCGCAACATCCGCGTCCTCCACAACTTCGCGCCTCCGACCACGCCCGAAGAGATCCACGCCGCCGCGCTGCAGTACGTGCGCAAGGTGAGCGGATCGACGCGGCCGTCGATGGCCAACCAGGTGGCGTTCGACGCCGCCGTCACGTCGATCGCGGCGATCACCACCGCGCTGCTGGAGAAGCTCGAGGCGCGCGGCGAGCCGCGGACCCGCGAGGGCGAGCTGGCCAAGGCCAAGGCGCGCTGGGAGAAGCGATCGGCGACGCGGGAGTGAATCGACGCGACGCGTCGAGGCAAGTAGGCGATTTACATAGTCTGTGAACGCATTGACGGACCTCCCGCTTTGTAAATCATAATGTCAATAGAAATCAAATAGTTACAGATTGACAGATTGAACATGGATCCGCATGCTGAGTCTCCAGGAGGCACTCATGTCGGAACCGAAGCACATCGGCATCGTCGGGAGCGGACTGATGGGGGCGGGCATCGCGGAGGTCGCGGCCCTCGCCGGGCTGCCGGTCACGCTGGTCAAGGCGACCCCGGGCGATCCCGAGTCGGCCCGGGCGCGCATCCGCGCGTCGATGGCCGCCCGGGTGGCCAAGGGCAAGCTCGCGGCCGAGGACGCCGACCGCGCGCTCGCGTTGATCACCGCCACCTGCGACGTCGACGCGGTCGCCGGTTGCGACCTGGTGATCGAGGCGATCGTCGAGGACCTCGGCGCCAAGCGCGAGCTGTTCGCGCGGCTCGACGCGCTGCTCGCGCCCGACGCGATCCTGGCCTCCAACACCTCGACCCTGAAGATCGCCGATCTGTCGGACGGGCTGCGGCCGCGCCGCACGCTCGGCCTGCACTTCTTCTCGCCGGTGCCGGCGATGGCGCTGGTCGAGGTGGCGCACCTGGCCGACACCGACGCCGACGCGCTGGCCGCGTGCGAGGCGTTCGTCGCGCGCCTCGGCAAGACCGCGGTGCCGGTGCTCGACTCGACCGGCTTCGTCGTGAACCGGCTGCTGGTGCCGATGCTGCTGGGCGCGATCCACGCCTACGAGCAGGGCCTGGCCAGCGCCGAGCACATCGACACCGCGATGCGGCTGGGCTGCGGCCACCCGATGGGCCCGCTGGCGCTGTCGGACCTGATCGGGCTCGACGTCGTCTACGCGATGGCCAAGCTCCTCTACAAGGAGTTCGGCGACGACCGCTACCGCGCGCCGGCGCTGCTGCGCCGCCTGGTGCAGGCCGGCCAGCTCGGCAAGAAGTCGGGCATCGGCCTCTACGACTACAGCGCCAAGCCGGCCAAGGCCAACAAGGCCGCGCTGGTCATCGCCGCGCAGCCGTCGATCGCGGCGTAGCGCCGTCGGGATCCGGGCGGGCTTCGCCGCGCCACCGACCCGGGGTCAGTCGAACCACGCCGCCTCGAAGGTCGTGCCCTGGCGCTCGGCCTGGAGCTGCGCCGCGGCGCGCGCGATGGCGCGGTGGTCGCCGGCGGCGCGCAGCTGGCGACGCTGCGCGGCGGTCAGGCGGCCGGCGTCGCCGCGTGCGCGCGCGCGCGCCTCGCGGACGGCGTCGCTGGGCGTCGCGTCGTGGGCGCCGCTGACCATGCCGGTGACGACGTCGGCGAACTCCAGGCCGTACTCGTAGATCGCGATCTGCTGCGCCATGCGCGCGCCTTCGGCGGTGCTGCCGTCGGTCGCGAACAGGGCGCCGAAGCCGAGGATCACTGAGCCGATCGCGGCGAGCGTCCCGAGGAAGCCGCCCTCCGCGACGGCCGTGCCGCCCTCGACGACCTCGGCGGTGGTGGCCTCGGCGGCGGTGGCCTCGGCGGCGGTGGTGGCCTCGGCGGCGGTGGCCTCCGCGGCGCCGGCCGCGCCCGCCTCGGCGGCGCCGAAGAACGACGGGAACATCCGCTCGAGCGCCGCGAGGAGCTGGGCGCGCTGCGGGTAGTACTGCGCCTCGACCTCGATCTCGGCCTCCGATGAGACGTCGAGCCCGATCGCGGTCTTGATCGCCGCCGACAGCGGGATCCGCGCGGTCGCCGACGGCGACAGGATGGTCAGCGCGTCGCGGCCGCGCGCGCCCGGGTCGTAGTCGACGAGGTCGATCGTGAAGCGCAGGCGGATCGGGCCGATCTGCGCCTCGGGTAGGTTCACGCCGGCGCTGAAGTGGACGCCGTCATGCTCGGGCGAGATCTCGAAGTGATCGGTGATGCCCGCCAGATCGTGATCGATCATCCGCCGCAAGATGCCCTCGCCCTCGACCGACAGGTGGCGGTGGGTGGCGCCCTCGCCGTCGGTCTCCTCGACGGTGCCGACGGTGACGCGACCGGGCGGCGGGTGGCCACCTTCGCCCTCGGCCTCGGGTGGCGCGACGACGGCGCTGCTCTTGGCGGTCGCCGTGACCTCGACCACGCCGAACGGCGCGGGGAACGGCGCCTGGATCAGCTCGCGCTCGCGGGTCACGCGGGCGCCGAGCTCGACCTCGGGCCGGCCACCGCGCGTGGCGCCATGCGCGGCGCCATGCCTGGTGCCGTGGGCCGCGTGCGTCGTGGGCGCGGCGTCGGCGTGGCCGGCATGGGCGTCGGCGTCGGCGTGGCCTGCGTCGGCGTCGACCGCGGCGGTGGCGCGGCGGATCCGCTCGGCGAGGTCGCGCACCGCGACGTACGGGGCCCGGGCGCGGTCGTCGGTGCCGATCAGCGGCACCTCGACGACGTCGTCGGCGTCGTGGCGCGCCCGCGCCGCGCGCTCGATCGCCGCCAGCTGCGCGCCGAACTGCGCCGGCGAGCCGGCGAGCGCGGCCAGGTGGCGCTCGATCAGCGAGCCGTTCATGTCGGTCAGGACCTCGCGCTGCACCGCCGGGCCGCCGGCGGCGCCGCGGTGGGCCATCGTGTCGAGCAGCGCCTCGGCCGACTCGCCGCGGGTCACCAGCGCGGCCACGTCGTCGGCGTGGCGCTCGTACGGATCGCCGGCGCGACCGACGCCGCCGTCGAGGCGGACCCCGCCGCGCTGCTGCACGACGTGGGCGGCCTCGTGCGCGGCCTGGCGCAGATCGGGCGTGCCCGCGAACGCGACGTCGTCGCCGGTGGCGTAGGCCGCGGCGCCGATCGCGTGGGCTGCGTCGGCCGCGGCGCCGCCGACGTGGGCGCGCACGCCGCTGACGTCGTGGTGGCCGAAGCTCTGCTGGATCGTCGCGAGGTGGGGCAGCGCGCCGCCGCTGCCGCTGACGCCGCGCGCCGCGTGGGCGTGGATCGTCTCGGCCGGGGCGTCGGCGATCACGCCGCGATCGGGCGCGACCATCGAGTGCCGGTCGTGGTGGCGCGGGGCGCGCTCGCGCGGCGTCGGCGTCGGCGCGCGCTCGGCGGGGTCGTGCTCGGCGTGGGGCGCGGTGAGGCGCTCGAGCGCCGCGCGCCCGGCGGCGTGGTCGCGGTCGATGTCGGCGCGATCGCGGTGGTCACCCGCGGCCATCGTCGCGGCGCCGCGCCCGGTCGGCAGGTTCGCCCAGTAGCGCCGCACGCGCTCGGTCCCGGCGGCGTCGACGGTGCCGGCCCGGGCCAGCACGCGCTCGACGAAGGCGTCCTCGCTGGGCGCGTCGCTGCCGCCCAGCTCGCGGTACACCGCGTCGGCGGCGGCCAGCTCCGGGAACAGGCCGCGGTAGTTGCTGAGCATCGCGCCGAGGTCGTCGGCGATCTCCTGCTCGCGGCACCGCCGGGTGATGAAGTCGTCCATCGGCACCTGCGTCACGGCCTGCGCCGCCGGCACCACCTCGTCGATCCACAGCCGCGCGTAGCGATCGCGCCGGGCGGCGTCGGCGCGCAGGTCGGCACTCGCGGCCGCGGAGAGCCCCGCCGCGCCGACCCCGCCGCCCACCGCACCGAGGACCTCGCCGATCGGCCCGCCAACCTCACCGCCTGCCAGACCTCCCCCTACGGCGCCGACGCCGCCCGCCGTGAGTATCGGGTGGGTGCGGGCGAACTCGGCCTCGCCGTCTTCGGCGAGGGGGCGTGCTTGGTCGGCCATCGGTGCCGCCGTGCTGACCTCGCGCGAGATGCCTGCGATCGCGGGATCGAGCGCCGGGCCACCGGCGACGACCGCGCCTGCGACGCTGAGGATTGGAGGGGGCGAGTCTGGTGTCCGCATCCAGCCCTCGGGCCCGTGCTCCGTGAGCAGCGGAAACATCGTGTGGGCGTGGATCGGGTCGGTGCCGTTGCCGAACACCGTCACACCGCCAGGCAGGTGTCCCTCGCCAGCGTCGTCGACGACGCAACCGTCGACGCGGTAATGGTGCGCGGCTGGACGATGGTCAGCGTCGCGGTCGCGGAGGCGATCGAGGACCTCACTGGCGATCCCCGGCGCCTGGAACGTGACGACCGAGGCGATCTGATCGGGGAAGTAGCATGCGGCGATCTGCGCGAGCGCGCCACCGAGGCTGTGGCCGGTGGCGATCACGCCCCCACCGAGCGCGTGGACCTCGCGGGTGATCGTGGCCTGGTTCATCGTGAACTGGCCGAGGCCGACCCCGGAGGCGGTCAGGTCCTCGCTCACGTCCGCCGACCCGGCCGTCCCGCGGAACGCGATCACCGGCGCGTGGCCGCGGCCGGCGCTGCCGGCGGCGCGCGGGAACACCCAGAACTGCAGGTCGCCGCGGCCGTGAACGCCGCGGATCCGCGGCACGTCGAGCCCCATGCCCGCGAGGCCGGTGCGGTCATCGTCGGTGAGCTGATCCGCGGAGTCGAGGTAGGCGATCCGGTGCGCGATCTGCTCGAGCTCGACGCCGTGCGCCCGATCGGAGTCGGCGAGGGCGGTGCGCCGCTCGGCGGGCGTCATCTCGTCGCGCTGCACCGCCGGGGCGCCGGTCGCGCCGGCGTCGAGCAGGGCCTCGGCCGACTCGCCGCGCACGACCGCGGCGGCGACGGCCTCGGCGTGGTGTTCGTGGACGTCGCCCGTCGCGCCGACGCCGCCGTCGCACTGGACGACCATCGCCGGCGACGAGCCGCGGCCGAGGTGCAGCGCGAACGGATCGTCGACTGGCGCGAGGCCGCCATCGGCCTGGACCGGCGTCGGGGCCGCGACGGGCTCGGGGCCGCGCCGCGCCGGCAGGCGCTCGCTGCGCGAGACCTTGCCCGGGGACGGGCGCCGCGCGAGGTCGTCGGCGCCGGTCGAGGTCGCGTGGCCGCCGGTGAGGTCGAGGCTCATGGTGAGGTCGACGGAGCGCGCGTGCGATCTTCCCGCCGGGACGGAAGCGAGTACCTTCGCGGGGATGCGCGTCGGCATCGTCACCACCTCGTACCCGCGCTGGCGCGGCGACGCGGCCGGCAGCTTCGTCGCCGGGCACGCGGCGTACCTGCGCGGCACCGGCGCCACCGTCGAGATCGTCGCGGCCGGCGCGCCCGACGTCGATCCGGCGTGGGACGCCGCCGAGGGCGTGCGGCGGATCGCGGCGCCGCCGGGCCTGTTCTACGCCGGCGGCGCGCCCGAGGCGATCGGCCGCGGCGTCGGTGGCGCGGCGGGCTTCGCGGCGCGGCTGGGCGCGGCGGTGGTGGCGCGCGCGCCGCGCTGGGACGCGGTGGCCGCGCACTGGCTGGCGCCGTCGTCGTGGGCGGCGGTGCCGACGCGCGGCCCGCTCCTGGCGATCGCCCACGGCGGCGACGTCCACCTGCTGGCGGCGCGCGGGCTCCTGCGCTCGACGCTGCGCGCGCTGGCGGTGCGTGGCGCCCGCCTGGCCTGCGTGGCCGCGCCGCTGCGCGACGCGGTGATCGCGGCGCGGCCCGCGGCGGCGGCGTCGACGATCGTCCAGCCGATGGGCGTCGACGACGCGACGATCGCCGCGGTGGTGGCGGCGCGCGCGGTCCGGCCGGCGCAGCCGCACGTGACGATCGCGGTCCTCGCGCGGCTGGTGCCGATCAAGGGCGTCGACGTGGCGCTGTGGGCGCTGGCGTCGCTGCCGCCGCGGTTCCGCATGGTGGTCGCCGGCGACGGGCCCGAGCGCGCGCGGCTGACGACGCTGGCGCGCGAGCTCGGCGTCGAGGATCGCGTCGCGTGGCGCGGCTGGCTCGACGCGCCGGCGCGCGATCGCGTGCTGGTCGACGCCGACGTCGTCGCGGTGCCGTCGATCGTCACGCCCGACGGGCGCCACGAGGGCACGCCGCTCGCCGCGCTCGAGGCCCTGGCGTGCGGGGTGCCGGTGGTCGCGACCGCCACCGGCGGACTCGCGGCGCTCGCGACCTGCGGCGCGCAGCTCGTCGGGCCGCGCGATCCGCGGGCGCTGGCCGCGGCCATCGCGCGCGCCGCGACCATGCCCCTCGCGCCGGTCAGCGCGCTCGCGTGGCCCGCGGTCGGCGCCCGTCTCGACGAGCACTGGAGGCGTCAGGTGCGTAGCTGAGTTCGCACCGAGTGCGCGATCTTCGACGCAAGCTGACGGCGCGATGGTCGGGCCAGCCGATCTGTTCGTGAATGGCGTTCCAACGAACCTACACAGTTACAGTGGTACAATCTCCGCCACATGACCGTCACCGCGGCGGCACAGAACCTGCTGTCTCCTCAGGTCTTGATGTCGACCTGCTTCGAAGTCTCGGTCGTCCTTCCGTTCGGGGATGATGAAGACGCGATCGGCCCCGCGGTGCAGCGGCTCGCCGCGGAGCTGCGGACGATGTCGATCTCGTTCGAGGTGCTCGCGGTCGACGAGGACTCCGGCGACAACTCCCACGCCGTGCTCGCGCTGCAGCGCGCGCGCGTGCCGGAGCTGCGGGTGATCCACGCGCCGCGCCGCGGCCGGGGCGCCGACGCCGGCGCCGCCCGCGCGCAGGGCCGCGTGCTGTGGATCATCGACCCGCACAAGGCGCTCGGCCCGATGACCGGCGCCGCCGAGGCGATCCGCGCGGTGCGCGAGGGCACGGTCGACGCCGTCGTGATGCACGACGCGTTCATCGTCGCCAACCGCGTGCGCGCGCTGCCGGCGCTGACCGGCCTGCGCGGCTTCCGCGACGCGCGCCAGCGGCGCCTGGCCCGGCGGCTCGCCGCCGGCGGCCTCCGCCTCGACGTGCAGCAGGTCGAGACCACGACCTCGACGCGCCCGCGCTGGCTGTCGGCGTTCCTGCCGCGCCGCGCGCCATCGTCGACGTCGCGCCCGTCGTGATCGCGTCCGGGCTGCTATAGTCCGAGGCACATGAATTACCTCGGGCCGATCCTCGCGCTCGGCGTGCTGATCATCGTGCACGAGGCCGGCCACTTCTTCGTGGCCCGCTGGTGCGGCATGCGGGTCGAGCGCTTCTCGATCGGCTTCGGCCCGGCGATCGCCAAGTGGCGCTCCAAGCGCGGCTCGCTGTTCCAGCTGGCGCCCATCCCGTTCGGCGGCTTCGTCGAGATCAAGGGGATGAACATCGCCGAGGACGTCGATCCCGACGACAAAGAGGCCTACCCCAACAAGCCGGTGTGGCAGCGCATCCTGACGATCTTCGCCGGCCCCGGCACCAACTACCTGGCGGCGGTGCTGCTGGCGTTCGGCATCTACAGCTGCGCCGGCATCCCCAACTGGGCCGAGCGCTACAAGGTCGCCGCGGTCGATCCCAAGGCACCGGCCCACGGCATCTTGCAGCCCGGCGACGTGATCGTCGAGGCCAACGGCCAGCCGCTCAAGCTGCGCGGCGCCGGCCCCAACGACAAGCCGCTCGCGGTCATCACCAACGACGCCAAGGGCGCGCCGATGAAGCTGGTGGTCGAGCGCGGCGGGCAGCGGATCCCGCTCGAGGTCCCGACCAAGGAGGTCGAGGTCAAGGACGGCGCCGGCAACGTGATCAAGGACGCCGACGGCAAGCCGATGAAGGTGTTCCGCATGGGCATCGCGCTCGAGACCCGCGGCAAGGTCGGCGTCGGCACCGCCGCGCTCGAGGCGGTGAAGTACCCGTGGCTGCAGACCAAGCAGATCGTCGGCGGGCTGTACGCGGCGATCCGCGGCAAGGCCGAGGTCCGGGTCACCGGCCCGGTCGGCATCTTCAACGAGTTCTCTAGCGCGTTCGGCTCGGGCCTGATCTACGGCCTCGAGCTGCTGATGATGCTCAACGTCTACCTCGGCCTGTTCAACCTGCTGCCGCTGCCGGCGCTCGACGGCGGCCGCCTGGCCTTCCTCGGCTACGAGCTGGTGACCCGCCGTCGCGCCAACCCGCGCGTCGAGATGACCGTGACGATGGTCGGCGTGCTGTTCCTGATCGTGCTGATGGTGTTCGTCACGTTCAAGGACATCGCGCACCTCTAGCCGGCACGCGGCGGCGACGGGGGCGCGCGACCAGCGCGAGCACCAGCAGCGCCGGCGCGGCATCGGTGCGCGCGCCCGGCACGTCGCAGCCGCACCCGCCCGGCGCCGCGGCGGGCGTCGCGGCATCGGGCGCGCCGTCGGCAGGCGCCGTCGCGTCGAGCCCGGGCGCGTCGATCGGTCGCGCGTCGAGCCCGGGCGCGTCGATCGGTCGCGCGTCGAGCCCGGCGTCGATCGGCGGCGCGTCGAGCCCGGCGTCGATCGGCGGCGCGTCGACACCCGCGTCGATCGGCAGGACGCAGGCGTCGCACGAGACGTAGCGGCCGTGGGCGGTGGTGTGGCCCGCGGGCTGCGGACGGTCGTAGGTGGCCAGCACGGTGCCGTTGCCGGCGCCGCTCAGCGCGCGGATGCCGGCGAACAGCGTGTCGGTGGCCAGGTCCCCCTCGGCGCCCGGATACGGCGTGCCGTCGGGCGCGAGCCACTGGTAGTGGCGCGACGACAGCATCGTGCCGGCGTCGTAGGCATCGTAGGCGATCGCGTAGCGCGCGCCGTCGAACGCGATGTACGGCAGGTGGCGGAGCCCGGGGCCGCTCGCGACGACCCGCGGCGGGTCCATCGTGCCGTCGTCGTGCATGCGCCGGACGTGCAGCTCGGCGCCGGTCGCCATCGGCGAGAAGACCACCAGCCAGTCGGTGCCGTCGGACGCGACGTCGGCCTCCCGCGACGGGAACGCGAGGGAGGGCAGCGCCCCGACGATGCGGGCCGTCCCGTCGAGCAGCGTGCCGTCGGCCGCCAGGCGCCGGGCCTCGAGCTGGTCGTACCCGGTCAGCAGCAGGTAGTGCGTGCCGTTCCAGGCCAGGGCCCGCTGCTGGGTCGTGCCGATCGGCAGCGGCGCCGACAGCGGCGCCAGCGTGCCGTCGGCGAACACCCGCCGGGTGCGCGTGGTGCCGCCGCTCTCGAGGAACACCAGAAAGCTGGTGCCGTCGGACGCGACCACCGGCAGCTCGTTCGACAGGCTGGGGCTGATCTCGAACGGCGTCGGGTCCAGCACGGCGCCGTCGGCGGCGATCCGCACCCCGAACACGCGCTTCGGCGAGAAGCCGCGCTCGCGGAACACCACCAGCCACACCGAGCTGGCCCACGCGATCGCGATGGCGTCCTTCTCGGGGCCGGGCAGCGCGATCGGGATCGCGTCGAGCACGGCGCCGGTCGGGTCGACGCGCTGCGCGTAGGCGCGGCTGACGCCGTCGTAGCGCGTCCACACCACCAGCGACGCGCCTGGCGCGGCCGCCGCGGTCCACGCGACCTCCGAGCTGATCGACGTGGCGATGGCGATCCCGGCGGGATCCTCGACGACCCCGGCCGCCGTGATCCGTGCGCCGACCACGTCGCGGACCGTGTAGGGGCTGTAGTCGACGAACACCGCGAGGTGCTTGCCGGCCGCGGCGGCGACGTCGACCTCGTCCTGGGCCTCGGGGCCGCCGGCGATCACGAACGGCGCGCCGACCGCGCCCGCCGCCGACACCGTGCTGCCGTAGACGTCGAGCGTCCCGGCGTGGGCGCGCTGGTACGCGACGAGGAAGTCGGTGCCGTCGGTGCTGACCACCGGCTCGAGCTCGGCATCGGCGCTGGTGGCGACCGCGGTCCGCGGGTCGCCGAGCCCGGTGCCATCGGGCGCCAGCCGCCGCATGTAGATGCCGCTGCCACCGACGCCGTCGGCGTTGTCGACCCACGCCACCAGGTACTGACCGTCCGCGAAGCCGACGTCGGGATCGCGATCGTTGTCGAGCAAGCCGGTGATCCCGAAGCTCGGCCCCAGCGGTGCCCCCGCGGTGTCGAAGCGCCGGCCGCGGATGGTCCAGCTCCCGAACAGCAGCTCGCCCCACACCACCAGGAAGCTGCTGCCGTCGGTGGCGATCGCCGGGCGCAGCGCGCCGTGCTGCGTGGTCGGTGACAGCTCGAACGGCGTCCCCGGGGTGCCGGCGGCGTCGACGCGCGCGCCGATCACGCGCGCGTCCTCGGTGGTGCCGTCGGTGGCGAGGTCGCTGGTCCACGCGACCAGGAAGCCGCCGCCGGCCCAGGCGACGTCGGCGTCGACCTCGGCGTTGGGCGTCGCCGCGATGACGAACGGCGCCGCGTCGAGCGGCTGGCCGTCGGCGCCGATCCGCAGCCCCACCAGATCGTGATCGCCGCTGACCCCGGCGCGCGACCACACCGCGAGGTACTGGCCGCCGCCGAACGCGATCGCGGGATCGAGCGCGAGGTGGCCCGGCACCGATGACGCGACCATCCGCGGTTGCTGATCGAGCACGGCGCCGCTGGCGGCGTCGACGCGGTGGGCGCGCAGCGCGGTCAGGTCGTCGTACAGCGCCAGGCACGTGCCCGCGTCGTCGCACGCCACCGCCGACTCGTACTGCGTGTTGGCCGCGCGGATCCGCAGCGGCGCGACCCCGGTGCCGAACTCGGGACCGAGCACCGGCTGGGGCGCACCGCCCAGGCCCGCCGGGCGATCCGCGCAACCGGCGCCGGCGGCCAGCACACCCAGGACCCACGCGGCGCGCATGGCCCGACTATCGCAGACCGCGCGCTCGCTGCTACCCCGAAACCGTGGCGGTGGCCGGCGGGCGCGGGTCGCGCCGGCTCGGCGTGCGGACGCCGATCGGAGCGTGCGCTACAGTCCGCGCCCTGACCATGGAGCCGCGCGCGGCGTACTTCGACGAGCTGCTGGCGAAGCTGCCGACCGACCCCGGCGTCTACGTGATGAAGGACGCGGCGGGTAAGGTGATCTACGTCGGCAAGGCCAAGAACCTGCGGACGCGGGTGCGGCAGTACTTCCGGCCCGGCGGCGACGAGCGCTACTTCGTCGCGGCGGGGTTCCTGGGCAAGGTGCTGCACGACGTCGAGACGATGGTGGTCACCGACGAGAAGGAGGCGCTGCTCCTCGAGAACCACCTGATCAAGAAGCACCAGCCGCGCTTCAACGTGAAGCTGCGCGACGACAAGCAGTACCTGGTGCTGCGGGTGCGGCCGCCGGCGACGACGCCCGGCGCGCCGCCGCACCGCATGTTCCCGCGGGTCGAGGTGGCGCGGAACATCAAGGACGACGGCGCCCGCTACTTCGGGCCGTACCACTCGGCGACGTCGTGCCGCGAGACGCTGCGGGTGCTCAACCGCCACTTCCAGCTGCGCACCTGCACCGATCACGTGCTCGAGCACCGCGGCCGGGTGTGCCTGCAGTACCAGATCAAGCGCTGCTCGGGGCCGTGCGCGGTGCCGGTCGAGCCGGCGGCCTACGCCGAGCAAGTCGACGACGTCGTGCTGTTCCTCGAGGGCCACGACAAGCAGCTGGTGGCGCGCCTGCGCGAGCGCATGGCGGCGCGGGCGGCGGCCGAGGACTTCGAGGTGGCGGCGCAGCTGCGCGACTCGATCGTCGCGGTCGAGAAGACGGTGTCGCGGCAGACGATCGTCCAGGACGACTTCGTCGACCAGGACGTGTTCGGGCTGCACCGCGAGGGCGACGCCGCCGAGCTGACCGTGCTGTTCGTGCGCGCCGGCAAGCTGGTGGGCAAGCGCTCGGTGGCGCACAAGGACCAGGAGCTGCCCGACGCCGAGGTGATCGCCGCGTTCGTGCAGCAGTACTACGCCTCCGGCACGTACATCCCCGACGAGGTCGTCGTGCCGGTGCCGCTCGACGACGCCGAGGTGCTGGCCGAGTGGCTGGGCGCGGCGCGCGGCAAGAAGGTGCGCCTGGTGTGGCCGCAGCGCGGCACCCGGATGCGGCTGATCGAGCTGGCCGAGAAGAACGCGCAGGCCGCGATGACCGCGCGCCGCGACAAGGGCGCCGACGTCGACGCGACGCTCGACAAGCTGCGCGATCGGCTGGGGCTGCGTCGGCTGCCGCGGCGGATCGAGTGCTTCGACATCGCCCACGTCCAGGGCACCGACACCGTCGCGTCGATGGTGACGTTCGTCGACGGCCTGCCGACCAAGGCGCTGTACCGCACGTTCAAGATCAAGACCTCGGGCAACGACGACTTCGCGTCGATGTACGAGGTGCTGTCGCGGCGGTTCAAGCGCGCCGGCGGCGACGACCCGGCGTGGGCGCCGCCCGACCTCTTGGTCATCGACGGCGGCAAGGGCCAGCTGGCGATGGCGGTCGCCGCGCTGGGCGATCTGGGCATCCCGCTCGACGGCGACCGCGCGGTGCTCGACGTGATCGCGCTGGCCAAGGAGCGCGAGCTCGCCGCCGGCGACATGCCCGATCGCGTCTTCGTGCGCGGCGTGAAGGATCCGATCATCCTGCGCGCCAACACCGCCGAGCTGTTCCTGCTGGCCCGGCTGCGCGACGAGGCCCACCGCTTCGCCAACACGTTCCACCGCGAGCGCCGCGGCAAGGCGGCGCTGCGCAGCTCGCTCGACGAGATCGTCGGCATCGGCAAGACCCGCCGCCAGGCGCTGCTCCGCCACTTCGGCACCGTCGCGGCGATCGCCGCCGCGTCGGTCGACGACCTGGCCCGCGCGCCCGGCATGAACAAGAAGGCCGCGCAGGCCGTCGTCGACCACTTCGCCGCGTCGGCCGACGCGAAGCCGGAGTCGGAGCCGGAGCCGGAATCGGAGCCGGAGCCGGAATCGGAGCCGGAGCCGGAGTCGGAGCCGGAGCTGGAGTCGGAGTCGTAACCGGAGCCTCCGGCGAATATCTCCGGCCGCCTCCTCGCTGGCACGTTGACTCCGCCGCCCCCGCCGCCTACCACCACACCATGCTCGCCGACCCCGCCGCCGCCGCCGCGCTGCCGCTGCGCTTCGCCACCCGCGCCGCGCTCGCCGCGCTGCCGTGGTTCGCGGTCGATCACGACGAGATCGTCCTCGCCGATCGCACGGTCGGCCCGATCATCGACACCCACACCCACTACGCGCTGCCGACGCTGTCGATCCACCACCTCGACATGCTGCGCGAGACGCCCGACTCGAACCTCTTGCTCGGCGCCTGCTGCGCGCACCACCTCGACGTCCGCGCCAACCAGTGCTTCACGCCGGCCGAGCTGACCGCGCTCAAGCGCGACCTCTTGCTCGGCGGCCTCACCGGCCGCGGCAAGCGCGCCGATCACACCGCGCCCAACCTCGCCCGCGACATGAAGAGCATGAACGTCGCGCACGCGGTCGTGCTCGGCATCGACATGGCGATCCCCAACCGCCACCCGACCGACACGCTGCGCGCCGTCGCCCAGCGGTCCGAGGCCACCGGCTACGGCAGCGTCCACCCGCGCTCGCCGCTGGCCAAGGTGCGCCTCGAGGAGCAGCTCCACCTCGGCGCCCGGGGCCTCAAGCTGCACCCGCCCAACCAGCTGTTCCGCCCCGACGCCTGGTACGCGATGCGGATCTACCGCTGGTGCGGCGCCGCGAACATCCCGGTGTTCTTCCACGCCGGGCCCGCCGGCATCGAGCCCAAGGCCGGCCAGTACTGCGCGCAGATGCGCTTCTACGAGCGGCCGCTGCGCGAGCTGCCCGACACGACGTTCGTCCTCGGCCACGCCGGCTCGCTGCAGCACCGGGAGGCGATCGCGCTGCAGCGCCGCTACCCCAACGCGTGGCTCGAGATCTCCGGCCTGTCGCTGGCGCAGCTGCGCGAGGTGGTCACCGAGGCCGACACGTCCCGCGTGGTCTTCGGCTCCGACTGGCCCTTCTATCACCCGGTCCTGCCGCTGGCGAAGCTCCTGGTCGCGACCCAGGACCGCCCCCACCTGCGCGCCGCGATCCTGCACGACAACGCCGCGCGCCTGCTCGAGCGCACGAGCTGCTAGGAAGCACCATGCGCTACGCGCCACGCCTCATCCCCGCCGGGTCCGCGCCGGCCGACGCGCTCGTCGAGCCGCTGATCGCCGCGCCGCCGACGAGCCCGCTCGGCGAGCACACGCTGATCCCCGAGGTGGCGTGGATGATCGAGCAGGACGGCGTGTTCGTCCACGTGCCGGCGTCGGAGCGCGGCCAGCTCGAGGTGATGCGCGGCTACGCCGAGCTGACGAAGCTCGACGGCACGCTGGCGAACGAGACGCTCGACGATCTGCCCGGCGTCAACCTCGCGACCAACGGCGCGTACGCGGCGGAGATCTTCCTGGACCGCGACCACCTGGCCGCGATCCACGAGGTCCTCGGCTTCCAGGCGTACCTCGCGGCGGCGCCGCGCCGCGGTCGCTTCTTGATCGGCGGCGTCGGGGCCGGCCTGGCGGGCATGCGCGCGTTCGTCGAGCGCGTCCGGATCGAGCACGACGCGGCGCCCGCCGACGAGCGGATCAGCCCGGTCGCGCTGATGGTGCGCGGCGCGGCGCCGACCGCGGTCGTCGGCGAGCTCCAGCTGGCGGCGCTCGCCGAGGCCGGGCTGTAGCGACCCGCGCCGGTTCTGCGTCGGGCGACCGACCGCGCTAGGCTGACGGCTTGGCCCGCAGCATCCACACCACCCGCCGGACGCTGGCCGATCACGAGGCGGCGGACCAGGCCGACCGCGCCGCGCACCGCGCGGAGACGGCGCGGCTGCGCGACGAGCTCGCGCGCAAGCGGCTGATCAAGGCCCAGGTCGCGGCCGCGCGCGGCCCCGCGGTGCCAGCCGAGGCCCCGCTCGACCCGGCGGCGATCACGATCGTCGTGAAGGATCACGGGCCCTACGTCCACCACGCCGTGACCGCCGCCGACGTCCGCGGCGTGATCGCGCGGCTGCCGCCCGGCGCCGCCGACGGGCTCGGCGCGATCGTCCTGGGGCGCACCCGCGACGTCGACGACGACGACGACCCCGAGCGCGACGGTGGCGACGAGCGCGATCCGTACACCGGCGCCCCGGGCCTGCGGGTCCTCCCCGGCGTCTACGCCAAGCGCATCCTCGGCACCTACACGCCGGGTCGCGCCGAGATCCTGCTCGGCGCCTACGCGTACGACGCCACCACGCTGGCCGAGGCGCGGGCCAAGCGGCTGCTCCTGAAGCTGTGGGCGCTGGCCACGCTCGTCCACGAGCTGGGGCACCACCACGACTACGTCGCGCGGGTCGCGCGCGGGCGCTGGCGCGCCGACGAGCTCGCCAAGGTCGAGCGCTACGCCGAGGCCCGGACCCACGCCGACGTGACCAGCGCGGTGCTGCCGTACCTCGCCGAGGCGCACGCCGCCGAGGTCGAGCACCTGCGCGGCTGGCTCCGCACCCACGGCGGCCTCGACGCGCCGCTGGCCGCGCTGATCGACGACCCGCGCACGATGCTGGCCGACGGGACGCGCGCGTTCCGCTGGACCATCAGCGACGCGCTGGTGGCGTTGTTCGAGGACGTCGAGGCGGGCCGCGATCCGATCGCGACCCGCGTCGGGTTCGCCCGCGAGCTCCACTACCGCGGCGACTACGCGCTGCCGCGGGCGATCCTCGCCGACGTGCTCGCCGATCACCCCGACGACGTCGACGCGCTGACCATGCTGGCCGACGTCGAGGTGCACGAGGGCGCGTCCGCCGAGGCCGAGGCCCGCTGCCGCGGCGTGCTGGCCCGCGCGCCGCGGCACGGCGAGGCGTGGGTCGTCCTGACCGACGCGCTGGTCGATCGCCAGCGCTGGGCGGAGGTGGTCGCGACGACGACCGCCGCGCTCGCCGCCGCGACGCACGCCGCCCTGGACCTCGCGCACATCGTGAGGTACCGCGCGCGCGCCAACCTCGAGCTCGGCGCGTTCGCGGCGGTCGAGCACGATCTGCGCGGGCTGGCGCTGTCGCGCGCCGGGACCCGCGCGATCGTGACGTGGCTCCAGGCGCTCCTGCTCCTCCGCACCGACCAGCTCGCCGCCGCCCTCGACCTCGCGCAGCACAGCCGCGTGGTCGCCAGCATGCGGATCGAGCTGGACGCGGTGCAGCTCGAGGCCGCGATGCGCCTGGGCCAGCCGGCGCACGCCGTGCCGCTGAGCCGCCGCGACGTCGCCCGCCTCGAGCGCCACGGCCACGGCGCGTGGCTGGCCCGGCTGCGCGCCGCCTACCCCGATCACGTCGCGGCGGAGACCTGAGCGCCGGCGCCGGCGCCAGGGCTACACGGGGAGCAGGCGCTGCATCGCGGCGGACCAGGCGCGGCGGGCGCGGCCGCGCCCGGGGAACTTCGGGCCCAGCGCCATCGCGGCGGCGGTGCGGGCGCCGAGGGCGACGACGCCGCGCTCGCGCAGCGCGCCGGGCAGCTTGCGGGCCAGCGCGCGGGGCGCGACGTGGGGCAGGGTCTGGTCGAGCCCGGCGCGCGCGAACTCGAGATCGACGAGGCCGCGGCCGATCACGCGATCGAGCTCGGCGCCGGTCTGCGACTGGTTCCAGCGGCGGACGGCGTCGTAGGCGGCGAACAGGCCGCCCCACCGGCGGTGCCACGCGACCTCGTAGTCGAACGGCGTGCCGCCGGCGGCGAGCGTGTCGGCGAGCAGCTTGCCGGCGAGGATGCCGGCGCCGATACCCGAGCCGTGGGCCGGGAAGACCTGGCAGCCGGTGTCGCCGACGAGGACGACGGTGCCGTCGGTGAGCTCCTCGCGCGGGCGGCGCAGCGGGATCGCGCCGCCGCCGCCGAACACCATCGGGCCGATCCACGGCTGCGCGCGGACGAAGTCGTCGCGCACGGCCTTGCCGCCGGGGTGGCCGAGCGCGGGGATCGTGCCGGTGAGCACGCCGACGGTGTCGCCCCCGGGGTGGACCCGCACGTTGATCAGCGAGTAGCCGCCGGCGACGCCGACGTGGGCGCAGATCTCGCCCAGCGGCAGGCCGAGCCCCTCGAAGTACGCGGCGGCGCCGGCGCGGTCGCGGACCTCGTAGACGCCCTGGGCGGCGGCGCAGAGGTGCTCGGGCGCGACCGGCGGCGTGTCCAGCAGCCGGGCCCCGGCCAGGCCGCTGGCATCGACGATCCACCGCGCGGTGATCGCGCCGCGGTCGGTCCGCACCGTCCGATCGTCGCGGCCGGTGACCTGGACCTCGCCGATCAGCGCGGCGCCAGCGACGCGGGCGCGATCCTGGAGCTGCGCCACCAGCCCCCGCATGTCGAGGTCGACGACGTCGTGGCGCGGCACCGTCACCCGGTGGTTCGCGGTCAGCAGGTGGAACCGCGGCGGCGTCGCGGCCCCGTCGGGGACCGGGAGCCCGGCCTCGTGCAACGCCGCGCGGGTCACGCCGTTGACCCAGCGCGCCCCGGCGCGATCGAGCGGGCGCCGCTCCAGGAGGACGACCCGCAGGCCGTGGGCGGCGGCGAACCCCGCGGTGGCGGCGCCGGCCGTGCCGCCGCCGATCACGACCAGATCCGCGGAATGCGGGAGCGCTTCGGGCATCGAACCCTCGGTGTATCACCGACGTCGTCGCGACGGCGAGCGGCGCACATCCATCGCCGGTCCGGGGTATGGTACAGGCCGCGCTGATGTGCGGCATCGCTGGGTTCGTCGACCTCGATGGAGGGAACGCCGTCGACGCGGAGGCGACCGCCCGCGCGATGGCGGCGACGCTGCAGGCCCGCGGCCCTGACGACGCCGGCGCCTGGTCCGACGGCCACGTCGGGCTCGGCTTCCGCCGGCTCGCGATCGTCGATCTGTCGCCGCTCGGTCACCAGCCGATGGCGTCGGCGTCGCGGCGCTTCACGATCGTCTTCAACGGCGAGATCTACAACCACGGCGAGCTGCGCGCCGAGCTGGCCGCCGCCGGCGCGCGGTTCCGCGGGCGCTCGGACACCGAGGTCATCCTGGCGGCGATCGAGGCCTGGGGCTTCGAGGCGACGCTGCCGCGCCTGCGCGGCATGTTCGCGCTGGCGGTGTGGGACGCGCGCGAGCGCACGCTGTCCTTGGCCCGCGACCGGTTCGGCGAGAAGCCGCTCTACGTCGGCTGGCTGCGCGGTGGGCGCGTCCTGGCGTTCGCGTCCGAGCTCAAGGCGCTGCGCGCCCACCCCGCGTTCTCGCCGACGATCGATCGCGCCGCGCTGATCGCGTTCGTGCGCTACGGCTACGTGCCGGCGCCGCGGTCGATCTACCAGGGCATCAGCAAGCTGCGGCCCGGCACCTGGCAACGGATCGCCGCCGACGGCACGGTCAGCGGGCCCCACGCCTACTACTCGTTCCGCGCGGTCGCCGAGGCCGGCCTGGCGTCGCCGCTGGCGATCGACGTCGGCGAGGCCGCCGATCGGGTCGAGGCGCTGCTGACCCGCGCGGTCCGCGAGCAGATGCTGGCCGACGTGCCGCTGGGCGCGTTCCTGTCGGGCGGCATCGACTCGTCGCTGATCGTCATGTTGATGCAGCGGCTGGCGTCGACGCCGGTCAAGACCTTCTCGATCGGCTTCGACGATCCGAGCTACGACGAGACCCGCTACGCCCGCGAGGTCGCGGCGCGGCTGGGCACCGACCACACCGAGTTCCGCGTCACCGGCCAGGAAGCGCTGGCGGTCGTCCCCGATCTCCCGCACATCTACGACGAGCCGTTCGCCGACTCGTCGCAGGTGCCGACGACCCTGGTCGCGCGCCTGGCGCGGCGCCACGTGACCGTCGCGCTGACCGGCGAGGGCGGCGACGAGCTGTTCGCCGGCTACCCGCGGTTCGCGATCGTGCGGCGCCTCGAGCGCCTGCTGCGCCTGCCGGGCCGGGCGCGGGCGGCCGGCGCGATCGACGCGCTGATCGCGCGCCTGCAGAACCGCGACCTCACGCCGGGGCGCACCCAGCGCTGGCTCGACTGGGCGCGGCGCCGCTCGGTGATCGCCGCCGACGTCGATCCCGACGCGTTCTACGCCCGGCTGATGAGCCTGTGGTACCAGCCCGAGCTGGTGGTGCCCGGCGTCGCCGAGGATCGCGGCGTGCTGCCGCTGGCGCCCGACGTGCTGGCGCGCGGCAACGCGACCGAGCGCGCGATGTACGCCGACATGCTCACCCACTTCGGTGACGAGCTGCTGACCAAGGTCGACCGCGCGGCGATGTCGACCAGCCTCGAGACCCGCCTGCCGTTCATCGACCACGAGCTGGTCGAGCTGGCGTGGCGGCTGCCGTTCGCGACCAAGGTGGCCGGCGAGCGCACCAAGCTGGTGCTGCGGCACATCCTCGACAAGCAGCTGCCGTCGTCGCTGTTCGACCGCCCCAAGATGGGCTTCATGATCCCGATCGCCGCGTGGCTGCGCGGGCCGCTGCGCGGCTGGGCCGAGGCGCTGCTCGACGAGCGCCGCATGCGCGAGGACGGCTACCTCGATCCGACGTTCGTGCGCCGGCGGTGGTCGGCGTTCCTCGCCGGCGTCGACGACTGGCGGACGTCGCTGTGGCCGATCCTGATGTGGCAGGCGTGGCGCGAGGCCACGCGGTAGGCCACTACTGGGCGGTGAACGCGCCCGCGGCGCAGCGGGTCGCGCCCTCGATCGCGGCGTCGACCGAGGCGTACTCGTCGGAGCTCGCCGCGCAGCGGGTCGACCAGCGCATCTCGCCGGTGTCGGCGGCGGCCAGCTTGATCACCACCTCGACCACCTGGGCGTGGCTCCACGCGCTGTAGTCGGCGCCGACGATGACCCGCGTGGTCAAGACCGAGTTGGCGCCGGCCATCGCCATCAGCGCGGCGCGGTCCTCGAGCCGCAGGTCCTCGAAGCTCGCGCCCTCGAGCACGACGGTCTTGTGCCGGGTGCGAGTGACCGTGACCGACGAGCTGGCGCTGGCGCCGAGCGACGCGACCGGGATGATGCCGATGACGCCGGCCTCGGCCGACTCGGTGGAGCTCGACGTCTCGGTGCGATCGTCGGTGGTGTCGACGGTCTCGTGGCGGGTGCGCTCGTCCTTGCGCAGCGAGTCGGGATCGATCGTGTTGTAGCCGTGGAAGTCGAGGCTGCCGGTGACGATCGCGTCGACCGCCGGCGCCCACGAGTCGCGGCACTCCGCCTCGAGGCTGCCGCAGCTCGCGGTCAGCACCAGCACCCGGCCGGGCGGGCCGGCGGCGGGGCCGATCATGGCCTGGGGCGCGAGCACGGCGCCGGGCTGCTTGCTGGCGCAGGCGGCGGCGAAGACGAGGAGCGAGGCGGTGGTGGCGCGCATGGGACTCTCCGGGAAGGCTCGATTCGGGCGGGCGTCAGAAGTGCAGGCCGAGGTTGGCGGTGATGCTGATCAGCGTCGAGCCGCCCAGCGTCTGCGCCCGCACCTCGGGGTTGACGTCGATCGACTGCGAGTAGGTCTGGCGCAGCAGGATGCGCGCGCCGACCAGCGCGTGGGCGCTGTCGTGGTGCCAGGTCGCCGGCGGCGCCATCGCCTCGGGGTCGGCCGGCACCTCCGACTCGGTGGCGACCGGCGCGTAGCCGACGCCGACGTAGGCCGAGCCCCAGGCGCCGCCGGCGTGGGCCATCGCGGTCACCGGCACCAGGAACAGCAGGTGGCTGGCGAAGCCGACGCCGACGGTGGCGCCGACCCGCCCGCCGACGGCGAACCGGCCGCGCCCGCGGAAGTACTCGTAGTAGCCGTCGATGAACGCGCCGTGGGTGACGGCGCCGTCGCGCCGCCGCTGCGCGTAGCCGCTGTTGCCGAACGCGAACCGGCCGCCGCCGAACGTGCGCGCCGGCAGATCGCGGCCGATCGTGACGGTGCGCGCGCAGCGGCCGTCGGGCGTCTGCAGGCACGCGGTCGAGTCGACGACGCGCCGCGCGCGCCACTGGCCGACGTTGGCCGACCCGGCCGAGACCGCGCAGCCGGTGACCGCCAGCGCCGCCAGCGCCAGCCGCCTCATCGCGCGGCCCCCGCCAGCGCGCAGCGCACCGCCCGCTCGGCGTTCTCGTTGGCGAGGTCGAGCACCGACACCTCGATCTCGCACAGCGTCGACCACACCAGCGACGCGTCGGCGGTGCGGGTCACGCGGACCATCGCCTCGACGCGCTCGGGCCAGCCCTCGAGCTCGGCGGTGCGCACCCGGACCAGGCCGTCGACGCCCATCGCCGCCAGCTCGGCGCGCAGCGACCACACGTCGACGTCCGACAGCATCGCGCCGGTCACGGTGACGGTGCGGGTCGAGGTGGTGGTCATCGCCGGGCCGCTGGTGTCCTGGACGCTGACCTGCACCTCGGTGCGCCGGCGCTCGATCGCGGCCAGCCGGTCGAGATCGACGACGTCGTAGCCGCGGAACGCCAGATCGGCGGCGACCAGCGCGTCGACGCCCTTGCACACCGTCGTGCCGCACTCGGCCGGCAGGATCGCGACGCGCTTGACCGCCGCCGCCGCGCCCTGCCGCTGCATCACGATCGGCGGCATCTTCTCGACGCCGCACGCGGCGGTCGCCAGCGTCGCCAGCAGCGCGGCCCGCCTCACAGCGCCTCGCCGATCAGGTTGTCGGGCGCCAGCGCGGCCAGCACGCCGTTGCCGACGCAGGTCGCCAGCCGCAGCGGCGTCTCGCGGTAGCCGTACATGCGCTCGCCGCAGCGGACGATCCACCGCGCGGCGCTGCTGTCGACGTCCCACAGCGTCACCACCAGATCGGCGCGGATCTCGCCGAAGCCGGCCGGCGAGATCGTGAACGTCGACGTGACGACCCCGCCGAGGCCGAGCGACTTCGCCACCACCCGCACGTCCCCCGGCTGCAGATCGGCGACGGTCGGGCCGGCGGTCACGGTCGTGGTGCTGTAACTGCTGCCGTCGGTGACGGTCTGCCCGTCGGTGCGCTCGCCGGTCTCGAGCCGCATCGCCGCGCCCTCGGCCAGCGTGTAGCCGGCGAACTCGAGCTTGAGCCGCAGCGTCGGATCGATCCACGGCGCGTAGCTCGTGGGCCACGGCGTCAGCGGCTGGGGCTGGCCGACGGTGACCGCGGCCGGCGAGCACAGCACCGGGTCGACGCCGTCGGGCACGCAGGTGGTCGGCATGACCAGCACCGCGCCGGCCGCGTACTCCTCGCCGGGCGGCACCTGCACGATCGCGTGCGGCGCGGCCTGCATGCACCCCGCGAGCGCCAACGGGAGGACGGCGAGGCCGCGCATCGGGGCCGAATCTAGCAGCCGCAGTCGTTGAACGGGAAGGTCACGCTCGACGCGGTCGCGAAGCCGGTCCCGCTGGGCGTCAGGTGGCCGACCACCGTCGAGAAGTCGGCCTCGGCGCCGATCAGCTCGAGCTTGCCGTCGCCGTCGCTGTCCACCAGCGCGTCGATGCGCAGGAACCCGGCGTCGGGGTTCGACGCCAGCCGCGCCTGGCCGCCCTCCCACGCGAACACCGCCGCGAGCTGGCCCAGGAAGTCGCCGCAGCCGCTGCCCTCGCTGGCGGTGACGACGACGTAGCGCTTGTCGCCGGCGACGTAGGCCGTCACCGACGGCGTCGGCGCCCACTCGCCCTGGCCCTCGTAGTCGGCGGTGAAGCTCTGCTGCAGCGTCTTGTAGGCGGGGAGCTTGCGGAACGCGGCCACCGCGGCCGCGTCGCGGGCGGCGTCGGCGGCGTCGACCGCGAACACCACCGGCTTCGCGGCGGCGTCCATCGCGAACAGCGGCTTGCACGCGCCGGTGATCGCCAGCTCGCCGACCAGGTACAGGCCGCCCATACCGTAGATCGCGCGGGCCCGCTCGCCCTTGGTCCACTTGCGGCCGTCGTCGCTCATCGCCGGATCGCCGTCCCACAGCTGGACCTCGCCGAAGTGCGGCGTGCCGCCGCCGAGCAGGCGGATCGCGCCGACCGTGGCCGGGCACGCGGTGCCGTCGGCGGCGTAGACGGTCAGCGCCTTGCCGGCCCAGGTCGCGGCGGCCGGCGCCTTGGCGGCGTCGCGCATCGCGTACCGGTGGAAGCCCTCGAACGGGCCGGTGATGCGGCCGCTGGCCCACGCGTCGTCGGCGTCGGCGGCGATCACGACCTGGAACTTCTGATCGACCTCGACCACCAGCGCCACCGGGTCGGCGCCGGTCGGCGCCGGCGCGCCGACCGTGCTCTGCAGCATCTCCTCGCGGGTGATGCGCAACCCGGCGGCGGTCTTGGTCAGCACCATCCGCTTGGGGCCCTCGTCGGAGAACCGGCCCTGCGTGAACGTCTGCACGAACTCGACCGTCGGCGCGGTCGCGCTGCCGCGGATGGCGACGTCCTTGGCCGCCACCGTCATCGGGTGCTTGAACATGCGCTCGCGGTCGGCCACCCAGCCGGCGCGATCGAACCGCGTCGTGCGCGGGCCGACGCGCTTCACGCCCTCCATCTTGTCGGCGTACAGCGCCTGGTAGGCGGCGAAGTCACCGCCGTTCTGCGCGGCCAGCCACGCGTCGACCAGCTGCTGGACCGCCGCGGCGTCGACGGGCACCGCCGCGGGCATCGCCTCCTCGGCGCCTGCCGATCCCGTGCCCGTGCCCGTGCCCGTGCCCGTGCCCGTCCCTGTCCCCGTCCCCGTCCCCGTCCCCGATCCGGCGGCCGAGTCCTTCTTCTTCGCGCAGCCGGCGAGCGCCAGCGCGGCGATCGCCACGTAGATGATCGAACGCGTGCAGTGCATGGAGCCTCCCGCGCCGACTGTACGCCACCCGCCGCCGCCGTGGTCAGCGCCGGCGCGCGACGATGCAGGCGAACGGGATCGTCAGCGTCACCCCGCCCGGCTGATCGAGCGCGGCGCTCACGGCGGTGAACACCGCGGCGCGCTCGGCCGCCGGCACCACCTCGATCCACGCCGGGATGAACGCCAGCCGCATGAACCAGTGCGCGAACAGCGCGGCGGCGTCGGCGAACCGCCAGCGGAAGGCGTGCTCGTCGACGCGCGTCGTCGCGAAGCCGGCCCGGGCCAGCGCCGCCACCGTCGCGTCGATCGGCTGGCGCTTGTGATCGATGTGGGCGCGCACCGCCGCGCGGGCCGCGTCGAGGCCGCGCGCCGCCAGCGCCGCGTCGAGGGCGTCGTACAGCTCGCGCATCGACGCCGGCAGGTTGTAGGCGTAGCCCAGCTGGGCGTCGGGGCGGGCCACCCGCGCGCACTCGGCCAGCGCGGCGTCGAGGTCGTCGACGTTGTTGAAGCCGTTGTTCGACACCAGCAGGTCGACGCTGCGATCCGGCAGCGGCAGCGCCTCGGCGCGCGCGGCGTGCAGCGTGACGTTGGCGACCTCGCGCGCCGCGAGCTTGGCGCGCACGCGCGCGAGCGCCGCCTCCCACGGGTCGACGCCGTGGACGTGGGCGCGCGGGCCCAGGCGCTCGGCCAGCTCCACCAGCGGGAAGCCGGCGCCGCAGCCGACGTCGAGCGCGACCGCCGTCGGGCTCAGCGCGACGGCGTCGAGGAGCGCCATGCCGAACGGCGCCGACCACAGCGGCAGGTCGTCGAACACGTCGACCAGCGCGGTCGGCGTCAGCGCCACCTCGGCGGGCGGCGTCCAGGTCACGGCACCAGCCGGATCTGACACGCCGACCCCTGGCCGGGGCTCTCGTGCACCGACACCTCGACCGCGTGGACTATGTCGGGCGGCAGGCTCGGCGCGAGGTCGGCGACCAGCCGCTCGGCCAGGTACGCGGCCAGCGCCTCGGCCGAGACGTTGTCGATCGGCAAGAGCAGCACGTCCTCGCGCGGGAAGACGTAGCGCTTGCCGCACACCCGCACCTCGAGCTCGTCGGCGTCGTCCTTGACGATCTCGACCAGCGGGTTGGCCTCGGCCAGGAGCACCCGCTCGCGGAACTGCTTGCAGATCGCCGCCAGCGCGTCCTTGATCGCCGCGAACGGGATCATCTGCGCGAAGCCGACGTCGGTCAGCTCGAGCACCGCGCCGAGCTGGTAGTTGTGCCCGTGCAGCCGCTCCTTGGTGCCGTCGGGGAAGACCGTCATGTGCGCGCACGAGAACTTGTACTGCTCGCGCGCCACGACGATGCGGTGCCGGCGGACGGGAGAGGCGACCATGGCGCCAGCATCGCCGCCCACGCCCGCCGACGCCAGCGCCCGGCGGGGGATTGACGCGGCGCGAACCGACACCACGTTGTCGGCATGTCGACCTCGGCCAGCCGCCGCTGTCCGCAGTGCGGGCGGCAGAACCGCATCCCCCCTGCGCACCTGGCCGATCGCGGCGCGTGCGGCGCGTGCAAGGCCGCGCTGCCGCCCCAGGCCGAGCCGCTCGAGGTCGACGCCGCCGGCTTCGACGCCATCGTCGGCGCCGCGCCGGTGCCGGTGCTGGTCGACTTCTGGGCGCCGTGGTGCGGCCCGTGCCGGATGGCCGCGCCCGAGGTCGCCAAGGCCGCCGCCACCCTCGCCGGCCGCGCCGTCGTGCTGAAGGTCGACACCGAGCGCAACCCCGACCTCGCCGCCCGCTTCCAGATCCGCAGCATCCCGACCTTCGGCCTCTTCCGCGGCGGCCGCGCCGTCACGCTGCAGCCCGGCCTCCTGCGCGCCCCCGAGCTGGTGCGCCTCGTCGAGCGCGCGCGGGCGGCGTGAGGCGTCGGCCCGCGTAGCTGTCGCGGCCATGGAAGTGCTGTACTGCTGCCCGTGACCGCTGAGACCGCCATGGCCGCGCTCGCCGCCGGTCACCCGCTCGCCGCGCGGATCGAGGCGACCCGGCCGGCGCATCGGGCGTCGGTGGCTGTGTATCCGATGAGCCGCCGCGCGGACGCGAGCGCGCCCATCGTCCTCAACGCCGCGGTCCCCGTCGACATCCGGCTTCGCGTTCGCGCGTTCGAGGTGGCCGACGATCGGTTGTCGCCGGACCGCTGGTTGTGCGAGGCGGACGTCGTGCCGACCGGCGACGACGTCGTCGTGGGGCGCGAAACGCTCGTCGACGCGCTGGCCGACCACGGCGTGACGCTCGCGTCGCTCGAACGTCCGTGGACCGTGGACCTGCCGCTCTAGCGAGCTCCCATGGATGACGAACCCGGCCTCCGCGTCGTGCCCGATCTCGACTGCGACGCTGCCCGTGAGGC
>JAEUJY010000175.1 GCA_016794525.1 Myxococcales bacterium
CCGCGCAGCTGCGCCACTTCCTCGCGTGCATCCTCGACGGCGTTCCCCCGCGCACCGATGCGGCCAGCGGGCTCCGGGTCGTGCGTGCCCTGGCCGCCGCACAGGCGTCGCTCGACGCGAGCCGGGCGCGATAGCGGGCGGGGGGTACGTCAGCGGGTGGTCGCGCCGGGTGGAGCCGCCGGTGCGCGACGAACCAGCCAGTGCCGTGCGGGTTCCTCTACGAGGTGGTAGACGGCTGCGGCGATCAGCGGCATCGGCAGCGCGTGCGCAGCGATCCACGCGAGGCGCATCGGCAGGCCGTGGGTGGCGAGCGTGGCGAGCGGGAACTTGTGATGCATGACCCAGAGCCAGAGGTAGTGGGTCATGTACAGCGCGAACGAGATCTTGCCACCGTAGACCATAGCCCGATGCGCAAACCAACGCGAGATCCGGCCCTCCCCATAGGCGAGGCCGAGCAACAACGGCGGCACCAACGGCACCGCGCACGCCGCCGGGACGCCGACGTGGTTCATCACGGAGGCAACGACTACGAGCGCCAGCAACAGCCACCCTGGGTGCGCCGCCAACGACGTCCGACCGCGTTGTTGGCGGAATAACTGGTACGTCACGCAGCCGGCAAGAAACTCGCTAATGATCTGGAGGGGTGGAAGGCTTGGCGTACCCGGGACGAGGCGCTCCATCACAGCACGCGATCCAGGCACCGCAGTGATCGCGACCAGGGTCAGAGCCAGCCCGACCGGGCCAAGGCGACCGACGCGCCGCGCGACCCAGACCATCGCCGGGAACAGAAGGTACGCCAGCCATTCGAGGCTGATCGACCACGACACCGCGTTCCAAACGTCGGTGTGTCCGAGCCACGCTTGGATGAGCACCAGGCTCTCAATGAGCCGGACCGTCGACCAGCGCGCTGGATCGGTCGCGGCGCCTGCGTCGATCCCCAGCCCGCGCACGGCACCGACCAGAGCGACCAGCAGCACCAGATGGACCGGGTAGATCCGCGCCAGGCGGGCCCGCTGGAACTGGAGGTACCGACGCCATTCCACGCGCTCCACGAACCATGCCTCGTAGTTGTACGAGATGATGAACCCCGAGAGCACGAAGAACAGGTCGACGCCGAGGAATCCCGGCAACGCGACAAAGCCGAACAACTTGGCCGCGGTCGGCGGTAGAAGCACTGCGGTCACGGCGGTCAAATGCAACACCATCACCCAACCGGCGGCGAAGGCGCGTACGCCGGTCAGCGCCGGCACAAACGGCGGACGTACCGCCGGCGCGGGCGCGGGCGCGGTCATCGTGACACCGTCCGACGCTGGCGTTCGGATCTCGCCCGGGCCACGACCACGATCGCCGCGATCAACGCGAAGCCCATCGCGAGTTGGAGGGGGACCGGCGTGAACACGTTCCGCACGTGCGCCAGCATCGCCGCCAGCACGATCCCACTGATGCACTGCGCGACCCGCGTGTCTGGCCACCGCGAGATGCGCGCGAGCAGCCAGCCCACGAGGCCGAGGACCAACGCCACCCCGACGGCCGCGAAGTTCCGGTAGGCCTCGGCGATCATCGAGAACCCGATCGGACCGGCGCGGTCCATCACGACGTTGCTCAGGATGCGCTGGTCCTCCTCGGCAGGCAGGCGGGTCCACCCCGGAATCACGTAGTACAGCGAGCGATCGATCGGGGCCCAGTAGGTCGCGCCGTTGTCGAAGGCGTCACCCATGTCGTGCCAGAAGACGACCTCCTCGACGGGCCGCAACGACGTGCCCATCTCGGCCATACCGTCGAGCGGATCGAACGAGACCTGGGCCTCGGAGACGCGGGCGATGCCGACGGCCCGGACGTTGCGCACGACTGCCATCGCCGCCAACACCGCCACGGCGATCACCAACGTCCGCACCGGTCTGATCGGAATGCGGCGATATGAGATCACGGCGAGCGCGGTGACGACGGGGAACATCACCTCTCCACGGATGCCCAGCGGCAACGCGATCAACGCCCAGACCGCGTACACGGCGACGGACACCCGATGGGCGCGGCGCGGTGGCGACGCCGCCAGCAGGACCGCGCCGTAGTCGGTCGTGCGGTAGATGTGCGGGATCGTCGAGCCGAACGTCGCGTCGAGAAAGCGATCGTAGGAGCCGAACAACAAGCCGACGCCGCCGGACTGTAGTGCCAGCGCGAACCACATTGCGATCGAGCCGATGAGCAAGACCGCCCCGACGACGCCGAGGATGCCATCGAGTTCCGCATCCGCCGGTCCCGGCCGACCGATCCGTATCCGGCCCAGCGAGCCCAAGCGTGACCCCAGGAAGAACGACACGAAGGCGAGGTCGACCAGCCACAACGCAGACACGGTGCTCGGCCGGAAGAACCACAACTCCATTGGGTCGCGGATGGCCTCGCCGGGATTACGACCGAGCGCCCACGGCACGACCAAGCCACAATGGAACAGCACCAGCACCAAGAAGAACACCGACGACGGTGACCACAGCCCCCGCGGCGCGTTGCGAACCACCGAGATCGAGCACAGGATCGCGATCAGCGACGTGAACTCGCACGCGTCTTTCAGATCCAGTGACTCGAGATCGGCGCGGAAGACAAGCAACAGCGCCCCCAGCAGCAGGTAGGCGATGATCTCGATCGTCTCGAGCGACGAACGCCGCAGCGGCGCGGGCACTGGCGTCAGACTGGGGATGGCGGCGGGACGGCCCATGAGGTTTGCGTCGACGACGTGTTCAACCTTGCCACAGGCGGATCATCGATGCCAAGCCGTGCTCGTCGACGATCCACGATGAACGGATCACGACGCGACGGTCACTAACTCACACGCGTGCCGTGGCCTCGCGCCAGGCCTGCCACATCAGCACGACCCAGAGGGACGACTGCCAGTCGCGGCGGCCCGCGAGGTGCTCGTCCCAACGGGCGCGGATCGGCGCGGGGTCGAGGTAGCCGTCGGCGCGCAGCCGGCGCTCCGCGAGGAGGGCCTCGGCCCAATCGCGCAGCGGGCCGCGCAGCCACGCACCCAGCGGAACGCCGAACCCGCGTTTGGGCCGCTCGAACAAGCGGCGCGGCACGTGGCGGGCAAGCACGTCGCGCACGACGCGCTTGCCGCGGTCGCCCTCGACCTTGTGGGCCAACGGCAGCGACCAGGCCAGCTCGACCACGCCGGGATCCAGGAATGGCACGCGGCTCTCGAGCGCGGTCGACATCGTGGCACGGTCGACCTTCACCAGGACGTCGTCGGGCAGGTACAGCAGCGCGTCGGCCAGCATCGCGCGTTCGGTCGGCGAGCCCTCCAGGAAGTCCCGCGACAGCGGCAGCAGGCCGGTTGGCTCCCGCCCGCCGCGCACGACCGCCGCCGGATCGATCCAGGTCGAGAGGTAGGCCTGGTAAAAGGCGTCGAGATCGCGCTCGCCCGCGAACGCCACGCGCCGACGCAGGAAGTCGATCGCCTGGCGCCCACGGGACCGTGGCGCGGTGGCGCCGACGAGGCGATCGAGTGCGCCGCCGGCGAACCCGGCCGCGGCGCGGCGCCCGGGGACCGCGTACAGCCGCGCGACCCGACGCAAGAGCGCGTAGCGGGTGTAGCCGCCGAACAGCTCGTCGCCGGCGTCGCCCGAGAGCGCGACGGTCACGTGCGCCCGGGTCAGGCGCGCGAGCAGCGTTGTCGGAAGCTGCGATGAATCCGCGAACGGCTCGTCGTAGATCCGCGCCAGGTCGGGCACGATCGGCAGGCAGGCCTCGGGCGTGGCGGTGAGCTCGGTGTGCGCGGTGCCGAGGTGGCGCGCGACGTCGGCCGCGAAGGCCGACTCGTCGTAGCCGCGCTCTGCGAAGCCGATGCAGTAGGTGTGCACCGGACGGGTGGCACAGGCCTGCATGAGAGCGACGACGGTCGACGAGTCGATGCCGCCCGACAGGAACGCGCCGAGCGGCACGTCGGCCACCATCTGCCGCCGGACCGCGGTCGTCAGCGCCGCCTCGACTCGATCGGCGGCCTCGCCCGCGTCGACGCGCAGCGGGTTCGCGAGGCCGCGCATCGCGACCGCGCGCAGGTCATAGTAGGCGACCGGCTCACCGACCCGGCCGTTGGCCAGATCGATCGTCACGGACGTACCGGCCGGCAGCTTCCCGATGCCGACGTAGATCGACCGCGGCGCCGGGACCCAGCCGTGGCGCAGGTACTGCACGAGCGCGCCGCGATCGACCGTGGGGGTGAACGCCGGGTGGACACGCACCGCCTTCAGCTCCGAGCCGAACACCACGCTGTCACCTTGCTGCCCCCAGTACAGCGGCTTCTCGCCGAAGCGATCGCGCGCGAGCGTGAGCTCACGCGTGCGGGTGTCGTAGACCGCCAGCGCCAGCATGCCGATCAACCGCGGCAGCGTGGCGGCCACCCCATCGCGGTCGAAGCACGCGAGCATCACCTCGGTGTCCGACGTGCCGCGCAGGCGCGTCGCGGCGAGGTCGCGCCGGAGCTCGCCGTGGTTGTAGATCTCGCCGTTGAACGTCGCGACGTAGCGGCCCGATGGCGACACCATCGGCTGCGCCCCGGTCGGAGAGAGGTCGACGATGGCGAGGCGGCGGTGGGCGAGGGCCACCGCGCCGTCCGGCGAGACCCATACCCCGGCGCCGTCGGGACCGCGGTGGGCGATCGCCGTCGCCATCGCCCCGACGATCGCCGCCGCCTCGGCCCGGGGCCGCGGGGCGCGCCACTCGACGAACCCAGCGATCCCGCACATCAGCGACACCCCCGGCGCCACCGGCGCCGCGCCGCGCCGCCGGCGCGCGCGATCGCGTCGATCACGGGATGCGCACGGCGTCGCACGGCACCCAAGCCTACACCGAATCGTCGGGCGACGCGGCCCGGAGCTTGGCGCGGAGCGGCAACGCCACGACGACCACGAACATCGTGCACTCGACGGCGTAGCCGATCATCATCGACCACGTCGCCCCGTAGAGCCCATGCCCCGGAACCAGCCGCCAGCACGCCACGGCGATCACGATCGCGGTGGTGCCGTGGATCCACGGCTGGACTCGGTAGCTGCGCATGGCGTCGAGCGCGGTGCCGAGGAACAGGTACATCCACAACAGTGCCGACGTCGCCGCGAGCCAGACCAGCACGCCGCTGTGGCGCGCGAACTCCTCCGAGAACGCCATCCGCAGGACCGGCCGGCCGAGGCCGGCGGCTAGTAGCACGGCCGACACGCCGAGCGCGGCGCCGATGAGGATCGACGTCCGTAGCGTCCGAGCGAAGGGCCGCCACTCGTCGGCGGCGACGTGGCGGGCCAGCCGCGCCATCACCGCGTTGGTCATCGCGTTGATGATCAGGCCGCCGAGCATGAGCAGCGTCTGCATCATCCCGAACACGCCGAGCTCGCTGCGCGAGACGTGGTGCTCGAGGAAGTACCGCGGGATGTTGATCTGCAACGAGCCGATCGCGGTCACCAGGCCGAGCTGGCCGTACTGCCGCAACAAGCGCCCGATCGCCGCCGCGTCGCTGCGCGGCATCGCCGTCGTGTCGTGCGTGGACCACGCGTCCCAGAGGAGGCCGCCGGCGTAGACCGCCGCGGTGGCCCACGCGACCGCCGCGACCGAGTCGGTCGCCACCAGCACGCCGATGCCGGCGAGCACCGCCACCGCGCCGCGGGCGATCTGCGACCGCGCGACGCGGTCGAGCCGATCGCGGCGTTGCTGGTAGCCGTAGATGACGTCGCTGCCGCCCTCGCAGGCCTTGGCCAGGGCCACCGCCGCGATGATCCACGCCACCGGCTCGCGGTAGCGCAGGGCGATCACGCCCGCCGTGACCGCGAGCGCGGCGAGCATGGCCCAGCCGCGGGTGCTGGCGTAGACCGGCCACGGGTGCTCGTCGCGGGTGTCGGTGGTGACGACGACGCGCAGCTTGAAGAAGAAGAAGACGAAGATCGGGCCGGTGATCGCGTTGGCCAGCGTCCAGTCACCGACGCGCCGCGAGCCCTCGACCGCCGACGGCGCGAGCTTGGCGATCGCGATCTGGATCGCGAACTGGCTGGCCGCCAGCACCGCGCTGCCGAGGAACGCCCACGCGAAGTTGCGGCGGAGCGAGGGACCAGTCATCGGGCGTCACCGACCATGAGCACCGTCACCCGCCCCGCGTGGGCTCGTGCTGGAACACGAAGCCGTGGAACTCGCCGATGGGCTGCAAGACGCCGAACGACGTCGCGCGCACCCGCCGGGTGATCTCGGCCTGCCTCATGTCCGGCGTGACGCGCCCCAGCGCGTCGAACTGCTTGCGAATGAGCGGGGGGCGCGTCCACCGCTCGGCGCAAGGAGTGCTCGCCGCGGGCGTCGGTGGTCTCCAGCGATCGCAGCTTGAGCAACCCGAACACGAAGATCGGCCCGGTCACCGCCAGCGCCCAGGTCCAGGTGGCGTTGCGCAGGGCGCCGGCCTTCCCGCCGCCACCGAGCTTCGCCAGCGCGATCGTTATCGCCAGCTGCGACATCGACAAGACCGCGCTCCCCGCCAGCGACCACGCCACGTTCTTGCGGAGGGACGGCGCGCTCATGCTCGCCGGCGAGCATAGTCGCTGGCGTCGCGCGGCGCGCGTGTCGCGGCCGAGCACGTACGCGTGCGCATCATGAGTCTCCCCGACGTGAGGGACGCGTCCACAGCGCGACGTGCGCGGCGACGGCCGCGTCGATCGTGAACGGACTCGCCGCGAGGACCGCGCGGCGGCGCGCGCGCGCGGCCGGGGTCGGCGACGACATCGCCTGCAGGGCATCGGCCCATGGCCGCGGCGACGTGGTCGTGACCACGGTCACGCCCTCGACACGCTCGGCGATCTCATGGACGCCGGGCAGGTCGGCGGCCACCACCGGCGTCCCGCAGGCCAGCGATTCGAGCACGACCCCAGGGAGCCCCTCGATCACCGATGGCAAGATCGACGCGTCGGCGGCGACCAACCACCGCCCGACGTCGGGGCGCTCGCCGACGAAGTGGGCGCGATCCAGACACCCGGACGCCGCCAGCCGACGCCGGGTCTCGGCCTCGAGCGCGGTGCCGCCGCGCCCGACGAAGACGACGTGCGCGTGCGGCAGCAGCGGCAGCAGCGTCGCGGTGAACAGGTGGTTCTTGGGCGGGTCGAAGCGGCCGACCTGCACGAGCAACGGTGTGCCTGGCGGCACGCCAAGCTCGGCACGCACGCTGCCATCATCCACGGCGTCGGCGAAGCGCGCTGGATCGACGCCGTTGTAGATGACCTGGCAGCGCGGGTCGCGCTGCCACTCCGGCGACCATCCTTCCGCCAGGCTCGCGGCCGAGACGCCGAGCAGGTCGGTCGCCGTGAAGTCGAGCATGCGGCGCATGCCCAGGCGGTAGGCGCGGCGGCGCACGGTCGACGGCTGGCCGTCGGAGGTCGACCGGAAGTGGGCGATGCGCTGCGGGACCCCGACCGCGAACGCCAGGGCCAACATCAGCCCAGACGTCAGGAAGACGTGGGAATGCACGACGTCGATCCCCCGCTCACGGATGAGGCGCATGAACCGGGGCGCGAAGCCTGCGTCGAGGCGACACGGGTGGACCGCGCCGCCGAGCTGGCGGATCTCGTCATCGAGGGTCCCGGGCGCGCCCGACAGCGCCGCGAACTCCTGCACGACCAGCGCCGGGTCCGTGCGCCGCATGATCTCGACGGTCCGGAGCTCCGCGCCGCCGCGGTGCATCGTCCCGAAGACGTGGAGCACGCGGCGAGCGCGCCCGCGGCGCGTCGGCTGGTCGAATCGTCGGGCGGGGGCGCTCATGGTGAGGCCCGCGCGCGAGGCTTCGGGCACTTGCAGCACATAGCGTATCGCGGACGCCGCGCCCACGCGAGGCTACCGACGCGGATCTACGCGGGGCGCGACGCCGCGTCGCTAGTCCTTCCGCTTCGCGCCGGCGATCAGCCGCGCGTAGCCCGACGCCGCCGCGGCGCTGACCGCGGTCAGCTCGGCGAGCTCGTCGGGAGCCAGCGGCGGGCGGCCGACGCGGTGGCCGTAGAGCAGGTTGACGGCGCGCTTGCGGATCGAGACCGCGGCGATCGTGGCGTCGCTGGGCGCGGTGACCCGCAGCACCTTGTACCAGTAAGAGACGATCGCCGATGGCGTGGGCTGGCCGTGGTAGACGCCGTCGGGCGCGGCGACGGCCTGCTGGAAGATCGACGTGGCCTCGAGCGGGATCAGCGCGCACTCGACGCGGCCGAGGTCGACGCCGTCGCCGACCGCCTTCCAGCCGAACGCGAAGCTGTCGCGGACGATGAACAGCACCGCGACGTCGAACAACGTCGTCGCGAAGCCGAGCAGCGCGTCGGCGATCGCGCTGCGATCGGTGGCGGCCTCGATCGCCTCGATCGCGCGCGTCGCCGGGATCGGCACCCAGATGCGCTGCGTGGTCGAGCCCTCGGGCACCGGCTGGCCCTCGGGCCGCGGCGCGGTCACCGGCGCGGTCTCGGCGACCGCGGTGCCGTCGGAGGTGATCTCCTCGAGCATGTCCGACGCCTCGAGCGTCAGATCCTCGGCGAGGTCGACCGGCAGCGGCGTCGGCGCGCGGCCGTAGCGCAGCGGCTGGGCCGGGCGCGGCGCGACCACCGGCCGGGCCGACACCGGCGGCAGGCCCGGCAGCGGCGGCGCCGGCAGGCTGGCCGACGGCGGCGCGTCGCCACGCGGGGTGTCGCCCAGCGCGCGGAACCGCGCCGGCCGCTCGATGCCGTAGAACCGCTCGATGTAGTAGTAGATGCGGACCTCGGCGGCGACCCGCGGGATGATCCGGTAGCCGGTCAGGTGGCTCAGCGCGTCGAGCGTGTCGAGGTCGTGGGGCTCGTCGATCGCCGCGATCAGCTGGCGGTGCTGGACGATCAGCGGCACGCACTTGTAGCGGAACGCCTGCTCGGGGGTCAGCAGCTGCACCGCGGCCCGCTTGGCGCGCTCGAGCATCGCGCCGGTGGCGATCGGGATCGCCAGCTCGAGGCCGAGGTACACCGTCAGCGCGTCGAGATCGATGTAGCCCATCTCGAACAGCACGGTGCCGAAGCGGCCGCCGGTGCGCTGCTGCTGGGCCACGGCGCCGGCCAGCTGGGCCTCGGTCAAGCGACCGTCGCGGACCAGCATCTCGCCGAGCTTCATCGTCGAGGATCCTACCACGAGGCGCGCGGGCGCCGCCCTTGTGCTACCACCAAGGGGTGCGTCGCTTCCTCGCCCTGGTCGCGTGCGCCGCGTGCGGGAGCAGCGGCGGCGGCGGCAGCAAGTCCGCCGGCCCCGACGCCAGCGGCCCCGCGGTCGCCGTCACCCCGCCACCGCCGGCCCGCCCCGAGCTGCCCCCCGACACCCGGTCGCTGCGGCTGATCCGGACGGTCGCCGCCCGGCTGGGCCCCGACGAGGCCGCCAAGCGCATCGGCACGGTCGCCGGCGACACCCGCGTCGCCTGGCGCGACGCCAAGGCCGGGCCCGGCTGCGAGAAGAGCTGGTACGCGATCGATCCCCAGGGCTGGGTGTGCGGCGACTTCCTCGAGCCGTCGCCCAAGGCGCCGAGCGGCGTCGAGCTGCCCCGCCTCGAGCGCGGCGAGGTGGTGCCGGGCTTCTACGGCAAGGTCATCGACGCCGGCAGCTACGTCTACACCAAGGCCAAGGCCGGCAAGAAGCCGACCGCGCCGCCGCCCGCCGACGAGCCGCCCACCGACCCCGACGACGAGTTCGCCGACGAGCGGGCCGCCGCCGCCGAGGCCGCCGCCGCCGCCGGGCTGGTCAAGGGCCGGCCGCTGCTCGGCTCGGTCAACGTCCGCAAGTACGGCGAGCTCAACGCCGGCGGCAAGCTGTTCTGGAAGATCAGCAAGACCGCCGACGAGTACCTGCCGACCAGCGCGATCCGCCAGCACGATCCCAGCCGCTACCAGGGCGTGCGGCTGGGCGACGACACCGGCCTGACCTTGCCGCTGGCGATCGTGTGGCCGCGCGGCGACGCCACGACCACCTGGACCCACGGCGCCCCGCGCGGCGGCGGCTCGCGGCGCCAGCTCAAGGAGCGCATGGCGGTGCCGGTGCTCGAGACCGCGCAGGACGCCGGCGCGGTCATCGCCTACCGCATCGGCGACGGCGAGTGGATCGACGCCGGCCAGGTGCGCGTCGCGATGCCGATGCCGCTGCCGGCCGGGGTCAAGCCGGGCGAGCGCTGGATCGACATCGACCTCGATCAGCAGCTGCTGGTGGCGTACGAGGGCGACCTGCCGGTCTACGCGACCTTGGTGTCGACCGGCCTCAAGGACACGCCGACCGAGACCGGCATCTACCGCATCTGGAAGAAGGTCTCGGAGACCGACATGAAGGGCCTCACCGGCGAGGACCCGTACTCGGTCGCGACCGTGCCGTGGACGCAGTTCTTCAGCCCCGAGAAGGGCCTCGCGCTGCACACCTCGTACTGGCACGACCGGTTCGGGTTCCAGAAGAGCCACGGCTGCGTGAACCTGTCGCCGCGCGACGCCCGCTGGCTCTACTTCTTCACCGACCCGCAGGTGCCGCCGGGTTGGTCGATGGCAGCCGGCGTCGTCGAGGCGCCCGGCTCGGTCGTGCGGGTGCGGTCCAAGGCCGACCCCAACCCACCGGTCCGCGGCTACGCGCAGAAGGTCGACGACACCGATCGCTGACACCTTGGAGGACGGGTGGCTACCGCGCCCACAAGGTCGCGAGCGACAGCGCGACGGCGTCGAACGGCTCGGCCGCGACCGCGGCGTCGCCCGTGGCCACCAGCACGACGCGGTAGGTCGGCCCGTCGAGGCGCAGCACCTCGAGCGTGGCCGCCGCCGGGTCGATCAGCCACACGTGCGCGACTTGCTCACGCGCGTAGACGGCGAGCTTGTGCCCGCGATCGAAGCCGGCGGTCGAGCGCGACAGCACCTCGCACGCCCAGTCGGGCGCCAGCGTGGTGAACGCGTCGTCGACGGGGACCTCGGGCATCCGGGCGCGACGCCACCCCGCCAGATCGGGCACCACGACGTCGCGGGCCAGGTGCAGCTCCGGCTCGTCGAGGATGACCCAGCCGCCGGGCCCACCACGGCCGCGCCGGAACGGCGGCCCCAGCTCCTCTCCGAGCGCGCTCGCGACGTTGGCGTGGCCGAGCCCGGGGCGCGGCGAGACGTACAAGCGCCCATCGACGATCTCGCCGACCACATGGGGCGGCAACGCCTGCAGATCCGCGTAGGTCGCGATGGCGGGGACGGGCTGCGCCACGGCTCCAGTCTAGCACTGCGTCAGGCCATCGCCGGCTGCGACCGCCGCGGACGTGGGTGCCTCGCAGGGCCGGCCGCGGTCGACGACACCGATCGCTGAGCGCTACTGCAGCTCGCGCTCGCCCATCGACTGCGTCGGGCGGGCGTTGGCGCCGAAGCGCGCGCGGAACGCGGCGATGCGCTTCTCGGCGTCGGTGCCGGTGCGGCGCAGGACGATCCACTTCACGCCCTCGCTGCACGGCGGCGTGGTCAGCGAGCCCGCGTAGCGATAGGCGCCGGTCTCGGACGGCAACAGCGCGCTGGGATCGAACGGCTTCTTGAGGGCGCCGCTGCCGCCAGCCTTGGGCAGCTGCTTCCACACCGGGGCCAGCGCCGCGGACGGCGCGCCATCGGCGAACAGCACGCCGACGACCGCCAGCTTGCCGGCCTTGTTCTTGTGCACGAGGTGCACCTCCATCGCGTAGGGCTCGCCCGCGATCGTGTGCTCGCTGGGCGTGTGGAAGTGGAACTGCACCAGCTCGTAGCGCGCGCCGTCGACCACCGCGTAGCTGCCCGGCTGCAGGTCGACCTGCAGCGTGTGGCCGTTGTCGGTCACCTTGCCTGGCGTCGGCTTGTAGACGAAGAACACCGACTCGTCCTGGGCCGCGCGCCGCTTCGGCAGGATGTCGATCGGCGACTGCTCGTGGCCATCGCCGCACGCCGCGTACTGCTCGTCGAGCTCGCCCCAGTGGCTGGGCCCCTCGGCGCCGGTGTAGGCCCAGTGCGGCCCGGGGCCGTGATCCGCGGGCGGCGGCGCGGGCTCGTCGGCGTCGTCCTCGGGCGGATCGGCGTCGGCGGGCGTGTCGGCCGGCTCCTCGGCCGGCTCGTCGTGGCTGGCCTTGGCGGACGCCGGGCGGCGCTCGGCGGCGTCGGCCTTGGCGGTCCGATCACCCCGGTCGCGGCCGGCGCGGGCCTCGGTCTTGGGCCGCCGGGCCTTGCGGGCCTTCGGGTCGGCGTCGGCGTCCTCGCCGTCGGCCTCGTCGTCGTGGGCCTTGGCCTTGGGCTTGGGCCGCTGCGCCACCGGCTCGCCCACCAGCTTGGACACCGCGTCGGCGAGCTCGTCGACGCGCTGCTCCAACCCATCGACACGCTTGGGCTGGTCGAACACCTTGCACCCAGGGGCGAGGGCGATGAGGGCCATCAAGAGGAGGTGCCGCACAGCCACCGAATCGGCCGGCCGCGGGGCTCGTCCAGAGCGAAAAATCGTAGGCAGGGTCGGTCACAGCCCGGCCAGGCCGTCTCTACCTGGCATGCCCCTCACGCACGTGTTCGACGGGATCGCCCTGTCGTAGCTCACGGCTGGCAGCTGCCGGTGACCGCCGCGGTGTCCTTGGTGTCGTGCCAGGGCCGTGGGTCGGCGCCGTCGACCGCCATCCGGCAGTCTTCGAAGGTCACGCCGGTGGCGTGGCGCAGCAACAGGCCGTAGCCCGGGCCGTGGTAGGCGGTGTTCTCGCGGCCGTCGACGCCGGTGATGAACTTCGCGTCCGGGTAGCGGTTGTAGTAGACGCCCGGCCGCCCCGGCACCGGCCCCTGGTACTCGGGGAAGTTGTCGTCGGTGAACGGCGTCGGGTTGGGGTTGGCGCCGGCGCCCTTGAACGTCAGGTCGATGCGGCGGAACGCCAGGTCGCGGATCGTGAAGGTCGCGCCGTCGAGGAGCGTGCCGGTGACGATCGAGCCCCACGCGTAGCGCATCGCGCTGCCGCGGATGTCCTCGAACGTGACCCGCGCCAGGCTGCCGACCTGCGCCGGATCGCGATCGCGGCTGCCGAGCAGCACGAAGAACGGCGTGCCGACGTCGCGCACGGTGATGCGGCGGAACGTGACGTCGGCGATCGCGGCGCCGTCGACCGACTCGACCGCCATCGCCGCGGCCTGGGCGCGCTCGATCGTGACGTCCTCGATCAGGATCCGGCGGAAGCTGCCGACCGAGGCGGTGCCGAACTTGACGCCGTTGGCGACGCCCGACTGCCGGGTGCGGCTGCGGCGGACGATCACGTCCTCGGTGCCGGTGGCGCTGCCGCTCTTGAGGCAGATCGAGTCGTCGCCGCTGGTCACGTCGACGTCCTCGATCAACACGTCGTGGCCGTCGACCACGTCGATGCCGTCGTGGGTCGGGCCGAGGTTGGTGTCGACAGTGATGCCGCGGATCACCAGCCCGCGGACCTCGAGGTGGACCACCGCCCAGGTGGCGGCGTCCTTGACCGTGACGCCCTCGACGAGGACGTCGCGCGACAGCGTCGTGAAGATCGCCATCGGCCGCAGCGCCTCGCGGACGCGGTTGCCGTTCCAGTCGGGGACGCCGCGGGCGTTGCCGTCGATCGTGCCGGCGCCGACGATGCGTACGCCGGTCGCGCCCTCGGCGTAGATCAGCGCCTTCTTGCAGTTGGCGAGCTGGGTGTTGGCGATCGGCGGCACCAGGTCGGGGTAGTCGGCGATCGCCTGGCTGCCGCGCAGCGTCGCGCCGGCGGCGATCTCGAGCGTGATCCCGCTGGCCAGCCGGATCGTGCCGCTCAGGAACACGCCGCCGGCGAGGCGCACCGTGCCGCCGGTGGAGGCGCACGCGTCGATCGCCGCCTGGATCGCCGCGGTGTCCTTGTGCGCGCCGTCGCCGGCGGCGCCGTACGCCCGCGGGTCGCACACCCGGGCCGGGGCCGCGTCGACGGGGAGCCCCGGCGCGTCGGGGGCGGTGGTCGCGGCGTCGACGTCGGCGGGCGCGACCGCCTGGCTGTCGGGACACGCCGCGAGCGACGCGAGCCACACCGCGGCGAGGACGAGCGGCGACCGGGGAGCCATGCCGGTGATGAAGCCACGGCGGCGGCCGCGCGGTTGTCGCGAGACCGGCGACCGTGGTCGCGGGACCGTCACCGCGCCCGTCACCGCGCTGGGCGCGGCGCCCGCACCGGGGGCCGGCCGTGGGGCGCCAGCGGCGGCGCGCCGGGCTTGGGCCGCACGCTCGACGGCGCGACGTGGAACTTGCGCTGGAACGCCGCCGCGAACGCCGCCTGCCGCGCGTAGCCGACCCGGGTCGCCACCTCGCCGACGCTGTAGCGCCCCGACTCGAGCAGCGGCATCGCCTCGTCGAGCCGGCGCTCGCGCACGTAGGCCCCCGGCGTGATGCCCAGCGCCTGCTTGAACGCGCGGGTCAGGCTGGACTCGCTGGCGTGGCAGGCGCGGGCCAGCGCCGCCATCGCGAACGGCGCGAACAGCGACGCCTCGATCGCCGCCCGCGCCCGCTCGACCAGCGCGCTGCCCTCGCCCACCACCGGCGCCCGGGCCCGGCCGGCGCGCTGCTCGTCGGCGAGGAAGTACAGCTCCTTGATCAGCTCGGTCTCGAGGAAGCGGGTGGCCAGCGAGCCGTGGCGCGCGCACACGTCGCGCTCGAACAGGTAGCGGTGGACCAGCTCGTCGACCCAGCGGGTGCGCGGCAGCACGCGGGCCTCGCGGAGCAGCGCCGCGAACGTCGCGGGCACGACGTGCGGCGCGTAGGTGCGCTCGACCTCGACGCGGGCCGCCGCGCCCACCACCAGCGTCACCACCTGCGGCGCCGGGCTGGTCGACGCCAGCCGGTAGCGGGCCCGGGCCGGCACCAGCGCGATGGTCGTGCGATCGAGCCGCTCGCGGCGCGCCCCCACCGCCAGCGCGACCGTCGTCGACGCCAGCGGCGCGATCAGCGTCGGCGCCGCCGCCACCCGCGGCCGCGCCATCGCCGCCGCGTCGCGATCGACGATCAGCTCCAGGGTCGGTGTCCAGTCGATCACACCGGCGGGCATCGCGGCCCCGGAGCCTAGCGCGATCGCGTAGGCTGCCGCGCGTGAACCGCCCCGCCGGCGTCGTCGAACGCATCACCGTCACCAGCCAGCTCCTGCACGCCAACCTGGTCGGCGCGTCGCCGGCGCGCACCGTCGACGTCTACCTGCCGCCCGGCGGCGCCGCGGGCTGCCCGCTCTTGGTCGACCTGGTCGGCTTCACCGGCGGCGGGCTCAGCCACACCCGGTGGAAGGCGTTCGGCGAGAACGTCCCGGCGCGGCTCGATCGGCTGATCGCCAGCGGCGCGATGCCGCCGGTCGCGGTCGCGTTCCCCGACTGCTTCGTCCGCCTCGGCGGCAACCAGTACATCGACAGCGTCGCGATGGGGCCCTGGGAGCGGTTCCTGTGCGACGAGCTGGTGCCCGCCGTCGAGGGCCGCTACGGCTGCGGCGGCGTCGGCCGGCGCGGCGTCTTCGGCAAGAGCTCGGGCGGCTACGGCGCGCTGGTCCACGCGATGCGCCGCGCCGACGTGTGGGCCGCGGCGGCCTGCCACTCCGGCGACGTCGCCTTCGAGTGGTGCTACCTGCCCGACCTGCCGCCGGCGCTGCGCGTCCTCGAGCCGCTCGGCGGGTCGGTCGCGGCGCTGCTCGCGGCGATCGAGGCCACCGACAAGCCCGGCGAGGAGCGGCTCGAGGCGCTGATGATGTGCGCGATGGCGGCCAGCTACGATCCCGACCCGACCGCGCCGTTCGGCGTGCGGCTGCCGGTCGATCCGCTGACCTGCGAGCTCGATCCCGAGCGCTGGCAGCGCTGGCTGGCCTGGGATCCGCTGCGGATGGTCGACGCCTGCGCCGCCAACCTGCGCACGCTGCGCGGCCTGTACATCGACTGCGGGCGTCGCGATCAGTACAACCTGGTCTACGGCGCGCGGCAGCTGCACCGCGCCCTCGACCGGCTGGCGGTGCCGCACCGCTACGACGAGTTCGACGACGACCACAACGCGATCGACTACCGGATGGACGACAGCCTGCCGTTCCTGGCCCGCGCGCTGGCGTGATCGACGGCCCGCGGCGAAGCGCGGTACCCTCGCCGCCATGCGGGGACCCACGCGCGCGTTCGCGATCGTGCTCACCGGCGCGCTGGCCGCCTGCGGCGGCGACGACGCCACCTCGACGCCCCCCGACGCGGCCGACGCCGACGCCACGCCGCCGCCGCCGAGCTGCCCCGACCCGCCGATCGCGCCCGGCCCCGACGCCGTGGTGCCCGGCGCGCCCAGCCTGCCCTACCCGACCCTGCGCCACCTGACGATCGTCTGGCCCTACGCCGGCGATCCCGACGGCGACGCCACCACCACCGTGCGCTACCGCGTCGTCGACGGCACCTGGCGCGCCGCGATGCCGCTGTTCCGTGCGCCGGCGGCCACCCTCGAGGGCGTGAGCTGGGACGCCCGGTTCGCGGGGACGATCTTCGGGCTCGAGCCCGACACCGCCTACGAGGTCGAGGTCACGCTGCGCGATCCCGACGGCGGGTGCGCGGCGCAGACGCTGACCGCCCGCACCCGGCCGGTGCCGGCGCCGATGCCGGGCGCGCCGATCGTCGCGGTCACGCCGGCGACGCTGGCCGGCGCGCTGGGCGCCGCGCAGCCCGGGCAGATCCTCGAGCTGGCCGGCGGCAGCTACCCCGGCTTCACCGTCACCCGCGACGGCGCCGCCGGCCAGCCGATCGTCATCCGCGCCGCCGCCGGCGCCACCGTCAGCGTCGGCGGCGACGTCCGCCTCGACGGCCGCCGCTTCGTCCACGTCGTCGGCCTGACGATCGCCGGCAAGATCAAGTTCAACGACGCCGCCGACCTCGCGATCGTCGGCAACCACGTCACCACTACGGAGGACGGCATCGTCACCAAGACCCGCGGCGAGCGCCACTACATCGCCGACAACGACGTCGTCGGCGCGACGGTGTGGGCCGAGGCGTCGCTCGGCGTCGACGGCGCCAACGTCGGCGAGGGCATCGAGGTCACCGGCCCCGGCCACGTCATCGAGCACAACCACGTCCGCGGCTTCCGCGACTGCGTGTCGTTGATCGAGGACGCCGGCGCCATCGAGCAGGTCGCGATCGACATCGTCGGCAACGACCTCGAGCAGTGCGCCGACGACGCGATCGAGGCCGACTTCTGCGCCCACGACTGCCGGATCGTCGGCAACCGCATGCGCGACGTGTTCATGGCGATGAGCTCGCAGCCGGGCCTGGGCGGGCCCACCTACTTCGTGCGCAACGTCGCGTGGAACGTCGTCCTGTCGCCGTTCAAGCTGCAGCGCGGCTCGATCGGCGACGTGCTGGTCAACAACACCGTCGTCAAGCGCGGCGACGCGTTCGGCATCTTCACCACCGACGTGTTCGCGCGGCAGTGGATCCGCAACAACCTGTTCCTCGGCGGCGCCGGCGGCACGTACAACGGCTACGACATCGGCGCCGGCGCGGTGATCGAGCTGCGCGCCGCCGACACCGCCACGCTCGACATGGACCACGACGGCTTCGGCTCGAGCGCCGGCTTCACCGGTCGCATCGGCGCCACCGCGTTCGCTAGCCTCGCCGAGCTGCGCGCCCGCACCACCGAGGTCCACGCCGTCGAGGTCGGGCCCGCCGTGTTCGCGACGCCGACCTCGCCGCCGGCGTCGCCGTTCCCCGCCGCGCCGATGCCCCCGCTCACCCTCGCGCCCGGCGGCGCCGCCATCGACGTCGGCGTCGCGCTGCCCAACCTCGCCGACGCCTACGCCGGCGCCGCCCCCGACCTCGGCGCCTACGAGCTGGGCTCGCCGCCGCCGGCCTACGGCCCGCGCTGACCGGCGCGCGACCGCGGTCAGATCCGGCAGAAGCCGCCCGAGGTCGGGCACCAGCCGGTCGGCGCGATCACGCCCGACACCATCCCGCCGTTCCCCATCGCGGTCCCGGTGGCGCTCTTCAGCCAGCACGCGCCGAACCCGTCGAGCTGGCCGGCGTAGTAGGGCACGTGGGTGTAGGCCTTGCACCGCGCGTCTTGCGCGCAGCGCGCGGCGCACTCGGTGGGCGAGCCGGCCCAGTCGGCGGCGTAGTCGTTGCCGGGGAGGTCGTAGCCGCGCAGCTCGACGTTGCCGATCGCCGCGACGATGCGCTTCAGATGGAACTGGGTGCTGGCGTACTTGGCGTGGGCGGCCCACTCGAAGCGCACGCCGCTGAGCGCGCCGTGGACCACCAGCCGCCAGTCCGCGTCGAAGGTGTAGAACGGGCCGCCCGAGTCGCCGCCATCGACGTCGGACGAGTCGACCAGCATGTGGCCATCGGCGTTGTTGGACGAGTACGGCTTCGAGGACAGGTAGCGCAGGACGCGCGCTCCGGGCGTGGTCGGCGCGACGCCGTCGTGATCGCCGTTGCCCACCATGTAGCCGTAGGCGCTGTCGCCGTTGCCGAGGTAGGTCGCCGGCAGGCGCGCGACCTGGTAGCCAGCCGGGATCCCCGCCGGCAGGTACAGCACCATCAGGTCGGCGAACTTGTCGGCGGTGTCGCGCAGGCCTTGATCCTGGTTGAGCCCTGCGCTGGCGTGCGCCACCGGATCGACGCCCCACGGGACGTAGGCCCGGCTCGCGCGCTGCGTGGTGGCCATCGCGGGCGAGGCACCGACGTAGAACGTCACGTCGTAGGTCTCGGCGCCAGGCGCGATCGAGCAGTGCGCCGCGGTCAGCACGTGGCGCGGGCCGATGATCGTGCCGGTGCACGTGTTGCGCTTGCCGCCACCGACGACCTGCACCAGCACCGTCGAGCGATCGAAGACGCCGGGATCGTCGTAGGCGTGCTTGAGCTCGCCCTCGTCCTCGCCGAGCGCCAGCTCGTCGTCGGGCTCGACGCACCCAACCGCGGCCAGGACCGCGCCAGTGAACAACACGACAGACATGCGCGACATGAGCACCTCGCGCGCCGGGCCGACCGCCATGGTCGCGCCGCCGACGCACCTACCCAGGCGCACCCGCCACCGGTTATTCGCGCCGCGCTACCGCGTCGCGGCGCGCGGCACGACGACGTTCAGGCAGCGCGGCAGCACGTCGATCAGGTAGCGGCGGCCGTGCGGGATCTCCTCGCCGTCGACCTGCGCCGCCGGGTAGCCGGCCTGGCCGGGCTGGGTCACGGTCAGCGCGAACCGGCGGCCGGGGATCGGCTCGCTGTGCTCGATGCCCAGGTCGCGCAGCGTGTCGCCGTCGACCGGCAGGTGGCGCAGCGACGCGAACAGCTTCGAGGTCAGGTCGCGCCGGCCGTAGATCGGGATCAGCTCGAAGACGCCGTCGTCGGCGCGGGTGTCGGGATCGAGCACCCACTCGCCGCCGAACACCGCCGTGTTCTTGACGATCACGTCGAGCAGCGAGTCGAAGCTGTGGTGGTGGCCGTCGATCTCGGCGTCGAGATCGAACTTCACGTCGCTGACGTAGCTCTCGGCGAACTTGCGCACCACCGCGCCGGCGTAGACCAGCATGTCCCGGTAGAACAGCCGGGCCAGCGGGATCTTGCCGACCAGCTCGCGGTCGCGGTTGCGCGCGACCAGCGCGTCGGCGCCGAAGCCCACCGACGCCGAGTCGAAGAACAGGTCGCGGTGGATCACCCGCTCCTGGCCGGCGATCACCTCGATGCGCCCGGCGTCGATCGCCGCCACCCGCCCCGCCGCGATCACCGCGACGTTGTCGGCCAGCGCGCCCGCGCCCGCCGCCAGCCCGAACGACTTGCCCTGATCGTTGGCGGTGCCGGTCGGCAGCATGCCCATCGCGACCTTCGCCGCGTGGGCCGACGCCAGCACGCCCTTCGCCACCTCGGCGAACGTGCCGTCGCCGCCCATCGCGATCACCACCCGCGCGCCGTCGTCGTCGATCGCCTGGCGCACCACCTCGACCGTGCCGCCCGCCGGCGCCGTCGGCACGAACCGGTGCGGCACGCCCGCCCGCGCCAGCAGGCCCTCGGCGGTGCGGATCGCGTCGGCCGCCTTGCCGCTCTGCGCGGTCGGGTTGGCGAACAGGACCACCGGCGCGTCGCCACGCCACGCATCGATCGACGGCATCGCCGGACGAGCTTACCCCATCGCCGGGACCGTGCCGTCGCGCGCGGCGCGGTACGATGGGCCGTGGCCGACGACGCGAAGACCGCGCTGGCCGTGCGCCGAGGCGGGCCGGCGCGCACGGCGACGACGCCGGACGAGACCTTGTGGCATCACGAGGTCCGCGGCGGGCGGATGTGGTTGGTGATGGCGGCGGCCGCCGCCGTTACCGCGGTCGTCGCGACGGCGACGATCGACCTCCCGCCCCGCGCGCGCTGGCCGTTCGCGGCGACCACGGTGGCGCTGGTCGTCGCTCTCGCGGTGATCGCGTGGACGCTGCGCGGCGGGCGCCGCTACACCGCGCGCGGCGCCATCCCGTTCGCGGTGCTCGGGCTGGTGCTGATCGTGCCGGCCTACTACGCCGCGGGCTGGTTCTCGGCGGCGGTCGTGCTGATGCCGCTCGGCGGCCTGGTGTACGGGCTGAGCCAGACGCCGCGGGCGGTGGTCTTCACCGCGATCGCCGTCGGCGCCGGCCACGCCACGTTCGCGCTGCTGACGATCTTCGGCGTCCTCGACGAGCCCGGCGTGACGACGATCCACCACGCGTCCCCCGCGGCGCAGCTGGTGTTGCTCGGCTTCGTGCAGTGCGCCTCGGCCAGCGGCTTCGCGGCCGGGCTGCGGATGCGCACCTACGCCGCCCGCGCCGCCGAGCGCCACGCCGTGGCGGTCCGCGAGGGCGCCCAGCGCCAGGTGCTGCTCGACGAGGCCATCCGCGATCTCGCCCGCGCGCGCCAGGTCGGCGGCGAGGGCCGGTTCACGGGCCACACGCTCGGCGGCTACCGCCTGGGGGTGGTGCTCGGCCGCGGCGGCATGGGCGAGGTCTACGACGCGCGCGGCGAGTTCGACGACGAGGCCGTGGCGGTCAAGGTGCTGACCGCCGAGGCCGGGCGCGAGCCGACGGCGCGGGCGCGCTTCGGCCGCGAGCTGGAGGCCGTCGCGTCGCTCCGGTCGCCGCACGTCGTGCGCCTGATCGCCCACGGCGGGGCCGACGAGCCGATCCCGTTCCTGGTGATGGAGCGCCTGACCGGGACGACCCTGTCGGACCTGTTGCGCGAGCGGCCGCTCCCGATCGCCGAGGCGCTGCGCCTCCTGGATCAGATCGCGACCGCCGTCGATCTGGCTCACGCCACCGGGATCGTCCACCGCGACCTCAAGCCGGCCAACCTGTTCCAGCACCGCCCGTCGCGCGGCCCGGCGCTGTGGAAGGTGCTCGACTTCGGCGTCGCCAAGCGCCTCGATGGGGAAGGCACGCTCACCGGCGACGCGGTGATCGGCACGCCCGGCTACCTCGCGCCCGAGCAGGCGACGGGCGGCGACGTCGGCCCCGCCGCCGATCGCTTCGCGCTCGGGGCGATCGCGTATCGCATCCTCACCGGCCGCCCAGCGTTCGACGCCGCCGACGTCGCCGCCGCGCTGTATGCGGTCGTCCACGCCACGCCGCCGTGCCCCTCCGCGATCGCGCCGCTCCCGGCCGACGTCGACGCCGCGCTCGCGATCGCGCTGGCCAAGGCACCCGACCACCGCTTCGCCACCGCCCGCGAGCTCGCCGACGCCGTCGCCGACGCCTGCCGCGCCGCGCTGCCCGACGAGCTGCGCCGCCGCGGCGAGGCGCTGATCGCCTTGGCGCCGTGGGGGCAGACCGTGCCGCGCTGATCGTTCAGCGACGCGGCGGCGGCGCGATCAGCTCGTAGGCCGTGCGCACCAGCGCCGCCACCATCTCCCAGTCGGGCGCGGTGTCGAGCACGACCGCCACCCAGCCCTTGCTGCCCACGTACGGCGGCCGGAAGAACCGCGCCGGATCGGCGTCGATCAGCGCCGCCTGCGCGCCCGGTGGCGCCGGCAGGTGCACCGAGAGGTGCGCGCTGCCGTGATGGTACGTGTCGCACATCGCGAACATCTTGCCGCCCACGCGCCACGTCGGCTCCGCCCACGCCACCTGCTCGGTCACGTCGGGCAGCGCCACGAAGATCGCGCGCAGCCGATCGATCAGCGCCAGCGTCGCCGGGGTGCGCACCTTCGGCGGATGCGTCGACACGCGCACCGGCTTGGCCGGCCTCGGCTTCGCCTTCGTGGCCGGCCTGGCCTTCGCGGCGGGCTTACCCTTCACGACCGGCTTGGCCTTCGCGGCGCGCGTCTTCACGACCGGCCTCGACGATCCACGCGTGCGCCCTGCGGTCATGGCGCCAGCCTAACCCAGCCGAGCCGTGTCACTGCACCCGCCACCGCGCCGTCGCGCTTGCGGCTCGCCGCGCGCTCGGTGCAGACGCACACCAGACCGCCGGCGCGACTCATCGGGGGAGCCTCAGCTGCGGGATGATGTCCTCGCGCAGCAACTGGATCCGACCGTCGAGCATCTCCGCGTGCTGCAGCGTCGGCGCCGCCGCGACCGGCACGCACCCGACGCCGCCCTCGCCGGCGCGCACGCTCGCGACCCACCGCTCCATCTCCTGGCAGTAGCGCTCCAGCACGTCCACCGGCGTGTCCTGCCGGCCCGTGCACGGCAGCAGCAGCGAGGGGAGGTCGCCGACGACGCACCACGCGGGCGCTGCGAGCGAGCCGTCGGCGGCGTCCGCCTCGAACACGAACAGGAACACCGCCACGACCCCGCCGATGCCATCGCCCCAGTAGATCTCCGTGATGCGCCGACACCACGCCTGCTGGGCCAGGTGGTCGATCGCGTCCTGCTTCATCTCGCGCAGGAGCGCCGTGTCCTCGTCGTCATCGCCGACGAGCGCAGCGATCTCCCGCACCGCATCAACCGGGAGCTGAGTGGCCCGCGACGCCATCGCCAGATGCTACGCGTCGTCGTCGTCGTCGCCAAGGCGCCCGCGAACGGTCGCCGCCGCGCGCTACTTCTTCGGCATCGCGGCGCGCAGCATCAGGCGCTTGGCGCCGGCGCCGCGCGCCTGCAGCCAGCCGCCGAGCGCCGAGCGCGACGGTCGCGCGAGGTCGACCGCGTCGCCCACCTGCAGCTGACCGGCGGCGACGACCGAGCCGTAGGCGCCCAGGCAGCGCGCCGCGTGCGCGGCGATGGCCTTCAGCACCGCCGGATCGGCGCCCAGGCCGGGCTGCGGCCGGGTCGGCATCGAGCAGCGCGGCGTCGGGCTGTCGATCGCGGCGGTCACCGTCCCCGCGCGCAGCGTCGCGCCGGTCCAGCTCGCCTCGTCGAAGCCGGCCGGTCCGCGGCTGGCGATGACCAGGTTGGCGCGGAACCGCCGCGCGTCGGGGTCGCAGGCCGGCGCGGCGTCGCGCAGCGCGTCCAGGCTCGCGGTGGTGACGACGTGCAGCGCCGCGGCGTCGAAGTATGTGCCGCGCGGCGTCGCGAAGCGCCCCAGCTCCATCAGCGTCGACAGCTTCATCATCGAGAAGTCGGGCAGCGGCTCGTCGTCGGCCAGCGCGAAGTCGGCGCGCATCTCGGCCGCCGAAGGCTTGGCGGCGCGGTAGTGGTCGGCGGCGTCGGCCGGCTGCAACCGGCACAGCGACACCTTGCGTCCGACCAGCGCCGAGAGCCGCGCGTCGACCGCCGGATCGTCGCTGGTGATGGTGGCGCCGTCTGGCAGCTCGATGGCCACCGCCGGGATCGCGGCCGGGTGGCGCTCGGAGCCCGGCGGCGCCAGGTACCTGGCCGAGCACTGCAACAGCACCGGGAGCTTCTTGGCGCTGGTGATCACCGCCCGCTCGTCGTCGCGCACCGCCCACAGCCGATCGCCGCGCACCCCGCACGCGTCGACGTCGACCCGGTCGAGGCGCTCGCCGCCCATCGACTTGACCGGGAAGCGCCACAGCTCACGGACCGTGCCGATCACCGCCATCCGACGAGTCTAACGCGGGCCGCTGCCCGCAGGTCTCGCGTCGCCGACGAGGCGCTGTCGACCGTGGGTCGCGGCCCGCCGTGGGGTCGCAGCCAAACGGTCGCCAGGCCGTGGGGGCGCTGCCAACCGGATCCGGGCCACCTGGTCAGCCGGCCAGCTCGTCGCGATACACCTCGTCGACGTCGAGCGCGCAGCCGATGGCATCGAGCGCGATGACGCCGCTACGGGCCTCGCGCCGCGTCCACACGTCGGCCTGGTCGCGGTGCCAGACCTCCACCAGCCGCTCGTCGTGCGCGACCAGCACGACCTCGCGCAGCGACGGGATGCGTTGGTAGTTGGCCAGCTTCTCGCCGCGATCGTACGCCGCCGTGCTCGGGCTCAAGACCTCCACGATCGCCGTCGGGTTGACGACCGTCACCCGACTTTCGGGATCGAGCTCGGCGCGGGCGCAGACGACGCTGACGTCGGGATAGGTCACGAGCCCGGTCGCGAGCACCCGGATGCGGAGGTCCGAGGCATGGACCCGGCAGCCCTTGCCACGCAGCTGCAGGTTGAGCGCCGTGCTCACGTTGGCGCAGATCGCCGCGTGCTCCGGCGTACCGCCTGCTATCGCGTAGATCTCGCCGTCGAAGAACTCGTGGCGGACGTTGGCGCCGTCCTCGAGCGCCAGGTACTCGCGGTAGGTGTAGCGATGGAGCCGGATCGGCGCGACCTCGAGCTCGGGTCCTAGCACGCGCCTCGCCACATCGTTCCATCCTCCCACGCTCAGCTCGAGGGGCCTTGGGCTCTGGCGTCGCAGCCACGCGGCCCGGCGGGCTACGCGCGGTCGATCATCAAGCGGCGGGCGAGCTCCGGCGCGACCGGGTACACGCGCTCGCGCGGCAACAGGCGCCGGGCCTGGTCCGCGTGCCCCGACCGCAGCTGCTCGCGCATCTTCGCGACGCGCGGGGTCAGGTCCTCGATCGACGCGATCCACGTCGCCGCGAACTCGGCGATGACGGTCCGGCCGAGCCCGACCTGGATGCTGTCGTGGTTCAGCGACGCGCCGCGCAGATCGCGCTCGGGATCCCACTGCACGTGGACCGCGGCGTCGCGAAACTGCCGGTCCCACTCGTCGGCGTCCCGGAACACCGCGGGTTCGGGCGACGTCAGGACACCCAGCGCCAGCGCGCGCTCCCAGGCCGCGCGGTAGATCCGGACGCCGAGCGTCCGTTCCTGGCCGGCCTTCTGCCCCCAGTTGCTGCGGTGCATGAGCCAGCAGAAGGACGGCTTGATCCACGTCATCCGCGTCAGCGAGAACGGCGCCACGAACCGCTGGGCGGCGATCGCGGGCTCGGCGATCGCGGCCGGGTAGGCCTGGTAGACGACGATCGTGTCCCGATCGTAGTCGGCCCGGATCTCGCGACGCGCCGCCATGGCGCTCCCAGCGTACCCCGCGATCGGGCGCGGCACCGGGCTACGCCGGATTGGATGCCGCCGCCGCCGCCGACGTTGCACCCGACGGCGCGGCCGACCGGATACCTGCGGCCATGCCGCACCGCGGCTTTCCGCCCGACGCGGGGCGCGGTAGAACGCGGCCATGGCTGTGCTGCCCGACCGATTGCTGTCTCCGAGCGACGAGCACGCGATGCTGCGCGACACGGTGCGCGCGTGGGCGCGCAGCGAGGTCGAGGCCCAGGCGATGGAGCACGACGAGCGCGGCGCGCTGAACGTCGGGCTCTTGCGCAAGGCCGGCGAGCTCGGGCTGCTCGGCGTGACGGTGCCCGAGGCCGACGGCGGCGCGGGCATGGACCCGGTCGCGTCGGTGATCGTCCACGAGGAGCTGGCCTACGCCGATCCCGGCTTCGCGCTGGCGTACCTCGCGCACGCGCTCCTGTTCGTCAACAACTTCTACTGGGCCGGCAACCCGGCGCAGCGCGCGCGCTACCTGCCCCGGGCGCTGTCGGGCCAGGTCATCGGCGCGATGGGCATGACCGAGCCGGCGGCGGGCACCGACGTGCTGGGCATGCAGACGACGGCGCGCCGCGACGGCGATCACTACGTGCTCAACGGCCGCAAGACGTTCATCACCAACGGCCCCGAGGCCGACGTGTTCTGCGTCTACGCCAAGCTCGACGAGCGCATCACGACGTTCGTCGTCGAGCGCGGCTACCCCGGCTTCGCCACCGGCGCGAAGATCCCCAAGATGGGCATGCGCGCGTCGACGATGAGCGAGCTCATGTTCGACGAGTGCCGGGTGCCGGCGGCCAACCTCCTGGGCCGCGAGGGCGGCGGCATCACCAACATGATGCGCAACCTCGAGATCGAGCGCCTCGGCCTGGCGGCGATGGCGGTCGGCATCGCGCAGCGCTGCGTCGACGTGATGGTGCGCTACAGCCAGGAGCGCCGGTCGTTCGGCAAGCCGCTCCACGACCTGGGCCAGATCCAGCGCTACCTCGGCGACAGCTACGCCAAGCTCGTCGCGATGCGGTCGATGGTCTACGCGGTGGCCGCGACCTGCGGCCCCGAGTCGCGCAACCGCCTGGGCACCGACGCGGCCAAGCTGTTCTGCGCGACGGCCGCCAAGGAGATCGCCGACGCCGCGGTGCAGGTGCTGGGCGGCTACGGCTACTGCAGCGAGTACCGGGTCGAGCAGTTCCTGCGCGACGCCAAGCTGATCGAGATCGGCGGCGGCACGCTCGAGGCCCACCAGAAGAACATCACCCGCGACCTGACCGCCCGGTGACGGTGCGCGGCCGGCGGCCGACCACCGCGGGCGGGTGACGGCTGGGGTAAGATCGCCCCATGGCCGAAGAGAAAGAGTTCCTGGGCACCGGCAAGGGCCGGATGTGGACGTACCTCATCATGCTGGGGCTGCTGATCGTCGGCGCCCTGGTGGCCAACCTGGTGTTCTCGAACCCGGGCGCGGCCAAGCACGGGGTCAAGACGTTCCTCGGCCTGCCGTCGTACGCGCTGGTGGCCGTGACCTTCCTGATCGGCACGATCGTCTTCTGGCTCGGGCTCAAGATGGAGACCGACTGGCCCGAGGCGATCGGCGCGTTCCTGATCGCCGGCTCGGTGGCGGCGCTGGAGATCATCATCGGCTGGAACCACTTCCAGGTCGCGGGGCTGTTCGTCGTGCCGTACCTGCTGCCGGTCGCGGTGTTCTTGATCCTGCTCGTCTACGGCGTGAAGAAGAGCGTGTGAGCGGCGGGCGCCGCGCGTGACGGTGTGACCGCGCCGACAGCCGGCGCGCGTCGGCGATGGCGGCAACGCGGCCGGTGCTACGATGCGCGGCCATGCGCCGTACGCTTCCGTTGCTCCCGCTCCTGATCCTCGCCGCCTGTGACGACGGCGGTGGTGCGATCGTCGATGCCGCCACGATCGACACGCCGATGAACGACTGCGGCTGTGTCGGCGACACCCCCGATCCGATGGTGACGGTGCAGGTGGTCGACACCGACGGGCCGCTGGCCGGCGTGCCGGTGTACTTCCTCGACGGCCTGGGCGCGCAGGTGGCGATGACGGCGACCGACGCGCTGGGCCTGGCCCACGCGGCGATGCCCACCGGCGGCTCGGTGACCGCGGTGATGGCCGACGGCGGCTTCGGCGAGCGCCTGGCCACGGCGCTGGGGGTGCTGCCCGGTGACACGATCTACGTGCGCGCCCGCGGCGGCGGCAACGACATGCTGATCGACCTGACGATCCCCGCCAACGGCACCAACGGCCACTACATGGTCGACACGCCCTGCGGCTCGGCCGACGTGCTCACCGAGGTCGGCACGACGGCGACGTTCCAGGTGCAGCTGTTCGGCTGCGGCGCCACCACCGACTTCAAGGTCAGCGCCGACAACGGCGATGGCGGCCCGGTGTCGACGTTCATCGCCACCAACGTGGCGGTCGCCGACGCCGCCGCGGTGACGCTGACCGGCACCTACGCGGCCGACGCCACCGTCACGCAGAGCTACACCAACCTGCCGCCGCCGGTGTCGTTCGTCAACGGCGAGCGCGCCGTGGTCGCGGCGCGCGGCTCGCTGTGGAAGACCGGCGTCGGCCTCGACGTGGTCGCCGGCGCGGCCAGCGGCACCTTCGGCGTCCCGGTGCTGGGCGCGACCGGGCCATCGCTGGTCGCGATCACGACCCTCAACCGCAACCTCGGCCCGAGCGAGTCGCGGGTGCTCGCCCACCCGGCCGACGGCGACTACGCCCTCGACGCCACCGGCGTGCTGCTGCCGCCGTTCATCGCCGGCGCGCAGTTCGACATCGCGACCCACACGCTGGCCTGGACCGAGGACACCACCGGCGCGACGCCCGACCTGAGCTTCGCGTCGCTGCAGGTCAACCGCCCGCAGCTCAAGCAGTCGTGGACCTGGGACGTCGTCGCGCCGCACACGGCGACCGCGATCGTGCTGCCGGTGCTGCCCGGGACCGCCGCCGACTACAACCCGATCGCCACCGACGACGTCTTCGTCAACGACCACCTGACGGCGGCCCTGCCGGGCGGCTACGCCGTGGGACGCTCGTACGCCCACCTGGCGACCAGCTTCGAGCACTTCGCCAGCGTGCTCACCGGTCGCCTGGTGATCGAGCGCCAGCTCATCCTGACCAAGCGCCGCTAGCGCGCGTGCGCTTCACGATCGACGCGATCGACGCCGGCTCGGCGGCGCGGGCGGCGACGCTGCGCACGGCCACGACGACGGTGGCGACGCCGGCGTTCATGCCGGTCGGCACCCGCGGCTCGGTGCGCACGCAGGCGCCGTCGCAGGTGGCCGCGCTGGGCGCGCGCATGCTGCTGGCCAACACGTACCACCTGGTGCAGCGCCCCGGGCTCGACGTGCTGCGCCGGGTCGGCGGGCTGGCGCGATGGATCGGCTGGGACGGCGCGATCCTCACCGACTCGGGCGGCTTCCAGGTGTACTCGCTGGCCCACGCCTGCACGATCGACGACGCCGGCGCGCGGTTCCGGCCGCACCGCGACGGGCCGATCGTGACGCTGACGCCCGAGTCGGCGATCGCCGCGCAGGAGGTGATCGGCAGCGACGTGATGATGGTGCTCGATCAGTGCGTCGCGACCACCAGCGACCGCGCGACGACCGCGGCGGCGATGGCGCGCACCCACGCGTGGGCGCGGCGCTCGCTGGCGGCGCGCACCGGCGATCGCGCGCTGTTCGCGATCGTCCAGGGCGGCGGCTTCGCGGACCTGCGTCGCGAGAGCGCCGACGCGCTGGTGGCGATCGCGGGCTTCGACGGCTACGCGATCGGCGGGCTGGCGGTGGGCGAGCCGCGGGCCGAGCGCGAGGCGCTGACCGCCGAGGTGACCGGGCGGCTGCCCATCGATCGCCCGCGCTACCTGATGGGCGTCGGCACGCCGATCGACCTGCTCGAGGGCGTGCGCCGCGGCGTCGACCTGTTCGACTGCATCTTGCCGACGGCGCTGGCGCAGCAAGGCGTCGCGTTCACGTCGCTGGGCAAGGTCGAGCTGCGGCGCGCCGCGCACCAGGTCGACGACGGGCCGCTCGATCCGGCGTGCGGCTGCGAGGCGTGCGCGCGCCTGCCGCGGTCGTACCTGCACCACCTGATCAAGGCCGCCGAGCCCACCGGTTGGGCGTTGATCGCCGGCCACAACCTGCGGTTCTACGTCGGCCTGATGGCGACGATCCGCGCGGCGATCGTCGCCGGGCGCTTCGCGGCGCTGTACGACGAGCTGGCGCCGCGGCTGGCCGCCGAGGATCCGACCCACCCGCCGGGGCCGCCGCCGCAGCCGCGCCGCGCGCGCGCGACGACCCGCGGCGGGTTCGCGATCGACGCCGACGCCGACGGGCGTGGGCGGATGCGCCACGTCGCGTCGGGCGAGGTGATGCACTCGGTCAACGATCCCGACGCCGAGGCGGCGGCGCTGTACGTCGCGCAGCCGCGGGCGATCGCGCGCGCACTCGACGGCGCGCAGGCCGGCGCGCCGCTGGTGGTGTGGGACGTCGGGCTGGGCGCGGCGCACAACGCGATGGCGCTGGTGCGAGCGCTCGACGACGCCACGGCCGGTCACGGCGCCGTCGAGCTGGTGAGCTTCGAGCGCGACCTCGACGCGCTGGCGCTGGCGCTGGCCCACCCGCGCGCGTTCCCGCACCTGCGCCACCCGGCGCCGCACCGGCTGCTGGCGCGCGATCGCTTCGAGCGCGCCGGGCTGACCTGGACGCTGGTGCGTGGCGACCTGCTCGAGCGGCTGGCCGACGCGCCGGCGCCCGACGTGATCTGGTGGGATCCGTTCTCGGCCAAGGTCGACGGTGGGCTGTGGACCCGCGCGGCGTTCGCAGCGGTGGCGGCCCGGCTGACGCGGCCGTGCGAGCTGGTGACGTACTCGCGCTCGACCGCGGTGCGCGCGGCGCTGCTCGCGGCTGGCTTCCACGTGGCGCGCGGCGTGGCGTCGGGCCCCAAGCCCGAGACCACGCTGGCGCTGCACGGCGTGGCGGCCGCCGCGCTCGCGGGCTACGCGTTGCTCGACGCCGGGTGGCTCGCGCAGCGCGCGCGATCGACGGCCGCGTACCCGAGCGACGTCGTCGTCGCCGATCGCGCGGCGTTCGACGCGCGGATCGCCGCGCACCCGCAGTTCGCGCGCCCGGACGGCTGAGGGCGGCCGAGCGCGCCGCGCGTCACGCCGCGAGGGCGACGGCGCCGTCGGCGATCGGCTGATCGAGCGCCCGCGCGGTGGCCGCGCGCGCCGCCACCAGCGCCGCGCGCCCGGCCTCGAGCTTGAACGGCCCCGAGCGCGGCAGGCCGTCGATCACCAGGCTGACCAGCGCGGGGCGCGACGGCAGCGCCAGCGCCGCGCTGCCGCGGCGGCGCCACGGCGAGCGCGACGCGATGTGGTGGAACAACGTGCGCCCCGCCGGCATGCCCACCAGGCCGGGGCGATCGAGGATGCCGCCGTCCCAGCACCGGCGGCCGTCGACGACCACCGGGTGGAACATGCCCGGCACCGCGCACGACGCGCGGATCGCGGTGGGCAGATCGCCGTCGGTGACCACCCGCGTCGCGCGCCGGCCGATGTCGAAGACGCTGATGAACACCGGCTGCGCGCACGCGGCGAACGTGGTCACCGGCAGCACGCGGCGCAGCAGCGCATCGAACTTGCGGCCGCGCAGCAGGCCCAGGCCCGGCGCCGGATCCCAGAAGTCCTTGCGGTCGAGGCCGAGCAGCACGTCGGCCAGCGCGGTCGGCGCGACGCCCGCCGCGAACGCGCCAGCCACCAGCGCGCCGGCGCTCGAGCCCCCGACGTGCGCGGGGCGCAGGCCGCGCTCGACCAGCGCGGTCAGCATGCCGGTGTGCGCGAAGAACGAGAAGAAGCCGCTCGACATGCCGAGGCCGAACGGCGCCTCGGCGAGCCAATCGCCCAGCGTGATCATCGGCGCTACTTGACCACGATCGAGGTCGTCGCGGTGAGGGTCAGATCCCAGACCTCGGCGCCGCGATCGGGCCACGCGGGGCCCTGGGTCCCGGGCACCAGCGACGTGCGGTACTCGCATCCGACCTGGTGGCGGCCGGGCTTGGTCGGCTTGATCCAGGCGGTCAGCTCGGCCGCGAGCTGGATCTTCTGCCCCGGCGCGATCGGCTTGTACTGGAACCCGCCGCCGCCGGCCGCCGGGCCGAGCGGGATCACCGGCAACGCGACGTTGCCGCGGGTCGCGGTGAACGCGAACTGCTCGTCGCGCCCGAACTGACGGCCGCCATCCTGGAACCCGACGGTGGTCGTGCCGGTGTTGACCAGCTCGAGCACCATCCGCATCGGCTTGCCGCGGCGGAACGACGCCTGCTTCGGGCGACAGCGCAGCGTCAGGCCGGGATCGAGCGAGACGCGATCTTGCCGGGTCACCTGCCAGGCGGCGGCGATCGCGTCCGCGGTGGCGCGATCGACCTCCCAGTGCGCCGCACCTTTGCCCTGGCCGAAGCCGCTGCCCCAGCTGCGCGCGACCAGCCGCTGCGCGCCGAGGACGAGCGCCGGGCCGGAGGTCGGCAGCACGGTCAGCTCGACGACCGCCACGTAGGCGTCGTTGGCGTTGCTGGTCGAGAGGACGCCGCGGCGGACGACCGTGAGCGGCTGGCCGGAGGTCGCGTCGACCACCTTGCTGACGGGCGCGGGCGGCGCCGGTGGACGCGCCGGCTTGGCGCTTGCCGTGGACGCGAGCGCGAGCGTCAGCGCGACGAGCGCGGCGCGGATCGAGCGAAGGGCAGGCATCGGCGAAGTGTACGCCGCCGCGGCCGCGGTTGACGCCAGCGGTCGCGCGCGGTCGAATCGCGGCATGTCCGACGCGCTGCGCGGAGCGATGCGGCGCGCTCACCACGGGGCGAACCTGGGGTGGGCCGAGGCGTGGGAGCGCGTCGCGCGCGGGCTCGACGCGAGCGGACACGCGGCGTCGGCGCGGCTGGCGTGGCGCTGCGCGTGGGACGGCTACGCGGCGTACCGCGAGGAATACCAGCGCAACCTGCCGGCCGCGCGCTGGGACCACGACTTCGGCCCGGAGTGCGCTCACGCGCGCGACCGCGCGACCGCGCGCGCCGCCGCGGTCGATGGCGGCGTGCCGCTGGCGGCGTGGATCGTGGCGGCGCTGGCCGGGCGGCTCGAGGACGCGGTGGCCGCGGTGCCGACCGGCGTCGACGATCCGACCGCCCGCGAGGTGGTGCGAGCGCTGACCATCGCGCTCGGTGCAGCGAAGCGCGACGACGAGGCCCGGCGGCTCGCGATCGCCGCGGGCCTGGTCGCGCCCACCGACGCCTGACCTGTGGTTTAGTCGCGCGGTGTCCGAGCTGACCGTCCGCCCGATCACCGACGCCGAGTTGCCCCTGGTCATGGGCTGCGTCATGGACGTGTTCGGCAACGACCCGGCCGCCGACCCGCAGGTGCTCGAGCGCATGCGCGCGCTGGTGCCGGTGCCGCGCACGTTCGCGGCGTTCGACGGGTCGGCGCTGGTCGCGACCGCGTCCGCGTACAGCCTGGCGCTCACGGTGTGCGGCGGCGCCGTGGTGCCGACCGGCGGTCTGACGATCGTGACTGTGCGACCGACCCACCGGCGGCGGGGCCTGTTGCGGCGGCTGATCACCGCGCACCTGGATGACTGCCGCGCGCGCGGCGAGGCGCTGTCGGGGCTCTACGCATCCGAGGGCGGCATCTACGGCCGGTTCGGCTATGGCGTCGCGGTCGAGAGCGACGAGCTAGCGGTGGTCGCGGGCGACGGGCTGATCGAATCGGACGCCGGCCCGGTCGGCGGCGTCTCGCCGGTGGGGCTCAGCGACGACGAGGCGCTGGCGACCCTGCCGGCGATCTACGCGGCGGCGTGCGCGCAGCGGCCGGGCATGTACGCGCGCTCGCTCGATTGGTGGCGCTGGCGGCGTATCGCCGATCGGCCGTTCGCGCGGCGCGGTCGCAGCCCGCGGCGCCACGTGGTGGTGCGCAAGGCCGGCGCCGATCGCGGGTACGTCGTCTACCGGCAGCAGCTCGCGTTCGACGACGGGCGGCCGGCCGGGGCGGTCGACGTCGAGGAGCTGGTCGCGCTGGACGCCGACGCCGAGGCCGCGCTGTGGCAGCACGTCACGACGCTGGATCTGTTCCCGCGGGTGAGCGTCGCCAACGCGGCGGTCGACTGCCCGCTGCCGTGGCTGGCCAGCGACTACCGACGGGTCGTCCGGCGGCGGCGGTTCGACACGCTGTGGCTGCGGATCGACGACGTCGCCGCGGCGCTGAGCGCGCGGCGGTACGCGGCCGATGGCGCGGTGACGTTCGTGATGGAGGTCGGCGGGTCGCCGCACGACGTCGAGCCGCCGTCGCGGTGGCGGCTGGTCGTCGAGGATGGCGTCGGGACCTGCGTGCCCGCGGTCGGCGACGCCGAGGTCATGCTCGATCGCGCGACGCTGAGCTCGCTGTACCTGGGCGGCGTGCGCGCGGCGGCGCTGGGCCAGGGCGGGCGGATCACCGGCAAGGCCGAGGCGATCGCGCGGCTCGATCGCATGTTCGCGTGGCCGGTGGCGCCGTGGTGCGCCGAGCAGTTCTGAGCGCGCGGCGCGCGGCGCAGCGCGCGCGTGGCGACGGGGCGCCCCGTGCGGCTCACGACGCGATCGGCACGAACGCGATGACGCTGTAGGCGACGGCCTCGTCGCGGCCGGGGTTGTAGTAGCCGTGGCGCTGATCGCCGCGAAAGACGACCAGGTCGCCGACCTCGAGGCGGAAGGTCTCGCCGGACGCGAACAGCTCGACGACGCCGCGCTCGCAGGCGAGGTACTCGCGGGTGCCGGGCGCGTGCGGCACGCCGGCCATGCGCGCGCCCGCCGGCAGCACGAGGCGCTCGAGGTCGAGGCCGGGTAGCGGCTCGGGCAGGAGCTTGCGGATCCGCACCGTGCCCTTCTGCCGACTCGGCAGCTCCGAGGCGCGCACGTGGCGGACCGGCGACCGCGGCGAGGCGAGCAGCTCGTCGAGGCGTACCTGCAGCGCGTCGGCGACGCGGGTGAGCACGGCGAGCGTCGGGTTGGCCATGCCCGACTCCAGGTGCGACCAGGTCGCGCGCGGGATGCCGGCCAGCGCCGCGATCTGCTGCTGCGACATGCCGCGTGCCTCGCGGATCGCGCGGACGTTGGCGGCGAGGTGATCGCTGGCGGCGCGCTCGGTCATGGCGTCGCCACGATCGCACGGTCGCCGCGATGCGTCGATCGGCGCTGCGCGCCGCGGATCGCCTCGCGACACCCCACCAGCCGGGCCGCCGGCCACCCGAGTCGCCACCCGCGCGCGAGCGTAACTCCGCGGGATCCGGCGGTTGGACGCTGGCCGCTGCCTTGCTCTATCGGCCCGGATGTTGCGCCGGACCGCCTCGCTCGCGCTGGTCGTCACCGCCTGGGCCGTCACCTGCGCCGCGGGCTGCGCGACCGACGACCTGGTCGACGACCCGGCCGATGACGCGTGGCTGGACGGCAAGGCCGACGGCGCGACGGCGGTCGACCTGGCGGCCATCGACCTCGACGTCGACCTGAGCGACCTCGACGCCACGGCCACCATCGCGCTCGAGAAGAACGGCAACGTGGCGCTCGAGGTCGGCGGGCTGACCATCGACGACGTGGTCGACGGCCGCGGCCACCGCCGGTACAAGCTGGTCGGCGGGCAGCTGCGAGTCGCCAACGTCCGTGGCCCGCTGGTCGTGCGCTACCGCTTCAGCACGCACGCGATGGCCGACGGCCTCTTGCCAGGCGGCTCGACCGTGGTCTGGCCGTACTTCTGCGGCAACCTGTTCCCTTGCCACTCGCGCCCCGCCGATGGCGTGCGCTTCGCGCTGCACCTCGACGGCGTGCCCGCGGGCAAGCAAGCGATCTATCCACCGACGATCGACAGCGACGCGCCACCGTACATGATCGCCTGGGCCGTCGGCAGCTACACCCGCACCGAGCTGGGCACGACCACTGCGGGCACGAAGGTCGCGGTCTACTCGCTGCCCGGCGGGCTGACCGCGGCACGCACCGGCACCAAGCACCTGCGGGCGGTGTTCGACTGGTACGAGCGCGTGCTCGGACCGTACGCGTTCGGCAAGGACGTCGCGTCGGTGTCGGTCGTGTGGGGCGAGGGACTGTACGGCGGCATGGAGCACCACCCGTACTGGCACGTCGCCAAGGACGCGATGGCCGACGAGGTCACCCACGCCCACGAGGCCGCCCATGGCTGGTTCGGCGACGGCGTGCGGCTGAAGTGCTGGGAAGACTTCGTGCTCTCGGAGGGCACCGTCAGCTACCTCGCGGCGCGTGCGCTGGCGGTCACCGGCGGCGCGACCCTCGAGCGGCAGGTGTGGGCCGAGTACCAGCGCGAGCTCGACGACGCCATCGCCACCGGCGGTGCGCCGGCGTGGCCGACGGGCTGCAACCAGATCGACATCATCCGCGACGACCTGTTCACCAACCTGCCGTACATGCAGGGCGCGTTCTTCTACAAGGACGTCGCCGCGGCGGTGGGCGTGGATGCGCTCGACGGCGTGATCGGACGCTTCTACCGCGCGCACAAGAACCAGCCCGCGTCGATGCAAGAGATGATCGACGCCATCAAGCGGGACACCGGCTTTGATCCCACGCCGATCGCGAACGCTCGCCTGCGCGCACGGTTTGGGCCGCGCTGAACATCGGCGGGGCCCGCGTCCCACGTGGGATATCCCGGGCGGATCCGTCGGGCAGGTTTCCACCTCGCGCGAGACGCGTTGGCCGTATCCCACGTGGGACGCCCCGCGATCTCCCACGTGGGACGCCCCGCGATCTCCCACGTGGGACGGCCCGCGACCTTCCACGTGGGACGCCCCGCGATCTCCACGTTGGACGTCCGCAATCTCCCCCGTGGGGCGGCCCGCGATCTCCCACGTGGGACGGCCCGAAATCTCCCACGTGGGACGCCCCGCGATCTCCCACGTGGGACGCCCCGCGATCTCCCACGTGGGACGCCCCGCGATCTCCCACGTGGAACGCCCCGCGATCTCCCACGTGGGACATTCCCTGGCCGGCGCCTACCTCGGCCCGGTTGATGCAATACCGCGAGGCATGCGGATCAAGCGGATCATGCTCGCCACCGACTTCTCCACCCAAGCGCGGCACGCCCTCGACTACGCGGTCGAGCTGTCCGCGCGATTGCACGCGCCGCTGCTGATGGTGTCGGCGTTCCAGATCCCGATGTACCCGTTGCCGGAAGGCGCATTCGTTGCGGGCGGGCCGGCGATCGCCGAGATCCTCGACCGCGTGAGCAGCGACCTGGCGGCCGAGAAGAAGCTCGCCATCGAGAAGGGCGCGCAGGGGGTCGAGTCCCTGGTCGTGGAAGGTGCGCCAGCAAACGAGATCGTGCGGGTGGCAAAGGAGCATCACGTCGACCTCATCGTGATCGGCTCCCACGGGCGTGGCGGCCTGTCCCGCGCCATCCTCGGCTCGGTCGCCGACCGCGTGATGCGTACGGCGCATTGCCCGGTGATGGTCGTCGCGCACTAGTTGCACCGATCACCTCGCTGGACGCAATCACTGCGTCCAGCACGCCGCGAGCACTTCGTCGAGACACTCTCTCCGGAGCTCGCACGGTCCGAGCAGGCACCCCGCCGCCGCATCGAGCCCCTTCGCCGGCAACCGCCGCCAGCCAGGATCCGCGCACTCGATGACAGCCGCGCACGGTGGAGCGTGCGCACACGCCCAGCGAAAGCCGTCGTAGGCCGCGGGCGCTTCGCCGCTCTCCCGCGCCCCGACCCCGTCTCCGCACGTCGGCGACGCCGCGTCCACGCACGCCGCCGCCACCACCATCACCCCGGCCACCGCCCATCGCATGGCGGCGGGCAATGCACCCCGCGCGCCATCGCCAACCCCGCGGAACGCCACCACCACGCTGTCCGGTTTTGTCCGGATCCCGGACAGCGTGGCCGAGATCCGGCCACTCCCGGACGGCGCCGCGGGTCCGGCCGCGCGTGTTACGCTGGCCGCGGATGCCCCACTTCGATCGTCACGTGTTCGTCTGCGTCAACGAGCGCGCCGCCGACCATCCGCGCGGCTGCTGCAAGGCCAAGGGCGGCAACGAGGTGCGCGACGCGCTCAAGAAGGAGCTCACCGCGCGCGGCCTGGGCAAGGCGATCCGCGCCAACAACGCCGGCTGCCTCGATCAGTGCGAGCACGGCGTGACGATCGTCGTCTACCCGGAGCAGGTCTGGTACGGCGGCGTGACGGTCGACGACGTCAAGGAGATCGTCGATCGCCACCTGATCGGCGGCGAGCCGGTCGCGCGCCTCGTGCTGGCGGATCCACCGACCTCCGAGCCCACCGGCTGATGCGCGCCGCGCTGGCCATCGCGCTGGCGCTGGCGCCGACCGCGGCCCGCGCCCAGGACGAGCGCCCGATCAAGCCCGACCCGCGCGCGGTCGCGGCCGCCCGCGAGGCCAACCTCGAGCCGGAGTCGGTGCGCGAGGGCTTCGCGATCGGCGTCGCCGTCGGGCCGGCGGTGCAGCTGGCGTATGGCATCGGCACGGCCACGGGCAGCGGCGCCGGCTTCAACCTCCGGCTCGGCACGGTCGCGTCGCCGCGCTGGGTGTGGCTGCTCGAGCTCGGCACGACCGCGTTCCCCCACGGCGGCACCGCGAACCAGAGCGCGGTGGTCACGTTCGGCGGCCAGCTCTACGTCCGCGAGGCGTTCTGGCTGCGCGGCGGCGCGGGCTTCTCGTCGTTCACCCGCCGCGCGGGCAACACCGAGACCGAGCAGTTCGGCGGGCTGGGGGCGCTGGGCGCGGGCGGGTTCGACCTGTTCCGCCGACGCGGCCTCGCGATCTCGGCGGAGGGCGCCACCACGCTGGCGCTCTATCGGGGTGGTTCGACGGTGATCGGCGTGTCGCTGCAGCTCGGCGTGTCCTGGTACTGACGCGCGGCCTCACCCCGCAGCGGTGAGCGGCGTGACTTTCGTCGTTCACGCCGTCACACGGCGTCCCCTGGGCGCTCTACCAGCGTGGGCATGTTCGGGCTCGCTGACATCCTGTACCGCCAGATCCGCGCCGGCGAGGAAGAGGCGAACCGCGTCTACGAACCGGTGATCGGCGTGGTCACCAGCATCGATGACCCGTCGAAGCTGTGTCGGGTCCGCGTGCAGTTCCCGTCCTTGTCGACGACGGACGACGCGTGGTGGGCGACGGTGGTCAGCCCGGGCGCCGGCAAGGACCGCGGCTGGTTCAGCTTACCCGAGGTCGGCGACGAGGTGCTGTGCGTGTTCGAGCACGGCGAGATCCACCGGCCGGTGATCATCGGCCAGCTGTGGAACGGCAAGGACAAGGCGATCGACAAGAACGACGGCGCCAACGAGCGCCGCGTGATCACGTCGAAGTCGGGCTCCAAGCTGATCCTCGACGACAAGGAGCAGGAGCTGACGATCAGCGACGGCGGCGGCATCGGATCGATCAAGATGTCCAAGGACGGGGTCACCTTCACCTCCAAGCAGGGCGACGTGGCCCTGCAGGCCAAAGGCGACCTCGACATCTACGCCGGCGAGATCCAGATCAAGGGAACCACCGTCGACCTGATGGGCAAGTCGACGGGCGTCGACGGGACCGCGGCCGCCGCCCTCAAGATCAACGGCAACATCGTCGCGCTCAAGGGCGCGACGATCGACATCAACCCGGGCGGCGTGCCCAAGGCCGCGAAGTGCAGCGGCGAGGTGTCGGGTGACGGCGAGAATCCGGGCGCGGGCGGCGGGACCGCGGGCGGCGGCAGCGGCAGCGGCAGCGGCAGCGGCGGCGGTGGCGGCAGCGGCAGCGGTGGCAGCGGCGGTGGAGGAGGCAACGGCAGCGGCGGCCCCAGCGGCGGCGGCACCAGCCCGGGCAGCAACGGCGGCGCCGGCGGCGGCAGCGGCACCGACGCGCCGCAGAACCAGCCGGTCGAGGAGCGCCCGCCGCTCGACGTGCACCAGATCGAGATCAAGGTGATCAACGCGCTCGACCAGCCCGCGGTCGGCGTCTTCTACCAGCTGGTCCAGCCCGACGGCCGCACGCGCACCGGCACCACCGACGGCGACGGCATGATCAAGATCGACGACATCGAGAAGCCGGGCGACTGCCAGCTCACGTTCCCCGACGTCGACCAGCAGGTGCCCGAAGGCGACAAGCCCCCGCCGGCGAGCGCCCCGCCCTCCTCCACGACGACCGCCACATGACCGAGCACGCGTACGAGCGCACGCCGCTGACGCTGGCCACCGGCGCCGCCCACACGGTCAAGCTGCCGCCGCGGGTCATGCGCGGCCGCCTGACCGGCTTCCTCTTCGACACCAACAAGACCTTCATCCTGCCCGC
>JAEUJY010000039.1 GCA_016794525.1 Myxococcales bacterium
ACCGGGCGACGTCCCACGTGGGAGAGCCGGGCGACGTCCCACGTGGGAGCGCCGGGCGACGTCCTACGTGGAGCGCCGGGCGACGTCCCACGTGGGAGCGCCGGGCGACGTCCCACGTGGGAGCGCCGGGCGACGTCCCACGTGGGAGCGCCGGGCGACGTCCCACGTGGAGCGCCGGGTGACGTCCCAAGGGGGAGCACCGGGCGGCGTCCCACGTGGAGCGCCGGGCGACCACGTGGAGCACCCGGCGACGCCCCACCTGGGAGCACCGGGCGACGTCCCACGTGGGAGAATCGGGCGACGTCCCAAGGGGGAGCACCGGGCGAACCGGGCGACGTCCCACGTGGGAGCACCGGGCGATGTCCCACGTGGAGCACCGGGCGACGTCCCACGTGGAGCGCCGGGCGACGTCCCACGTGGAGCGCTGGCGACGTCCCACGTGGGCGAACCGGGCGACGTCCCACGTGGAAGCAACGGGCGACGTCCCACGTGGGAGCAACGGGCGACGTCCCACGTGGGAGCCGGCCGCCCCGCACGGCTACTGGTCGTGGGGCATCGTGCGGCGCGGCGCGCGGAAGTAGCGCAGCGGCGAGTACGACAGGAAGTTCGAGACCCGCGAGGTGTAGAGGTCGGCGTAGTCGCCGACCTGCTCGCCGAACCGCGAGCCCTCGTTGCCCTCGCGCAGCACCGAGCCCCAGTACGCGTTGTACGCGCGCTCGGTGGCGTCCTCGAGCGACTCGACCTCCTCGGCCATCAGCCGGGCGCGATCGCGCAGGCGGTCGAGGCTGTCCTTGATCTGCGCCTTGACCTCCTCGAGGCGCGCCACCAGGTCGGGCGCCAGCGTCGGGAGCTCGGCGACCTTGCCGTTGTCGCCCGCCATGCCCGGCGCCGGGCCGGGCAGCCCGAAGGCGCCGGGCGACGCGACGGCGGCGCGCTCGGCGGCGGTGTGGCTGGCGGCGAGCGCGGCGGCGGCGACGCCGGCCCCGCTGCCGCCGATCGCCATGGTCGCGGCGGCGGCGACCGCGCCGACCTTGGGCACGCCCGGGCTGATCACCTGCGCGGCGTGCAGCGCGAGCGCCTCGTCGTGGAGGCGCTGCACCCGCTTGAGCCGCAGCGCCTGGAAGTCGAGCTCGGACTCGAGGTTGCGGCGCCGGCGGTCGAGCAGATCGAGATCGTTGATCTGCGCGCCCAGGCGATCGGCCACCGCGATCTCGCGGTCGAGCTCCTGGATGATCATCGCGGTGCGCCACATGTGCTGCTTGCGCAGCCGCAGGATGTCGCCGTAGATGTGGTCGCCGATGTAGAGCACGTTCTCGCCGCGGATCTTGGTCATCTCCTCGAACGCGACGACGTTGCCGCCCTGGTAGACCTTGTCGCGGCCGAGGTGCTTGACCTCGCCGCCGGTGGGCTGGCCGCTGTGCGGATCGAGCGCGACGAACGGGCGCTGCTCGTTGAAGAAGGCCGGCTTGGCGCCGCCGACGATGACGACGTCGAAGTAGTGACGCCAGCTCGGGTACGGCAGCGCGCTGCCCTCGAGGAGGAACCGCATCACCGCGTCGGTGTAGTCGAACAGCGAGTTGGTGAGCAGGAACAGCTTCTTGCCCGAGCTGCGCAGCTTGTGCAGCGTCTCGGCCAGCTCGGGATCCTTGACGATATAGGCCGGGAGGTCGGCCTTGATCACGCTCTTGAGCGTGTCGTCGCGGTGGGCCTCGTCGATCGATACCCGGATGTCGCCGAACAGCTTGTCGTAGTCGACCGGCGCGCCGCCGGCGGCCGTGCGCCGATCGAACCAGTCGACCAGCGTCACGTACATGACCGCCTCGGGCAGGCCGAACAGCGTGTCGATCCACTCGTAGCGCTCGCTCGAGAAGTCGATCTTCGCGTTGCGGTACAGCGCGCGCCGCTCGTCGGAGCGCAGCATCCGGAAGCCGTGGAAGCACCGCCCGACGTGGCTGTGGCGGTCCATCTTGAAGACGTTGCCCAGCTGGCGATCGACCATCAGGCCACGGATCGCCCGCTCGGGCTGGTAGGTCAGGCCGCGGATCTCGTCGGGGTAGCCGTGCTTCTCGCACAGCTTGCGCAGCGTCAGCTCGATCGACAGCTGCTCGAGCTTGTGCTGGTGGTACAGCGCCAGCGTGTAGTCCATGTCGAAGCCGATCAGCTCGACCTGGTCCATGCGCAGGTTGCGGTTGCAGAACACCCGCCGGCGGCGCGGGACGTCGATCTCGGTGGGAACCTCGGCGACCACGGCACGCAGCTGGGCCTCGAGATCGTGGGGCGCGGTCATCCGTCTCGATTCTACCGTGGATCCCGCGGCGCCGCCGGGCGATGCGCTACCATCGCCGCCATGGCGCCCTCGGCATACCCGGCGTGGAACCGGCCGTCCGATCCGTTCATCGAGTTGATCTCGGCCGCGACCCTGGCCGACCGCGTCGCCGAGCTCGGCCGCGCGATCACCGCCGACTATGTGGCGGCGGGCGCCACCGAGGACGTGGTCGTGCTCGGCGTGCTGAAGGGGTCGGTGCTGTTCATGGCCGACCTGGTGCGGCACATCGCGCTGCCGGTGACGCTCGACTTCATCGGCGTCGCGAGCTACGGCGACGCGACGGTGTCGTCGGGCGTCGTCCAGATCACCCAGGACCTGACGCGACCGATCGCCGGCAAGCACGTGCTGGTGGTCGAGGACATCGTCGACACCGGCCACACGCTGAGCTACCTGCTGGCCAACCTGGCCACGCGCGGCCCCGCCAGCCTCAAGCTGTGCTCGCTCTTGCACAAGCCCGAGCGCTCCGAGCGCGAGGTGCCGATCGACTACCTCGGCTTCACGATCCCCAACAAGTTCGTCGTCGGCTACGGCCTCGACGTATCGCAGCGCTACCGCAACCTGCCGTTCATCGGCTACGTCGCCGGCGCATGAGCGACCCGGCGGCGCCGCCCGACCCGCCCGCCCCGCCGGTCGACGGCCCGGCGCTGGGCGCGGTCGACGCCGAGGCCCCCCTCGACGCCGAGCCGGCCCCGGCCCCGCCGGTCGCGGCCGACGACGGCGACCTGCCGCCCCTGCCACCCGCGCCGCACCCGACGTCGGTCGCCGATCTGCGCGCCGCGGTCGACGACGCGCCGCCGCCGCCCGAGCCCACGCCACCGTCGCCGCCCGCGTCCGCGCCGGCCGCCGCAGCGCCGAGCCCCGCCGCCCCGCCCCGCCCGGTCGCGCCCCCGCGCGCGGCGCGCCGCGCGTCGACTGCCGAGGACGACGACGCCCCACGCGCGCGCCGCCGCTGGCCGCTGGTGTTGGCCGGCGTCGGGACGGTCGCGGCGGCGATCGCCGCGCTGGTGGTGCTGGGCCAGGTCCACAGCCAGCGCCACCGGCTGCGCTGCCGGGCCAAGGACATCGTCGCCGAGCGCGGCCGCAGCTTCCCGCCGTGGGGCTTCGAGCGCCTGGGTGGCCCGGCGTGGAAGCCGATCGCCATCCCGCCCGGCGCCGAGTGCACCGAGCGCGAGACCGAGGACGTCGCGCAGCTGGAAGGCTGGTTCCTCGAGCACCTCGCCGAGCAGGCCGGGGCCAAGCTCAGCGGCGAGGCGCCCGGCGACGTCGACCGCGCCGAGGCCGAGCTCGAGCAGGCGCTGCTGCTGGCCCGCACGCCGGAGCGCCGCGATCTGCGCAAGGAGCTCGAGCGGCTGCGCGGCGACGTGACCTACTGGCGGGCGGCGGCCAAGGTCAAGGCCGCGGCCGCGACGCTGGCCGACGCCGCCAAGGCCTTCGACGACGCCGCGGCCCAGCGCCCACGCCACGCCAGCGATCCCGCGCGCTGGGCGACGTTCGTCCGCTCGCTCGAGGCCAGCCTGGCCGCGGGCCCCGACGGCAGCGGCGCACCACCGCCGACGCCGACCGCGCCCGGCCGGCCGATGGCGCCGCCGGGGATCGCCTTGCCGGTCGAGCCGCCCGCGGTCGAGCTGGGCGCCGACGCTGGCGTCGAACCCGACGCCGCGCGCCGCGATCTCCCCACCGGCGGCGTGCTGATGTGAGCCGCCGCGGCCGGTCAGCGATATCCGGGGCCGCCCGCCTCGGGCGTGACCCGCACCGCGCGGACGTCCAGCAGCTCGACGCCGTAGACCTCCTTCTTCGCGGTGGTGATGAGCGCGGTGTCGTTGGCGATCGCGATCGACGCGATCCGATCGAGGATCAGCGTCTGCGCGCCGTGGGCGAGGTAGATCGAGACGATCGAGCCGGCCGGCGAGGTGAACGTGTCGCCGTCCCGGGTCAGGCCCTGGCGGGTCAGGATTTCGACGGCGGTCGCGTGCTGCATGGCGCGACCATAGCACTGCGCGCGGCGCGGGCCTGCCTGGGCGTGTGCCTGTGCGTGTGCCTGTGCGTGTGCCTCGGATGCGCCCACGCCGCGGCGCCGGCGGCCACCACCCGGGCCGACGTGCAGCGCGCCGAGGCCGCGCTCGCCGCCAAGGACTACGACGCGGCGGCGGCCGCCTACGACCGGGCGGTCGCCGGTGCGACCGATCCGGCGAGCCGCCGGCTGGCGCTCACCGAGCGCGCCGACTTCCGGTTGCTGATCGGCGAGCTCGCCGCCGGCGCCGCCGACCTCGCGGCGGTGACCGAGCTGGCGCCCGGCGACGCGCGGGCCTGGCACGACCTCGGCATCGTCCGCGCCAACCTCGGCGATCGTCCCGGCGCCGCCGCGGCGCTGACCCGCGCCAAGGCCGCCGCGCCCGACGACCCGCGCCCGCGGCTGGCGCTGGCGGCGCTGCGCTGGGCCGACGGCGACCGCGCCGGCGCGCGCGTCGAGTACCAGGCGCTGCTCGACCTCGACCTGCCCGATCCGGTGCGGGCCAAGGTGACCTGGGCCATCGCGCAGCTCCAGTCCCACGAGTGAGCCCGATCGACCGCCGGCCCGCGCGCCGTGGCCGCTGACGGCGGCGCGGGCGCGATCCGCCGCGTATACTCGTCGCGCATGCTCCGGCGCCTCGCGTTCGTCCTCTGCGCCACCACCGCGGCCGCCGGCGGCTTGCGCGGGCCCGCCCCGGCCGCCGCCGAGCCGTGGGGCTTCGCCTGGGCCGGCCGCATCGAGCGCGACGGCGCGCCGCTGTTCGATCCCGACGCCGACCCCGAGACGCGCCGCGCCGCGGTCAGCGCGCTGCGGGCCTACGACCCGGTCCTGACCCGGCGCTTCGTGCTCAAGGCGATCGACGACGAGGACGACGACGTCCGGATCGAGGCGGCGCGCGTCGCGGCCCAGGGCCGGCTGGTCGAGGCGGTGCCGCGGCTGATCACCTGGCTGTCGGATCCCGATCGCGCGACCCGCAAGGTGGCCGCCGACGCGCTCGGCCAGATCGGCGCGCCCGGCGGCACCGCGGCGCTGGTGCGCACGCTGGGCGATCTCGACGCCGACGTCCGGCTGGCGGCGGTCAACGCGCTGGCCCGGGTCGGCGCGCGCGGCGATCGCACCGTCGTCGTGCCGCTGATCTCGCGGGTCAGCGACGAGAAGACCGAGGTCCGCCGGGCCGCGATCGAGGCGCTGCGTGGCATCGGCGATCGCCGCGCCGTCGTCGCGGTGGTGGCGGCGTTCGGCGACGGCAACGTCGAGGTGCGCAAGGCCGCGGTGGTCACCGCCGGCAAGCTGGGCGATCCCGCCGCGATCACCGCGCTGACCCGGATGCTGCGCGATCCGCAGCCCGACGTGCGCAACCTCGCCGTGGCCGCGCTCGGCGATCTCGGCGCCGCCGACGCCACCGATGACCTCATCCGCCTGCTGCGCGCCGGCGGCGACACCGCCGCGCCCGCCGGCTACGCGCTCGGGCAGATCGCCGCCAAGGGCGATCGCGACGCCGCCGATCGCGCGGTCCGCGCGCTGGTCGCGAGCCTGGTCGATCCGTCGGCGCGGCCGGTGGCGCAGGAGGCGCTGCGCCGCGCCGGCGCCGCGGCGGTGCCGGCGCTGGTCGATCACCTCGACGGCCGCCTGCCCGGCGATCCCGGCACCGCGGTCGATCTGCTGGCCGAGCTGGGCGACGCGCGCGCGACCGACGCGCTCCTCGCCGAGCTCGATCGCAAGCGGCTGGGCGTCGCGCGGATCGTCCTCGCGCTGGCCCGCACCAACGACAGCCGCGCGCTGGTGCCGGTGCTCGACCTGGTGCGCGACGGCGATCCGGCGGTGCGGGTCGTCGCGATGGGGGCGCTCGGGGCGCTGATCGGCAACGACCGCCGCGCGATCGACGCACTGATCGAGCGGCTCGGCGACGATCAGGAGGACGTGCAGGTGCTCGCGTGCGAGTACCTCGGCCGGCTGCACGCGACCCGCGCCGGCGCCGCGCTGGCGGCGTTGACCGCGGCGCCGCGCTCGCCGCGGCTGCGGCGGGCGGCGATCGACGCGCTCGGCGCGGTCGGCGACCCGGCGCAGAGCCCGGCGCTGATCACCGCGCTGGCCGATCCCGATCCGGTGCTGGCCCGCGCCGCCGCCGACGCGCTGGCCTACGCCGGCGATCCCGCGACGGCGACGCGCCTGGCGGCGATCGCCCGCCATCCGGGCCCGGCCCAGGCCGCCGTGCTGCGCGCGTGGGGCGCCGCGCTGCGCGATCAACCCGACCGTCGCGCCCGCGAGGTGCTCGTCGAGCTGGCGCGCACCGCCCCGCCGCAGCCGGCGCTGGCCGCGATCGCCGCGCTGGCCGCGATGGGCGATCGCGAGGCCCGCGGCCCGCTGGCCGAGCTGGTGACCACCGGCGTCCCCGAGCGGCAGCGCGCGGCGGCCTGGGCGCTGGGCGAGCTGGCCGACGGCCCGCCGCCGGCCGCGGTCGCGACCGCGCTGGTCGGCGCGCTCGACGCCAACGACGATCGCCTGACCGCCGCCGCCGCGTGGGCGCTGGCCGCGCAGCCGACCGAGGCCGCGGCGCCGGCGCTGCGGCGCGCCGCCCAGCACGGGAGCTGGGGCACGGCGATCAACGCCACCGCGGCGCTGGCCCGCATCGGCGGCGCCGACGCGCTCGCCGAGCTCACCACGCTGCTGTCAGCGTCCTCGCCGATGGTCCGCGGCAACGCGGCGTGGGCGCTGGGCGAGCGCGCCCGCACGGCCGAGCTGCCGGCCGCCGCCGTCGGCGCGTTGACCGCCGCGCTCGCCGGCGATCCCAGCCCGTGGGTCCGCGGCCACGCCGCGCGGGCGCTGGGTCAGCGACCGGGCGGCGCGGCGGTCACCGCCGCGCTGGCCGCCGCCGCCTCCGGCGACCGCGATCCCGCGGTGCGCGCCGCCGCCGCCGCGCCGCCGACCGCGCCGCCGACCGCCGACGAGTGGCGCATCTTCGACGTCGTCGAGCCCGACGACGATCGCCCGGTGCGCGAGGAGCCCTACGTCGTGGTGCTCGGCGCCACCGGCCCGGCGTGGGCGACCTACACCGATCGCCGCGGCGTCATCGCGGCCGAGCGCGTGCCGGCCGACACCGCGCCGCCGCGGGCGCTGTCGACCCTCGACGACCTGTAGCCGGCGACACCGCACCGGCCCTCGCGCTGGCCCTCGCGCCCGTCGGCGCGCCGGTGGCTACTCGCCGCGGTAGGTGAACCGCAGCTCGTAGTCGCAGAGGTGGAACACGTCGCCCTCGTCGATGCGCTTGTTGTCGATGCGCATCCCCTTGTAGTCGATGCCGTTGGTCGACCCGAGGTCCTTGATGTAGAAGGTGCCGTTGCGACGGATGACGGCCGCGTGCTTGCGCGAGATGTTGCCGTCCTTGATCGCCAGGTCGCTGGTCTTCGAGCCGCGGCCGATGATGAACTGGTCCTTCGCCACCGGGTAGCGCTGGCCGTTGAACATCAGGAACAAGGTCGAGCCAGCCGGGCCGGCCATCATCGGCGGCGCGGGGGCCGGCGCGGGTGGCGGCGGCTGCGGCGCCGGCGCGCCGTAGTTCGAGGTCGGGCCCGGGCGTGCGCCCATCGCGCCCATGCCGCCCGCGCCGATGTGGCCGGCGGGGGTCGGCGGCGCCGGGCGGCGCGCGGCCGGCGGCTGGCTCGCCATCGGCGGGGCGGCGACGGCGGGCGGCTGGGTGCCCGGCGGCGGCCGGCGCGACGGCGGCGGGCTGGTCGCGCCCGGGGCCATCGGCTGCTGGCCGCTGGCGCCGGCGCCCGCGCCCGGCGCGTTGGCGGCCGGGTAGTTCTTCGAGCGCGCGTAGTAGCGCATCGACTCGTTGATCAAATAGTCGATCGAGCAGTCGAAGTCGTTCGCCATCTGCTCGAACGTCTCCCAGAGGACGTCCCGGCAGTAAAAGTGGCGCATCGTCTTCTTGCTCTGGTCCATCGCGCGCGTAGCTCCTGCGTATCCGGATCGATGACTGCTCGATCGGGTGGCTCCCCGGGAGGGCCGAAATGACAATACTACTTGTCGGCCCCGGGCGCGCTATTTCGCCGCCTCTTTAGCGCAGGGTCGCGGCGAGTTCGGTCGCCCGCTGGCCCAGGGTCGGCGTCGGCTTCTGGTCCTTCTTGGGCACCCCCGACTGGTCGCCCCAGTACCCGGCCAGCTTGGCCTTGTCGCCGGCCATCCCGGCCAGCCGCCCCGCCTCGGCCTTGGCGCCGAGCGCCGCCAGCGCCTCGACGCCGATCCACCGCGCGACCCAGCTGCGGTCGCCGGTCAGGTCGCGCGCCGCGGCCACCAGCCCGTCGTGATCGGGCAAGGACGCCAGCGGCGCGACGACGGCCCCGATCAGCACCTTCTGCTCGTAGGGATCGCTCGTCGACAGCGAGGTCGCGACCGCGGTCAGCGCCTTGGCGCCGCCGCAGCGGATCGCGTTGTTGGCGCCGACCCAGCGGAACCGCGGGTCGTGGTGGGCCTGGTTCACCATCGCCAGCAGCGGGTCGAGGCAGCCCGGCGGCCCGGCGACGCGGATCAGCTCGACCGCGTCGTTGGCGACCCGCGCGGTCTTGCTGTCGTCGCGGGCGATCGCCCCGAGGCGATCGAGGCTGCCGGCCAGCGCCGCCGGCTCGACCGCCGGGAACAGGCCACCCGGATCGATGAACGCGGTGTAGAGCTGATCCATCGCGCGCTCGGTCAGCGTGGCGTCGCCGCGATCCATCATCGCGATCTCGATGACCAGCTTGACCGCGTCGGGCGAGCCCGACACCGCGAGGCCGAGCAGCAGCTTGTCGCCGATCTTGCGACGGCGGCCGTCCTTGTCGGGCGACGCGATCAGCCGGTTGGCCTCGGCGATCAGCCGCTCGCCGGCCTTGGGGCCGAGCGCGCGCATGACCGTGGCCCCCTGGAACCGGCCCACCGCCGCCCGCCCCTCGTAGTAGCCGCCGGTCAGCCAGTCGGTGAGGTAGCCGTCGATCACCGCCTTGGTCTCGGCGTCGGCGAACTGCCGGATCTCGAACAGCGCGTCCTTGCCGATCTCCTGCAGCGGCGTCGGCTTGGCCATCTCGCCCTCGATCCGCGCCACCGCCCACAGCCGCGGCGCCAGCTTGGCCAGCACCTTGTCGCGGCGGTTGGGGGCCATCGCCTCGAGCGCCGCCTTGACGTCTTGATCGTTGCCCCGCTTGTACAGGGTCTCGGCGGCGTGGGCCGACAGGTCCGGGTCGAGCGAGCCGCTCTTGAGCGCCGACTTCAGCTTCGGCAGGCCCTTCTTCGAGGTCTGCCACTTGTCGATCGAGGCGTGGTTGGTCTTCTCGCAGCCGCCCAGCACCAGGGCCAGCGCAGCGACGATGATCGCGAAGGACTTCGGCACGCGCGCAGCATACCAGCACGGACGGTGCTACCGTGCCGCGGTGCGCCGAATGCCCTGGCCTGCCGCCCTGGCGATCGCCGCCACGGCCACGGTGGTCCGGGCGTCGCCCGCCGACGATCCGGCGACCGACGGCGCGGTGTTCGCCGGCGTCACCGGCGCCGACCCCGCCAACGCCACCGCCAACCCGGCGGCGCTGTTGCGGCTGGTGCCGGGCTGGCACGTCTTCGCGATCTCGACGGTCTCGTACGATCGCGTCGGCATCGATCGCCAGGTCGTCGATCCGGCGACCGGCGCGCGCGGCGCGGGCCCGGCGATCACCGACGCGACGATCGGGGCCGGCGTCACGGCGGGGTTCACCGTCGCGTCGCCGCGGCGGATGGTGGCGCTGCTCGCCTCGCTGCGCCCGCCCGACGAGACGATCGACGACCCCGCGGTCGCGGATCAGACCCGCGGCAGCCGCACCCGCCGCATCGACTGGGCGACGCTGGCCGGCGGCTTCAGCATCACCAGCCGGGTGTACCTCGGGCTGTCGGGCACGCTGGCCGGCCGCCGCCAGGTCGTCACCTACGCGCGCGACACCGCGCTGGCCGCCGGCCACGATCCGGCCCGCGGCGTCGACAGCGACTGCGGCGGCGCGCCGTGCGGCCTCGAGAACCCGCAGGCCCGCGAGCTGTGGCGCGTCGACGTCGAGCCGTCGTCGCTGCCGACCACCGACAACCTGCTCTACGCGGTGGGCGTGCTGGCGCGCCTGCCCGGCGGCGTGTGGCTGGGGCTCAGCGTCGAGCGGCCGTGGCAGCTGGGGCGGTTCACGATGATCGGCGACGCGACGATCGTGCAGGCGCCGCGCGACGGCGGCGCGACGCTGCACGGCCAGGCCGTCGTCTACCAGCGGCTGCCCCAGGTGATCCGCTTCGGCGGCCGCGCCCCGCTGGCGCGCGCGTGGGAGCTCACCGCCGAGCTGCGCATGCGGCGCCTGTCCCGCACCGAGCCGGTCGACGTGCGGGTGTTCGGCGCCGAGCTGGCCGGCACCGACGTGCCAGAGATCGACGTGCGGCCCACCGGCGTCACCGACACCATCGCCGTCGAGCTGGGCGCCGAGCAACCCGACCGCGGCCAGCGCTGGCGCGGCGGCGCGCGCCTCGGCTTCGACACCGGCGCGGTGACCGATCAGCGCATCTCGGCGCGCGCGCCGTGGGGGCGGCAGCTCACGGCCGCGCTCGGCGCCCAGCTGCGCGTCGATCGCTGGACCTTGCAGCTGGGCTACCGCTTCGACTGGCAGCTGCCGGTGACCGGCGGTGGCGGCGACTACGATCCGCTGGCGATGATCGCGTGCACCGACGCCGCGTTCGACTACGACCTGCCGGCCTGCGCCGCGGTGCGCGCCGGCTACGGCACCAGCACGGCGGCCGGCGACTACACCCGCCAGAGCCACACGCTGCGGGTGGCGCTGGGGTTCGTGCTGCCGTGATCGTCGTCTACGGCGCCAGCGGCACGATCGGCCTGCGCATCGTCGCCGATCTGCTCGAGCACGGGGCCGACGTGCGGCTGGTCGGGCGCGATCGCCCGCAGCTGATCGCCGCCGCCGATCAGGTCGGCCTCCTGCCCGCCGACGTCGCGGTGGCGCCGGTCCACGACGCCGCGGCGCTGGCCCGCGCGTTCGCCGACGCGACCTGCGTGATCGGCGCGGCCGGGCCCTACACCGCGATCGGCGCGGCGGTCGCGGCCGCGGCGCTGGCCGCCGACGCGCACTACCTCGACCTCGCGGTCGAGCCGGGCTTCGTCCGCGCGCTCTACGAGGAGCACGAGTCGGCCGCGCGCCGCCGCGGCCGCTGCATGATCAGCGGCGTCGGCGCGCTGGGCGCGCTCGGCGACTGGGCCGCCGACTGGGCCGCCAGCCGCGTCAGCGACGCGGCCGGGGACGGCGACCACGGGCCGCTGACCGCGATCGAGATCGGCTACGCGTTCGACGGCGCGCGCTTCGCCACCGGCATGGGCCGCTCGCTGGTCGCGGCGCTGACCGGCCCCGGCCTGGCGTGGCGCCGCGGCCGGTGGGATCCGATCGCCGCCACCGCGCGCGGCCAGACCCTCGACTTCGGCGAGCTGGGCTGGCGCCGGGCCCGACCGCTGGGCACCGTCGAGGCGGTCACCGTGCCGCGCAAGTGGGCGGTCGATCGCGTCGACACCTTCGTCGCGCCCACCGGCGCGCCGTGGCTCGACCGCGCGATCGGCGCCGCGGCGCCGCTGTTGCGCTGGCTGCCGAGCGCCGCCGCCACCGCGCTGGCGCTGGTCGATCCGGGCCGCGCGCCCGCCGACGCCGAGCACGCCGACGTGCGGTTCGCGGTCACCGCCACCGCGCGCCGCGACGCCGCCACCGCCACGGTCACCGTCACCGGCAGCGACGTCTACGCCACCACCGCGGCGCTGGCCAGCCGGCTGGCGCGCGCGCTGGCCACCGGCGCGCTCGACGCCGCCGGCGTGATCACGCCGAGCCAGCTGGTCGCGGGCGAGCGCGCGCTCGGCGCGACCGCCGAGCTGACCATCACGCACCGCGGCCCGTGACGATCGCGCGCGTTTCGCGCAGCCGCGACGATGCGGATCGCCGCCAGCCTGGTAGAACCGTGCGATGGCAACGGCACCCGCCGGCGTGACGCTCGAGGCCGAAGGGGCGATCGGCAAGCTCGCCGTGCGCCGCTGGCGCCTCGGCAACGGCCTGGGCGTGGTGTGCGCGATCGATCCCAGCGCGCCGATCGTCTCGTACCAGACGTGGTTCCGCGTCGGCTCGCGCCACGAGGAGCCGGGCAAGACCGGCCTGGCCCACCTGTTCGAGCACCTGATGTTCAGCCAGACCCAGAGCCTGGCGCCGGGCGAGTTCGATCGCGTCGTCGAGGCCACCGGCGGCGAGTCCAACGCCGCGACCTGGGTCGACTGGACCCACTACCGGCTGAGCGTGCCGGCCCACGAGCTGCCGCTGGCGATCCGCCTCGAGAGCGAGCGCATGCACGCGCTGGTGCTCGAGCCGTCGACGGTCGAGCCCGAGCGCGACGTCGTCACCAACGAGCGGCGCGAGCGCGTCGAGGACGACGTCGACGGCTGGCTCGACGAGCAGCTGATGGCCACCGCGTTCGACGTCCACCCGTACCGCTGGCCGACGATCGGCTGGATGGCCGACATCCGCGCGGTCGGCCTCGACGACATCCGCCGCTTCTACCGGACCTGGTACGCGCCCAACAACGCGACGCTGGTCGTCGTCGGGGCGATCGACGAGCACGATCTGCTGACGCGGATCGTCGACGCCTACGGCGCGATGGCCCCGGCCGCGCTGCCGCCGCCGGTCGAGGTGATCGAGCCGCCGCAGCGCGCCGCGCGCTACAAGGCGGCGCCGCGGCCGATCGCCAGCGATCGCGTGCTGCTGGGCTGGCGCGCGGTCGGCCAGGCCCACCCCGACTGGGCGCCGCTCGAGCTGACGACGACGCTCTTGGCCGGCAGCCCGTCGGCGCGGCTGCACCGCCGGCTGGTGATCGAGCGCGAGCTGGCCTCGACCGTCGACATCCAGCTCACGCCGTTCCGCGATCCGTCGCTGTACCGGGTCGCGATGACCTGCACCCGCGGCCACACCGCCGCCGAGGTGATCGCCGAGCTCGATCAGGTGATCGCGGCGGTGGTGGCCGACGGCGTCGGCGACGCCGAGGTGGCCAAGGCCAAGAACCTCACCGAGACCGACTTCTGGGCGCAGCTGATCGACGCCGACGGCAAGGCCGAGGCGCTCGGCCACCACGAGACCGCGCTCGGCGACTTCCGCTCGCTGGCCGAGCTCGGCGCGCGGCTGGCCGCGGTCACCCCCGACGACGTCGTCCGGGTGATCCGCACCTACCTGGTGCCCGAGGCCCGGACCGTCATCGTCGCCGAGCCCGACGGCGACGACGACGGCGACGGCGACGACGGCGAGCACGACGACGGCGAGCACGACGACGGCGGTGACGCGTGATCGGCGATCTCGGCGGCGCCCGGGTGATCGTCGAGCCGGCCAGCGACGCCCCGCTGGTGTGGATCGACGTCGCCATCCTCGGCGGCGCCGCCGCCGATCCGCTGGGCCGCGAGGGCCTGCACCGCCACGCCGCGCTGCTGGCGCGCCGCGGCGCCGGCGATCGCGATCGCGCGCGCTTCGACGAGGCGCTCGATGGCCTGGGCGCGGCGATCGAGGTCACGGTCGGCCGCGACGCGGTGACGCTGTCGGCGCTGTGCCTGACGCGCAACCTGGCGCCGGTGGTCGCGCTCCTGGCCGACGTGCTGGCGGCGCCGCGCTTCGACGAGGACGAGCACGCGCGCCTGACCCGCGAGACGCCGCAGGTGCTCGACGAGGTCCGCGACGACGACGGCGCGCTGGCCACCCGCTGGTTCGATCGCGAGGTGTGCCCCGGCCACCCGTACGCCCGGACCGCGCTCGGCACCGAGGCGTCGCTGGCCGCGCTCGACCGCGGCAGCGCCGCGGCGCTGTGGCGCGCCGAGGTGGTCGCCGGCAACCTGCTGATCGGCATCGCCGGCGACGTCGACGCCGCCACCGCCGAGCGCGTCGCCGCCGACCTGGTGGCGCGGCTGCCGCGCGACGCCGCGCCGCCGGCGGTCGATCTCAGCGCCCCGCCGCCGCGCCGCGAGCCGCGGCTGGTGGTCGTCGACAAGGCCGAGCGCACCCAGGCGCAGCTGCGCTTCGGCCACCTCGGCCCGCGGTTCGGCGACGACGACACCGCGGCGATGCTGGCGCTCGAGACCGGCTTCGGCGGGATGTTCTCGGCGCGGCTGATGCAAGAGATCCGCGTCAAGCGCGGCTGGAGCTACGGCGCCGGCTGCGCGCTGCGGCGCTCGCGCGGCCGCCACTGGTTCGAGATGTGGATGGCCACCGCGATCGACGTCGCCGGCGCCGCCAGCCGGCTGACCCACGACCTCTTCGCGGCGCTCGCCGAGGGCGGGCTCTCCGACGAGGAGCTCACGCTCACCCGCTCGTACCTGGTCGGCTCCCTGCCCTTCCACCTCGCGACCGCGCGCCAGCGGATGCAGCTGGCGATGCGCGACGCGCTGTTCGGGCTGCCGATCGGCTACACCGCCGCGCTGCCGACCCGGGTCGCGCAGCTGTCGGTCGCCGACGTCCGCGCCGCCGCCCGCCGCCACCTCCGCCCCGACGAGCTGGTGACCGTCGCGGTGACCACCGCGGCCACCGCCCGCGCCGACTTCGCGCGCGCCGCCATCGGCACCGCCCGCGAGGTCGCCTTCGACGCGTATTGAACGGAGGGGCTTCGCAAAGCCCAGGTGGCGGCAGGTCGATCGCCGCAGCGCCTGCGAGCTGCGATACCATCGGCAGATGCTGCGTACGTTCGGTCTGGTCTGTACCGTGGTCGCGCTGGTCGCCACCGGCGCCTGCAAGAAGAACGACAAGCCCAAGGCCAAGGCCGATCCGTGGGCCGCGGGCAGCGGCTCGGCGGCCGGCAGCGGCAGCGCCGATCCCGCCGCCGGCTCGGGCTCCGCCTCGGCGGCGACCGCGACCAAGCCCAAGGGCGCCGACACCGCGCCGCCGCCGCTGGCGTCGAACTTTGGCGCCGCCGCGGGCGACGAGCTGGCCAAGCTCGCCGCCGCGCCCGCCCCCGCCGACGGCGCGGCTGGCGCGCCCGGCGCGGCCGCGACGCCGCCGGCCGACGGCGCCAAGGTCGACCCGGCGTCGATCACCAAGGCCGGCCTGCCGACGATGGCGGTGCGCGGCTTCGCCGGCGTCAAGCAGACCGGCTTCCGCGTCGCCTACGCGCCGTCGAAGAACCCGATGCACGAGCAGTTCCGCGCCGTGCTCGAGGAGAACCACGTCTTCGAGCTGGTGGCCGAGGGCCTCAACAAGACCGTCCGGCTGCCGCGCACGATCGACATCCAGCTGGTCGACTGCGACACCGTCAACGCGTTCTACGACCCCAACAACAACCGCATCATCGTCTGCTACGAGCTGCTCAGCTACTTCGTCGACGTCTTCAAGCCGACCGCGCAGAACGACGACCAGCTCGGCCAGGCGGTCATCGGCGCGACGATCTTCAGCTTCTACCACGAGAGCGGCCACGCGCTGATCCACCAGCTCGACCTGCCGACGGTCGGCCGCGAAGAGGACGCGGTCGATCAGCTGGCGACGCTGATCCTGATGGCGGCCGGCGACGACGGCGTCGGCATGGCGCTGTCGGGCGCGTACTGGTTCCAGCTCCAGCAGAAGGCCGGCAACGAGACGCCGTTCTGGGACGAGCACGCCTTCGAGGGCCAGCGCTTCTACAACATCCTGTGCATGATCTACGGCTCGGATCCCGCCAAGTACGCCGGCTTCGTCAGCTCGGGCAACCTGCCCGAGGCCCGCGCCCAGCGCTGCAGCGAGGAGTACAGCAAGACCCGCCGCGCGTGGGAGAAGCTGCTCGAGCCGCACCTCACCAACGACGCCGCGTCGGAGATCGACTACCAGGGCTCGGTGCCGGTCGCCGAGACCAACCCCGACCAGGCGCCGACGATGCCGACCGCCGATCAGCCCGGCGACGACGATCCCGACCCGACCGGCGACGACGAGCCGACCCCGCCGGTCGCGGCCGCCGGCCACGCGATCACCTGCGAGAAGGTCGCCGAGAAGGCGGTCGAGCTGATCGCCACCGAGGCCGAGAAGCAGCTCGCCAACCTGTCGCCGGACGAGCAGCAGGCCAAGATCGACGACATCAAGGCCAACCTGCCGGCGTTCCTCGAGCAGTTCCTGGCCCAGTGCGCCAAGGAGGACTGGCCGGACAAGGACCGGCAGTGCGTCCTCGACGCCGCGACGCTCGACCAGGCCTCCCGCTGCGGCAATTGAGCCCCATGCGCCGCGTTGCCGAAGGCAACACCACCGGCGCTGGGACCGCGGCGCGTCGCGTAGTTGGACGCGCCCGTCGCCGGTATGAATCGTGCTCGACGCCGGCGACGATGCGCTGGCTCGGCCTGTTGTTCACGTTCGCAACCCTGGCCGCCCCGGCCCCGGCCCGGGCCCAGGTCGCGCCGCACGCCTCGTGGACCGTGCTGCCGTGGACCAACGGCGTCGCGTCGGCCGCCTACGACGTCAACCGCCGCCGGCTGACCAGCTTCCGCGAGCACGTCTACCAGCGCAAGGACGCCGCCACCGCCACCCGCGAGCTCGCCTACGACGCCTACTTCGGGCTGCGGTCCGGCGGGCAGAACGTGTGGCTCACCGAGCGCGCGCCCGAGAGCGCCGGCTGGGACGATCGCGCCGGCATCGCCCGCGTCGTGCAGCGCCACGGCGACCTGCGCGCGACCCAGTACTTCTTCGCGCCGTTCGCGACCACCGCGCCGGTGGTGGTCGCGGTGATCGAGGTGACCAACGTCGGCGCGACGCCGGCCGCCGACGCCGCGGTGTTCTGGCTGGCCAACCTGCGCGCCGGCACCGGCGACGGCACGATCGGCGAGCGCATCACCTGGACCAGCGGCGCGTTCGAGGAGCGCGGCGCGCGCGGCCTGCTCTTGCACGCGCCGCAGCCGGCGCCGACGCACCACGCCGCGTCGCCCGACAACCCGTACCTGCTGGTCAACGCCGGCGGCCACCTGGTCGACAGCGTCGACAGCGGCGTGCGCGACGACGCCGTGCCCGGCTTCGAGTGGGACGTCTCCGGCCTGGCGCCCGGCGCCAGCCGGCGGTTCGCGGTCGTGCTCGGCTTCGACGCCGGCGGCGATCGCGCGGCGCTCGACGCCGCGGTGGCCGCCGCCGGGACCACGCCCGACGAGCTGCTCAGCCGCGCCCGCGGCGACTGGGCCGGGTTCTTCGCCCGCACCCGCAGCCCGGCCGGGCTCAGCGCCGACGAGCAGCAGGTCTACGATCGCCAGCTGGCGGTGCTGCGGATGGCGCAGATCCGCGAGCCCGGCCGCGGCCACGGCGCGATCATGGCGTCCCTGCCCCCGGGCATGTGGAACATCGCCTGGGTCCGCGACCAGGCGTTCGCCACCGCCGCGCTGATCGAGGCCGGCCTCACCGACGAGGCCAAGGCCGGCCTCGCGTTCTGGATGGGCGCGCGGGTCGGCGACTACGTCTGCTGCGATCGCGACGGCGGGCCGTGGGTCGGCGCGCCCTACGCGCTCAGCGTCGTGCGCTACTTCGGCGACGGCAGCGAGGAGTCCGACAGCGACGGCCGCGGCCCCAACGTCGAGTTCGACGGCTTCGGCCTAGCGCTGGCCAACGTCGCCGACTACGTCGACGCCACCGGCGACACCGCGTTCGTCACCACTCACGCCGACGCGCTGTTCACCCGCACCGCCGACGTGCTGGTCGGGCTGGTCGAGCCCGGCGGCCCCGCCGCCGGCCTGATCCGCGCCGACTCGTCGATCTGGGAGAGCCACTGGTACGACGGCGGCCGCCAGCACTGGGCGTTCACCCAGGCCACCAGCGTGCTCGGCCTGCGCGCCACCGCGCGGCTGGCCGATCGGATCGGCCGCGGCGCCGACGCCAGCCGCTACCGCGCCGCCGCCGACGCGCTGACCGCCGCCGCCAACGCCGCGCTGATCACGCCGGGCCGGCTGATCCGCGCCAGCCTCGAGCAGACCAGCGCCAACCTCGACGCCGCCGCGGTCGGCTTCCTGCGCTGGGGGCTGGTGCCGCCCGACGGCGACGTCGCGATCGGCACGCTCGAGGCGTGGCGCCAGGGCCTGGCCGTGCCCAGCGGCCACGGCATCCACCGCAACGACGACGGCGGCGAGTACGACCGGCGCGAGTGGATCGCGGTCGACATGTGGCTGGCCGACGCGTGGCGCGCCGCCGGCCGCGCCGATCGCGCCGACCCGCTGGTCGCGTGGGTCACCGCCCAGGCCCGCCTCAACTACGACCTCATCCCCGAGAACTACCACCGCGACACCGGCGACTACCTCGGCGAGGTGCCGATGGCCGGCTTCGGCGCCGGCGCCTACGTCTCGGCGCTGTGGCGCCGCACCGCCCCGCCCGGCCCCGACGGCGGCCTGCCCGTCGACGCCGGCCTCGACGCCGGCGCCGGCGGCGACGACGGCGGCGGTGGGTGCTGCGACGCCGGCGGCGCGCCCGCGCCGTGGCCGGCGCTGGTGATCGCGATCGCGCTCGTCCCACGTCGACGCCGCCGCCTCACCCGCACCTCACGCGACGTCCGCCGCGGCTGACGCACACTGGAGGGATGACGCCCTCGCCTCGCCTCCTCGTGGTGCTGTCCCCGCTGCTGCTGCCCGCCTGTGACCTGGCCGCGTTCGACGTCGATCAGCCGATCCGCGAGCAGCAGGTCCAGGGCTCGGGCATCCCGACGCCGCTGGCCGCGCTGTTCCCGTTGCCGCTCAGCCTCGATCTCGAGGCCGCGATCCGGCAGCACGACACCGGCCCGATCGATCGGATCGCGCTGGCGTCGCTGACGCTCGACGTCACCGCCACCGCCCGCCCCGCCGGCGACGTCGACGACTGGGCGTTCGTCGATTCGGTCGAGGTGTTCGTGCGCAGCACCCGGGACGGCTCGACGCTGCCGCGGGTGCGGATCGCCCACGCCGCGGCGCCGGGCGCGGTCACGACGCTGCGCTTCGCGATCGACGACGGCGTCGACCTCCAGCCCTACGTCGACCAGGGCGCCGCGGTCGAGACCAGCGCCTCGGGCACCCAGCCCACCGACGACGTCTCGTTCGTCGGCGCCGCGGTCTTCACCGTCTACCCGCTGTGAGCGACGGCCGCGATCACTCGGCCGGCGTGGGATCGGTCTCGGCCGGCGCCACCTCGTCGGTGTTCGGCCGGGCGACGATCTCGACGCCGCGCTGGTGCGCCGGCAGCGCCGCGCGCTCGTCGGCGCTCAGCAGCGCCACCTCGAGCTGCCCCAGCCGCTCGACCTCGGCCAGCGCGTTGTAGCCGCCGATGAACTGGCCGCGCAGGTAGACGTACGGCACGGTCTGCTGCTTGGTCTCGGTGCTGAGCCGCAGGTGCAGCGCCTCGTGCTCGGGCTGCTCGAGATCGACGAAGTCGTAGTCGACCTTGTGCTTCTCGAGCACCGTCATCGCGCGCCCGGTCCACGGGCAGCTGTTCTTGCCGTAGATCTGCGCCTTGATGGCGGGGTTGCCGAGCGCGTCGGACTTGGCCGGGGGCGGCGTGGTCGCCGCGATCTCGATCGCGTTGGCCACCGCCGCCGGCACCGGCTTGGCGACGGCCGGGGCCGCGCCGCCGAACCGCGCCTTGAGCTTGGCGATCCGCGGATCGCGCTGCCAGCGCTCCTGCAGGTAGTCGCGCAGATCGCCGCCGAGCTCGTCGGCGCGATCGAGGGCGGTCATCACCGAGGTCTTGACCTTGGCGGCCAGGTCCTTGGGCAGCTTCATCGACGAGAGCGGGGTCGGCATCGGCCCGCACCATAGTGGCGGCGACGACCCCCGGCAAGCACCATCGCGATCAGCCGAAGACCTTCTTCTTCAGCTCGCCGGACGCCGCCAGGTTGACCAGCTCGACCCGGCCGCCGACGCAGTCGCCGGCGATGAACACCACCGGCAGGCGGTAGCCGCCGCTGTCGCGGCGCACCGCGGCCAGCGCGGCGGGATCCTCCTCCAGGCTCATCGTCTTGTACGGGATGTGCTGGGTGTCGAGGATCTCGGTCAGCCGCGGCACGTCGCGCTTCTGCTTGTCGAGGAAGTACACGATCACCGGCGCCGCCTCGCGGGCCGCGCTGGCCGGGGCCGCGGGCGGGCGGCCCGACGGCGCCGCCGCCGAGGTCGTGGTGTAGCCGTCGGCGAAGGCCTTGCGATCGGCCAGCTCCTCCGGCGAGGCCAGCGGCCGGCCCAGCCGCTCGTTGAGGGCGCGGGCCTTCTCGGCCACCGCGCCGTTGCCGGACAGCGCCCGCCAGCCGGCGGCGCGCACACGATCGAGGACGCTCATGGCGGGGTTGTAGCGCAGGTCGCGAGGAATGGCGCGACCGCCGCCAGCACCGCGGCCGGCGCCTCGAGCTGCGGGTAGTGGCCGACGCCCGGCAGCTCGACCACGTCGGCGCGCGGCACCACCTCGCGGTAGCGCGCCGCCATGTGCGCCCCCGACACCGGATCGGCGAGGCCATCGACCAGCCGCAGCGGCACCGGGCTGTCGACCAGCGCGCCGACCCAGCGGGCGCGGTGGCGGCGGCGCTCGTCGAGGTAGCCGAGCAGGCCGGGCATCGCCCGCAGCCCGCCGGCGCGCGACGCCAGCTGCCACAGCACGTCGAGCTCGGCGTCGCTGGGCGGGCGGTCGCCGGCGATCGCCCGCATCGAGCGCACGAACGTGCGGTGGCTCGACAGCCGCGCCACCAGCGGCCCGAGCGGCGACGCCAGCAGCTTCTGGATCGGCCGCGCGCGGTGGGCCTCGGGGAACAGCCCGCCGTTGAGGAACGCCACGCCGGTCAGCCGCAGCGGGCCGCCCTCGCGCTGGCGCGCCAGCAGCTCCTGGGCGACGGTGTCGCCGTAGTCGTGGGCCAGCACCGCGGCCCGCGTGACGCCGGCCCACGCCGCCACCGCCTCGACGAGATCGGCCTGGGTCATCACCGAGTACCGGCCGCGCGGCTTGGCCGACAGGCCGAGCCCGAGCAGGTCGCACGCGACGACGCGGTAGTCGGCCGCCAGCGCGTCCCACAGCGGCCACCAGTCCCACGACGCGGTCGGGAAGCCGTGGATCAGCACCAGCGGCGGCGCGCCGCGCGGACCGTCGACCCGCGCGTAGATCGCGTGCTCGCGCCAGCGCACGTAGGTGCCGGCCGCGCGCCACGCGTCGACCGAAGGCGGCGTCGCCATCACGCGGGCTTCGGCGCCGGCGGGATCGCCCGCACCGCCGCCGGCCGCGCCAGGAACGCGGCCAGCACCCGCTCGACGTTGGCGAAGCTGGCCAGCCCGACCAGCTCGTCGGCCTGGTAGCCGGTGCGCAGCGCGCGGACCCACGGCCAGATCGCCAGGTCGGCGATCGTGTAGGCGTCGCCCATCATCCACGCGCGATCGGCGAGGTGGCGATCCAGCACGCCGAGCAGCCGCTTGCTCTCGTCGACGTAGCGGTCGCGCGGGCGCTTGTCCTCGTAGGCCTTGCCGGCGAACTTCACGAAGAAGCCCACCTGCCCGAACATCGGCCCGATGCCGCCCATCTGGAACATCAGCCACTGCAGCGTCTGGTAGCGCGCCGCCGGATCGGCGGGCAGCAGCTGCCCGGTCTTCTCGGCCAGGTAGATCAAGATCGCGCCCGACTCGAACAGCCCCAGCGGCTTGCCGCCCGGCCCGTCGGGGTCGAGGATCGCCGGGATCTTGTTGTTGGGGTTGAGCGACAGGAACGCCGGCGAGAACTGATCGCCAGCGTCGAAACTAACGCGGTGCAGCTCGTACGGCAGCCCGATCTCCTCGAGCATGATCGACACCTTCAACCCGTTGGGCGTCGGCAGCGAGTACAGCTGCAGCCGGTCGGGGTGCTGGGGCGGCCACTTCTGCGTGATCGGAAACTCAGCGAGCGAGCTCATCGCCGCCACTGTGGCACGACTCCCCCGTTAGCGAAGCGACTTGCAGAATCACGGACGGAACACGCACTTAGCCGCGTCGCGCAGTCGCTTGGCCTGCGTTCGTGTCGTCTTCCCTGGGATGTGACAATGCGCCGGGTTGGCGGGGAGTCCGTCCTCAGAGTCAACGGGAGAATGGACGACCGAGAGGCCGAGCGAGAACGCCGCACCTGCAGCGAACTCCGACTGCCCCCACCCCGGACGGGACGCAGCTATCGATTCGGCCAACGAGCGCAGACGACACAAGTCGACCGACATGTCCGTTGTTTGAAATGCCTGCGAGCTAATTGTCCCGTCTTCATTGAAGTATTCGGGATTGATGTAGCGACGCAACAGATCATCGTTCCCGATTGCCTCCGCCATGCGCCCTAACCCTCAAGCAACCAGCGAATAGCCTCCGTAAGCCGCTCCAAGCCACCAAGAATTTCCTCCTCGCGCCCGGGAGCAACTTCCAGAATCTCCAACGAGCCCCCGTCATCGAAGCCGACGTGCAGCTCTCGGGTATTGTGGTGCCACTCAAACTGAAACCCGCCAGAGGGACGCGGAACCACCTGGGGCTCGCGATCGATCATGAAGCCCGCCGACTCTTGCTCGAACAGCGCCACGATTTCCCGCGCTGCAGCGTGGGACACAGGAGACGGGCCCTCGCTTCCAGCCCCATCCCACCCGGAGGCGAGACGGGCGACACGTTCGATGCGAGCACGGGCCTTTGAGAAGGTATTGGCGACTCGCTGCGAGTCTTGGCGCGGCGACAACACCACACTAGGCGTGCTGACAGGATGGGCAACCAACTGCGCAGACCCGCCGGTGCCTTGGATCGTCCGCGTAGGGACAACGTATGCACTTGCGTTAGAAGACAAGGTCGCCACGAATACTGTCGTCGCTGTCCCGATACCAGCCTTCCTGGCAATGCGCTTCCCATGCTTGACCGGCAACAGAAATTCGCCCGCGACGTCGATACGCATGGCTACGCCTCTGCCAACTTATCGGACTGATTTATGAATGCCACAGCAAGCTGCGGCATTCCGGTGATGCGAATCGCCGCGGTCAGCTCGAAGATTCCCCCGCGCACTGGGACTAGTTGATAGAAATCGATCACTGTCATGTGATCGTTCACGAGGAGTCCAACCGCCTGCGCGGGATAGGCGAATGCCGTCTTGGCTGCACTGCTGACTGGCGCAACAGGGGGGTTGGACGCGTCAAGTTGTGCCACACGGTCCCGAAGCGGCGCGAAGCTTTTCACCACCTCCCCCATCGCGAAGACCGGAACATCGACTCGCACAATCGCAGAAAGCGGCTGCTCCGACGCGAATTGAGCCATCTGCCCAAAATAGTATGACACCACATGGTCGAACCGCGTGGTCGTGAGGGCGTTGGCGTAGAAGCTCAGCTCAGGCAAGTCCGCCTGAGCAAGGTCGACGGTCACCAAGGCCCTGCCGTCGCCCTGAACCACGACAGTGGGCTGCACACCGTGCCTACCCGCCGCGCTCGGTTGTCGGTGAGAACGTTTCTTCGCCATGGACAGTTCCCTAACTACCACGAGCCTACACCATCGACAGTCCCAGGGCCGTCACAGCAAGAAAATACGCGCCAACTAGTTGATGACGTTCAGCGACTTGCGGCCGGCCGGGATGGCGGGGCGCGCGTCGATCGAGCCGTCGTCGACCTCGGGGGCGACCGACACCACCGAGTTCTTCTTGGTGGTCTTGGCCGCCGCCTTCTTGGCGATCGCCAGCACGTGCTCGTGGGCGGCGTGCTCGGCCTTGCTGTGGGCGCGGGTCACGACCTCGACGACGCGGTTCTTGAGGTACGCCAGCTTGTTGCGCTTGGCGCCCACCTCGTAGACCAGGTCGGCGGTGGTCGAGCCCGACTTGTGCGGGCTCTTGTGGAACGCGTGGGTCAGCTCGGGGTGCTTGGCCAGGTACGCGCGGACCTCGTCCATGGTCATGCCGACGTCGGCGAGGGCCTTGTCGACCTCCTTCTGCGCCGCCTGCTTGGCCTTGAACAGCTGCATCTGCACGCGCGAGTACACGTTGACGGCGCCGTCGCCGTTGGTCTCGATCGGCAGGAAGATCGCCTGCGGGTACAGCTCGGTGATGAACGACTGGATGCCGTCGGACACCGACGAGCTCGGCATGCACCCGAACGGCTTCACCGACAGGGTCATGTTGACCTTCGAGTAGGCGACGTTCTGGATCAGCTTGCCGACCTCCATGTGGCCTTCGCCGCCGCGGAGGTTGTTGTCGTAGAACGCGTGCGAGATGTCGGCGATCGCGTCCATGTCCGACAGGTGGTGGTCGTGCAGGCCGAGCCCGTTGGCCACCGCCTGGAACATGCCGCGCAGCACCTTCTCGCCGGCCCACAAGGACACCATCCGCTTGCGGACGTCGACGCCCTCGAGCGAGAACTTCGAGCCGCCGGCGGCGTCCTTCTTCTTGTCGGTGCCGCGCAGGGTCGCGCGGTTCTTGGTGTCGTACTTGCCCTGCCACACCATGTAGAGCAGCCAGGCGGTGACGATCTGGATGTCGACCTCGGCGCCCTCGCCCTCGAGGAAGCGCTGCAGGCCGTAGTTGCCGTCGCCCTCGGTGGTCATCGCCCAGAACTCGCCGATGATGCCGACCTTGGGCTTGACCTTGGTGCGGTCGACCTTGACCGCGCCGATGATCTGCCGCGCCTGGTACAGCGCCTTGAGCAGCGAGGTGTTGGCGGCGAACGCGTTGGCGATGAGGCCCTTGGCCCGCTCGAGCGCGCGGTCGGTGCTGCCGGCCTCGACCTCGTAGGGGCGGATGCGGTAGCCGAGCACGTTGAGCGCGTCGCCGATCAGCACGGCGCGGATGACGCCCCAGAAGAACTGCGGGTCCATCTTCAGGCCCAGCTCGTCGCCGGTGGCCTGCTTGAGGCCGCCGGTCTGCTGGAACAGCAGCACGCGGAAGCCGTCGAAGCCCGAGTCGCGGAGCGCCTTGCGGTACTCGGTGACGTAGGTGCCGAACCGGCACGGGCCGCAGGCGCCGGCGGTGATGAAGACGTGGTTCTTGACGATGTCCTCGGTCTTCATGCCCTGCTCGCGCAGGCCGTCGAGGTACTTCACCAGGTTGCCGACCGTGAAGTAGGTCGGGTTGCACTGGCCGCGGTTGCCGTACTCGCGCCCGTACTGCAGGGCGTCGTTGTCCGGCGTGTCCATCGCCATGACCTTGTAGCCGATGCCGCGCAGCGCCGACTGGATGAACAGGTCGTGGGCCATCGTCAGGCCGCTGACCAGGATCGTCGTGTGGGCGCGCTGGGCCGCGGTGAACTCGCGCGGCACCTCGTCGATCCACATCTTGGCGTGCTGGGTCGGCAGGCCGAGCCGGGCCCGCTCCTCGGCCTCGAACTTGGCCAGCTCGGCCTCGATGGCGTCGATCGACAGGCCGTCGGTGTTGGCGCCGTTGTTTCCGGGGGTAGCGGTCATGGTCGAGTTCCTTTGTGAGTCAGCGATGGGATCGCGAAGGACAGATGTCGGGGAGGTGGTGGCCCACGGGAGCCAGTGGTCTTCAGATCGTCTCGGGTGGGGGCCCCCGGCGGGGCTATCCCGTCCGATGTTGTTGGTTCATGGGGCGCGGTGTGCCACCAGCCCCACCTGGGTCTGGCGACAGACCCTCCCGGGAGTTCAGCGCAGGACGGCGAGCTGCGGGGCGCGCTTGCCGCTGCCCTTGGTGGCCGAGGCGGCCAGCAGGTCGCGGAGCATCGCGAGCTGGGTGTCGACGTTGGCGTCGGCCTTGCCGATGCCGGCGAGCTGCTGCTGGAGCTTCTCGAGCAGCTCGACCCGCTTCTTGGCGACGCCGATCTCGAGCTCCTTCTGCTTCTCGCTCTGGTCCTCGAGGCGCTCGCGCAACAGCATCAGCGTGTGGGCGTAGGTCTTGACGCGGATCTTGATCGAGCCCGACGGCTTGTTGGCGTCGATGTCGTGCAGCGCCGAGTAGGCCTTGCCGGCCGAGGCGATGATCGAGTCGATCAGGCCGTAGGTCGGGGCGTCGTGGCCGCACTTGAACGACGACAGGTCCATGACCGCGACGTTGGGGTGGCGCGCCGCGAACTTGGCGGCCCACACCTTCTGCACCGAGTTGACCGAGTAGTTCTCGGGCCACACGTCGGAGACGTCGCGCGGGTCCTCGATGTGCCCGAGCTTGAGATCCTGGGCGAAGATCGGGTCGAGGTACGCGCGGTTCTTGGGGATCGACCGCATCGACAGGATCGGGTAGCCCAGCGCCTGGAACTCCTCGAGCACGGCGTGGTTCATGCCCGGGTCGTTGTGGTACGGGCGGCCGATCATCAGCAGCGCGACGCGGTTCTCCGCGGTGACCTGATCGAGCATCTCCTTGCCCTTGGCCTCCATCAGCCGGTCGAACTCGTCGAGCGCGGCGAAGGCCTGGTCGATCGCGAAGTCGTTCTCGTCCTCGGTGATGCCCAGGAGCGGGCCCCACTCGGCGAACATCTGCTTCTTGCACATCAGCGGCTCGTTGAGCGTGACCGCGGTGTCGAGGTAGCTGATGCCGCGCTCGGCGAAGAAGTCGGTCTCCTTGGTGAAGGCCGCGCGGATGACCTTGGGCGTGCCCGACACGACCGGGCACGACGCCGTGTCCATCGTGTTGACGTTGTACGTCGGCACGTGGGTCATGGCCGGGAAGAAGACGTAGTTGAGCGGCTTCTTCTCGTGGTGCTTGAACAGCAGGTTGTGGATGTGCGCCTGGCACACCTTCGACGGGTAGCAGGGGTCGACCGAGCCGTACTTGCAGCCGGCCTGCCACAGCTCCTCGCTGGTCTCGTCGGAGAAGACGATGTTGCGCGAGTCGACGCCGATCGCCTCGAAGTAGGCGCGCCAGAACGGGCCGGTCGACCACAGGTTGAGCACGCGCGGGATGCCGATCCGGGCCTCCTTGCGCTTGGCCGCGACCTCGGGGCTCGACCGCTCGAACGGGCGGACGATGTCCTTGCGCAGCACGCGGCCGGTCAGCGTGCGCTTGACCGCGACGTCGGCCTTGGGCGCGCCGGCGGCCGGCATCGGCGCCGGGGTGAAGAAGCTCTTGAACGCCAGCTTGGCCTCGTAGTCGACCAGGTTGGGGAACTTCTTCATGCGGCCCTGGCGCTCCTTGTTGAGCGCCTTGAGGGCGTCGAGGTTCTCGACGGTGCCCTTCTCGCACGAGAAGCCCGAGATGTAGCGGGCGGTCTTGCCGTCGAGGGTCTTGGTGTCGATGAACGTGCGCGAACAGTTGTTCGGGCAGAAGTTGCAGCGGGTGTTCTCGTCGTTGGTCGACGTGTAGTGGATGTCGATCGCCTGATCGAGCCCGACGAACGTGGTCTTGCCGCGGCGCTTGGTGACGCGCAGCGCCTCGAAGGCGGCGCCGATCGCGCCGGCCTCGCCGCAGTGCGGGTGGAGGTAGACCTCGGCGTTGGGGACCCGCTTCTCGATGTAGTCGACCTGGGCCTTGAGCGCGGCCAGGTTCTTCTGGGTGCCGCCCTGCAGCACGAAGACCCGGCCCAGCTCGGCCATGCGCGGGATCTGGACGACGTACTGCCAGACGTTCTTGGGCAGCACCAGCGCCAGGCCGGCGAGCAGCTCCTCGCGCGAGTAGCCTTCCTTCTGGAAGTTGACGCGGTCGGAGTCGAGGAAGACCGCGCAGCCGTAGCTGAACTTGGGCGCCAGCCGGGCCTGGAACGCGACCTCGGCGTACTGCTTGACCGGCAGGCCGAACTGGTCGGCCATCGCCTGCAGCAGCATGCCGTTGCCCGCCGAGCAGCTGTTGCTCAGGCGGAAGTTCTTCACGTCCCCGTTCTGCATGAACATCACCTTGATGTCCTGCCCGCCGATGTCGCAGATGACGTCGACGTTGGGGAACCAGCGCTTGGCGCTCATCATGTGGGCGACGGTCTCGACGATGTTGGCGTCGGCGCCCAGCGACTTCTCGAGCACGTCGCCGGCGTAGCCGGTGACGCCGAAGCCGGTGACCTCGATCGTCGCGCCCTGGTCGGCCGCCCACTGCCGCATCTCCGCGAACATCTCGCGCATGTCGGCGATCGGGTTGCCCTTCGACAGGACGTAGACCTTCTTGAGGATGTTCTCGTTCTGGTCGATCAGCACGCACTTGGACGACGTCGAGCCGCCGTCGAGCCCGATCACGCCGCGGTAGACCTTGCCGGCCTCGAGCTTGGCGTCCTCGTAGTGCGGGGTCTGGTACTTGTCGACGAACGTCAGCCGCTGCGCGTCCTCGTCGACGAGGCCGGGGCCGGCCGACTCGCCGAGCTTGGCCTTGCGGCCGTGGTTGATGAACTCCTTGAGCGGGTCGAGGCCGCGGAACACGCCGATGTTGGCCGGCTCGTGGATGCCGAACAGCACCGCGCCGTACGCCGCGTAGAGGTCGGCGTTCTTCGGGACGAAGATCAGCTCCTCGATCGGCACGCTCTTGTCGTACTCGTAGCCGCGCTCGGCCCACGACTCCGGGATGCGCAGGCGCCAGCACTGCTGCAGGAACGGCAGGTAGGTGTTGGGGCCGCCGAGCAGCAGCACCTTGGCCTTGAGCGTGTTGCCGCGGGTCAAGACCGCCAGGTTCTGGCTGACGATCGCGTCGGCCAGCGAGTTCATGATCTCGTTGCGCGGGATGCCGCTCTTGACCAGGTTGACGATGTCGGTCTCGGCGAAGACGCCGCACTTGGCCGCGACGTGGTGCAGCTTCGACGGGTCGAACACCAGCCCCGGCACCTCCTCGCGCGGCATGCCGACCTTGAGCACGCACTTGTCGATCGTGGCGCCGGTGCCCGACGCGCACTTGTCGTTCATCGAGGTCTGGGCGGTCTGGTCGCCGGTCTCCTCGTTCTTCTTGAACATGATGATCTTGGCGTCCTGGCCGCCGAGCTCGATCACCGAGCCGACGTCGGGGTGGAGCTTCTCCACCGCCATCGTCACCGCGTTCACTTCCTGCACGAACTTGGCGCCGACGTGCGCCGCGATCGGGCCGCCGCCCGAGCCGGTGATGAACAGCCGGAAGTCGGTGTCCTTGACCGTCGGGAACGCCTCCTTGATCAGCGTCAGCATCTCGAGGGTCTTCTCGGGCTGACGGGTCTCGTGGCGCTCGTACTTGCTCCAGAGGATCTCGAGCGTCTCGGGGTGGACCACGCACAGCTTGACGGTGGTGGAACCGACGTCGACGCCGATGATGAGCTTCTGGGGAGTGGTCATCGATGATCCTTCTGGCGAGGGAGACAGGACTGACAGGTCAGTCTAGTCCCTGAACTGACGCGTCAGTCTAATCATGGACTGACACGTCAGTCTAGTAAGAATCGCCATGGAGATCATCACGTTCCCATCCGGACCCGGTGCCACCCAGCGGTGGCACTGAGGCATGTTCGGGCGCGTACGATTCTACGCAGCTGTCTGGAGGACAACGATCGCCAAGCTAGCGATATCGCCCACATCCGTGGTGCGCGCCGCCGGCGGGATCCGCGGCCGCGCGCGCCGCGGTCGGCCGCGCTCAGCGCGGGCCGGCGTCGGGCGCGTCGGGATCGTCGGCGATCACCATGGACGTGCGGAACGACGCGGTGGCGCCGTTGACCATGGGCGGCAGCTCGATCGCCAGCATCGTCTCGCGCAGGCAGGTCGCCAGGGTCGGATCGGCGGTGAACGCCGCGTCGCCCGATAGCTCGATGTCCGAGATCACCGTCCCGACCTCGGCGTCGCCGACCAGCGTCAGCGCGTAGCGGACCTCGACCTGGGGCGCGGTGCGCGCGGCCCGGGTCTCGTCGTAGCAGTCCTGGAACGCAGGCAAGAGCGGCATGATGCTGTCGACGACCGCCGTGGCGTCGACGTGCCCCGGCAGCGGCGCCGGCGCCGCGGCGGGCGGCGCGGGCTGCCCGGCCTTGCGCGCGGCCAGCCGGGCGAGCAGCGCGGCGCGCGCGGCCGGATCGATGCGGCGGAACCGCGGCGCGGCGTCGACGGCGGCCGGCGCCGGGCCCGGCGCAGGTGCCGGCGGGCTCCCGCCCGGGGGCGGCGCACCGGGCGCCACGCCCGCGTCGATGACCGCCACCCCCGGGTCGGGCGGCGGCGCGTCGGCCTCGCGGCTGCGGCGCGCGTACCAGTAGATCGCGAACGCGCACAGCACGGCGGCGACGAGGAAGCGGGGCGTGTTGTCCATGGGCTGGCTCGGGTGCGGCGCGGGCCGCGCGGCGAGATGCTACCGCCGCAAGACGCCGCGCAGCGCGACGTCGACCAGCTCGCGGGTGACCTCGCCGATCCGGCCCTCGACCTCGGCGGCGTGGCTGATGCAGTACTCGACGATGCCGCGCACCAGCCCGAGCAGCGCGGCGGCGGTGCGCTCGGGGTTGGTGACGCGCAGGATGCCGAGCGCCTCGCCCTTGGCCAGCGAGCGGGCGATCACCGCGCGGATCTCGTCGTAGAAGGACTGCAGCCGGGCCGCGGCCTCGGCGTCGGGGGTCGAGGTCGAGCCGAGCAGCACCGCCGCCAGCGGTCGGTCGGCGACGATGTACTCGAGCACCCGGGCGATGCCGTCGAGCAGCTGCACCTCGGGCGGCGGCGCGCCGGCGTCGGTCTCGACGTGGACGATCCGCGCGCGCAGATCGGTCATCGCCCGATCGAGCAGCGCGCCGAACACCGCCTCCTTGCTCTCGAAGTACAGGTAGAACGTGCCGCGGGCGATCGCCGCGCGATCGATGATCGCGCCGATCGACGCGCCGTGGTAGCCGCCCTCGGCGAAGACGTGCTTGGCGGCGTCGAGGATCTGCCGGCGGCGCTCGGCGCGCGCGACCGCGTTGCGATCCTCGTCGAGCGGCGGCCGGGCCACGACTAGCCCCCTCGGCGGGACTGGAACGCCACCACCGCGCGCTCGATCGAGGTGCGCACCGGCTTGCTGGCCAGCTTGCCGGCGATCAGCTCGCCCTCCTCGGCGTGGCGGGCGATCTCGTCCTCGAGCGCCAGCGCGAACGGCGCGTGGTCGGCGTACAGGTTGATCTCGTCGTAGACGCCGTGCGACAGGCGGGTGAAGTTGGCGGAGCCGATGTCGACCCAGCGGTGATCGATGACCACCGCCTTGGAGTGGACCATCCGCGGCAGGACGACGATCTGCAGGTGATCGGGCGCGCCCGACTTCTTGCGCAGGAACTCGCAGGTGGCGCGGTTGGAGTTGCCGAGCACGTCGGCCCGGGCCGCGGTCACCAGCGTCACCGCGACGCCGCGCTCGATCGCGCGCAGGAGCGCCCGGCTGAACCGGACGTCGCCGAGGTAGGCCATCTCGACGGTGAGCGCCACCTTGGCGCTCTCGATCAGCGCCAGCCGGTGGGTCAGCATCGGGCAGGTCTTGGGCCGGTGGGCCTCGCGGCTGTGGACCAGGAAGTCCAGCCCGCGCGACGGATCGAACTCGTCGTCGCCGGCCATCCGCTGGCGCAGCCGGCCGACGTGCTCGGCGCCGTCGAGCTCGACCATCAGGTCGACCCAGTCGTGGCGGTGGTTGTCGCCGATGCCCATCGACCCCAGGCACATCCACTCGTCGTCGACGACGTAGACCTTCGAGTGATCGAAGCGCTTGCGCTGGTGCTCGACGGTGATGTTGGGGTGATCGAGCACCGCCGCCGCGAGCGGGTTGGGCTTCTGCTTGAACGAGCCCTTGGCCTTGAACACCGCGCCGAGGAACCACGCCTGCACGCCGCGGATCGGATCGACGCGCTTGTGGAAGAAGCTCTGCTTGTTGCCGCCGGCGTACTCGTAGACCGCGGCGATGCGATCCTTGTGGATCGTCACCTTGGCGCCGCGCTCGGCGGCGGCCAGCACCGCCTCGCCCAGCAGGTTGCCGGCGTCGTCGTCGCGCCACAGGAACGCGCGGATGTCGACCGAGCGGGTCGCCGAGCGGATCCGCTCGACGATGCGCTGGAACGCGACCTCGCCGGTGCCGACCACCCGCGGCCCGGCGTCGTCGGGCATCGGCCGCGACTGCGCCAGGAGGTCGACCCCGAGCGCCGCCGGCGCCGGCAGGCCGCGCCGGGCGCGACGCCGCGGCCACAGGCGTGGAGGCCGGGCTGCCGGGATGGGCTTGGTACGACGAGCCATGGCAGCGGAGGGCATACCGGTACCGCGCCGCGCGACGCGGCGCAAGCGCGGCGCTACAGGCGGCCCGCGACGCCGAGGAACGGCAGCGCCTCGATGTCAGTCGAGCAGTCGTAGCAGGCCGAGCTGTCGACGCCGAACCCGACGCCGCCGTCGATGCTGAACCGCGGCCCCGCGGCGCGCAGCCCGACGTAGCCCACCGTCAGCGCCTCGTCATCCACGCGGGTCTGGTGCACCTCGCCGATGAACTGCACCGCGCGGCCGACGCTGAGCCCGGCGCCGGCCAGCACCGGCACGGTCTCCTCGTCGGTGAACCCGAAGAAGTTGAGCGACAGGGTCGCGGCGGCGACGCAGTCGCGGTCGAGGCAGCTGGTGCCCTCGAGGTGGGCGTCGTAGAGCGTCTCGCCGTCGGCCGAGTAGGTGTTCAGCCCGGCGGCGATCGCGGCGCGGGTGCCGCGCCACAGCTGGCCCTTGATCGAGATCCCGGCCAGCGACCCTTCATCGGCGACCGTGATGATCGTCCCGCCGATCTCGAGCCGGTCGGTGACACCGACCCGGACGCCGGTGGCGATGACCGGCAACGTCGGCGCGCGCATCTCGACGGTCACCCGGCCGCGCGGCGCGGTCTGCGCGGTCTCGGCGAAGAACGAGCGACCGGCGGCGGCGTCATCGCGGCGGCGGAGATCGAGGCCGGTCGGCGCGGCGGGCTCGGCGGGCGCCTCGGCCCCCGGGGGGCTCGGCATCGTCGCGCCAGGGCCGGCCACCGTGTACGCCGGCACCGACGGCACCGGCGCCGGCGCGGGGTCGGCGGCGGCGACCTGCACCGGGGGCGCCGCGTCGGGCGCCGGCTCGTCGGCGGCGGCCACGGCGGGAGCGAGGAGGAGCAGCGGGAGGACGCGGCGCATGCGCAACGCCACAGCAACGTTGGTGCCGACCGCGCGCTGCCCTGCCCGCACGCGCAACCTCCCGTAAGTCCACGAACGGATGGCGAGCGACGCTGTCCAATGCTCGAAAATCTGTCACCCCCTGCGGCACCGGGGTCGCGCGATTCCGGACACGACGTCGGGGCCGACGCCCGTTGCGAAAACCAACGGCGGGCCGGCGATCCCCGCGCGATTCCGTGGGGTTTACCCCTGGCGGCGCTGGCCGAAGGGTTGCTACCGAGGCTGGGTCATGTGTGAAGTCCGGCTGACCGGCATCAGCAAGCGATACGAGGGCGCCAAGGGCGGCCGCGCGACGATCGAGCGCCTCGACCTGACGTTCCCCTCGGGCGAGCTGGTCGTGATGATCGGCCCGTCCGGCTGCGGCAAGTCGACGACGCTGCGGATCGTCGCCGGGCTCGAGGAGCCCACCACCGGCTCGGTGTGGATCGACGGCAAGGACGTCACCGCGCTGCCGCCGGCGCAGCGCGACCTGGCGATGGTGTTCCAGAGCTACGCGCTCTACCCCCACATGACCGTGTTCGAGAACCTCGCGTTCGCGCTGCGCATCCGCCGCGCGCCCGAGGCCGAGATCACCGAGCGGGTCACGACCGTCGCCGAGGCGCTGGGGCTGTCGGCGCTGCTCGAGCGCCGGCCCAAGGCGCTGTCCGGCGGCCAGCGCCAGCGCGTCGCGATCGGCCGGGCCGTCGTGCGCAAGCCCAAGGTGTTCCTGTTCGACGAGCCGCTGTCGAACCTCGACGCCAAGCTGCGCGGCGAGATGCGCCGCGAGATCGCCCGCATCCACAAGGACGCCGGCACCACGTCGCTGTACGTGACCCACGATCAGATCGAGGCGATGACGCTGGCCGATCGGATCGTCGTGCTGCGCGACGGCGACGTGCAGCAGATCGGCTCGCCGCTCGAGATCTACCAGCGCCCGGCCAACCGCTTCGTCGCCGGGTTCTTCGGCACGCCGACGATGAACTTCCTGTCGGCGGCGGTCGAGGGCGCGGGCGGCGGGCGCAAGGCCCGCGGCCTGGGCTTCGCGGTGCCGGTGCCGGCGCCGGCCGAGCTCGGCGGCGAGGTGGTGCTCGGCATCCGCCCCGAGGACGTCAGCCTCGAGCCCGGCGGCGATCGGGTCGCCCTGCCCGGCGCGGTGACGCTGCGCGAGGTGCTAGGCGCCGAGGTCGTGCTGCACGTGACCTCGCCGGCCGGCGACGTGACCGTGCGGGCGCCGGCCCAGACCCCGGCCCGCGCCGGCGACGCGGTCACCGTCTACCTCGATCCGTCGGCGCTCCACTGGTTCGACGCCCAGAGTCAGGTCCGCGCCGCGTGATCCGGGGGCTCGCCATCGCGGCGCTGTGCGCCGCCGCCGCCGCGTGCGGCCGCAGCGACGCGGCCGTGACGGTGTGGCACGCGTACGACAAGGACGAGCGCGTCGCGATCGAGGCGCTGGCCGCCGACTGGAACGCCGCCAATCCCGAACGCAAGGTCGAGCTGGTCGCGATGCCGTACGACGGCTTCGGCGACAAGCTGGGCAGCGCGATCCCCAACGGCAACGGCCCCGACCTGTTCCTGTACTCGCAGGATCGCCTGGGCGACTGGACCGCGGCCGGGGTGCTCGAGCCGATCGAGTTCTGGATCGACGACGCCACCGCGGCCCGCTACACGCCCGAGGCGCTGGCCAGCCTCGCGTACCACGACGCGCTGTGGGGCCTGCCGGTCGCGGTCAAGTCGCTGGCGCTGTACGTCCGCACCGATCTGGTGCCGACGCCGCCGCGCACCACCGACGAGCTGCTGGCGATGGCGCCGGCGCTGACCGCGCGCGGCGTCTTCGCGCTGGCCTACCCCGTCGACGATCTCTACGCCCACGCGCCGTGGCTGCACGGGTTCGGCGGCCGCGCGATGGACGGCGACACCCCGACGATCGCCACCGCCGAGGCGGTCGCCGCCGCGGGGTTCGCCCGCGAGCTGGTGCAGCGCAAGGTGGTGCCGGCCGAGGCCGACGCCGCGCTGACCGCGACCTTGTTCGCCGAGGGCAAGGCGGCGATGGCGATCTCGGGGCCGTGGTTCATCGCCGACATCCCCGCCGGCGTGCCGTACACGATCACGACGCTGCCGACGGTGAGCGCCACCGGGCTGGCCGCCGCGCCGTACCTCGGCACCGAGGGCATCCTGATGAGCGCGCGGGCCCGCGACAAGGACGCGGCGATCGCCGTGGCGCTGGCGTTCACCAGCGACGCCGCCGCCGCGCTGCGCGCCGAGCGCGCCGGCCAGGTCGTCCCCAACCCCGCGGCGTACCGCGGCGCGCTCGCCGACGCCCCGCGCCTCGCCGCGTTCCGGCGCCAGCTGGCCCACACCGTGCCGATGCCGGTGTCGCCGGCGATGCGCGCGGTGTGGACGCCGTACAAGAACGCGCTGGGCCAGGTGGTCAGCGGCGCCGCCAGCCCGGCCGCCGCGCTCGAGAAGGCCGCGACCGACATCGCGAACTACGCCCGCACCGAGGGCGCGCGATGAGGGCCGGCGATCTGCGCCGGGCGCTGCGCGACGCGCTCCTGGTCGGCGCGCTGCTGTGGATCGCCGTCACCGCGGCGTTCGTGCGCGACCGCAACAAGGACGCGACCCAGCGCGCGCTGCGCCACGCCCAGGCCGCGGCCGAACTGGTCGCGATCGGCGACACCCCGCCGACGCCGACCGCGGCGGCGGCGATCGTCGGCGCGCCGGTGGCGTCGAAGGAGCACGGCTTCCTGCGCCGGCGGGTCGCGCACACGCCGACCGGCGAGCGCGCGCTGGGCGGGCCCACCGCGCCCGCGGTCGACAAGCTGCTCTACGACGCGGCCGGCCGCTACGACAAGGACGGCCCGTTCGTCGCGATGCTGACCGACGGCAGCGAGCGCGCGGTGGCGGCGGTGGCGACCGCCCGCGGCCCGGCGATCGCGATCACCGCCGGCCCCGAGCCGCGCGCGCCGGTGCCGTGGCTGGCGGTGCTCGGCCACCTCGGCCTGATGCTGGTGCTGGTCGGCGTCGGCGCGGTGCTCGGCGGCCGCGCCCGCGGCGTCGGCGTCGCGCTGGGCCTGGCGACGTGGGCGTTCCCGGCGTACTTCGCCGGCGGCCCGGGCCTGGCGCTGGCGATGCTCGCGGTGGCCGCCGCCGCCGGCTGGGCCCACGCCACCGGCGCCACCGATCGCGCGATCGCCAGCGTGCGCGCGCACAAGGTCGCGCTGTCGTTCCTGGCGCCGGCCGGCGTCGCGATGATCGTGCTGGTGGTGGTGCCGTTCGCGGTCGGCCTCGCGCTCGGCTTCTACGATCACCACCACGGCCGCTGGACCTTCGTCGGGCTGGCCAACTTCAAGCGCATCCTCACCGGCGACGGCCACGCGCTGTCCGACCCGCTCAACTTCTGGTTCATCCTCGGCGTCACGCTGGCGTGGACGTTCGTCAACGTCATGCTCCACGTCTTGTTCGGCACGCTGTTCGCGCTGATCCTGCGCCAGCCGTGGCTCAAGGCCCGCGGGCTGTGGCGGGTGCTGCTGATCGTGCCGTGGGCCGTGCCCAACTACATCACCGCGCTGATCTGGAAGGGCATGTTCGCCGGCGAGTACGGCGCGGTGAACTCGATCCTGTCGGGGCTGGGCCTCGATCGGGTGTCGTGGTTCTCGTCGTGGGCCACCGCGTTCTCGGCCAACGTCGCGACCAACACCTGGCTCGGCTTCCCGTTCATGATGGTGGTCGCGCTGGGCGCGCTCGAGTCGATCCCCAAGGAGCTCGAGGAGGCGGCCGAGGTCGACGGCGCGTCGAGCTGGCAGCGGTTCAAGGAGATCACCCTGCCCCACCTCAAGCCGGCGCTGGGCCCGGCGATCGTGCTCGGGTCGATCTGGACCTTCAACATGTTCAACGTCATCGCGCTGGTCTCGGGCGGCAAGCCGGGCGGCTCGACCGACATCCTGGTGACCGACGCCTACCGCTGGGCGTTCGAGCGCGGCGAGCAGTACGGCATGGCCGCGGCGCTGGGCACGATCATCTTCCTGTTGCTCCTCGGCTGGACGCTGATCGGCCGGGGCCTGACCAAGGGCGACGAGGAGGCCCGGCCATGAGCGTGCGCCGTCCCAAGCTGCCGATCGTCGTCGGCGTCCACGCCTTGCTCGCGATCGCGACGATGGCGGTGCTCTACCCCGTCATGCTGGTGGTCAAGAAGGCGTTCGAGCCCGGCCGGCAGTTCGCGCTGTCGCCGTCGCCGATCCCCAAGCGGGTCACGCTCGAGCACTTCCGCGCGCTCCTGTCGGCGCGCGGCAGCCACGGCGAGCTGGCGTTCCTGCAGCACACGATCAGCTCGCTGGCGGTGGCGATCGCCACCACCGTCGTCGGCATCGCGCTGTCGTGCACCGCCGCCTACGCGCTGTCGCGGTTCCGCTTCCCCGGCCGCAAGGCCGCGCTCACCAGCTTCCTGGTGGTGCAGATGTTCCCGGCGTCGCTGTTGATGATCCCGCTGTACGTGCTGTTGCACGAGCTGGGCCTGCTCAACTCGCTGTCGGGCCTGGTGCTGGTGTACTCGACCACCGCGATCCCGTTCTGCGTGTGGACGCTCAAGGGCTACTTCGACAGCCTGCCGCGCGAGCTGTTCGAGGCGGCGCGCGTCGACGGCGCCGGCCCGATCCGGATCTTCTGGACGATCGTCTTGCCGCTGGCGCGGCCCGGCATCGCGGTGACGGCGCTGTTCTCGTTCATGACCGCGTGGAACGAGTTCATCCTGGCGTCGACGTTCCTCACCGACGAGGGCAAGTACACGCTGCCGGTGATGCTCAAGTCGTCGGTCGGCCAGTTCTCGGCCGACTGGGGCCAGTTCGCCGCCGGCGCGCTGCTCACCAGCCTGCCGGTGATGGCGCTGTTCTACGTCGTGCAGAAGTACCTGGTCGGCGGCCTCACCGCCGGCGCGGTCAAGGGCTGACAGCCGCGCGGCGCGCTACGGCGCGATCGCCAGGTCGCGGACCTCGAGCTCGACCCGGGTCGAGCCCTGCCACGTCGACGTCGTCGGCCGGAACGCGAGGTCGATGCGCGCGCCCAGGCCGGGGTCGCGCTCGCCGAGGCCGAACGCGATCGCGCCGCGCTGGGCGCCGGTGCGCGGGCAGCGCAGGTCGAGCTTGAGGTGCGAGCCGTCGCCGACCCGGCGGCTGCCGACCACCTCGACCCGGCGCGCGACCAGGCGCGGCTCGGGGTTGTCCTGGCCGAACGGGCCGAGCTGGGTCAGCTCGTCGACCATGCCGGCGTCGACCTCGCCCAGCAGCACCTCGCCGTCGGCGGCGGTCGACGCGGCGACCTTGCCCGAGCCCTCGGCCAGCACCGCCGCGCCCAGCGCCTCGCGCAGCCGATCGATCTCGTCGGCGCGGACGGTGAGGCCGGCCGCCGCGGCGTGGCCGCCGAAGCGCTCGAGCAGCGGCGCGCACGCCGCCAGCGACTTGTACAGATCGACGCCGGCGCTGGTGCGCGCCGAGCCGCGGCCGACGCCGGTGGCCGCGTCGACCGCGATCACGAACGCCGGCCGCGCGAAGCGATCGACCAGCTTGGCGGCGACGATGCCGACGACGCCGGGCAACCAGCGATCGCTGGCGACGACGATCGCCGGCCCGGGATCGTCACCGACCGCGGCCAGCGCCTCGGCGGTCGCGACGTCCTGCGCCGCCCGGCGCGCCGCGTTGGCGGCCTCGAGCGCGGCGGCGGCGTCGGCGGCGTTATCGGCGCTGGCCAGCAGCAGCGCGAGCGCCGGCGCGGCGTCGCCCAGCCGCCCCGGCGCGTTGAGCCGGGGCGACACCTTCCAGCTCAGCACCTGCTCGTCGATCGCGCGATCGAGCGCGACGCCGGCGCTGGCGTACAGCGCGGCGAGGCCGGGGCGCTTGCGCTGCGCGGCGAGGCGCAGGCCGGCGGTGGCGAGGATGCGGTTCTCGTCGGCCAGCGGCACCAGGTCGGCGATCGTGCCGAGGGCCACCAGGTCGAGCAGGTCGCGCGGATCTGGCGCGACCCGGGCCTTGAAGTAGCCCTGCCCGACCAGCCGGGTCCGCACCGCCGCCGCCAGGTAGAACGCGATGCCGACCGAGGCCATGCCGCGGAACGGGAACCGCGAGTCGCTGCGGTGCGGGTTGACCAGCGCGACCGCCGGGTGGTTGCCGCGATCGGGGACGGTGTGGTGATCGACGACGACCACGTCGATGCCGGCGGCGCGCGCCCGCGCGATCGCCGCGAGGTCGCTGGTGCCGCAGTCGCCGGTGATGATCAGCCCCGGGTGGCTGGCGATCAGCTCGTCGGCCGCGGCCGCGCCGAAGCCGTAGCCCTCGTCGCGGCGCGCCACCCGCGCCACCACCTCGGCGCCGGCGTCGCGCAGGAAGCTGGTCAGCAGCGCGGTGGTGGTGACGCCGTCGACGTCGTAGTCGCCGAACACCGCGATGCGCTCGCCGCGCAGCACCGCGCGGGTGACGCGGTCGGCGGCGGTGGCGAAGCCGGCCATCGGCGCGTCGCCCTCGGGCGTGCGCAGCCGCGCCAGCCGCGGATCGAGGAACGCCGCCGCGCCGTCGCCATCGACGCCGCGCCCGAGCAGGCAGCGCGCGGTGATCGCCCGCACCCGCAGCCGCGCCGCGAGGCGCGCCACCGCGGTGTCGTCGAGGGAGCGCACCTGCACGGGCGGCACCCTAGGCCGCGGGTCTGACAGTCCCCGGGGGTGCGTTCCCGACGAGGACTGCACATCTGCGCAGGCCTACTTCTTGCGCGGCACGGCCGGCTTGCTGGTCTGCGCGCGGGTGTCGCCGGTCTGCTGGGTGCCGACCGCCGGCTCGTTGGCGACCGGCTGCTGGGAACCGAGATCGGCTGACGGCCCCGGCGCGGGCGCCTGGACCGGCGCGGCGGGCTTGGACGGAGGCAGCTTGGGCTGTGGCGCTTGCGGCTGCGGCGCTTGCTGCTGCGGCGCTTGCGGCTGCGGCGCTTGCGGCTGCGGCGGCTGCGGCTGCGGCGCTGGCGCGTTGGCCGCGCCGTCGGTCTGCACGTTGTCGTCGTCGTTGGCCGGCCGCGGATCGCCCGGCGACACCGCGTCCGGCGTCAGGTCTTGCTTGCCCGGCGGCGCCGGCTTGCGCTGGGGCCGCGGCGGCTTGGCGCCGCCGGTCGTCGGCCCGGGATCCTTGCCGATCACCGGCGGCGGCGCGATCACCGCCCCGGCCCGGGACTCGACCCAGCCGCTGTCGCTGGTGACCACCGCGACGCGGATCAGCGGCGCCGGCGCCGACCACGCCGTCGCGTCGAGCGTGCAGCGCCCGTCGGCGAACGTGTACTTCGCGCGCTCCTTGCGCAGCTCGAGCACGTCGCCGGTCGGCCGGTAGACGTACTCGGCGCGCAGCGGGATGTTGCACGACGGCTCGTCGGGCGCCTCCTCGGCGACGAACGGCTCGCTGGCGGTGAACATGACCGTGCCCGGCGCGCTGGGCGCGAAGGCGAAGAACCGCAAGAACTCGCGGCGCTCGGTCGGCGAGCGCATGCGGAAGCCGGACACCTGCTCGCCCTGGCGCTCGAACCCGCGCAGCTCGCCGCTCGGCAGGCGCCACAGGCCCGCGAAGCCGTCGGCGACCGCCAGGTCGACCCGCAGCTCGCGGCGCGCGTCGTCGACGGTGAGCTGCCGGGCCACCGCGACGTAGCCGGGGCGCGACAGCTCGAGCGCGATCGTCTCGCCGGGCGTCGCCGCCACCGCGAGCGGCGTCTCGCCGAGGCGCTGCCCGGCGCGGGTGACGATCGCGCCGGGCGGGTTGGTGACGACCATCAGCTCGGTCCGCGCGGGATCGATCGGCGGCGCCGCGGGCGTCGCGCCGCCGCCGCGTCCGATCACCACCACCGCGCCGCCGGCGATCACCACCGCCGCCCCGGCCCCGCCGATCCACCAGCCGCGCGGCGCCGGCCCCGGGACCCGCTTGCCGGCCAGCGCCGCCGCCAGCTCGTCGACCAGCGCCTGCGCGCTCGTCGGCCGCGCGCTCGGATCCTTGGCCAGCGCCCGCGCGAACGCGCGATCGAGGCCGGCCGGCAGGGCCGCGCCGGCCGCGGTCGTCACCGACGGCACCGCGCCGCGGAAGTGCTGCTCCATCATCGCCGGCAGGCTGGGCGCGTGGAACGGCGGCTTGCCGGTCAACAGCTCGAACGCGAGCACGCCGAGCGCGTAGCGATCCGACGCCGCGGTCGCGCCGTCGGCGGTCCACTGCTCGGGCGCCATGTACGCCGGCGTGCCGAGCCAGCTGCCCTGCCCGGTCAGCGTCGCGACCTCGGCGCCCTGCGCGTCGGCCACCAGCTTGGCGATGCCGAAGTCGAGGACGTGCGCGGTCGGCCGATCGGCCGGCCCGGTGAGGACGACGTTGTCGGGCTTGAGGTCGCGGTGGACGACGCCCTTGGCGTGAGCCGCGTCGAGCGCCGCCGCCACCTGGCCGAGGATCGCCAGCGCCCGCGGCGGCGGCAGCGCGCCGCGCGCCACCACCGCCCGCAGCGCCTCGCCATCGAGCAGGTCCATCACCAGGTACAGGCGGCCGTCGTCGAGCCGCCCCAGCGCGAAGACGTCGACCACGTTGGCGTGATCGATCTGGTTGACGGCGCGCGCCTCGCGCATGAACCGCTCGGCGGCCTCGGGCCGCGCCGCCAGCTCCCGGCGCAGCACCTTGATCGCCACCTTCTTGCCGATCACCGGGTGGTGGCCGGCGTAGACCTCGCCCATGCCGCCGGCGCCGATCGGCCGATCGATCACGTAGTCGCCGGCGCGCGTGCCCGCCGCCAGCGGCGCGTCGGCGCCCGCGCGCAGCGGCTCGCCGGCGGGCACCGTCGGCCCCAGGCCTTCGATCTCGGCCGTCATGCACCCACATCGTAGCGTGCGTCACGCCGACGTGCGCGGAGATCGGTCGGGTGCGACGGTTTACCCGCCGCGGGCCCCCGTGCCACGATGCGGCGGATCCGTGGACCGAGACGCGTGCTGCGCGTCCGCGGACGTCTACTTAGCCCCGAGGTCGCGCATGCAGTTCGTCGGTTCGCGCTCGCTTCGCTTCGCCATCACGCTCGGGCTCACGCTGGCCTGGCTCGCCGCCTGCTCGGTCGACAGCCCGACCTTCACCGGCATGATCGACGCCGCCGACGGCGACGGCGGCACCACCGACGGCGGCGGCGACGACGTCACGCTCGCGGTGTCCAAGATCGGCACCGCCGGCGGCACCGTGTCGTCGAACCCCGGCGGCATCGACTGCGGCGCGACCTGCACCGCCAGCTTCGCGCGCGGCACGATGGTGACGCTGACCGCGATGCCCGACGCCGACGCCGCGTTCGCCGGCTGGACCGGCGCGTGCGTCGGCAGCTCGACCACCTGCACCGTCACGCTCGACGCCGCGACCACCGTCACCGCGACCTTCAACGTCGCGCAGTACCTGGTCACCGTCGACCTCACCGGCTCGGGCATCGGCACCGTCACCGCCGCCGCCGCGGGCATCGGCTGCCCGACCGCGTGCGAGACCCAGGTCGCCCACGGCACCCAGCTGCGCCTCACCGCCGCCGCCGATCCGAGCTCGGAGTTCGTCGGCTGGACCGTCAGCGGCGGCGGCACGCCGTGCGCCGGCACCGGCGCGTGCGTCACCACCGTGACCGGCTCGACGACGATCGTCGCCACCTTCGCGCGCAACCAGTCGCTCGAGGTCACCCGATCGGGCAACGGCAACGGCACCGTGACCTCGGCGCCGACCGGCATCAACTGCGGCGCCGACTGCAGCGAGCAGTTCCCGCCGGCGTCGAGCGTCACGCTCACCGCGACCCCCGCCGCCGACTCCAACTTCATCGGCTGGACCGGCGGCGGCTGCGCCGGCACCGGCACCTGCACCGTCGTCGTCAGCGGCGCGACGCTGGTCACCGCCGAGTTCGCGCTCAAGCAGTACACGCTGACCGTGACCAAGGCCGGCCTCGGCGCCGGCACCGTCGCGTCGACGCCGGCCGGCATCAACTGCGGCGCGACCTGTGGCGCGCAGTTCAACGCCGGCACGGTGATCACGCTCACCGCGTCGCCGACCGCCGGGTCGGTGTTCGCCGGCTGGAGCGGCGGCGGCTGCACCGGCACCGCGTCGTGCATGGTCGCGCTCGCCAGCGCCACCACCGTCACCGCGACGTTCAGCCCGATCCTGCACACGCTGACCGTGCTGCGCAGCGGCGCCGGCGCGGGCACCGTCGTGTCGTCGCCGGCCGGCATCAGCTGCGGGGCCGACTGCACCGAGGACTTCGCCCAGGGCGCGATGGTCACGCTGACCGCGACCCCCAACGCCGGCTCGACGTTCGTCGGCTGGAGCGGCGGCGGCTGCACCGGCACCGGCACCTGCGCGATCACGATGACCGCCGCGGCGACCGTCACCGCGATGTTCACCGCCACCCAGGTGACGCTGACGATCGCCAAGGCCGGTACCGGCACCGGCAGCGTCTCGTCGAGCCCCGCCGGCATCGCCTGCGGCGCCGACTGCAGCGAGCCCTACGCCGTCGGCACCGGCGTGACGCTGTCGGCCGCGGCCGACGCCGGCTCGACGTTCGCCGGCTGGAGCGGGGGCGGCTGCAGCGGCACCGGCACCTGCACCGTCGCGATGGCGATGGCGACCACCGTCACCGCGACCTTCACCCTCGACACCTTCCCGGTGTCCGTCAGCAAGGCCGGCACCGGCGCCGGCACCGTCACCTCGGCGCCCGCCGGCATCAGCTGCGGCGCCGACTGCGCCGAGACCTGGGCCTTCGGCACCGCGGTCACGCTCACCGCGGCCGCGAGCGCCGGCTCGACGTTCACCGGCTGGTCCGGCGGCGGCTGCACCGGCACCGGCACCTGCACGCTGACCGTCGCCGCGTCGACCGCGGTCACGGCGACCTTCACGATCAACAGCTACACGCTGACCGCGGCCAAGACCGGCGCCGGCGCCGGCACCGTCACCTCGTCGCCGGCCGGCATCAGCTGCGGCGCCGACTGCACCGAGTCGATCACCCACGGCACGACGGTCACGCTCACCGCGACGCCGGCCGGCGGGTCGATCTTCAACGGCTGGTCGGGCGGCGGCTGCGGCGGCACCGGCTCGTGCGTCGTCACCGTCACCGCCGCGACCACCGTCACCGCCGACTTCGCGCTGGCGCCGTTCGCGCTCACCGTCAGCAAGGCCGGCACCGGCGCCGGCACCGTCACCTCGTCCCCGGCCGGCATCAACTGCGGCGCCGACTGCACCGAGCCCTACACCAACGGCACGTCGGTCACGCTGACCGCGACCCCGACCGCCGGCTCGACGTTCGGCGGCTGGAGCGGCGGCGGCTGCACCGGCACCGGCACCTGCACCACGACGATCACCTCGGCCATCACCGTCACCGCCACCTTCACGCTCAACACCTACCCGCTGGCGGTCACCAAGGCGGGCACCGGCGCCGGCACCGTCACGTCGGCGCCCGCCGGCATCTCGTGCGGCGGCACCTGCACGGCCAGCTTCGGCCACGGCACCGCGGTCACGCTGACCGCGGCGCCCACCGCGGGCTCGACGTTCGCCGGCTGGAGCGGCGGCGGCTGCAGCGGCACCGGCACCTGCAGCGTCACCGTGACCGCGTCGACGTCGGTCACCGCGACCTTCACGCTCAACACGTACACGCTGGGCGTCACCAAGGCCGGCAGCGGCGCCGGCACCGTCACCTCCTCGCCAGCCGGCATCGCGTGCGGCGGTACGTGCTCGGCCAGCTTCGGCCACGGCACGTCGGTCACGCTGACCGCCGCGGCGGCCGGCGGCTCGACGTTCACTGGCTGGACCGGCGCCGGATGCAGCGGCACCGGCACCTGCACGATCGCGATGACCGCGGCCGCGTCGGTCACCGCGACCTTCACGATCAACTCGTACCCCCTGAACGTCGTGCTGGCCGGCAGCGGCGGTGGCACGGTCGTCTCGTCGCCGGCCGGCATCAGCTGCGGCGCCGACTGCTCCGAGACGGTCGGCCATGGCACCGCGATGACGCTGTCGGCGTCGCCGCTGGCCGGGTCGAGCTTCGCCGGCTGGAGCGGCGGCGGCTGCACCGGCACCGGCACGTGCACGGTCACGGTGACCGCGGCCACCTCGGTGACCGCCACGTTCACGCTCAACAGCTACACGCTGTCGGTGGTCACCGCCGGCACCGGCGGCGGCACCGTCACCTCGACGCCCGCGGGCATCTCCTGCGGCACCGCGTGCGCCGCCGGCTTCACCCACGGCACCAACGTGACGCTCACCGCGGCGCCCAACGGCGGCTCGACCTTCAGCGGCTGGAGCGGCGGCGGCTGCTCGGGGACCGGCGCCTGCACCGTCAACATGACGTCGGCCACCACGGTCACCGCCACGTTCACCGCGAACCTGTACACCCTGACCGTCTGGCGCAACGGCAGCGGCACCGTGACGTCGACGCCGGCCGGCATCACCTGCGCCACCGGCTGCACCTCCACCGCGCCGGTGTCGGCGCAGTACCCCTACGGCACGATCGTGACGCTGGACGCCAACGACAGCGGGCTGTGGTTCTGGAGCGACTGGGGCGGCGCCTGCGCCGGCCAGTGGCAGTCGTGCACGCTCACGATCGATAGCAACCTGTCGACCAACGCGATCTTCATCCGCGACACCGGCTGCGACCCGATCTGCCCGTGATCGCGTTGGGCGGTGACGTCGCCCGGCGTTCGTGAGACGATGGTGGTAGTGGATCGTCGGCCGATCAGGGGAACGACCGGCGGTCCTCACCTCGCCTCATCCGAAGGACGCGCCATGTCGTCATCGCTCTCTCGCGTCGCGCGCTTTGCGCTGCTGCTCACGCTGGTCGCCGCCGCGGCCTGCTCGGTCGACGATCCGTCGTTCACCGGCATCATCGACGCCGCCGATCCCGATGGCACCCAGGCCATCGACGCCGACACCACCGACGGGCCGCCCGGCACGGTGAACCTCACGGTCACCCGCGACGGCACGTCGACCGGCACCGTGACGTCGAACCCCGGCGGCATCAACTGCGGCACGCAGTGCAGCGCGGCGTTCGCGATCGACAGCATGGTGACCTTGACCGCCACCCCCGACACCGGCGCCGAGTTCGCCGGGTGGGCCGGCGGCGGCTGCAGCGGGACGTCGACCTGCACGGTCACGCTCAGCGCCGCGACGACGGTCACCGCGACCTTCAACACCGCCCAGTACCTGGTGACGATCGATCTCGGCGGCTCGGGCACCGGCATGGTCACCGGCGCCAGCGCCGGCATCGCCTGCCCCGGCACCTGCACCGCGATGGTCCCCCACGGCAGCCAGCTGTCGCTGACCGCCTCGACCGGCGCCAACTCGCTGTTCGTCGGCTGGACCGTCGCCGGCGGGGGCACGGCGTGCAGCGGCACCGGCTCGTGCACGACCACGATCACCGCGCCCGCCACGATCACGGCGACCTTCGCGCTCAACCAGTCGCTCGAGGTGACCAAGGCCGGCAGCGGCAACGGCACCGTCACGTCGAACCCCACCGGCATCAACTGCGGCGTCGACTGCAACGAGACCTACCCGCCGGCGACGTCGGTCACGCTGACCGCCACCCCGGCCGCCGACTCGACGTTCGCCGGCTGGACCGGCGGCGGCTGCTCGGGCACCGGCACCTGCGTCGTCGTCGTCAACGGCGCGACGCTGGTGACCGCGACGTTCACGCTGCGCCAGTACACGCTGACCGTCAACAAGGCCGGCCTCGGCGCCGGCAGCGTGACCTCGACGCCCACCGGCATCAACTGCGGCGCGACCTGCGCCGCGCTGTACGACGCCGGCACCACCGTCACGCTCACCGCCTCCCCCACCGCCGGCTCGATCTTCGCCGGCTGGAGCGGCGGCGGCTGCACCGGCACCAGCACGTGCCAGGTCACGATGGCGGCGGCCACGACGGTCACCGCGACGTTCACGCCGATCCTGCACACGCTGACCGTGATGCGCACCGGCGCCGGCTCGGGCACCGTCACCTCGGCGCCCGCCGGCATCAACTGCGGCGCCGACTGCGTCGAGGACTACGCCCAGGGCACGATGGTCACCCTCACCGCCGCGCCGAGCGCCGGCTCGACGTTCATGGGCTGGAGCGGCGCGGGCTGCGCCGGCACCGGCACCTGCGCGGTCACGATGGCGGCCGCGACCACCGTCACCGCCACCTTCACCGCGATGACCGTGACCTTGACCGTCGCCAAGGCCGGCACCGGCAGCGGCACCGTCACCTCGGCCCCGGCCGGCGTCGCGTGTGGCGCCGACTGCAGCGAGGCCTACACCGTCGGCACCGGCGTCACGCTGACCGCCACCGCCGACCCCGGCACCACGTTCGGCGGGTGGAGCGGCGGCGGCTGCGCCGGCACCGGCACCTGCATGGTGACGATGAGCATGGCCCAGACCGTCACCGCGACGTTCACGCTCAACACCTACCCGGTCACGGTCACCAAGGCCGGCACCGGCAGCGGCACCGTCACCTCAGCCCCGGCCGGCATCAGCTGCGGCGCCGACTGCGCCGGCGACTTCGGCCACGGCACGATGGTCACGCTCACCGCCGCCCCGGCGGTCGGCTCGACGTTCACCGGCTGGTCGGGCGGCGGCTGCACCGGCACCAGCACCTGCGTGCTGACCGTGACCGCGGCGGCCGCGACCACCGCGACCTTCGCCGCCGATCAGGTCACGCTGACCGTGACCAAGACCGGCGCCGGCGCGGGCACCGTCTCGTCGTCGCCGGCCGGCGTCAGCTGCGGCGCCGACTGCACCGAGACCGTCAACTACGGCACGATGATCACGCTGTCGGCGACGCCGGCCGGCGGCTCGATCTTCAACGGCTGGTCGGGCGGCGGCTGCACCGGCACCGGCTCGTGCGTCGTGACGCTGACCGCGGCCACCACCGTCACCGCCGACTTCGCGCTGGCGCCGTTCGCGCTCAGCGTCACCAAGGCCGGCACCGGCAGCGGCACCGTCACGTCGGCGCCGGCCGGCATCAACTGCGGCGCCGACTGCACCGAGCCGTACACCAACGGCACCTCGGTCACGCTCACCGCCACCCCGGCCGCCGGCTCGACGTTCGCCGGCTGGTCCGGCGGCGGCTGCACCGGCACCGGCACCTGCACCGTCTCGATCACCGCGGCGATCAGTGTCACCGCGACCTTCACGCTCAACACGTACACGCTGACCGTGGCGCTCGCCGGCACCGGCGTCGGCACCGTGACCTCGTCGCCGGCCGGCATCTCGTGCGGCGCCGACTGCACCGAGGTCGTCGGCCACGGCGCGACGATGACGCTGACCGCGACGCCGGTCGCCGGCACCACGTTCGCCGGCTGGAGCGGCGGCGGCTGCACCGGGACCGGCACCTGCGCGGTCACCGTCACCGCCGCGACCACCGTCACCGCGACGTTCACGCTCAACACGTACACGCTGGCCGTCACCAAGGCCGGCACCGGCGCCGGCACCGTCAGCTCGTCGCCGGCCGGCATCAGCTGCGGCGCCACCTGCTCGGCGTCGTTCGGCCACGGCACGTCGGTCGTGCTGACCGCGACGCCCACCGCCGGCTCGACGTTCTCCGGCTGGACCGGCGGCGGCTGCAGCGGCACCGGCACCTGCACGATCGCGATGACCGCCGCCGCGTCGGTGACCGCGACCTTCGTGCTCAACACGTACACGCTGACCGCGGCGCTGGCCGGGACCGGGACCGGCACCGTCACCTCGTCCCCGGCCGGCATCAACTGCGGCGCCGACTGCACCGAGGTCGTCGGCCACGGCACCGTGATGACGCTGACCGCGTCGCCGGGCGTCGGCTCGACGTTCACCGGCTGGAGCGGCGGCGGCTGCACCGGCACCGGCACCTGCGCCGTCACCGTCACCGCCGCGACCACCGTCACCGCGACGTTCGCGCTCAACAGCTACACGCTGACCGTCGCCAAGGCCGGCACCGGCGCGGGCACCGTCGCGTCGTCGCCGGTCGGCATCAGCTGCGGCGCCACCTGCGCGGCCAGCTTCAGCCACGGCACCAGCGTCACCCTGACCGCGACGCCGTCGGCCGGCTCGACGTTCAGCGGCTGGAGCGGCGGCGGCTGCTCGGGCACCGGCACCTGCGTCGTCGCGCTGACCTCCGCCACCACCGTCACCGCCAGCTTCACGATCAACACCTACACGCTGAGCGTCACGATCGGCGCGTCGTCGGGCACCGGCTCGGTCACGTCGTCGCCCGCCGGCATCAACTGCGGCACCGACTGCTCCGAGGTCTACAACCACGGCACCAGCGTGACGCTCACCGCCACGCCCGCCGGCGGCTCGACGTTCTCGGGCTGGAGCGGCGCCTGCACCGGCACCGGCACCTGCACCGTCCCGATGACCGCGACCACCGCCGTCACCGCCACGTTCGCGATCGCCCAGTACACGCTCACCGTGAGCAAGCCCGGCACCGGCTCGGGCACCGTCACCTCGTCGCCCGCCGGCATCTCCTGCGGCACCGACTGCAGCGAGCTCGTCAACTACAACACCAGCATGACCCTGACCGCCGCCGTCAGCGCCGGCTCGACGTTCACCGGCTGGTCCGGCGGCGGCTGCACCGGCACCGCCACCACCTGCACCGTCGCGGTGACCGCCAACACCACCGTCACGGCGAACTTCACGCTGAACACGTACACGCTGAGCGTCGCGACGACCGGGTCGGGCACCGTCACCTCGTCGCCGGCCGGCATCAGCTGCGGCACGACCTGCTCGGCCAGCTTCAACTACGGCACCGCCGTCACGCTGACCGCCGCCGCCGGCTCCGGGTACACCTTCACCGGCTGGGGCGGCGCCTGTACCGGCACCGGCACCTGCTCAGTGACGGTGACCGCGGCCGCCAGCGTCTCGGCCACGTTCACGCTCAACACGTACACGCTGGCGGTCACCAAGTCGGGCACCGGCGCCGGCACCGTGACCTCGTCGCCGGCCGGCATCACCTGTGGCGCCGACTGCTCTGAGGTCTACAGCCACGGCACCAACGTGGTGCTGACGGCGGCCGCGAGTTCCGGCTCGACGTTCACCGGCTGGTCGGGCGGCGGCTGCACCGGTACCGCCAGCACGTGCACCGTGTCGATGACCGCGGCGACGACCGTGAGCGCGACCTTCACGCTCAATACGTACACGCTGACGGTCACCAAGTCGGGCACCGGCGCGGGAACCGTGACGTCCTCGCCGGCCGGCATCACCTGTGGCGCCGACTGCTCTGAGGTCTACAGCCACGGCACCAACGTGGTGCTGACGGCGGCCGCGAGTTCCGGCTCGACGTTCGCCGGCTGGAGCGGCGGCGGCTGCACGGGCACTGCGACCACCTGCACGGTGCCGATGACCGCCGCAGCCACTGTCGATGCTCGCTTCAACCTCAACACCTACACGATTACGATCACCCTGTCAGGCAGCGGCACCGTGACTTCGTCGCCCGCCGGCATCACGTGCGGGACCACATGTACTGGCACTTTTACCCAGGGCACCAGCGTCACGCTGACGGCGACCGCGGGTGCTGGCCACAGCTGGAGCGGCTGGGGCGGCAGCGGCCCGTCGGTGGGTTGCAACGGCCCACCTACCTGTACCTTCACGATTGGTGGCAGCCAGAACATCACCGCGACGTTCACACCGATCAACTACACGGTCTCGGTCACGAAGCTCGGCACCGGCACCGTACGCTCCAGCCCTGGGACCATCGTCTGTGGCACGACGTGCAGCAACACGTTCGCGTACGGGACGGTGGTTACCCTCACGGCGACCCCCGGATCGGGACAGTTCTTCTCGGACTGGCTCAGCGGCGATTGCGTCGGGCAAGGCGCGACGTGCACGTTCACCGTGACCGGCGACTCAGCCAACCGCGCGTTCTTCGAGTGCTCGCTTTGCCGGCAAGTCCCTGTCCTGGGGAGGCTCCTGAGTCATCGCGCAGGCATGTCCGTCTCGTCGCCGTGACGGCGGCGCCTCGGTGCGGGAGCGGGCGCGACATGCACACGCACCGCCACGAGCCACCGTCCTCCAGATCCGTGCGACGGAGGCGTGCCCCGCCTGTCGGCGAGTGCTGGGAGGGGTAGAGCCAGACGCGGACCGCGGACGCAACCGTGGGCGCGAGCGGTCGATAGCCACGGCATGCAGATGTCGGGATCGACCCTCGCGGCGGTGGGTCCATGAGCGGCGCGTTCATGCTCCGCGATCGCGGCGCGCGGCACCAAATGCTGGCGGCGGAGGTGGCAGAGCTGGTGCGTCGGGCGCCCGACGTCGAGACCGGGCTGCGGATCCTGGCGGGCTACCAGGCGCAGCTGCCGACGCGGGGGGCGTGGGCGACGAAGCTCGCGGCGCCGGTGTTCGACGAGATCCCGCTCGCGGGCGTCGGGCTGCGTCGACACGAGCTCGACGGCGAAGTGGTCTGGGTCGGCCCCGTCGCGCGGGTCGGGCGGGCGCTGGGGCGGGCCCGCGCGCGCGGCCTGGTGCAGCAGGTCGACCAGGCCAACGGCGGCGCGCGGGTGTTTCGCGTCGGCAGCGCCGTGCTGGAGCTCGTCGCCACGCTGATCGTCGACGCGGCGGCGGCGGCACCGCCGCCGATCGAGCGGCACGCCCCGGCGATCGCGTCCCAAGGACCAAGCGCGCTGATGTTGGCCGTGGGATGCATGGCCTACGGCACGACAGTCGCACCGACGCTGGGCCTCGCGCTGTGCGGGCTCGCGCTGCCGCTGTGGATCCTCACCGAGGTGCGCCGGAACGCGCAGCGCCGCACGAGCGCCGCGACGTCCCCCCGCCGGGCGACGTTGACCTTGGCCGGCGCGACGGCGTCGCCGTACCGCGGCGCCGCGGCCGAGCCGGTGCAGGTCGAACGGTTCTTCGCCTGGTTCCGCGAGGCCGGTGTGGCGATCGCCGCCCGTCACGGCGACGCGCACGTCACGGCTGACGACGGGACCGAGTGCCGCATCGACGGCGCCGGGTTCGGCGCGGTGCGGATCGCCGAGCTGGTGGTCGGCTACGACGACGCGGCCGGCCCGGCGACGGTGGCGCGGGTGCTGGCGACGCACGTCGGGCCCGTGCAGGTCGCGCTGGCACACGGCGGCTTCACGATCGCCGACGTCGCAGGCTTCGAGCGGTGGCGAGCGGAGCATCGGCGGGTCCGCGCCGCACTCGCCGACCTGGCCGATGCCCTCGAGGTCGAGGTCCGCAACGGGTAAGTCGGTGCGCGTCGCCCGTACCGAGTTCGGCGCCGCCGTCCGGGAGTGGACGGGCGTGGCCGGATCTCGGACGAATCCGGCCATTTTTGTCCGTGTTTCGGACGCGTTGCGCCAGGCATCGCGGAGTTACGACGGGCACGCGGCTTGCTCAGCACCGCGGCATGGTGGACGGCGTGGATGGTGGCGCGGGGGAGGCACCCACGAGCGACGGCGCGGCGGCGGCGACGGCGAGCGACTGGCGCGCCCTCGATCAGACGCTGCGCCAGCTGGCGCGGCGGCGGGCCGCGCTCGACGTCGAGGAAGCGCGGTACCTTCGGCAAGCGCGGGCCGAGGGGCTCCATCGCCGGTTCGGGTACGGGTCGTTCTTCGAGTACGCCGAGCGCGTGCTCGGGTACGCGCCGGCGGTGACGCGCGAGCGAATGCGGGTGGCCGATGCGCTCGCGACGCTACCGAAGCTGCACGCGGCCATGGCGGCAGGCGACCTCGCGTACAGCGCCGTACGCGAGCTGACCCGGGTCGCGACCACCGAGAACGAGGCCGAGTGGCTCGACGCCGCGGCCACCCGCACCGTGCGCGAGATCGAGGACATGGTCAGCGGGCGTCGCCTCGGCGACGCGCCCGACGACGCGCGCGATCCGGCCCTGCTGTTACACGAGCGGCGGTTCTTGCTGAGCGCCGCGACCCTCGGGGCCTACGTCAAGGTGCGCGACGTCGAGTCGAAGGCGTGCGGGCGCGCGCTCACTGACGACGAGGTCATGGCGCTCCTGTGCGCCGAACGGCTCGCCGGCACCACCGCGCCTGATCCCGCCGCGCGGCGACCGCAGTATCAGATCGCGCTCAGCCAGTGCCCAGACTGCGCGAAGGGGTGGATCGACGTCGCCGGCCAGGCGATCGAGCTCAGCGCCACCGAAATCGCGCAGGCGTCGTGCGACGCCGAGTTGCTCGGCCGCGTCGATGGCGAGGCGCCGCCGCGCGTGACCAAGACCATCCCGCCGCGAGTCCGGCGTGCCGCACTGCGGCGCGACCGCGGTCGGTGTCGCGTGCCTGGCTGCCGCAACGCCCGCTTCGTGGACCTGCACCACGTCGTGCCACGGGCCAAGGGCGGCGATCACCGGCCGACCTGGTTGGCGACGATGTGCTCCGCTCACCACAAGGCCGCGCACGACGGCCGGCTCCTGGTCACCAAGGACTCGCGCGGCCGGCTCAGGTTCGCGCACGCCGACGGCCGTCCCTACGGCGCCCAGCCGTCCCACGTGGGAGATCCGCCGCCGGCGCCCCCCGGCCAACAAGCAACGGTCGAGAAGTCCGCAGCCGCGCCGGCACCGGCGCCCGCCGCCGACGCGTCCGCAGAGTCGCCAAGCAGCACTGCCGTGCCCCAGGGGCCCGCGGCCAAGCCTGGCGACGTCCTCGCCGCGGTCGCAGCCCGCTCGTCGTCGCCGGACGCCCCCGTCATTACCGCGCTGCCCGCGAAGGCGCACCTGGAACGTTCGAAGGTGGAGGCGGCGTCCCACGTGGGACGCGCGACGCCACGACCAGCGACGCCGCGGACCGCGAAGCCCCGGTCTGCAGAGGCGCCGGCCATGTCCCACGTGGGACGCGCGATGAGGAAGGTACCGGCCACCGCCCATGCGACACCGGCGAAGGCCCGAACGGCACAGGCGAAGGCCCGAACGGTGGCAGCGCCGGGGCCGACCGCGCCCCGCGTGAACACCCGAAGGCCGAAACGCGGACGACAGAGCCGACGTGGCACCGCACCAGCCGACGCGAGCGAACAACTCGCCCGGCGCCATCGGGCGAGCCGACGCTCGAAGCCTAGAAGCCGACGCGGACGGTCACGCCGGTGAAACCGGAGCCAAGCCGCGGGGCCACGGCGACGCGGTCGCTCTTCGCAGGCGCGCCGGTGAACCACAGCACGGCGGCGCCGACGATGGCCGCACCTCCGACGCCGTACGCGACGTTGGCGAATAGCGCGCGGGTGCCGGCGCGATCGGTGAGGTCCTGGGCTTCGGCCGCGTCCGCACACGGCACGGCCGGATCGGGGCACAGCGCGAAGGCATCGTCCTCGAGCCCCTTGGCCGACAGGCCCAGCACGACGCCACCGCCGATCGCCACCAGGCCGACGCCAGCGAGGCCGAGCGCGATCTTGCGCTTGCCGGTGAAGGCCGAGGGCGCCCCGCCCTCACCGCCGCCCGGCGGCCCGTCGGGCTTGTCACCGATCGGAGGCGTCGTCACGCCACCCCCGTCACCGGTCGGCGGGGTGACCAGCGTCTCGATCGCCTTGAACCGCGGCACCTCGATGGAGGCCTTCTCCTTGGTCGGCGCGACCTCGATCGTCGTCTGCCACGGCTCCTGGCCTGGCGCGCTGCCGACGATCGTGTACGAGCCACCGTCGACGGGCACGGCGCGATTCCACAGCACCGGATCGACGGGCTTGCCGTTGCGCGTGACGACCAGGCCGTCGACGCGGACGTCGTCGGGCACCGACACGGTCAGGTACGACAGCGTCGGCTCGAGCGCCTTGATGCGCTCCTCGGCGAGTTTCTTCTTGGCCGGGTCCTTCACCCGGGTCAGCGCGTCCTTGTACGCCGACCACGCCGAGACGAACAGCTGCTGCTTCTCGCGGCACTGCCCGAGGCGGATCAGCGTACCCGCGCGCGGCTCGATGCGGTTCGACGCCTCGAAGGCCTCGCACGCCTTGGGGATGTTGCCCTCGGTCTCGAGCGCGACGGCCTCGTTGAACAGCACCTCGGCGTCGGCGTTCTGCGCCGCCGCCGAGCCGGCCAGGCCGAGGAGGAGGAGCGCGCTAGTCGCCGCGGTCGACGCTCGAGCCCGTGCCCGAGCCTTGGTTGCCATTGCCATTGTTCTTGTCCCCTCGCGGTTTGCGGTGCTTGTCCTTGACCGGTGCGTCGACGGCGGCGTCGACCGGCGGCGCGGCGTCGATCGGTGGGCTGGCGGCGTCGACCACGATGGCCGCGGCGGCGTCTGCCGACGGCGCGACACCGGCGTCGACGACCACCGGCGGTGGGGTCGATGCGCCAGACGGCTCGGCCGCGCCCTTGCCGCCGCCGCCGCCGCCGAGCACGATCGCGGCGATGGCGCCGCCGGCCACGACGGCGCCGATCGCGCCGAACAAGAGGCCGCGCGACTTGCGGGGCGGCTCGGCGACGCCGGCGCTGGTGGTCCCGGCGCCGCTGGCCGCCGACAGCGTGGTCGGCGCGGTGACCGCGACCTGGCCGCCGCTCATCCGCGGCGCCGGCGTCAGCATGCCGTGCGGGGTCAACAGCGGCGCGGGCGTGTGCATGCCGCTCGACGAGATGGTCGGCGCGCCGGCGCCGGCGATGCCCGGCATGGACTGCTGGCCCAGGAGCCGCGCGAGATCGGCGGCCGACTGGACGCGATCGTCGGGGCGTTTCTGCAGGAGCTGCATGATCAGCCCCTCGGCGGCGGTGCTGATCGGCAGGCCCAGCTCGGTGGGCGACTGCGGCGCCATGTACATGTGCATGGCGAGCAGCTCGCCGATGCCCTCGGAGTGGAAGGGCGGCCGGCCCACCAGCATCTCGTAGAGGATGCAGCCGACGGCGTACAGGTCGGAGCGCGCGTCGATCTCGCCGGTGCCACGGCACTGCTCGGGGCTCATGTACGTCGGCGTGCCGAGCACGGCACCGGTGCGGGTCTTCGACACGCCGCCGATCCGCTGCGCCTCGGTGACCTTGGCGATGCCGAAGTCGAGGATCTTGGGGCGCAGGCCGCCGAGCATGTCGGGGTCGCGCACGAGGAAGATGTTGTCGGGCTTGAGGTCGCGGTGGATGATGCCCTGGGCGTGGGCGGCGGCCAGCGCGCTGGCGATGCCGCGCGTGTACAGGAGCGCCTCTTGCTCGGTGAGGCGCCCGCGCGCGACCAGCACCCGCGACAGCGGCTCGCCGTCGAGCAGCTCCATCGTGATGTAGGCCATGCCGCTGGGCAGGTAGCCGAAGTCGAAGATCTCGACGATGCCGGGGTGGCGGATCGCGGTGGCGGCCTTGGCCTCGTTGAAGAACCGGTTGACGATGTCGTGGTTCTGCGAGAGCTCCGGCAGCAGCACCTTCACCGCGGCGGTCTTGCCCAGGAGCGGGTGCTCGGCCTTGTAGACGGCCCCCATGCCGCCCTCCGCGATCTTCGCGGTGACGCGATAGTTTCCGACGACTTCTCCCAGCACGGTCGGCCGATCTTGCCAGCCCAAGGGGGCGACTGCAACCCGGCGTCCCCACCCGCCTCGTGATCCCTGCAGGGCTCGAACCTGCGGCCTGCGGTTTAGGAAACCGCCGCTCTGATCCACCTGAGCTAAGGGACCGACTCGCCGCCAGGGTACGCGACCCGGACGGCGGCGCAAGCGCGCGCTACGGCTTCCAGTCCGCGGGGACCTCGAAGCCGCCGGGGCACGCCAGGCCGTTGCCGACGAAGTCGGTCAGGTCGGCCAGCTCGGCCGGGGTCAGGCCCTTGTCGTTGAACAGCGGCGACAGGTTGGGGTTCGGGGTCGCCGCGGACGCCATGTACTTCACGGCGTCCTCGAGCTTGGCCACCGAGCCGTCGTGGAAGTACGGCGCGCTTTGCCCGACGCCGCGCAAGGTCGGCACCTTGAAGGCGCCCATATCGGTGTCCTTGTTGGTGACCTTCTTGCGGCCGATGTCGACGGCGGCGGGGTCCTTGCCGGCGTAGCCGATGCCGGCGTTCCAGTAGACGCCGCCCTTGGTCATCTGCGACGCGGTGAAGTGCGGCGGGGTGTGGCAGGCGGTGCACATGCCCTTGGTCATGAACACGTCGAGGCCGCGCTGCTGCGCCTCGGTGAGCGCGGCCTTGTCGCCGGCGGCGAACTTGTCGTACGGCGTGGCGTTGCACACCAGCGTGCGCTCGTACGCGGCCAGCGCCTCGGTGACCTGCGCGGCGGTGGCGGCGCCGTCGCCGAACGCGGCCTTCCACAGCGGCGCGATGGCCTTGAGCTTGGCGACCTCGGCGGCCTTGGCCTCGAGCTTGTCGTCACCGACGCCCATGTTGCCGCCAGCCCATGCCGCCTTGGCCTGCGCCTCGAGCGAGTCGGCGCGGCCGTCCCAGTAGAACGCGCCGTCGGCGTAGCCGATGTTCCACAGCGCGGGCGAGTGACGCGGCAGCTGCTTGCCGCCGGGGCCGATCGCGAGCGGGTCGGCGCCGCCGGTGCCGTTCTCGTTCAGGTGGCACGAGTAGCAGGCCTTGGTGCCGTCGACCGACAGCTGCTTCTCGAAGAACAGCGCGTGGCCCAGCGCGACCTTCGCCGCGTTGGCGGGATCGGTGGACGCGGGCAGCGGCGGCAGGGTCGCCAGCGTGCCCTGCGACGGCCGCGCCGCGGGCGGCGGCGGGGTCGGCGTGGGCGTCGGCGTCGGGGCGGCGGTGCCGGTGCCGGTGCCGGTGCCGGCGCCGCTATCGGCCGCCTTCTTCTTGCAGGCCGCGCCGGAAGCGGCGGCGATCGCCAGAGACAGGGCCATCCAGGAGGTGGTGCGCATGCCGCGCAGGCTACACCCTCCCGCCGCCGTTGGCGCTACTCGGCGGGCGCGGCCGGCGCCTCGGGCGCGGCGTGGTCGAGGCAGGCGATCAGCGGCTCACACTCGGTCTCCTCGCGCAGGCAGACCTCGTAGACCCGCACCTGCCGCGACGACAGCGCCTGGGACTGGCACTGCTCGACGAACTTGCGGGTGTGCACCGGCGCGGTCTTCTCGATGTCGAGCTTGGCCAGCTCCTCGGGCGACATCGTCGCGCGGGCGTCGGCGATCGCGCACTCGGTGAGCCGCGGGCCGAGCGCCTCGCAGGCGGCGTCGCGACGGCGCTCGATCTCGGTGCGGTCGTCGGCGGGCGGATCGGGCAGCGGATCGGCCGCGCGGGGCTTGCTGCCACAGGCCGCGAGCCCGGCCACGAGAGCGACGACGATCGACAGGCGGGTCATGGATCCTCCGGAGACACGGGGCGCGGCGCGCGGTTGCGAGGGCTGAGCATCACCCGATCGGCGCGCTACGGCGTGGCCTTGAAGCGCTCGCCCTCGCTGCCCTCGTCGTCGAGCGCCGGCAGGCACTGCGCCTCGAGCTGCGCGACGGCGGTGGCCTTGGTGGCGCAGGCGATCACCCGATCCGGCGCGGCCTTGCACTCGCCGAGCACCATCGCGACGTTGTCGGCGATCTCGCCGTCGGTCAGCTTGGTGCGCTCGGCGCTGGCGCGGTACAGCTCCTCGACGTGGCCGGCGATGGTCGCGCACCGCGCGGGATCGCCGGCCCCCTGCCCGCTGCCGGTCCCGCTGCCCGAGCCGGTGCCCGGTCCCGGCCCGGTGGTCGTCGAGCGCCCCTTGCAGCCACAGCCCGCGGCCAGCAGCACGAGCACGAGGGCGACCTGCTTCATGCCGGCGAATCTACCGTCTGGCCGCGGGCGGCGCCATTCACGCGGGCGCGTAGCCGTCGATCGCGAAGCCGTCCCGTCGTGCCGGGTGGTTCCAGTCGATGGCCAGCGCGGTGAGGCTGGCCAGGCCGTCGGCGATGGCGTTGCAGTCCGAGCCGGGCACGTCGTCGTGGCCGATCGAGCCGCCGCCGATCCAGTAGTACGGGCGTCCGTACGGATCCTGGCGCTCGGTGACGTCGTCCTGGTAGCGGCGCTTGCCCAGCGTGGTCCACGCGTAGCGGGTCTCGCCGGCGCCCGGCAGGTTGACGTTGACCACCTCGCCCGGCGGCAGCTGGGTCAGCGCCGTCGCGACGATCGCGGTGGCCAGATCGAGCGCGGTCGCGACGTCCTTGGCCCGCGGCGCGACCGACAGCGCGACGCCACGCAGGCCGCGCAGCGCGCCCTCGACCGCGCCGGCCACGGTGCCCGAGTAGTAGACGTCGGAGCCGAGGTTGTAGCCGTCGTTGGGCCCTGACACGACGATCGCCGGCGGCCGGGGCGCGAGGCGCAGCACGCCGACGTAGACGCAGTCGGCGGGCGTGCCCGACAGCGACCAGCGGCCGGGCGCGATCTCCTTCGCCCGCACCGGCTTGTGCAGCGTGATGGCGTGGGACGCGGCGGAGCGCGGCCGCTCCGGCGCGACCACCAGCACGTCGCCCAGGGCGGCCAGGCGATCGGCCAGGGCCCCGAGCATGGGGGCGAAGATGCCGTCGTCGTTGGTGAGCAGGAGGAGGGGACGCACGATGCCTCCAGGCCGAAAAAGACTGCGGGACGGTCTTTCGACCGTCCCGCCCTCGTCGGGGCGACAGGATTTGAACCTGCGACCCCCAGACCCCCAGTCTGGTGCGCTACCAGGCTGCGCTACGCCCCGATTCGGGAGCGCCTGATTACGACAACCGCGCGGCCCTGGCAAGCCCGTTCGACCGCGAAGTCAGGAATCACGGCAGCTCGCACACGTAGCGCAGCGACGAGTTGCACGCGCCGTCGATCCACGCCCCGCCGGCGCTCATCGCGCCGCAGTCCTCGTTGCCGCCCTGGTTGTTCGGCTCGAAGCTGCCCCAGTTGCCGGCGACGAAGCTCGAGCTGCCGCAGGCCCAGCCCCACCCGCCCGCGGGCTCGGCGCCCGACGCGTCTTGCCGCCACCCGAACCACACCAGGTTGGGGAACACCGGCAGCGTCGCGTCGTGGATGCACTGGTTCTCGGCGGCGTCGTCGATCGTGGCCAGGCACCCGAGATTGTTGCTGGCGCAGCGGGCCTCGGCGTTGGTCCACGACGTCGCGTTGCACGCGTAGTAGCAGTGTGACGAGCCGGCGCAGGTGAAGCTCGTGCACCCGGCGGGGGGCGCCGGGCACACGCGCGCGTCGACGGCCGCGTCGATCGGCGCATCGACCGGCGCGTCCACGGACGCATCGATCGCCGCGTCGATGGACGCCGCGTCCACGTCGGCGGCGTCATCGACCGCGACGGCGTCGCTGGCGCCGTCGATCAGCGCCGCATCGCCATCACCGCCCGAGGGAACAAACGCACAACCGCCGATGACTGATGTCGCGGCCACGAGCCACGCGCTGGGTCGTCTTGGGTGGGGGCGGCTCCCCGACGAGGATCCCGCGATGGCCGATGTTCCGAAGTGCCCCCTGCCCGTCCTGGGTTTGGCGACAAACCCGCTCATGATCACTGCTGGGTCGGGCCTCGCGTGCCGCCGTTGAGCGCATCCTTCAACACCTGCGAGGGCTTGAAGGTCAGCACGCGGCGCGCGGAGATGGTGATCTCCTCGCCGGTCTGCGGGTTGCGACCGATGCGCGCCTTCTTCTCGCGGACGATGAAGTTGCCGAAGCCCGAGATCTTGATCTTCTCGCCGTCCTTCAGCGTGTCCTTGATCTGCTTGAACACGCTCTCGACGATCTCGGCGGCCTCTTTCTTGGAGAACCCCCCGACCTTCTCGTAGACGGCCTCGATGATGTCGGCCTTGGTCATGCGCGCCATAGGGCAGACATTATCACGACTTGGGCGCGCTGGAAGCCCCCGCCGGGATCATCACCGCCGGGCGGCCGGCAGGTGCGCCGTCAGCCGGGCGACGATCCCCTCGTGGGCCCGCTCGATCTCGGCGTCGGTGAGCGTGCGGTCGGGCGCCCGGTAGGTGATCGACCACAGCTGGCTCTTCTTGTCCGGGCCGAGCTTCTCGGCGTCGCGGTACTCCTCGGCCAGGGCCACCCGCTCGAGCAGCGCCTCGGCGGCGCCGGCGATGACCGCCTCGACCTCGGCGGCGGGCACCGCCTCGGGCAGGAGCAGCGAGACGTCGCGCGACGACGCCGGGAACCGCGGCACGGGCCGCATCTGCACGGGCCCCGGCTCGGCGAACCGGCCGAGGTCGAGCTCGGCCAGGTAGACCGGGCCGTCGATGCCGAACCGCGCGCGCACGTCGGGGTGCACCTCGCCGAGGTGACCGACGACCACGCCGCCGACGGTGATCGCCGCGCCGACGCCCGGGTGCAGGTACGGGACGGCGGCCGCCGCGGCCACCGCCACGTCGCCAGCGCCCAGCGCCCGAGCCAGCGCGAGCGCGAAGCCCTTGGCGTCGAAGGCGTCCCACGGCTCGGCGGCGCCGAACCGCCGCGGCCGCGAGCCGTGCAGCACGATCGCCGCGTGGGTCGGCTCGTCGGCGAGCGCGGTCGGCTCGCCGGTGGCCGGCTGGCCGTCGGCGCGCAGGAACACCGAGCCGACCTCGAACAGCGCGACGTCGGGCAACCCGAACGACAGGTTGCGCGCGATCGCCGCGAGCAGGTTGGGCACCAGCGAGGTGCGCATGATCGCCTGGTCGATCGACATCGGGTTGCGCACCGCGATCGGCTGCGCGCGGCGATCGTCGACGGGCAAGCCGAGCGCCTCGAGCCGCGCCGGCGCCTGGAAGCCGAACGTGATCGCCTCGGTGAGGCCGGCGGCGGCCAGCGCGCGCCGCGCGCGATCGGCGATCGTCGAGGTCAGCGGCCGCGGCGCGGCGGTCAGCGGCGGCAGCGTCGCCGGCACCTCGCCGTACCCGACCACCCGCAGCACGTCCTCGATGAGATCGACCTCGCGCAGCAGATCGGCGCGGGCGCTCGGCGGGGACACCAGCCAGCGGCCGTCGCCGTCGGCGGTGGCGGTGCAGCCCAGGCGGGCCAGCGCGTCCTCGCACGACGCGGTGGTGAGCGCGGTGCCGGTCAGCATCTGCGCGCGCGCCAGGCGCAGCGGCACCGGCGGACGCGCCGGCGGGCGGCGATCGTGATCGGCGAGGCCGACGGCGATCTTGCCACCGCCGAGCCGGGCCAGCAGCACCGCGGCGCGCGCGGCGGCGCGATCGGCCAGCGCCGGATCGACGCCGCGCTCGAAGCGCTGCGACGCCTCGGACAGGAGGCCCAGCCGCCGCGCGGTGCGGCGGATCGAGCGCGCCTCGAAGCTGGCGCTCTCGAGCAAGATCCGCGACGTCGCGGCGGTGACCTCGGTAGCCTGCCCACCCATCACGCCGGCCAGCGCGATCGGCCCCGAGCCGTCGGTGATCACCAGATCGCCCGGCTCGAGCGCGCGGTCGTTGCCGTCGAGCGTGGTCAGGCGCTCGCCAGCGGTCGCGCGCCGCACGCCGATGCGCGGCGGCGCCGCCAGGCGGTGCCAGTCGAACGCGTGCAGCGGCTGGCCCAGCTCGAACAGCACGTAGTTGGTGACGTCGACCAGGTTGGAGATCGGGCGCACGCCGACGGCGCGCAGCCGCTGCGCGAACCGCCGCGGCGACGGCCCAACGGTGACGCCGTCGACGATCCGCCCGACGTAGCGCGGGCACGCCGCGGCGTCGTCGATCGCCAGCTCGACCAGGTCGGCGGCGCGCAGCTCGCTGGCCAGCTCGACGAGGTCAGCGCTGACGTCGTGCTGCACGAGGCGACCGCCGAGCAGCGCGGCCAGCTCGCGCGCCAGGCCCTCGTGGCCGAGGCAGTCGCCGCGGTTGGCCGGCACGTTGACGTCGAGCAGCCAGTCGTCGACGCCCAGCGCGCGCTGCGCGGGCGCGCCCAGCGCGGTCGGATCGTCGGCGTCGAGCACGACGATGCCGGCGTGATCGTCGCCGAGGCCCAGCTCGTCCTCGGCGCACAGCATGCCCGGCGAGTCGATGCCCTTGACCGGCTTGGTCGCCAGCGTGATGCCGCCGGGCAAGGTCGCGCCCGGCCGCGCCCACAGCACCTTGCGCCCCGGCTCCGGCACGTTGGGCGCGCCGCACACGACCTGGGTCGCCGGCCCGTCCTTCGCGGTGATCACGTCGACCAGCGTCAGCTTGGTCGAGTCGGGGTGCGGCCGCTTCGCCACCACCTGCGCCACCACCACGCCGCTGAAGCCCCCGCCGAGGTCGGTCAGGCCCTCGATCTCCAGGCCGCCGCCGGTCAGGGCGCGCACGCCCTCCTCCACCGTCGGCATCGTCGGCAGATCACACAACTCGAGCAGCCAGGACCAGAGAGCCTTCATGGAGAACCTCGTCGGATGACGTGGAGGACGGAGACGGGGACGGGATCGGGATCGGAATCGGGATCCGGATCGGAATCGGGCACGGGCACGGGCACGGGCACGGGATTCAGAACTGGCGGAGGAAGCGGAGATCGCCCTCGTAGTACAGCTTGATGTCGCTGACGTTGTGGCGAAGCATCGCCATGCGCTCGATGCCCATGCCGAACGCGAAGCCGGTGTAGACCTCGCTGTCGATGCCGACGGCGGCGAACACGTCGGGGTCGACCATGCCGGCGCCACCGATCTCGATCCAGCCGGTGCCCTTGCACAGCCGGCAGCCCTTGCCGCGGCAGAACGCGCAGGTGAAGTCGACCTCGACGCCGGGCTCGACGAACGGGAAGTAGCTGGGGCGGAACCGCACGTCGAGGCCGCCGCTGCCGCCGAAGAAGCGGTTGGCGAAGTGGGTCAGCACGCCCTTGAGGTCGCTGAAGCGGATGCCGCGATCGACGACGAGGCCCTCGATCTGGCTGAACATCGGGCTGTGGGTGGCGTCGTCGTCGCGGCGGTAGACGACGCCGGGCGCGACGATGCGGATCGGCGGCGGGTGCGCCTGCATCGTGCGGATCTGCACCGGCGAGGTGTGCGTGCGCAGGACGATCTCGTCGGCGACGTAGAACGTGTCCTGCATGTCGCGCGCGGGGTGATCCTTGGGGATCGCCAGCGCCTCGAAGGTGTGCCAGTCGGTCTCGATCTGCGGCCCCTCGGCGACGGCGAAGCCGAGCTCGGCGAAGATGTCGACCAGCTCGAACCGCACCTGCGTGAGCAGGTGCAGGTGGCCGGTGGCGACGGGCCGAGCCGGCAGCGTCAGGTCGACCTTGCGCGCCAGGTCGGCCGCGCGCCGGGCGTCGGCGAGCGCGGCCAGGCGGGCGTCGACCGCGGCGGCGATCGCGTCCTTGACCCGGTTGGCGGCCTCACCGACCCGCGGCCGATCGGCCAGCGGCAGCTTGCCGAGCTCCTTCATCACCGCCGAGACCTGGCCCTTCTTGCCGAGGAACTGGGCTTGGGTCGCGCGCATGGCCTGCTCGTCGTCGAGCGGCGCGATCGCGGCGGCGAACTCGCCGGCCAGGCGATCGAGCTGGCTGATCAATGCATCGGTCGGGGTCGTGTCCATGGGGTCCTCCGCCGGACCCGCGGTCCGGCGCCGAAAACGCGTCGAGGCCGCTCGGGGCGGCCTCGGAGAATCCCGCTTCAGCGCGGGCGGGCCGGCTACTTGGCGGCGGCGGCGATGGCGGCAAACGCGGCGGGATCGCTGATCGCGATCTCGGCGAGCATCTTGCGGTTCAGCGAGATGCCGGCCTTGCCGAGCGAGCCCATCAGCTTCGAGTAGCTCATGCCGATCGTGCGAGCCGCCGCGTTGACGCGGACGATCCACAGCGACCGGAACTCCCGCTTGCGCACCTTGCGCGAGCGGTACATGTGCATCCAGGCGTGCTGGACCGCCTCGTTGGCGGCGGCGTGGCAGCTGGAGCGCTTGCCACGGAAGCCCGAGGCAGCCTTGAGGATGCGGTTACGACGACGGCGGGCCTTGAAGCCACGTTTGGCGCGGGGCATGACGTTACCTCTGTCCTTGGATTCAGGCGCCGTAGGGCAGCATCGCTTCGATCTGATGCTGCTGGCTGGGGCCGATGTACTTGCCGTTGCGGGCCTGACGCTTGCGCTTCTGCGACCGACCGGTCAACAGGTGGCGCTTGAACGTGCCGCCGAACTTGAACTTGCCGGTGGCGGTCTTCTTGAACCGCTTCTTGGCACCGGAGTGCGTCTTGATCTTGGGCATGGGAGCGATCCGCGGAAAATCCACCCGGACTGGGCGGAAGCGGGTTTATGCCCGAACCGACCCTGCGTGACAAGTCCCTTGTGGACTGAAAAGAAGGGATCGACCGGCTCCGGCGTGACGACCGCGTCCCCGACCATCGCTCATCGCCCTTCTGGCTGGAGATCCCGCTACATCCACAGGTGTCGGGGATCTAGCTGGACCGAGCGAGGAAGCCCATGGGCAAGGCGCCGGGGAGGGACCCACGCCGGTGCGTACGTCGGTACGTGAGGACGTGGGGGGGACCCGGCAACGCGGCCCATGGGCTCCGCAGCCGGTCCCCCCGCTCGAACGCTACTCCTCGTCGTCGTCGGAGTCGTCGACGTCGGCGTTGATCGCGTCCAGCTCGTCGTCCTCGTCCTCCTCCTCGGGCTCGGGAGGCGGCGCGTGGCCGGCGGCCTTGGCGGCGTCCTTCTTGGCCTGGATGGCGGCGAGCTGCTGCTTGCGCAGCTCGGCGGCGCGGCGGACGACGTTCGGCTTGGGCGCGATGATCATGATCATGCGCCGGCCTTCCATGTTGGGGATCACCTCGACCCCGGCCAGATCGGCGGTCGCCTCGACCACGCGGTCGAGCACGTTCTTGCCGGTCTGCGGGTGGGTGATCTCGCGGCCGCGGAACACGACGGCGAGCCGGACCTTGTTCCCCGCCTCGAGGAAGCGCCGGACATGCTTCACCTTGAAGTCCATGTCGTGGCCCTCGGTCTTGGGGCGGAACTTGATCTCCTTGATCTCGACCGTCGACGCGTGCTTGCGGGCCTTCTGCTTCTGCTTGGCCTGCTCGTACTTGTACTTGCCGTAGTCCATGATCCGGCACACCGGCGGGAAGGCGCGCGGCGAGATCTCGACGAGATCCAGGCCCTTCTCCTCGGCGATGCGGATGGCCTCGTGGGTCGGCAAGACCCCCAGCTGCTCGCCACCGTCTTCGACGATGACACGCACCTCGGGGACGCGGATGCGGTGGTTGATGCGCAAGCCGCCTTGCGGTCGGCGGCGATCGTCACGACCCGGGGGACGACCGTTCATGGACAAACACTCGAAAAAGTCATCGGCATCCTTCGCAGAAGCACGCGCGGCGAGTCCGCGCGGCCACGGTTCTACCCCAGATCACCCGCCATCTGTCCAGTGCCAGCGCCAGCCACGACGCCCCGGCCGGCGGGCAGGGGCCGCCCGGGCGCCCCCCGGGACCACGACCGCCCTGCGCCGGGGCGTTCGCGCCAGGCCGGCGGGCGGCCGGCGGCCGATCGGTCAGAAGTAGACGCGCAGGCCGACGCCGCCGTCGCCATCGACGTCGTCGTGGTTGTCGTTGCCGTCGATCAGCGTCAGCTTGAGCGCCAGCTCGCCGTAGATCTCGATGGGCGTGCGGCGGAACCGCAGGCCGAGCTCGATCGGGGCGCGCACCGCGACGTTGACCTCGTCGCCGAAGGCGCCGGCGCCGTCGAACAGCGCGACGCCGACGCCGACCCGGAACGGCACCAGCACGCTGCGCCCCCGGGCGACGCCGAGGTTGGCCAGGAACGTGGCGTGGGCGTAGTCGACCCGCCCGTCGTTCAGCCGATCCCAGCCGATCACGACGTCGAGCGCGGTGCGCCGCTCGAGCCCGATCTTGAGATCGAGGCCGGTGGGCTGGCCGACGAACACGCCGACGCCGAGGTCGGCGCGCGCGACGGCCGGGGCGGCCACGACGACGGCGGTGAACACGGCGAGCGACGCGAGGCGGACCTGGGCCATGCCCCCGAGCCTACGCCCATGCCTCACGGCGCGCTCACCGCGAAGTCGTCGAAGGCGGAGGCCTGGCTGGTGGTGCGCAACCCCGGCGCGCCGGTGGCGTAGCGCGTGTCGCTGATCGTCACGGTGGCGCCGGCGACGCCGCGCACGCAGCACGTGAGCTGGGTGCCGACGGCCCGCGCCTCGAGCACGACCGGGGCGGTCGCGTCGTAGCCCGGGATCGCGCCGACGTTGACCGTCATCTGGGCGAGCACCCCGCCCTCGCTGCCGTTGGTGCGCGTCCAGGCCAGGCGCAGGTCGCCGCTGACCGCCACCCACGCGCAGTGGTACTGGCCGTCGCCGCTGCTCTGGATGCGCGCGGCCAGCTCCATCGCGCCGGTGGTCGCGCCGCCGGTGCGGCGGGCCCGCGCGGCGACGCGGTAGTCGGCGAAGCTCTCGGTGCCAGCCGGGAACGCGTAGGTCAGCCCGCCGGCGGTGCTGCTCTGCACGGCCTCGCCGCCGGCGGCGCTCCAGGCGCCGCCGCGCGTGGTCCACCCGATCAGGTCGGGGAAGTCGTCGCTGAACAGCGTCGCCCCGCCGGCGCTGCCGAGGCAGCTGGGGCCGGCCGGCGCGTCGATCGCGCCGGCGTCGATCGCGGCGTCGATCCCGCCGCCGTCACCGGACCGCGCGTCGATCGCGGCGCCGTCGGGCGCCCCGTCCGCGCCGGCGGCGTCGGCAGCCGCGTCGACGTCCGGATCCCGGACACAGGTGTCGGTGGCGTCGTCGCAGGTCCAGCCGGCCGCGCACGGGCACTGCTTGCCGTCGAGCGCGAGGTCGTCGACCCGACACGCGCCGGCCAGCGCCAGCGCCACCAGCGCCGCGCGGCTCATTCGAACACCCACGTCGCGGCGACCGCGCCGGGGCCGACGTCGAGGCGCGCGCCGGCCACGGTGGGCCGCGCGCGATCGTGGCGCCGGGCGTAGAGGCCCCACGCGACGCCGGCGACCGCGGCGACGCCGCCGACGGCGAACGCGACGTTGGCGACGGTCGCGAAGGTGTGCGCGCGATCCTGCAGCCGCGCGGCGTCGGCCTGGATCGGGGCGGCGACCGCGTCGTCGTGCCGGGCCTGCGACAGGTAGCCGAACGCGGCACCGACACCGACCACGACGCCCCCGGCGCCGGCGATCACCCACGGCAGCCGACGCGGGCCCGCGTGCGCGCCCGCCGGCGCCGCGTCACCCCGCGGCGGTGAGGGCTCGGCTGTCGGCGGCAGTGTCCGGATGTCGGACACGGGCGGCGTCGGCGGCGCATCGGCATCCGGGGGAGGTGCGCGGGTGCGTTCGACCTGCGCGCGCAACGTCGCGACCCGCCGTTCGATCGCGCCGCGGTCGGCGATCTGCGCATCCGCGTTCAGGTAGCGCTCGTACTGTTCGATCGCCCCGGGGAAATCACCGAGGCCCTCCAGCGCGCGGGCGAGGTTGTAGAGCAGGATCGGTTCGGGGTGAAGCGCGTACGCCTCGCGCAGCAGCTCAGCGGCTTTCTCAAACTCGCCGCGCTTGTAATGCGCATCGCTGTCGCGGAACAGCTCGAGGGCGCGCGCGCGATCATCGGGTGTCGGTTGCGCCGTGGCGGTGTGCGCCCCGATCGCGATCATCAACGCAAAATACCGTCGAGGAATCGGCATGGCTCGCGTACAGTGAACGTAGCATGGTCGACTCTGCGGAAGTTGTGACCGTGGTACCGCCGCGCATCGGCCACTACCGCGTGCTCGGGCTGCTCGCGACCGGCGGCATGTCCGAGCTGTACCTCGGGCGCGAGCCGAGCGGCCGCGCCGTCGTGATCAAGCGGATCCTGCCGCACCTCGCGCGCCAGAAGGCGTTCGTGTCGATGTTCATCGACGAGGCGCGCATCGGGACGATGATCCATCACCCCAACGTCGTCGAGATCTACGAGCTCGGGCAGGCCGGCGGCGAGCTGTTCATGGTGATGGAGCTGCTCGAGGGCGAGAACACCTCGAGCCTGATCCGCCGGATCATCAGCCGCGATCAGCGGCTGGGCTACGGCCTCGCGGCCCACATCGTCGCCGAGGCGTGCCGCGGCCTGCACGCGGCGCACGCGCTGACCGACGACGGTCGCCCGCTCGACATCGTCCACCGCGACGTGTCGCCGCAGAACGTCTTCGTCACCTACGACGGCGCGGTCAAGGTGCTCGACTTCGGCATCGCCGCCGGCAGCCACCGCCTGACCCACACCGCGACCGGCCAGCTCAAGGGCAAGTTCGCGTACATGTCCCCCGAGCAGTGCCGCGGCGAGGCGCTCGACCTGCGCTCCGACGTGTTCTCGCTCGGCGTCGTGCTGTACGAGCTGACGACGCAGCGCCGGCTGTTCGCGCGCAAGAACGAGCTGCAGGTGCTCAAGGCGGTGTGCGAGGACCCGATCGCGCGGCCGTCGCGCGACCTCGCCGACTACCCGCCGATGCTCGAGGACATCTGCCTGCGCGCGCTGGCCCGCGACAAGCGCCAGCGCTACGCCAGCGCCGCGGCGATGGCCGACGACCTGGTCGCCGCGACGCAGTTCTTGCTCGGCGCCACCGACCCCCGCCGCGTGCTCGGCGACACGATGCGCGCGCTGTTCGCCGATCGCATCGCGCAGAAGGCGACGCTGGTGCAGCACGTCCGCGCCGGCACCGACCCCGGCGCGCTGCCGACCGTCGACGCCGACGAGGGCGTCGAGGTGCCCGAGGTCAGCCTGAACACGCCGGTGCAGGCGGCCCCGACCCGGGCGTCGTCGTCGCTCACCGCCGCGAGCGGGCCGGTGCCGGTGCCGCCGCCGGCGCCGCCCCGCCGCCGCGCCGCGGTCGCCGCCGCGGTCGGGGCGATCGCGGTGGCCGCGTTCGCCGCCGCGGTGCTGCTGGGCCGCGCCGGCGGTGACCGCGACGCGGCGGCCGCGACCAGCTCGCCCGTCGCCGCGGAGCGCGCGGCGACCGTGACGCCCACGGCGCCTGCCCCGCCGGCGCCGCCACCCACCGTGCCCGCGCCGCCGCCCGCGCCCGCGACGATCGCGCTGCGCCTCGAGACCACGCCGCCGGGCGCGACGATCACGCTCGACGGCGAGCCGCAGGG
>JAEUJY010000070.1 GCA_016794525.1 Myxococcales bacterium
GCCTCGGCCTTGTCCTGGCGGCTGCCCGACTTCGCCATGCCGATCGCGATCGCCAGCGCGTCGGGATCGCCGCTCTTCACCAGCTGCGGCAGCACCGCGCGACGATCGGCCGCGCTGCCGTGGCGCGCGATCTCGCGCATCGCCTCGGTGACGTCGGGGCTGCGCAGCTGGGTCAGCGCGCCGATCACCTGGCTCGACGCCGGCCCGCCGGCCAGCGCCGCCGCGATCAGCAGCTTGCGCGACTCGTCGTCGCCGAGGTTGACCAGCGTCTGGGCGACGGTGCCGACCAGGTTGCGATCGCCGCTCGCCAGCAGCGTGCCGAGCGCCTTGACCGCGCCGGGGCCGCCCAGTTCGCCGATCGCCGACACCGCCGCGTAGCGCGCGCCCGGCGGGCCGTGGGCCGCGACCTCGACGATCGTCGCCAGGTGCGCGGGGTCGCCGGTGCGGGCCAGCGCCGCGACCGCCGACGACACCACGCTCGGATCGCCGCTGCCCAGGAGCGCCACCACCTTGGCCACCGTCGCCGCGTCGACCGGGCGCAGGTTGGCCAGCGCCTGGGTGCGGATGCGAGCGTCGCCGCTGTCGATCATCGCCGCCAGCAGCAGCTGGGCGTGGTCGCTGGGGATCTGGGTCAGCGCGTAGACCGCCGCCTGCGCGGTGTCGATGTCGCTGGTGGTCGCGATGCGGGCCAGCGCGTCGGCGGCGGTGTCGCCGCCCAGCGTGCCCAGCGCGTAGACCGCCGTCGACCGCAGCGGGTCGCCGCGATCGGCGGCCACCGCGAGCAGGATGTCCTCGGCGGCGCCGCCACCGGCGTCGGCCAGCGCGGTGAGCGCCGCGCCGCGGATGCGCGGGCGCGCGTCCTCGGTCAGCTCGGCCAGCGTCGCCACCGCGCGCTCGCTGCCGATCTTGCCGATCGCGGCGATCGCCGCCTCGGGCACCGCCATCCGCGGATCGTCGGCCAACGACGCCAGCGCGTCGACGCCGTCGTCGGTGCCGACCGCGCCCAGCTTGTCGGCGTAGATCTGCACCTCTTGCAGCGTGCGCGCGGCGAGCAGCTTCTCGATCAGCTCGCGCTCCGACAGGCCGACCGCGGCGGCGCTCACCCGCAGCGGGCGGCGCAGATCCTGGGCGGCGGCGCGCCCCTTGACCGCCGGCCGGGCGGCGCGCCCAGGCGCGGGCGCGGTCTCCCGGGGCCACGCCAGGGCGGCGACGGTCGAGGCGGCGAGGACGGCGCAGGCGAGCTGGTAGCGGCGAATGGACGTCACAGGAACTCCTGGCGGCGGCCGCGACGCGACCGCTCGCTGATTGAACGAACGGCCAGCCCCGGAGGTTCATTTCGCCCGGGTCCTGGGGCGATACCGGGCCCCCACGCAAGACGCGAGCCCTTTCGTCAAGGGCCGCCACGACGGCGCCAGGCCACTCCCGCGGCGCGTACCCCCGGGCGATTGACGCCCGCGCGCGCCGGTCCCTAGACTAGGGCCATGCTGACGGCAACCGAGAGCGAAGAGCTGCGGACGCGCCTCGAGGCCGAGCTGGGCCGCCTGGTCGCCAACGCCCAGTCGGCGATCGGGTTCACGATGGACCGGGATCGCGACCGCATCGGCCGCGACTCGATGGACGAGTCGATGGAGGAGGAGCTGTACTCCACCCAGCTCCGGCTCCACGACCGCGAGAACTTCCTGATCGCCAAGATCCAGGACGCCCTCAAGCGGCTCCAGGCGGGCGAGATCGACGAGTGCGAGGAGTGCAGCGAGCCGATCGGGTTCCGCCGGCTGATGGCCCGCCCGATGACCACGCTGTGCTTCGACTGCAAGACCGCCCGCGAGCAGGTCGAGTCCGACGAGGCGACGGGCTGATCTCACGCCCGGTTGGTGGCCCCCTGGACGACGGGGGTTTCAACCGGATCGCACCGGTTTGCTAAGTAGCCGAATCGTCTGCTAGCATTCGTCTCGACCCTCGGATGCGCGACCGATACACGATCACCGAACGCCTGGATCACGGCGGCATGGCGGAGGTCTTCCGCGGCGTCGCCGAGTCGATGGAGGGGTTCAAGAAGTCGGTCGCGATCAAGCGCATCCTGCCGAACCTGACGAAGAACCAGAAGTTCGTCAGCATGTTCCTCGACGAGGCGCGGCTGTCGCTGTTCCTGCAGCACGCCAACATCGTCCAGGTCTTCGACATCTCGAAGACGCCCGACAACGCGTACTTCCTCGTGATGGAGTACGTCGACGGCTGCAACCTCAAGGGGCTGATCGAGCGGCAGCGGCAGAAGGGCAAGAAGATCGAGATCGCGCACACGATCTACATGATGATCGAGTGCTGCAAGGCCCTGCAGTACGCCCACCAGCTCGAGCACCCCGAGACCAACGAGCCGCTCGGGATCGTCCACCGCGACATCTCCCCGCCCAACATCCTGCTGTCGAAGAACGGCGAGGTGAAGCTGGTGGACTTCGGCCTGGCCAAGGCCAACAGCCAGATCGAGTCGACCGATCCCGGCGTGGTGAAGGGCAAGTTCAGCTACCTGTCGCCGGAGGCCGCCAGCGGCCTCGAGGTCGACGCCCGCGCCGACGTGTTCGCGGTCGGGATCATCCTGTGGGAGCTGTTCACCGGCAAGCGGCTGTTCTACGGGGACACCGACTACGCCACCGTCGAGCAGGTCCGCCAGGCCCGGGTGCCGTCGCTGCAGGCGCTCAACCCCGACATCGAGCCGGAGCTCGAGGGCGTGGTCCGCAAGGCGCTGGCCCGCGACCCCGAGGATCGCTACCACCACGCCGCCGACCTCGGCGACGCGCTGGCGCAGTACCTGTTCTCGCGGCGCATGAAGGTGACCGCGCGCGACATCGCGCAGCTGGTCCGCGACGCGCAGGTCGAGATGATGCGCAAGCGCTCGGCCGAGCCCAAGGCCTCGCTGATCGACGCGCTCATCAACGACGAGGTCAACCGCCTCACCTCGCTGGTCGGCGAGGAGGAGCAGCCGACCGCCGCCGCCGGCCAGGGCTCGCAGAGCCTCGACCCCAGCCACTTCGTCGACACGTCGTCGTGGACCAACGATCTGCTCGAGTCGACCGACGGCCGTCGCCAGAGCGTGGCGCCGGGTGGCGCGCGGGTCGCGCCGCCGCCCAAGGCCGACGTCGACGGGCTGTCGGGCATGCTCGAGCCGGATCGCACCGGCGTCCACGACAAGCGCGGCGGCAAGGGCCTGCTGATCGGCATCATCGTCGCCGTGGTCGTCGCCGTGGTCGCGGCCGGCGTCGTCGTGACGCAGGTACTCTAGGAGGACCTGTTCCCGAGGAGGACCTTTCGCAAAGGTCCTCCCCCGGCATGCGCCGGGCCAGCAGGTTGCTGAGAGCCGCCGGCGGCGGTTCGAAGTCAACCTGCTCCGTGCCCGTGCCCGTGCCCGTGCCCGTGCCCGATCCGGTCTCGCTTCGGCGATCTTCCTGGGAGAAGGGCGGAAGCAACCACGGGCACGGGCACGGGCACGGGCACGGGCACGGGGAGCGAGGCTAGCGGCCGAGGTACTGGCGGGCCTCGGCGGCGTGGTCGCCGGTGGGCCAGGCGGCGAGGTAGTGCTCGAACGCGGCGCGTGCGTCCTTGGGGCGGCGCAGGTTCTGGCGGGCGACGCCGAGGGAGAACCAGGCGTCGGGGTTCTCCGGATCGAGCTCGACGGCGCGCGCCAGCGTGGTGGCGGCGTTCACCCAGTCCTGGGTCTCGACATAGATCTGGCCGAGGATGCCGTAGGCGTCGGCGTTGGTGGCCTCGTGCTTGGTGGCCTCGGCCAGCTGCAGCATCGCGTTGGCGAAGTCGCCCTGGGCGTAGAACGAGAAGCCGACCCAGAAGCAGGCGTCGGCCAGCGCGCGGCGCGGCGCGTTCACCAGCGCGGTCTTGGCGCTCTTGAAGTCGGTCAGCGCGTCGTTGGTGCGGCCGCTGATCAGCGCGACCCGGCCGGTGACCAGGCCGCTGTCGCGGCGGTCGGGGAACTTGCGCAGGATCTCGTCGTTGATCCGCTTGGCCTCGGCGGTGTCGCCGGCGACCAGCTCGGCGTCGAGCAGGAGCAGCCACGCCTCGAAGTCGCGCTCGTCGTCGGCGATCGACTGCTGCAGGGCCGCCAGCGCGCCCTTGGTGTCGCGGTGGCGCAGCGCCAGCCGGCCGCGCTCGCGCGCCAGCCGCGCGCTCGGCGTGGCGTCGAGATCGGCGGCGCGATCGAGGTAGGCCTTGGCCCCGGCGAGATCGCCGGTGAACGTGAGCGCGCGCGCGGCCTCGACCAGCGCCGCGCCGTCGTCGGCGGCGCCGTCGATCAGCTTCTTCAGCGCGTCGCGGCCGCCCAGCGCGTCGCCGTCGTCGATCGCCAGCACCGCGGCCTCGCGCTGCGCCTCGCGCGAGCTGGGCAAGAGCTCCTGGGCGCGGCTGTAAGCGTCGCGGGCGTCCTTGGCGTTGCCGGCGTCGCGCTCGACCCGCGCCCGCTCGAGCCAGGCCCGGCCGGTGATCGGGCCCGGCGCGCCGTCGGTGGTGATCCGGCCGAGCGCGACCCGCGCGTCCTGCCACTGCTTCTGCAGGCGCAGCGCCGACGCGTAGGCGATCGTCAGCCGCGGCGGCGCCTGCTTGGAGTAGCGCGCCTCGAGGCGGGTCTGCGCCGCGTGGGGATCGTTGTTCTCGAGATCGACGGTCGCCCGCGCCAGCAGCGCGTCGAGATCGTCGGGGCGCTTGGCCAGCGCGGCGTCGAGGAGCTTGGTCGCCGCCGGCAGGTCGTGCTTGGCGATCGCGATCTCGCCGCGCAGGATCGTCAGCTCGATCGAGTCGTCGGCGGCGGCCAGCTTGCCGATCACCGCGGCCGCGCCCTCGAGGTCGCCGGTCGACAGCAGCGCGCGGGCCCGCACCGCGGTGAAGATCGGGCTGGTCGGCCAGCGCTCGAGCCCCTGCTCGGCCAGCCGGCCGGCCTCGCCGACGTCGCCGAGCGCGAGGCCGAGCGCCGCCTGGGCCTCGAGCAGGCCGCGCGAGCTGCGCTGGCCGCCCTTGAGCCGCTCGATCGCGACCCGCGCCTTCTGCGGCTCGCCCGCGGCCAGCCCGACCTCGGCCAGCGCCAGCTGCGCCCACGCCGCCTGCCCCGGCGACACGCCGAGCCGTTGATCGGCGACCGGGCGCGCGGCCTCGGCGTTGAGGCCCTCGAGCTCGGCGCGCAGCTTGTCGGCCTCGGCGCGGGCCGCGCCGCTGGCCGCGCGCTGGCGGGCGCGCGCGATGATCGCGGCCGGGTGGCCGGGCACCAGCCGCTCGGCCTCGGCGCACGCGCGCTCGGCGTCGGGGAAGCGCTGGCGCGCGGTCTCGATCGCGCACAGGAGCGCGAAGGCCGCGGGCCGCGGGTCCTGCTCGGTGGCGCGGCGCGCGGTCGACGCCGCGGCGTCCCAGCGCGCGTCGAGCGCGGCGGCGTAGGCGGCGGCCAGCGCCAGCTCGGCGTCGGCGTCGGCGCCCCCGGCGCCGGTGATCGCGGCGGTCGCGGCGGCGCCGTCGCCGTCGGCGATCGCCAGGTAGGCGCGGGCCAGCGCGGCGTCCTCGCTCGACTCCTTGGCGACCTCGGCGACCGCGGCGCGCGCCCCCTCGAGATCGTCGTCGTAGCGCGCCGCCAGGATCGCCCGCGCCTTGGCCAGCGCGGCGCGGTTGCCGCCCGACGCGCGGGCCCGGCTGATCGCCGCCAGCCGATCGCGCGCGTTGCGCCAGCCGGCCCAGGTGTCGGCCCGCGCCACCTCGTCGGCGGCCTTGCGCGCCGACGAGATCTGCTTGGCCAGCCGGACCTCGCGGATCTTGAAGCCGGCGAAGACGCCGCCGCCGATGATCGCCAGCGTGATCGTCACCCACACCGCGATCATCAGCGGCGAGCGCAGCGACATGCGGCTGGTGCGGGGCGACGGGCCGGGCCCGGGCGCGACGGTGGCCATCGGCGGCGGCAGCGGCGTCGCGCCGTAGTCCGGGCCGAGGCCGGCGCGGATCAGGTCCATGTCGGCGCCGGGCGGGCCGCTGGTCGACGGCGCCTCGGCGGCGCTCATCGCCACCGTCGGGCGCACCGCCGCCATCGTCGCCGGCACCATCGTCTTGGCCTGCGGCGCGGCGGCCGGCACCAGGCGGCCGCTGGGCGGGGCCATGCCCGGCGGCGTGCCGGCGGGCGACGGCATCGCGCCGGCCACCGTCGGCGCGTGCGCGGGCGCGCCGGCGCCGCCGACGACGGCGCCCGGGCCCGACGGCGTCGACAGGAAGCGCCCCGACGGCGTCATCACCGGCGCCGGCGTCAGCGCGCCCAGCGGGCCGGCTGGCAGCTCGGCGAGGCGGGGGTGCGAGGCGCGGCCCTGCAGGCTCGACTCCTCCTCGAACATCTCGGGCGGCGGGCGCGCCGCGGCGCGGGCGCGATCGACCGGCGCGCGCGGCGGGCGATCGTCGTCGATCAGCGGCCGCGGCACCGTCGGCGCGGCGTCCTCGTCGCGCGGCGGCACCGGCAGCGCGTGCTTCTTGGTGGCGCTCTCCGAGTTCTCGTCGGCGCGCCAGCTGCGGTCCGCCGGACGCTCGCTGGCGGGGGCGCGCGCCGCGGCGCCGTGGTCGACGCGGGCGGCCGGCGTCGGCGTGCGGCCGGGGCGGCCGGCGCGGGTCTGCGCCTCGGGCGCCCGCTCGTCCTCCTCGTCGATCTCCTCAAGGTCGTCGTCGCTGACCTCGACCGTCGACACCGAGCTGGGCGGATCGGCCAGCTCGTCGTCCTCGAGCTCGACCCCCTCGAGCTCGGGATCGAGCTCGACCGTCCCCGACTTGTCGCCGACCCGCAGCGTGTCCGGCGTCGGCGTGCGGTCGTCGGCCGGCGCGCGCCGGCGGTCGATCGGCTTGGTGAAGCTGCCCGAGCGCCCGCTGCCGGCGGCGTCGCCGCCGCGGTGGCTGGGGTAGTGCTTGGTCATGCTGTCGCCGTCGGCGAACGCCGGCGGTCCGGCCGCCGACTGCGCCAGCTTGGCCTCCTCGAGCAGCGCCGCGATCGCCGGGTCGCTGCCGGCCAGCTTCTTGGCGCGGGTCAGCGTGTCGACCGCGCCGTGCGGGTCGCCCTTGCGCAGCAGCGCCTCGCCGCGCAGCTGGTGGGCGCCGGCGTTGCCGGGCTCCAGCTCGATCGCGACCCGCATCTCGGCCAGCACCTCGTCGTAGCGCCGCAGCGCCAGCAGCGCCGACGCCAGCACCAGCCGACCGTTGACCTCGCCGGGCCGCGCCAGCAGGCCCAGACGGCAGACCTTCACCGCCTCCTGGTACTGGCCGGCAGTGACCAGCTCCTGGCCTCGGCTGACGAAGTCGGTCTGGGCCACGCTGGCTGTAATTCTACGTCAATCTTCGGCGCCGCGCGCGTTGGGCGTCGACGCGGCGGTCCCGCCGGCCGGGTCGGGGTCGCGCTCGCGGACCCCCGGCATCTCGTCGCCCCGGGACCGGTACTCGTCGACCAGCCGCCAGGCCTTGCCCTGGCGCTCCCAGGCCTGCTTGACCACGGTCTCGTGGAGCGTGCCCTCGCTGTCCTTGTACCAGGCGTGCTTGACCGAGACCTCGGCGGTCCGGCCGTGCTCGGCCACCTGGGTGATCTCGGAGTCGGTGATCCGCAGGTCCTTGGCCAGGACGTCGCGCTCGTCGAGGAACGCCGCGCGCTCGGCCGGCGGGATGACGACCGCGGCGGCCTCGAACCGCTCCCAGCGCACGCCCTCGGTGTAGGTGCGGGCCGCGTCGTACAGCGCGGCCCCCCGGGTCGAGGGCGGCATGCACGCGGCCAGGGTCAGGGCGATCAGCACGCTTCGCATCATGGCTCCCCTCCGCTGCCGCGCTTGGCGCGCACGGCGGCGATCGAACGCAGGTCGGCCTTGCCCAGCTCGCGGGTCGCGACCAGGACGACCAGGAACACGCCGCCGACCACGGCGGCCTCGACCAGCGTCATCAGCGGCGTCTTGAACGGGATGACCCGGCCGACGGCGATCGCGGCGGCCACCGCCACCACCACCCGGACCAGGGTGGCGATCGGCAGGAACGCCCCCAGCCGCTTGTGCAAGAACCAGCCGCAGACGGCGGCGCCGATCATCATCGCGACGCCGGTCGTGGTCGCGGCCACCACCAGCACCTCCTGGCCCGGATCGCACATCGGGATCGCGATGAAGTTGCCGACCGCCGCCAGCGCCAGCGTCACCGCCGCGCCGATGATCGCGTCGCGGGTGAAGCCGGCGCCGTTGAGGATCGTGCCGGCGATCGCGAACAGCGAGAACGCGACGTTGCCCAGCGCCAGCGCCATCAAGGCCGGCGCGCCCAGCGTGGCGTAGTCGTCGGCGTAGGGGATGTCGAGCAGCGGGCGCGGGTTGGCCGCCATCACCACCGCGATCGCGGTGGCGAAGATCAGCGAGTAGCGCATCGTCACGGTGACGTAGCGCTTGGTCGTGTCCTTGTCGTCGTCGAAGGTCGACTTGGACACCAGCGGGAAGATCACGAACGTCGCCGCGATGATCGCCTGGTACGACAGCCGCGCGAGGTTCTGGACCGCGCGGTAGTACGCGACCTGGACGTCGCTCATCGCGTTGGGCTCGACGGCGAAGCCGGCCAGCTGCCGGGCCTTGGGCAGCACCCGGTCGACCGCGTGCGACAGGTCGGGGCCGTGATCGCGGTACCAGCCGGCGGTGAGGAACTTGAGCAGGATCTGATCGACGAACATGATCAGGTTCAAGAGGATCAGGTAGACCGCGACCCGCGCGAAGTAGCGGGCCATCGGCTTGACCATCGCCTGCGCCTCGGGGCCGCTGGCCGCCTTCGACGGCAGGCCGATCACGACGGTCGCGATCAGCAGCACCAGCCCGGCCGCGATCACCCAGCCGCCGTAGGCGCCGTAGACGCCGAGGCCGACGGTGGTCAGGCCGAGGATGCCGACCAGCCGCAGCGTCGCGGCGGTCATGTCGAGGCCGGCCTGCTTGTTGAACTGCCGGGTGCCGTTGGCGGTGCCGACCAGCACCGCGTAGAACGCGTAGGTCATGACGATGATGCCGGCCAGCATCATCGGCCCGATCTTGGCGGTGTCGCCCATCGCCCAGCCGACCACCGGCGCCGCGGCGATGAACGCGATCGCGGTCGGCACGCCGACCCACAGGTGCATCCGCAGCCCGGCGGCCTCGACCATGCGCGCGGTCTCGGGCTTCTGCGCGGTGAACCGCGACACCGCCTGGATCGAGCCGGTGACCATGACGTTGTTCACCGGCGAGACGAACGAGCTGACGACGCCGTAGGCGCCGTACATCGCGCGCGACAGGATCACCGGCAGGCGGAACTCGATCAGCGCGCCCGCGATCATGAAGTAGAGCTTCGCGAACGCGATGTAGAGCACGCCGCGGCCCGCCCCGGTCGCTTTCGGCGCGGGCGCAGGCGGGGCTTCGGACTCGGCCATCGTCCTCGGGTAACACGGGCGATCCCGGGGGGCAATTTCTGGGCCGCCTGCCCGCGCCCGTGCCCGTGCCCGCGACGCCGCCCGGCTACGGCGCCGCGGTGATCGTGACGATCAGATCGACTTCGTCAGAGTCGCTGCAGTCGGGGTCGCCCTGGCACGACGCCGCCTGGACCTTGGCCTTCTCCGTGGTCCAGGTCACGCGCTGGCCGATGAGCCCGCTGGCGTCCTTGCTGGCGCCCGGGCACAGCTCGAAGTCGCCCTCGATCGACTGCTCGGCGCCGTCGACGTCGACCACGACGTAGCAGGCGCGATCGCCGTTCTGCAGCTCCTTGAGCGTGCCGGAGGGGCCGGCGGCAGGGGCCGGGGCCGCGGGCGCTGCGGCCTTGCCACCGCAGGCGATCAGGGTGAGGACGGTGAGGAGCGACGCGAGGCGGATCATCACGCCCAGTGTGCCACGAACCCCGCCCCGTCCGCCGGCGCGCGGGCCTCAAGCGGCGGCGCGATCGGCCGAACCAGACACCGTGGACCGGTTTCGCATCCTCTTCGTCGACGACGAGCCGCGAATCCTCGACGGGCTGCGCCGGAGCCTGCGCCGGCACGCCGGCCAGTGGACGATGGCGTTCGCGGGCGGCGGCGACGAGGCCCTCGCGGTGATGGCCGACGCGCCGTTCGACGCGATCGTCTCGGACCTGCGGATGCCCGGGATGGACGGCGTGACGCTGCTGGGGCGGGTGCGCGACGCCTACCCGGCGATGACCCGGGTGCTGCTGAGCGGCAACGGCGGCGGCGGCGCCTACGACGACGACCTGATGGTGGCGCACCAGTTCCTGGCCAAGCCGTGCGAGACCGAGCGCCTGCGGACCACGCTGGCCCGGGTCCAGACCACGCGCGCCATGGTCGACGACCCGCGGGTGCGCGAGGTGGTCGGCCGGGTCCGCCACCTGCTGTCGGTGCCGCGCACCTACTGGGAGCTGGCGCGCCTCCTGGGCCAGGCCCGCACCAGCCTCGCCGAGCTGACCGCGATCGTCGAGCGCGACGCCGGGCTGTCGGCGCGCGTGCTGCAACTGGCCAACTCGGCGTTCTTCACGCTCGGGCGGCCGACCCAGGACGTGGCCACCGCCCTGCCCTACCTGGGCACCGAGATCGTGCGCGGCCTGGCGCTGGCGGTGCACCTGTACGCGCGCACCCGCGCCCACGTCTCGCGGCGCGCGCTCGAGGAGGTCGAGCGCCGCTCGCTGGTGGCGGCGATGGTGGCGCGGCGGCTGGCCCCGCCGCCGCTGGCCGACGCCGCGTTCACCGCCGGGCTGTTGCTCGAGCTGGGCACGCTGATCCTGCTCGACGCCGACGCCATCGACGCCGGGCTCGATCCCGACCACGTCGCGGCCTACGCGCTCGGCGCGTGGGGCCTCCCCGACGCGCTGGTCGAGGCGGTCGGCTGTCACCGCCAGCCGGCGCGGATCGACCACGACGACACCGCGCTGGCGGTGGCGGTCCACGTCGCCGGCGCGATCGTCCACGCGCCCGCCGGCGCGCCCCCGCCGATCGATCAGGCGTTCGTCGCCCGCTGCGGCTACGCCGGCGAGCTGCCCGGGTGGATCGCGCTCGCCGAGCGCCTGCGCGACGAGGCGGGCTGATGGCCGCCCCCCTGATCGGCCAGCTCGCCGCCAGCCTGGCGCACGAGGTGGCGACGCCGATCCAGTTCGTCGGCGACGGCCTCGACTTCGCGCGCGAGGCGGTGGCCCGGATGGCCGCGGTGATCGCCGCGTACCGCCGGCACCACGCGGCGCTGCCGCCGGACGCGCAGCGCGCGATCGAGGCGCTGATCGCCGAGGCCGAGCTCGACTACTACCTGGCCGAGGCCGGGCCGGCGATCGACGCCTGCCTGACCGGCGTGGCCCACATCGCCGAGGTGATCCGGACGGTGCGCACCGCGGCCCATCCCAGCCGGCCGCCGCCCGAGGCGGTCGAGCTGGCGCCGCTGCTCGCCCACGCGGTCAGCTGGGCCGGCCCCCGCCTCACCGGCCGCGCCGAGGTGGCGATGGCGCTCCCCGCCGAGCTGCCGACCGTGGCCGGGTACCCCGCCGAGCTGGCGCGGGTGTTCGTCAACCTGCTCACCAACGCCGGCGACGCGATCGCGTCGCACCAGGGGCACGGCCGGATCGCGATCCGCGCGGCCACCACCCCGACCGCGGTCACGATCGAGATCGCCGACACCGGCGGCGGCATCCCGGCGGCGGTCCGCGACCGCGTCTTCGAGCCCTACGTCACGACCAAGTCGATCGGCCAGGGCAGCGGCCTCGGCCTGGCGCTGGCCCACGCGATCGTCGTCGACCTGCACCACGGCCAGCTCGGGTTCCGCTGCGACGAGGTCGGCACGACGTTCGTCGTGACGCTGCCGCGCGCGCCGGCGCCTCAGCCGTAGCGGACGGCGTAGATCGGCGGCAGGTGGCCGGCCACCTGGTGCCAGCGATCGCCCTGATCGTCGGTGACCCACAGGTTGCCGGTGCTCGAGCCGAACGCCAGCTGATCGCCGTCGGCGGCGACGTCGAGCGCGTGGCGGAAGACCAGATCGTAGGCGTGCTCCTGCGGCAGCCCGGCGCGCAGCGCGGTGAAGGTCTGGCCGCCGTCGCGGGTGCGGTTGACCATGACCTTGCCGTCGATCAGCGTCCGCTTCTGGTCGGAGTGGGCCGGCACGAACCACGCGGTCGCGGGCTCGCGCGGGTGCACCGCGACGGGGAAGCCGAAGCTGGTCGGCTCGACCACGATCTGGGTCCAGCTCGCGAGATCGTCGGTCGAGCGCCAGATGCCCATGTGGTGCTGGCACCAGAACACGGTCGGATCGCTCGGGCTCTGCACGACGCAGTGCGGATCCTGGTTCTCCGGCCACTCGGCCTGCTCGGGCGGCACATAGCCGGCCTTCATGCCGACGGTGTGCGGGGTCCAGCTCGCGCCGGCGTCGCGGGTGCGCCAGACGCCGCCGCTCGACACCGCGACGACGACGCAGCGCGGGTCGCGCGGATCGACGCAGATCGAGTGGATCGCGGCGTGGTCGGCGCCGCCGCCGTTCCACTTGACCCGGGTCGGGTGGTGCCACAGCGCCTCGCACAGCGTCCACGTCGCGCCGCGATCGTCGGAGCGGAACAGCCCGCCGGGCAGCGTGCCGGCCCACAGCGCGCCGGGCGCGTCGAGCGCCGGGGCCAGCGCCCAGATGCCCTTGAGCGCCCACTCGCGATCCTTGCCCCACATGTCCTTGTCGACGAAGCCGTCGGGCTTGGGCGGGTACGCCGGCACCGCGATCTCGGTGAACGTGGCGCCGCCGTCGTCGGAGCGGTGCAGCTTGACGCCGAAGTGGCCGTGATCGAGGACGACGTACCAGGCGCCGTCGCGGCGATCGACGATCGCCAGCGTGACGTTGTCGCCGACGAAGTGGGCGCGGGCGATCCGGGCGGCGGCGCCCCGGCCACGGACCTCGAACAGGCCCTTGCGGGTCGACACCAGGAGCGGAGCATCGGTGGACATCGGACTCATCCTCCAGAGAGCGCTTGCATGACGTAGATCTCGGAGCTCGGCCCGACGGCGTCGCTCTGCGCCGCGCGATCGACGAGCTGCTGCCCGTCGACGAACACCGCCATGTGCTTGCGCAGCGCGCCCTGCTCGTCGACGACGTAGCCGCGCAGCCGCGGGTTGTCGACGAAGACGCGCTCGAGCACCTCGCGGACCGTCGCGCCCGGCGCGGTCACCGTCGGGCTCGGCACGTGGCGCTGCAGGTTGGGCGTGAAGGCGACGATGGCCATCGGGCGACGACGCTACCGCGGCGCCCCGGCGAGCGTCCACGGTGGACGCCGCCGACGGCGTCTGCGACACCTGCGACATGGCCCAGCTCCATCGCTTCGAGATCGCCACCACCGGCCGCGGCACCTACGACGTGACCCGCGAGGTCGCGCGCGCGGTGCCACGCGAGCTGGCGTGCGGCCTGGCCGTCGTGTTCTGCCACCACACCAGCGCGTCGCTGATCGTGAGCGAGAACGCGGATCCCGTGGTGCGCGCGGATCTCGAGCGGTTCCTGGCGCGGCTGGTGCCGGACGGCGACCGGCTGTTCGCGCACACCGACGAGGGGCCCGACGACATGCCGGCCCACGTCCGGACCGTGCTGACGCAGACCAGCCTGACGATCCCGATCGCCGACGGCCGGCTCGCGCTCGGCACCTGGCAGGGCCTGTACCTGTGGGAGCACCGCGCCGCGCCGCACCGGCGCCGGCTGTCGGTGACGATCGTCGGGTGAGCGGCCGGCCGCGGGTAGCGGTGGGGTGCGGTGAGGCCGGCGTGTGATGTTGGCGCGCGCGCGATCGCGCAGGTTGGGAGCATGAAGCTCATCTCCACCCTCGCCGTCGTCCCTGTCCTCCTCGCCGCCGCGCCGGCGCTCGCCGCGCAGCAGCACAACCTGGTCGTCACCGTCACCCCGCCGGCCGCGCCGCAGGTGAACACCTTCGGCCACTACGTCGCCCGCGTGACCAACACCGGCAACCGCAACGCCACCGGCGTGACGCTGACGATCGCGCTGCCCCGCACCCACACCAGCCCGCAGGTGTTCGTGATGGGCAACCTGGCCAACGTCGACGGCCGCTGCTCGCTCGGCGGCACGACGCTGACCTGCACGCTCAACGGCATCGCCCGCTTCGGCGGCTACACCGACGTCGGCTTCGACCTCAAGCTGCCGTACTCGACCGCGCCGCTGGCGTTCACCTACACCGCCAACCCGATCACCGGCGACGCCAACCCGGCCAACAACACGCTGGCGACGACGGTCGCGCCGGCGACGATCCCGACGCCGATCACCACCGACCTGCACCTGCAGCACGACCACTGCACCGGCACCGGCCTGACGTCGTGGTTCGAGTGCGCGCTGTTCCCGAGCTCGATCAGCGGGTTCGGCGCCGACTACGCGCTCGCGACCCAGACCATCTCGATCCCCGGCCAGCCGACCTTCGGCGGCACCTGGTCGCAGGCCGGCGGCAGCGATCGCCTGCAGGTCACGTTCACCGACGGCGGCACGCCGGTCGGCTCGATCGACGCCCGCGGCGTCGGCAACGGCTGCTTCGAGGGGCCGATGACGTTCAGCCCGCCGAGCCCGTACCTCGCGATCTACCGCATCTGCCCGTGACCTGACCGCGGCGCGCGGCGCCCGCCGCTCACGGCGCGGCGCGACCGAGCGGCGGCAGCGCCCAGGCGGTGGCGGCGTCGGTGACCAGCGTGGCGGCGGGCGCGGTGAGCGCGGCGAGGTCCCAGCGCAGCACGACGCCGTCCCAGCCGGCCGACCACAGCGCGCCGGCGGCGAAGCCCACCCACGCGACCCGGGCCGCGTGCCCGCGCAGGTGGGCGATCCGCCGGCCGTCCGCCGCCGACCACACCTCGATCGTGCCATCGGCGACCGCCGCGACCACGAAGCGATCGTCGGGCGAGACCGCGACGTCGAAGACGCCGTCGACGACGCCGTCGAGCGCGAGCCGGATCCGGCCGGCGTGATCGCGCAGCGTGACCTGGCTGGCGGTGGCGACCACCAGCTCGGGGGTCGCGGTGAACGGCGCGATCGCCAGCGCGCCCGGCACCTCGAACTGCCGCACCGGCGGGCCGCCGTCGGCGCGCCACACCTCGCCGCTGCGCGACAGCAGCCACAGCTGCGCGCGATCGCCCGACAGCTCGAGGTCGCCCCACAGCGCGCCGCGCACCTCCTGGCGCTCGCCCGCCGGCGTCCACCGGATCAGCCGGTCGCCGTACGGCAAGACGACGCGCGTGCCGTCGCGCAGGTACGCCACCCGATGGGAGCCGGGCAGATCCGGCGCGGTGGAGACGATCGCGCCCGACGCCGCGTCGACGACCAGCGCCCCCGGCGGCCCGGCGATCGCCACGCCGACCTCGCGCCCGTCGGGCGAGAAGTCGGCGCGCTTGACCACGCCGGGGCCCAGCACCGGCTCGGCGATCAGCCGCCCGAGCGCGGTCTGCCACATCGACAGCCGGCCGTCGCCGCGCGCGGCCACGACCTGGGAGCCGTCGGGCGCGATCGCCGCGGCGGCCAGCCCGGCCGGGGCCTCGAAGCGGCGCGCCATCGGCACCGCCGGCAGGCGCCAGCGCCACCAGTCGGCGCCGCCCGACACCAGCTCGCCGTCGACCAGCTCGAACCGCCCGCCGGCGCGCTCGGGCAGGCGCAGCAGCTCGGCCTCGAGGCTGCGGCTCCAGACGTGGAGGCCGCCGCGCTCGCCGGCCACCGCGACCAGCTCGCCGAGGAGCCGCACCCGGCGCACCGGCTCGGGCAGGACGACGCGCGGCGCCGACACCGTGCCGGTGACCAGATCGACCAGCACCAGCTCGCCGTGGACGCCGCCGATCGCCAGCGTCCGCTCGTCGTCGGCGAGCGCCGCCGAGCTGGCCGGGTTCTGGCCGGCGAGCGGCACCTCGGCGAGCACCGCGGCGGCGCCGTCGTCGGCGATCCGCACCAGCCGGCCGTCGTTGCACGCCAGCAGCACCTGCGCGCGGCCGACCGCCAGCGCGTCGATCGTCGCGCCGCCGGCGCACGGCCGCTCGAGCGCCCGCACCCGATCGGTGTCGGGCGCCAGCAGGATCGCCTCGCGCTGGTTCGACAGCACGACCCGGCGGCGGCCGGGATCGCGGGCCAGGCTGTCGACCAGCGCCGCCACCGGCACGCGGGCGTGGATCGAGCCGTCGCGGCCGTCGAGGACGGTGGCGGCGACGCCGCGCTCGAGCGCGATCACCCAGCGGCCGTCGAGCGCGATCGCGCTGGTCGCCACCGACGGCACCTGCCAGCGCGGCGCGGCCTCGCCGACCCGCCACAGCGCCAGCTGATCGGCGCCGTGGCACAGGAACGTCGTCGCGCCGTCGGGGACGACCCGCGGGCAGCCCGGCACGTGGATCCGCTGCGCCGCCAGCGGCCGGGCCGCGGCGCGGGTCGCGGCGAGCACGCCGCGCGCGTCGATCGACTCGCCGTAGGTCAGCGCCTGGGCGGCGGAGGTCTCGGCCTCGGCGACGTCGCCGGCCAGCAGCGCCGCCACCGCGCCGCGATCGAGCGCCCACGCCAGCGCCACCCGGGTGTCGGCCAGCGCCGCGGTCGCGCGCCGCTCGGCGAGGATCGCCCGCCGCTGCTCGCCGGCGATCCGGCTCCAGGTCAGCGCCAGCACCACCGAGCCGGCGACCAGCCCCGCGGTCACCGCCGCGACCTGCCAGCGCCACGCGTAGATCAGCCGGCGCGCCAGCTCGGTGGTCGAGTACGCGTGGGCGCCGACCCGCCGGCCGTCGAGGTAGGCCGAGACGTCGGCGGCCAGCACCTCGGCGTCGGGGTAGCGATCCTCGACGCGCCAGGCCAGCGCCTTGTGCGCGATCGCGACCAGCTCGCCGGGGCAGCGCGGCGGCCACGGCCACGGCGGCGGCTCGCTCGCCGACAGCCGCGCGAGGATCTCGAGGCGGCTCGCCGGCAGGAGCGCCGCGCCGCACAAGAGCTCGCCGAGGATCGCGCCCAGCGACCACACGTCGCTGGCGCGGGTCGAGCCCTCGCCGCGCGCGCGCTCCGGCGCCAGGTACGCCGGCGTGCCGGCCAGCGCCTCGTGCTCGGGCTCGGGCTCGTCGAGGCGGCGGGCCAGGCCCCAGTCGACGACGTGCACCTCGCCGAACTCGCCGATCATCACGTTGGCCGGCTTGAGGTCGCGGTGGATGACGCCCTGGCGGTGGGCGTAGGCCATCGCCTGGCACACCGCCAGGAACGCGCGCACCAGCGGCAACCGCGCGGCGAGGTCGGGCGTGTCGGCCAGCCGCTCGGCCAGCGAGCGCCCGCGCACCAGCCGCATCGCGTAGTACGGGCGGCCGTCGGGGCCGACCCCGGCGTCGTAGATCGGCACGATCGACGGGTGCTCGAGCCGCGCGGTGATCGCGGCCTCGCGCGCCAGCCGGGCGCCGGCGGCGTGATCGTCGGGCTCGGCGGCGATCCGCTTGATCGCGACGTCGCGGCCGAGGTGGCGATCGTGGGCGATCATCACCGTGCCCATGCCGCCGACGCCGGCCAGCTCGACGTCGACGTAGCGCGGCTCGGCGTCGACGGCGGGCGCCGTCACCGGCCGGGCGGCGGGCGGCCGATCGCTCCAGCCCGCGCCCGAGCGCGCCGTCGCGCGCGTGCCGGGATCGGACGACGTCGGGCCGCGGCGATCACGTGCGGTCGTCAACCTGGTCCCCATCGTACAGCTCGAGGGCCAGCTGGCCCGCGCCATCCGACCGGACCAGGTCGCGCACGCCCAGCTCGCGCAGCCGCGCCCGCAGCCGCCCGAGCGCCACGTCCCAGCGGTGGCGCAGCGCCACCGCGTCGGCCTCGTCGGTCCACACGCCGCGCGCCAGCACCTCCCAGCCGGTCGGCCCCTGGCACGCGACCAGCTCGGACAGGATGCGCGCGCCGGTGCCGCCGACGGTCGCGATCTCGCGGTTGCGGCGGTGGATCTGCACGGTGTCGTAGAACGCGACCAGCCGCAGCGGCTCGGCGGTCGCGCCGCCCGCGACGGTCGCCGACGGGCCGGCCTGGCCGATCGGCACGGTGGTCAGCGTGAACGTCACGCCGTCGACCTCGAAGCTGTCGCCGGGCCCGACCCGCTCCTGGGACCGGCCGCGCAGCCGCAGCCGCCAGCTGTCGCCGATCGACCACAGCGACGCCGCGGCGTCGCGCTCGACCCGCGGCACGATCCGCGGCGGCGTGCCGACGATCGACGCCACCTGCGACAAGATCCGGGTCGGCTGCCCGGGCGCGCGCACGCCGAGCAGCGCCTCGGGCGTGACCACCGCGACGACGGTCAACGCCAGCTCGTCGGCGATCCCGATCGTGAGGCCGGGCCGCAGCACGACGTCGTTGACCGGCTTGCCGCCGACCACCAGCAGCCGGCGCAGCGACAGCAGGTGCAGCTCGCCGTGGCGGAGGCTGCAGAACGCGTGGGCCTCGGAGACCCGCGGGTCGTCGATCATCGCGGCGGCGGTCGGCGTCCGCCCCAGCAGATCGCCGGGGCCGACCTCGACCGTCGTGCCGTCCGGCAGCCGCAGCGTGGCGCAGGTGCGCATCACGCCTACTGTGGCACGAGCGCCGAGGGCGGTTGGGGGGGTCAGCGAGCGATGCGGTGCGGCCATGTCGATGCAACGCCGTCCGCCGCCCAAACCCCCTCACCGATCTCTCACAGCGCCCCCACCGCTCACCGAGCCGGTGGCCGGACCGACAGCGCCGCCGCGAGCAGCGCGGCCTCGCCCGCGCTGCCTTCGATCCGCACGCCGCCAGGGAACACCAGCGTCACCACGTCGCCCTTGCGCTCGACGACCACCGCGGTGTCGCCGAAGCGCAGCCGGGTCGCGCCGGCGCTCGGCACCGCGAGCGGCGGGATCACCGCGATCTCGGGATCGCTCCCGGTGGGGAATAGGTCGGGCGCGGCGTCGGACGCCGGGGCCGGGGTGCGGACGGCCACCGCGGTCCGCTCGCGGGGTCGCATCCGGTAGCGCGTGTCGTCCTCGCTCACGCGCAACGTTGTAAGGCCGCCCGGTCGCCCGGGTCGAGTTCGCCGCGGGGCGCGGTCAGGTAGCGGCGGGCGCGCTGCGAGTCCCTCGCAGGCCGGACGCGCTAGCGGCTCAACCGCACGGTGGCGGTGAACAGCGAGAGGCCGAGCAGACCAGCGAGGACGTTACCGATGACGACGATCATGGATTCGAAATCGTAGGCAGCAGATCTGCGCGGGGTAAAGAAAACCACCGCGTCGCGCCCCTTGTAGCCAGGCCCCGCGGGGCCGGTCAAGGCGTCGCGCCACCGTTCGCCAGCACGCCCAGCCGGCCGATCGTCAACGGCGCGTCGGGGCCGATCATCGTCGGATCGGTGGCGCTGGCCTCGACGCTGTACATCAAGTAGCGCGGCGCGGCGCCGTCGTCGTCGACGAGCTGGACCACGCCGGGGCCCAGCTCCTGGCGGTGATCGAGGAACGCGGCGACCCGATCGACCACCGGCCCGTACGGCCACGGCGTGAACCGGGTGGGATCGGCCACGTCGCCGGCGGCGTAGCCGATCGAGTAGTTGGCCGGGATCGCCACGTCCATGCCGAACTGCTGCGAGTCGGCGCTCTCGCGGCCGAAGCCGGCGAACCACAGCCGCAGCGACGGGCCGCCCGGCCCCGCGGTGACCGCCGCGTGGGGGCTGCGCAGCGCGACCACCGCGTCCCAGAACGGCGCGCGCGGCGCCCCGGGCGGGATCGTCACGTCGGCCGGCGCCAGCACGACGCCGCGGCCGGTCAGCGCGCCGCCGAGCGGCCCGGTCGCGACCTCGATCGCCGCGCCGCGCTGGAAGTACACCGCGACCGAGCCGTCGGGCAGCGCCACCGCGCTGGGCGCGTGGATCGCCGCCGCGCCGCCGCCGCCGGTCAGCGCGACGGTCGGGGCGCCGAAGCTGACGCCGTCGGTCGAGGTCGCGACCTTGATCGCCGCGCCGTCGCCGGCCTCGTAGTACAGCGCCCATCCGGTCGCGGTGGCGACCAGCGACGGCGCGTGGGCGGCGCCGGCGTCCTCGAGCACCGGCCGCGCCGGATCGAAGCGGTAGTGGACGCCGTCGGCCGCGGTGGCGCGCCAGATCGCGCGCTGGGTCGGCTGGGCGTCGTCGCCGACCTCCAGGTACAGCACCACCGCCGCCGCGGTCGCCACCGCGAACGGCTCGAGCACCAGCCGCGGCACCCGCTGGACGTGGCAGCGCTCGGCGCCGGTGCACTCGCCGTCGGTGGCGCAGTCGTCGGTGACGCAGAAGTTCCGGCTCGAGCACACCTCGCCGGTCTGGCACTCCGCCGACGTCGCGCAGCGGCCGCGGCACGCGCCGTTGCTGCACTCCTCGCCGGGCGCGCAGTCGCCGGCGTCGCTGCACGCCAGGTCGCAGCGGTGCTGGCTGAACGTGCACACCCGATCGGCGGCGCAGTCCGATTGCGTCGCGCAGTACGGCACCGTGCAGCGCCCGCACACGCACGCCTCGCGCGAGCGGCAGTCGCCGTCGGTCGTGCACGGCGCCTCGATCGCGCTGCGGTCGAAGCAGAAGCCGCCGGCGGCGGTGCCGTCGGGGCCGAGGTACTGGTTGCCCAGGCACACCGGCGCCGGCCCGAGGTCGCGCCACGGCGCGATGCCGTCGCCGGCGCGCGCTCCCGAGAACGGCTCCTCGGGGGCGAAGCCGCAGCTCGCGATCGCCGCGAGCACCAGCGCGGGCGCCAGCTGCGCGGCGCGCATCAGAACCGCACCGTCGAGGTGAGGGTGGCGTGGACGACGTCGCCGCCCGACGAGAACGCCTGGCCGGGCAGCCGATCGACGTGCTTCACGGTGAGGCGATCTTCGAGGTGCTGCCAGCTGAGCGCCAGATCGAACGCGATCGGCCGGGTCAGGTACGGCCGCAGGTCGCGCAGCTCGACGCCGGCGCCGGCCGCCACCTGCAGGCGATCGCCGTCGGCGTAGCTGGTGAGCCCGAGCTGCGGCGGCACCGGCGACGGCAGGTACGCCACGCCGGCCCGGACCGCGACGTCGACCGCCGCGCCGCGCCGCCACAGCTCGCCGCCCAGCCGCGCGGTGACCACGTCGGTGAAGTCGGGCGGCGGGGCCTCGGTCGACACCAGCGGCGGCGTGATGTCGAGCGCGACCAGCACGTCGAGCGCCGGCGGCGGCGGGAACGCCGACCACCGCACCCACGCCACCTCGGCGGCCACGGTCGCGTCGGCGGTGACGTCGATCGCGATCGCGCCGGTCAGCCGCGCCGGCGTGAAGTAGTCGCTGGCGCGCAGCGCGACCAGCGCGTCGCCGGTGACGACGCCGGCCACCTCGACGTTGGCGAGGATGTCGAGCGCGAGATCGAGCGACAGCTGGCCGCGATAGGTGACGCCGGCGCGCACCCGCGGGTGCGGCTTGAGCCACAGCCCGATCAGCGGCGCCACCCGCGGCGGCAGCTCGACGTCGAGATCGGCGGCGCCGACCTTGGCCCCGGCGACGACGCCGACGTCGAACGCGATCCGGTTGGAGCGCGCGTCGGCCAGGAGCGACGCGCCGACGCCGACGCCGAACTTGTCGGCGTAGGCCAGCGCGGCGACCGGCTCGACGACCACCCGCGCGTCGTTGTCGAGCAGCACGAACCGCGGCTCGGTGATCGGCGCCAGGCGGATGCGCGCCAGGTACTGATCGGGCAGGTACAGCGCCAGGCCGGCGCCGAGGCGCAGCTCGGGCGACACCGCCACCGGCACCGCCAGCGCCAGCGTCGTGCCGTGGACCGCCTCGACGCCGGCGTCGCGCCCGTCGAGCTCGAGCCCCATCCACCCGGCGCTCCAGCCGGCGATCACCTCGGGGTGCGCGGCCCGCGCGACGCCGCCCGGCTGGTGGTGCGCGGCCGCCGCCCCGGTGGCGGTGGCGGTCACCGCGCCGGCGGTGCCGCCGGCGGCGCCGCCCAGGCCGAACTGATCGAACGGATCGGCGGCCACCGGCGCGGCCCCCGCCGCCAGCAGCGTCAGCGCGAGCGCGGCCCTCACAGCCCGACCTCCAGCGTCGCGCCGCCCGAGAAGACCTGGCCGCCGCTGTCGAGCCGCGGGTAGCCGGGGTTCGAGATCTGCGCGCCCTGGGTCGCCGGGTCCTGCGGATCGTCGGTGACCTCGTCGCGCAGCCCGTCGAAGGTGCCGCCCGCCGCGCCGGCCGGCAGGATGGCCTTGGTCAGCGTGCGCCCGCCGACCAGCTGCGCCTGCGCGTGGAGCGCCAGCGTCACCGGCTTGCCGGCCAGCGCCGCCGGCCACGCGATCGCGACGCCGAGCCCGACGGTGTGGCGCGGCCCGTCGAGCAGGTTGGTGACGCCGGGCTGCGCCGCCGGCACCGGCGAGGTCTCGAAGCCGTAGCCGGCGCGCCCGAGGAGGCGCTCGCCGAGCGCGACGTCGCCGCCCAGCCGCACCGCGAACGTGTCGCGCCACGGCACCGCCGGCAGCTCGGCGGCGAGCGGGCCGACCAGCGGCAGCTCGCTGCCGACCTTGACGAACGGCCCCGGGTAGCTCGACCACCGCGCGTACGCGAGGTCGAGGTGCAACGCGCCGCCCGGCGGCTTCCAGGTCGCCCCCAGCACCGCGGTGTGCGGCGAGAACTGCCCGCTGGCGGTGAGATCCAGGTTGATCGGCTCGCCCGCGACCTCGGTGCGCGCGACGGTCGAGAACGGCACCTCGAAGCGCTGCCGGTACACCGCGGCGATCGCGAGATCGGGCCGCACCCGCCAGCGCACGCCGGCCACCAGCCGCGCCACCGCCGGCACCACCTCGTCGACGCGGGCCTCGAGCGCGCGGGTCGCGCCCTCGCCGGCCTCGATGCCGCCGCCCAGCCCGGCCAGGAAGTTGGCGGCGACGCCGACGTCGATCGCGTCGGTGACGCGTACGCCGACGCCGGGCACCAGCACCAGGCGCTCGGCGCGCCCCTGGTAGTACGGGAAGAACGGCTCGTCAGGCAGGCGCGCGGTGATGCGCACGATCGACGTCGGCAGCACGAACATGCCGAGGCCGAGACCCAGCCGCCCGGCCAGCGGCCCGCCCAGCGGCGCGGGCAGCGTCACGCCGAACAGCCCGCCGCCGGTCTGCGCCATCGGGCGGCGGCGCTCGCCGACGCGCAGGTTCGACACCCAGCCGAGCATGCCGGTGGTCAACGTCTTCTTGCCGGCGGCCAGCCCGGCCGGGTTCATCCACGTCGCGGCCATGTCGTCGACGTCGGCGACGCCGGCGCCGGCGTGGGCGCCGTGGCGGCTGCCGAAGCCGAACAGCTCGACCGGGCTGGCGGCGGCCGGCGCGGCCCCGACGCCCAGTGCGATCACCGCCAGCGCGGCCGCGCGTCCCATCGCCCCCGAATATCATCCTCCCGGGTCGGGTCGCCAGCGTGATCACGGTCATCGACGTCGTTCGCAGTCTCCGCCGCCACGCGCCCGCGGCGGTGGTAGCGTGGACCGATGCGCCGCTCGTCCTGGGGACTCGCCTGCCTGCTCGTCGCCTGCGGCGGTGACGGCGGCGGCAGCGCCGTCGACGCCCGCGTCTTCGGCGAGCAGTGCGTGCCCGGCGGCACCTTCGCCGAGCTCGACGGCCGCGCCGCGGTGCTGGCGACGCTCAACGTCCACGTCAACGCGTCGGGCCTGGTCGAGGTCGACACCTCGGCCGAGCTGTTGATCGCGCTCGACCTCGATCAGACCGGCACCGCCGTCGCCGTGCGGGCCGAGGCGTGCGACATCGAGATCCCCGCGATCCCGATCGCCGGGCAGGATCGCCCGATCCGCTTCGAGGTGCCGGCGGCGACCGTGGCGTCGGTGGCCGGCGTCGAGGGCACCGGCACGCTGACCTCGGCCGACGCGACCTGCGCCGAGCTCGCGGTCGAGAAGCTGACGCTGGTGATCGGCGCCAACCTCGATCCCGCGACCGCGGGCACGACGCCCCTGCCCGAGGCCGACGCCGACGGCGCGTTCCGCTTCTGTCCGCCGTCGGCCGACACCTCGTGCGCGCTGGCGATCGGCGTCAGCTGCGCCTGCGATCAAGAGGGCGACGCCAAGCCCGGCGCGACGCTGCGCGCGTACGACGTGCCGGCGGTCAACCTCGACGAGGTCTACGTCACGCTGCGCACGCAGTTCGAGCTGACCGGCGAGGTGTTCTCGACCGACCTGATCCTCGGCGAGGTCGACGCGTCGTTGCAGCAGGGCATCCTCGGCTGCCACCTCGCGACCGGCGGCGCGTGCACCCCGGCGCAGATCGGCGCGGTCAAGAACCTCAACCCGATCATCACCCAGCAGCCGGGCACGCCGTCGACGTTCCGCGCGGTCCGCGTCCCGGTCGGCACCAGCTGCGCCGACGTCGTCGCGATGCGCGACACGCTGTTCCCGCGCTGAGACCTGGGCGGGTCTTCGCAAGGCCCCTCCCCCACACGACGAGGGGCCGCCCTGACCAGCTCGGCGCGCCGCGCTACTTCGCGAACGGGTTGGCGAAGCCGTCGTCGCCGCCGCCGGGCTTGAGCGGCTTCTTGGTCAGCGTCACCGCCCGCCGGCCGTCGCGATCGACGGGGAGCGCGAGGCTCGCGACGCGGTAGCCGGCGCGCTCGAGCCGCACCGCCAGCGGCCGATCGCCGCGCGGCACCGTGAGGTCGAGCGGCGTCGCGCCGCGGCGGGCCTTGCCGACGTAGACCGCGGCGCCCGGGGGCGTCGACTCGAGGTGGATCGTCACGGTCGCGGCCGCCGGCGGCGCGGCCACGGCCCGGGGCGCCGCGGGGGCCTCGACAGGCGCCGGCGGCGTGGCCGGCGCGGCCGGCGGCGCGGTGGGCGCAGCGGTGGCGGTGGCGAGTGGCGCGGCGGGGCTCGCGGGTGCGGGGGACGCCGGCGCCGTGGGCGTGGGCGACGACGGCGCGCCGGCGCCAGCGACGCGGGTGGAGGCGGTGCCGCTGGCCGACGGCCCGCCACCGCCTGACGCCAGCACCGCGGCGAGCACGCCGGCCGCGACCAGCCCGAGGCCGACCGCGACCGGGCGCGCCAGCGATCGCCGCGCCGGCTCGGGCGCCGGGGTCAGCGTCACCGCCGGCGCGACCAGCGAGTCGGTGCGCGGCAGCGACGCCACCGGCGACGGCGTCAGCGCCGCGGCCGGCGGCGGGTTCGGGCCCGGGGTGCGCAGCCCGGCCGCCGATCCCGACGGCTGCGAGCCCGCCGGCGCCGGCAGCGGCAGCGCCGGACCAGGCCGCGGCGTGCCCCCGCCGCTGCGCGCCGCCGCCCCCGCCGCGCGCCACGGCTCGGGGCGCGCGCCGTAGACCGACTGCATGAACCGCTCGACCGCCCGCTGCGAGATCGCCAGGCCGTGGCTCTCGGCGAACGCCTCGAGCGCGTCGCCCAGCTCGGCCGCGGTCTGGTAGCGACGCGCGGGCGCCGGCGCCATCGCCCGCAGCACGATCGCCTCGAGCGCCGGCGGGAACCCGGGCACCAGCATCGTCGGTGGCGTGATCTCGCCGTTGACGATCCGCGACATCGTCTCGAAGTCGCTGTCGGCCTTGAACGCGCGGTGCTGGGTCGCCAGCTCGTACAGCACGATGCCCAGCGCGAACACGTCGGCGCGCCGATCGACCGGCTGCGCGCGGCACTGCTCGGGCGCCATGTACGCGTACTTGCCCTTGACCACGCCGCTCTCGGTCTCGGTGGCGCGCTCGCTGGCGCGGGCGATGCCGAAGTCGAGCACCTTGACCGCGCCGTCGTAGCCGACCATGACGTTCGACGGCGACACGTCGCGGTGGACGATGTCGAGCGGCCGGCCGTCGGCGCTCTCGCGCTCGTGGGCGTGGTGCAGCCCCGACGCCGCGCCGATCGCCACCGCGATCGCCACCTCGAGCGGGATCCGCACCTGCGCGCGGCTGCACTCGTCGAGCAGCGACCGCACGGTGTCGCCGTGGACGTACTCCATCGCGTAGTAGAACTCGCCGCCGTCCTCGCCGACCTCGTAGACCTGCGCGATGCTGGCGTGGTGCAGCCCGGCGGCGAGGCGCGCCTCGTCGAGGAACATCCGCACGAACTGCGCGTTGCCGCGGCGCTCGCCGGCGATCACCTTGATCACGACGTAGCGCTCGAAGTCGCCGATGCCGCTGGCCCGGGCCAGGTAGATCTCGGCCATCCCGCCGGTCGCCAGGTGGCGGACGATCTCGTACCGGCCCAGGCGCATGCCGGAGGGGATGGCCGCGGCGCGCATCGTCGATCAGGATCCCGCGCCGCCCGCCGGGGGTCAAGGTCGATCGCGCCCCCGGCCGCGGCGGCCGGCTGGTACGATGGGTCGATGAGGTTCGTGCTCGCGAGCGCGCTGGCGCTGGCGTCGCTGGTCGGCACCGCGGTCGCCGACGACGCCGCCGATCGCAAGGCCAAGGCCGCGGCGCTGGTCGACGCGGCGTCGGCGGCCCAGGCGGCCAGCGACTACCCGACCGCGATCGCCAAGCTGCGCGAGGCCTACGACCTGATCCCGCACCCGGCGCTGCTCTACAACCTCGGGCAGGCGTACCGCCTGGCCGATCAACCGTGGGACGCGATCGAGCAGTACCAGCGCTACCTCGCCGTCGAGCCCAAGGGCCAGTTCGCCGCGGCGGCGCGCCAGCACGTGGCCAAGCTGAAGAAGCTCACCGCCGGCAAGCCCCGCCCGGTCGAGGCCCCGCCGCCGCCGCCCGTCGTCGAGCCGCCGCCGGTCGCCGAGCCGCCGCCGGTCGTCGACACCGGCCCCACGCCGCCGGCGCCCCCGGCGGACCCGGCCCCCGCGCCGCGCGCCCACGCCGGGGGTGGCTGGCGTCGGCCGACCGCGCTGGCGTTGACCGTCGGCGGCCTCGCGGGCGTCGGCGCCGGGGTGTACTTCGGGCTGCAGGCGCGGTCGCTCGCCGACGAGCTGTCGACCCACGACGGCCCGTGGACCGACGCCGCGCTGGCCAAGCAGGACCAGGGCCGCCGCGCCGAGACGCTCGCGATCGTCGGCTGGGCCGCCGGCGGCGCGATGGTCGTCGGCGGCGCGATCCTGTTCGCCGTCGATCGCACGCGCCGCGGCGCCGCCGAGGTCGCCGTCGTGCCGAGCCTGTCGCCGACCACCGTCGGCCTCACGGTCCGCGGCGCGCTCTGAGTTGCAGGAGGCTCGAGCCTCCCTGATCATTCATCACATCTCCACGGCGGCCGACCGGGGTGGACGGGGCGGCCCGCCCGCGGCGACCGCGATGCCTCAGACCAGCGGGCCAGGGCGCTCCCACAGGCTGGGCGCCGGGCCGCCGCGCTTCCAGCCGCCCTGCATGAGCCAGGTCTGCGGCGCCGCCGTCGGCATCGGCTCGAAGCCCGTGGGCCACGCGAACGGCACGCCGTCGCGCTCGGCCCAGCCGGCGAATGCGACGCCGCTGGCGTAGCGATCGAGCGGCGCGCGGCGCTGCCCGAGGCCGGCGTGATCTTCGCGGTGGCGGCGCCAGTTGTTGAGCACGTAGGCCAGCGCGTGGCGCGCCTGGCGCGGCTTCTCGAGGGTCGTCGCGTGGTAGCGATCGGTGAAGACCCGGCCGGTTCGCGGCTCGCCGCCAGCGATGGTGACCGCGCGGTTCAGCCGCTTCGCGGCTGAGACGCACAGCGCGCGGACGCCGTTGGCCAGCGCGCGCCGGTCGTCGGCCTCGCAGAGCAGGTGGATGTGGTGGCGCTGGATCGACAGGTGGACGACACGGAAGTCGGCGCGCCCGACCAGCGCGATCATCGCGGCGCGGACCGCCGCATACGCCTGGGGGCGGCGCAGCCGGCCGACCTGCCGCGCGACGCGCAGGACGACGTGCACCGGCAGGCGGCGATCGTGGAACGGCCGCGCGCGGTGCTTGCCGCGCGGCGGGCCGGGCAGCGTCCGCTTGCGTCCGGCGCCGGCGCGCTTGCCGCCGTGGCCGGTCGGGTTGCTCGCGCGGCGTGGCGCGCCCTCGGTCCTTGGCAACCCCAGCTGTCGCGCCCGCGTCGCCGCCATCTTGATTCGGCCAATACACCGACGAGCCCGACGTCAAGCGCCGAGGAGAATCTAGTGGCGCAAATCGATCTGCGATTCGCCGCGCGGGCCAGCGATGCTGACCGGCGACCGCGCGCTGGCGGTCGGGCGCTGGCTGGTCGGCCGGCGATCGGCCTGCGATCGCCGCGCGGGCCGGCGATCGTGCCGGGGAGGCGGCCCGCTCCGAGGGCGCTGTGGAGTTGCCGGCGGTGGTGGACAACCGCGCCTGGACGCGCGCCGGCGGGCGCGCGTCGTCGGCGTCGCGCGGTTGCCCACACCGCCTTGAAGAACGGCGCGGCCAGGAGCGCGCTCCGACCGCGATCGCCGGGGCGCCGTTCTTCACAACCCACACAGCGCGGATCGCCGGGCCCTGATCACTTCGTTTGGGTGGGGAGAGAGAGAACGCGGGCACGCCGAGGGTCGCGGCCCACACAGCGACGCTCGCGAGGCCGACGGGGTGGCCGCCTGGATCGGGCCCGGGCTCCGCGGTCTCTTGTTCTGGATCACCAAACGAAGTGATCCGGGATAGCGGCGCGCGCTGTGTGGGTTGTGAAGAACGGCGCCCCGGCCATGGCCAGCACCCGGCCGCCCTCGCCGCGCCGTTCTTCAAGGCGGTGTGGGCAACCGCGCGACGCCATCGACGCGCGCCCGCCGGCGCGCGACCGGGCGCGGTTGTCCAGCACCGCCGGCAACTCCACAGCGCTCCGGGAGGTGCCCGCCATCCCGGCCGGTGCGCGTCGCCGCGCCACGCTCGCCGGCCGGCGGTGCGACCGCCGCTTCGCTCGCTGAATCCCCTTCTCGCCTTGACGCGCTGCTCGCAGGCGCGGGGCGCAAGCGCACGCTGCCCGGCCCGCCGCGCGGCAAGCACCGCGCGCGGCCATTCCATGATCGCCGCCTGCCGGTGCACGTCGTCCTGCGCGTCACGCGGCAGGTCGGCCGGCTGCGTCGGCCGCAGGCGTACGCGGCCGTC
>JAEUJY010000083.1 GCA_016794525.1 Myxococcales bacterium
CAGCCGGCGCCGCCGCGGCGTGCGCTCGAGGACGTCGACCAGCGCGTCCAGCGTCGGCCAGCGCGCGCTTGCCGCCGGCGCCAGGCCCCGCCCGACGGCGCGCGCGACCCACGCTGGCACCCGGGTGCCGCGCGGCGGCGGTCGCCGGGTCGCGCCGTCGAACGGGTGCTCGCCGTACAGGCCCTCCCACAGCGCGACGCAGAAGCTGAACTGATCGGCGTGGTGGGTGACGCGGTGGCCGGCGCGCTGCTCGGGCGCCATGTAGCGCGGCGTGCCCAGCACCGCGCCGGTCGCGGTGAGCGGCGCGGCGAAGACGCCCTCGGGGCCGCTGGCCGCCGGCCCGGTCGAGCCGGCGTCGAGCGCGTCGCGATCCGAGCCGCCGCTGATCGTCGTGGCGGTGGCCAGCGACGGCGGCGCGTCGACCGCGTCGACCGCGGCGGCCTCGCCGGCGTCGTGGCGCGCCAGCCCGAAGTCGCTGACCCGCACCCGGCCGGCGCCGTCGACCAGCAGGTTCGACGGCTTGACGTCGCGGTGCACCAGCCCGCCGGCGTGGACCGCGGCCAGCCCGCGCCCGGCCTGGACGTACAGCGCCAGCACCTCGCGCCACGACCGCGCGCGCGCGGCGAGGTGGCGATCGAGCGTCACGCCGTCGACGTACTCCATCGCGACGAAGCCGCGATCGGCGTGCGTGCCGAGCTCGTAGATCGCGACGACGTTGGGGTGCGCGAGGCGGGCCAGCGCCTGGGCCTCGCGCAGCAGGCGCAGCCCGTCGCCGCGATCGTGCAGCACCTTGATCGCGACCGCGCGCGACAGCTCGGGATCGCGGGCCAGGTACACCTCGCCCATGCCGCCCGCCCCCAGCGCGCGCTCGACGACGAACCGGCCGATGCGCGCGCCAGCGGCGATCACGGCGCGCCGGCCTTGGGCCGCGGGATCCGGTACAAGCGCAGCTTGGTGACCAGCGTCGCCCGCGACACGCCGAGCCGCTGCGCCGCCTTGGTCTGGTTGCCGGCGCACGCGTCGAGCGCCGCGATGATGCGCGCGCGCTCGTCGGCCTCGGCGACGCTGAGCCCGGGGGGCGCCGCGGCCGCGGCCACCGGCGACGCGGCCGCCACCGGCGCGCTCGGCACGCTCGTGGCGCTCGCCGCGCCCGCCGCGCTCGCCGCCGGCGCGGCGTCGAACAGCACGTGGGCCGCGCGCACCGGCCCGCCCTCGGCCAGCAGCACCGCGCGCTCGATCGCGTTCTTCAGCTCGCGGACGTTGCCCGGCCAGTCGTGGGCCATCAGCCGCGCCACCGCGTCGGGGGTCAGCGCGTCGGCGCGCCCGGCCGCGTCCTGGGCGAAGCGCGCCGCCAGCTCGGCCACCCGGTGGCGACGCTCGCGCAGCGGCGCCACGGTCAGCGTGATGCCGGCCAGCCGGTAGAACAGATCGCGGCGGAAGCTGCCGTCGCCGACCGCCGCCGCGAGATCGCGGTGGGTCGCCGCCACGAAGCGCACGTCGATCGGCAGCGGCCGCACCGCGCCGACCCGCAGCACCTCGCGGTTCTCGATCGCGCGCAGGAGCTTGGCCTGCAGCTCCAGCGGCAGCTCGCCGATCTCGTCGAACAGCACCGTGCCGCCGGCCGCCGCCTCGAGCAGGCCGGCCTTGGCGGTCGCGGCGCCGGTGAAGCTGCCCTTCTCGTGGCCGAACAGCTCGCTCTCGAGCAGCGCCGGCGCCAGCGCGGCGCAGTTGACCGCCAGCATCGGCCCGCCGCGCCCCGACAGGCGGTGCAGCGCGCGGGTCAGCACCTCCTTGCCGGTGCCGGTCTCGCCGGCGACGATCACGTTGACCGGGCTCTGCGCCACCGCCCGCACCAGCGACGTCGGCTGGGCCAGCGTCGGATCGTCGATCGTGATCCCGGCGCCGCCGATCGCCGCGCGCACGACCGACACCGCGCGCGGCACGATCACGATCGTGAACGGGCCGATCGTGAACGCCTCGCCCGGCACCAGCGGCGCGGCCGCGCCCGCGGCGACGCTGGCGCCGCGCACCTGCGTGCCGTTGCGGCTGCCGAGATCCGCCACGGTCCAGCCGTCGGCCGCCCGCACCCGCGCGTGGCGGCGCGACACCCGCTCGTGGTCCAGCACCAGCTGGCAGCCGGCGTCGCGCCCGATCACCACCTCGCCGTCGGCCGGCAGCCCGAACGCGCGCACCGTCCCGGCGCCCGACGCCAGCAGCACCCAGCCGCCGTCGTCGCGGCCGAGGTCGCTGCCCCCGGTGACCGTGGTGTCCACGGCCACGAGCATAACGCGGCCCCCGACGCGACCGTCGGTCCGCGACCGCCCGATCGCCGCCGGCGCGTACGTCCTACGCCGGCGTCGGCTCGCCGCCCGGCTCGTCGCCGACGGTGAGCTTGGTCGGCAGCAGGTGCTCGAGGCCGTGCTTGCGCAGCCGGTAGTACAGCGTCGAGCGGTTGATGCCGAGCATGCGCGACGCCGAGGCGATGTTGCCCTTGCTCTTCTCGACCGCCGCGATGATCTCGCGCTTCTCGCTCTCGAGCAGGCGCTCGGCGAGCGAGCGGCCGTCGTCGCCGGCCGGCGCCACCACGATCGGCGCCGACGGCGCCTCGTGGGTGGTGACCGGGAAGCTGCCCGACGACTGCTGCGCGCGCTTGCCGAAGTCGAGGTGCTGGGCGCCGACCTCGCCGCCGCGGGCGAGGATCATCGCGCGCTCGATGATGTTCTCGAGCTCGCGGACGTTGCCCGGCCACGCGTACTCGCGCAGCTTGTTGGTGGCCTCGGTCGACAGCACGCCGGGGCGCACGCCCATCTGCCGGGCGAACTTGTTGACGAAGTGCTGGGCCAGGAGCGGCACGTCGCCGTGGCGCTCGCGCAGCGGCGGCAGGTTGATCGGGAAGACGTTGAGCCGGTAGTACAGGTCCTCGCGGAACTCGCCCTCCTCGATCATCTTCTCGAGGTTGCGGTTGGTCGCCGAGACCATGCGCACGTCGACCTTGATCGTGTCGGTGCCGCCGACCCGCTCGAACTCGCGCTCCTGCAGCGTGCGCAGGAGCTTGATCTGCACCTCCATCGGCAGGTCACCGACCTCGTCGAGGAACAGCGTGCCGCCGTCGGCCAGCTCGAAGCGCCCGCGCCGCCGCTCGACCGCGCCGGTGAAGCTGCCCTTCTCGTGGCCGAACAGCTCGCTCTCGAGGATGCCCGGCGCCAGCGCCGCGCAGTTGACCCGGACGAACGGCTTGTTCTCGCGCGGCGAGTTGATGTGGATGGCGTGGGCCACCATCTCCTTGCCGGTGCCGGTCTCGCCGCGCAACAGCACGGTCGACGCGGTCGGCGCCACCTGCTCGACCTTGTTGAGCACCTCGCGCAGCGCCGGCGAGTCGCCGATGATGTTGCCGAAGTCGAAGGCGCCGTGGATCTGCTGGTTCAGGTAGCCGGTGTACTCGGCCAGCTGCGCCGCCATCCGCCGGTTCTCGCGCTGCAGGTGGAACCGGTCGAGCGCGTACTGGAGGATGCCGCGCACCTCCTTGGCGTCCCACGGCTTGGTGATGTAGCGGTAGACCTGCCCCAGCGTGATCGCCTCGATCAGGACGTCGACGTCGGTGAACGCGGTGAGGATGATGCCGACCGCCTCGGGCCGCAGCTCCTTGGCCTCCTTGAGCAGCTCGAGGCCGGTCATCTTCGGCATCCGCTGGTCGGTGATGATCACCGCCACGTCCTTCTGCTTGAGCACCTCGAGGGCCTCGGCCCCGCTGCCCGCGCTGACGATGTCGAACACCTTCCGGAAGTTGAAGCGGAAGGCGTCCAGGTTGTCCTGCTCGTCGTCGACGACCAAGATCGGGTACTGCTTGGGGTCGAGGGCCTGGGTCACTGGTTGGGCCATACCACGGCGGCCCCGGCGCTGTCGACGGCGGCGCGCCCCGGCCCGGGGGCCCGGTAACCCCGCGCACGCCGCGGCATCGAACCCATCATGCGCTTCGCGATCACCGGTGCGACGGGGTTCCTGGGCCGGGCCCTGGTGTTGCGGCTGGCCCGTGACGGCCACCACGTCGTGGCCCTGGTGCGCGACCCGGTCCGGGCGCGCGGCGTGCTCGGCGCCCACCCGACGGTGGTGGCCCTGGCCGACGACCTCGCGGTCACCCGCGCGGTCCACGCCGCCGACGCGATCATAAACCTGGCCGGCGAGGGCATCCTCGACCGCCGCTGGACCACGGCGCGCAAGGCCGCGCTGCGGGCCAGCCGGATCGACCTGACCCGGCGGCTGGTCGACGCCATCGCCACCCGGCCGCGCCCGCTGCCGGCCCTGGTGTCGGCCAGCGCGGTCGGCTGGTACGGCGACCGCCGCGACGACGTCGTCGACGAGACCGCGGCGCCCGGCGACGGCTTCGCCGCCGAGCTGTGCCGCGACTGGGAGGCCGCCGCCGAGGCGGCGCGGCCGCGCTGCGAGCGGGTGGTGCGGGCCCGCATCGGCATCGTCATCGGCGGCGAGGGCGGCGCGCTGGCGACGATGCGGCCGCTGTTCCGCTGGGGCCTGGGCGGCCCGGTCGGGCGCGGCGATCAGTGGGTGCCGTGGATCCACCTCGACGACGCGATCGAGGCGCTGGTGCGCTGCGCCACCGACCCGGGCCTCGACGGCGCGGTCAACCTGGTGGCGCCGACGCCGGTCACCAACCGCGCGCTGGCGGCCAGCGTCGGCGCGGCGCTGCATCGCCCGGCGTGGCTGCCGGCGCCGCGGCTGGGCGTGCGGCTGGCGCTCGGCGCCCGGGCCGCGCTGGTGCTGGGCGGTCAGCGGGTCGCGCCCGCCGCGCTGGCGCGGGTGGGCTTCACGTGGGCGTGGCCGACCCTCGACGCCGCGGTCGCCGAGGCGCTGCGTGGCGACCCCGACGCGGTCCAGATCACCGCCGCGCCCGCCGCGCTGCCGACCAGCGCCTACCTCGCCGCGCGCCCGCCGCGCTACACGCTGACCGCGCGCACCGTCATCGATCGCCCGCTGGCCGAGGTGTTCGCGTTCTTCTGCGCCGCCGAGAACCTCGGCGCGATCACGCCGCCCGACATGGGCTTCACGATCGTCACGCCGACGCCGATCGCGATGGCCGCCGGCGCGGCGATCGACTACCGCATCCGCGCCAGTGGCGTGCCGATGGCGTGGCGAACGGTGATCGACGCGTGGGAGCCGCCGGCCGCCGGCCGCGCGCGCTTCGTCGACTCCCAGGCCCGCGGGCCGTACGCGTGCTGGTGGCACGAGCACCGCTTCGAGGCCGACGGCGATCGCACGATCATGATCGACACCGTCCACTACGCGCCGCCGCTGGGCCCGCTGGGCGCGGTGGCCAACAAGCTGATGGTCGCCGGCGAGCTGCGCCGGATCTTCACGCACCGCGGCCGGGCCATCCGGCTGCGGTTCGGCCCGCCGCCGAGCGCCGACCAGCGCGCGGCGTGACCGGCGTCGCGCATTTCGGGCCTTGACGGTCCCGGCGGCCGTGACCACGGTGCAGCCCATGGCCGCGGTGCGCCTTCTGCTCGCAGCGATCGTCTGCAGCGCCGCGGCGCCGGCGACCGCGGCGATGGCCGAGCGCGAGGCGCCGTGCCGCTGGTGCTGCGACGGCAGCCCCGCCGATCTCGACGCGCCGCTGACCCTGCCGGGCGCGGTGCGCGCGGCGCTGACGGGCGCCGCCTCCCAGGTGACCGGCGCGGTGTGGGCCGCGCCGACGCTGCCGCCGCCGCCGCGGGTCGCGGTGCGCGAGGCCGCGCGCTTCGCGATCAGCGGACCGCCGCCGGCCGCCGCGGTGCTGCCGCGCGCGCCCAAGACCTCTCCGCCGACGTGATCGACGCGCTCTGTTAGGCCGTCCCGCGTGCTCGCGCTGCGAGCGCGCCCTCACGTCGCTGCCCGCTCGTCGGGCGGAGGTCCCCGTCATGTCCGATCGCAACCACAAGTCGTGGGCGCGCCTGCGCGCGCTCGTCTCCAACCTCACGATCGCCGGGCTCGCCACCGCCGCGCCCGCCACCGCGCTGGCCGCCACCGAGCCCGCGCCGGCCACGGATCCCGAGGCCCGCGGCCTCGCGCAGCGCCTGGCCCACCTGCCGTCGATCGAGTCGATGGGCGCCGCCGCCGAGCTGGCGCTGTCGCCCGACCTGCACGAGCGGCAGGCGCTGGCCCAGGCCCTGGCCTGGTCGTTCCCGCTGCCCGGCGAGCAGGCGGTGATCGAGCACCTGGCCTCGGACCCCAGCCCCGACGTCCGCGCCGCCGCGGCCCGGGCCGCCTGGGTGCGCCGGTCGTCGACGCTCGACCAGCGCGTGCTGCACCGGCTGCTCGGCGACGAGGACCCCGAGGTCCGCGCCGCGGCCTGGCTGGCGGTGAGCCGCTGAGGCCAGCCGCCGCGGAATAGATCGCCGCCCGCTCCGGTAGCATCGCCCCGTGAGACGAATCGCGCTCGGGGTCCTCGCCGTCGTGGTGCTGGTGGTGGCGTTCTGGTGGTGGAAGGGCCGCGGCGACGATCGCCCCGAGGCCGCGACCCCGACGGCGACCGCGCCGACCACCGCGACACCGACCGCGACAACGACCGCGACGCCGGTGATCAAGCCGGGGCGGCTCGAGGGCCGGGTCCACGACGCCGCGGGCGCGGCGATCGCCGGCGCGGTCGTCCGTGTCGACGGCGACGACGGCCCGCAGACCGTCGCCGCGCGGCCCGACGGCACGTTCGAGGTGGCCGAGCTCGCGCCCGGCGACTACCACGTCGCCGCGGCGGCGCCCGGCTTCGTGCCGCACGAGGACGACGCGGTGGCGGTGCGGGCGGGCGAGGCGACCCGCCTCGACGTCACGCTCGCCCCCGGCGGCACCGCGGTGGTCGGCACGATCAGCGACGCGATGGGCGGGCCGATCGAGGGCGCGGTGGTCAGCGCCGCGCGCCGCCGCGGCCCGCTCGACCAGGGCCAGACCAGCGCCGCGACGCTCACCGATCGCGACGGTCGCTACCGCCTGTCGCTGGCGCCCGGCAGCTACGGCGTCGCCGCCGAGCACGACGACTACCTGCGCGCGGCGACGACGATCGAGCTGGCGACCGCCGAGCTGACCGTCGACCTGCGGCTGGTGCCGGGCGGCGTGATCGAGGGCGTCGTCAAGGACGTCGCCACCGGCGCGGTCGTCGCCGGCGCCGAGGTGGTGGCCGAGGGCGAGCGGCTGGGCTTCCTCGGCGGCGGCCGCCGCCACCGCGCGACGCCCAGCGATCCGGCCGGGCGGTTCCGGCTGACCGGCCTGCCGCCGGGCGCGCTGCGCCTGACCGCCCAGGTCCCGGCCGACGGCCGCCGCTCGCGCGAGCCGCTGGTGGCCACGATCGGCATCGGCGAGGCGGTCACCGGCGTCGAGCTGTGGATCGAGGCCGCGCCGTACGTCGCCGGCCGGGTCGTCGACGAGAACGATCGCGGCATCGCCAACGCCGCGGTGGTGCTGCTGGCGTCGACCAGCGCCGAGGCCGCGACCACCGACGCCGACGGCGCGTTCCGCGTGCTCGGGGTCGAGCCCGGCAAGTACCGCGTGCTGGCGTCGCACCGCGATCACCAGCCGGCGCCGCCACAGCAGATCGTCGTCGCCGATCGCCCGGTCACCGACGTCGTCATCAAGCTCGCCGCGTCGCCGCGCGTGGTCGGCCGCGTCGAGCCGCCGACCGAGGCGACGATCGACGTCGACCCCGACGCCGGCCCCGGCGGGCTCGACACGCTGATGTTCGCCGACGGCGACACCAGCCTCAGCGGCCCCGACGGGCGCTTCCAGGTGTCGCCGATCACGCCCGGCCACCACGTCATCGCGGCCAAGGCCAGCGACGGGCGCCGCGGGCGCGTCGAGGTCGAGGTGCCGGCCGCCGGCGAGGTCGAGGCGGTGATCCGCCTCGAGGAGCGCGGCTCGATCGCCGGCACGGTGCGCGATCAGCACGGCGCGCCGCTGGCCGGCGTGACGGTGTCGGTGCGCGGCGCCGGCGCGGTGCAGAACCGGGTCATCGTCAACGGCGTCGAGGTGTCGGCCGATCGCGTGATCACCGGCGCCGACGGCGGCTTCGTCGTGCGCGGCCTCGACGCCGGCAGCTACGCGCTGAGCGTCCTCGACGAGCGCGGCGGCGCGCTGCGCGCGGTCGGCGGCAAGCCGGGGCCGCTGGCGACGGTCAAGCTCGCCGCCAACGAGCAGAAGCGCGGCGTCGCGCTGGCGGTCGAGCTCGACGACGGCATCATCCGCGGCGTCGTCAAGGACGCCAGCGGCGCGCCCAAGGCCGACGCCTGGGTGCGCGCGGCGCTGCGCCCCGAGGCGCTCCTGCCCCAGCGCGGCGGCGACGGCGACGACGGCCCCGGCAGCAGCTCGACCACGCAGGTGGTGGTCATGCGCACCGACAGCGAGGAGGGCGGCGGCGGCGCGCCGGTGCTCACCGACGCGCAGGGCCGGTTCGAGATCGCCCGGCTGCGCCGCGGCACCTACGACCTGGTGGCCGAGGCCGATCGCGGCGCGCTGCACGGCCGCACCGACGGCGTGGCCACCGGCGGCAGCGCGGTCATCACGCTGGGCGGGCTGGGCGCGATCGCCGGCGTCGTGACCGTCGCCGGCGCGCCGGCCACCGACTTCACCGTCGAGCTGGCCGCGCCGGGCCCGGGCGACGGCGGCCACCGCCAGCGGGTCCGCGCTGCCGACGGCCGGTTCCGCCTCGAGCGGCTCGAGCCGGGCCGCTACACCGTCGAAGCCCGCGCGCCGGCCGGCCACGGCTCGGCCGAGGCGGTGGTCACCGCCGGCGGCACCGTCGAGGTGGCGATCGCGCTGGTCGGCGACGCGACGATCCGCGGCCGCGTGCTCGACGCCGCCGGCCAGCCGCTGGCCAACGCCAGCATCCTCAACCTGCCGGGCGGGCCCAGCGACGGCCACGGCTCGTTCAGCTTCGACGGGCCGCCGGCCATGACCGACGCCGCCGGCCGCTTCGAGATCACCGTCGCGCCTGGCGCGTGGCGGCTGATCGCCCTGACCGGCGGCACGCCCTCGGACCTCGGCTACACGGTCACCGTCAGCGCCGGCCAGGTGGTCGACGCCGGCGACCTGAAGGCCGGGCCGATGCCGCGGCCCGGGGCCCCCGCCGACGCCGGCCCGTGAAGCGTCCCCAGCGGTCGGACGCTCGGGGCCGCTCTGGTACAGTGCCGCCCTCATGAGTCGTCCGTCTCCGATCGTACTCATCATGGCCGCGGGGCTCGGCACCCGCATGAAGAGCGCCCGCGCCAAGGTCCTCCACGAGGTCGCCGGCCGCCCGATGCTGGCGTGGGCGGTCGAGACCGGCCGCGCCGCCGGCGCCCAGCGGGTCGTCGCGATCCTCGGCCACCAGTTCGACACCGTCCGGGCGATGCTCGACGCGCGCTACGGCGCCGGCGTCATCGACGTGGCGCTGCAGGCCGAGCCCAAGGGCACCGGCCACGCGGTGCTGTGCGCGCTGCCGACGCTCGAGCGCGAGCCCGACGACCGCATCGTCGTGATCCTGTCGGGCGACGCGCCGCTGCTCCGCGCCGAGCGGGTCGCCGAGCTGGTCGCCGCCTGCGAGGCCAGCCCGGCCGGCCTGGCGCTCCTGTCGACGGTGCCCGACCGCGCGATGCCCTACGGCCGGCTGGTGCGCGACGCCGCCGGCGTGCTGCAGCGGATCGTCGAGCACGCCGACGCCACCGAGGCCGAGCGCGCGATCAAGGACACCAACGCCGGCTTCTACGCGGTGCGCCTGGGCCACCTGCGCAAGGACCTGGCCACGCTCAAGGCCGACAACGCCAAGGGCGAGCTGTACCTGACCGACCTGGTCGCGCGCGCCGCCACCCGCGGCGGCGCCACCGCGATCGACGCGCCGTTCGAGGAGGTGTCGGGCGTCAACGACCGGGTCGACCTGGCGGCGGTCGACGTCGCCGCGCGCCGTCGCATCAACGAGGCGCTGATGCGCGCCGGCGTGACGATGGCGGCCCCGGCCGCGACCTACGTCGACGCCGACGTCGGCGCGATCGGCCAGGACGTCTGGCTCGGCCCGGGCGTGTGCCTGCGCGGCGCCGGCACCCGCATCGGCGACGGCGCCCGGCTCGACGCCGGCTGCGTGCTGACCGACGTCGTCGTCGCGGCCGGCGCGTACCTCAAGCCGTACACGATCGCCAGCGAGGCGACGATCGGCGCCCGCGCCGAGGTCGGCCCGTTCGCCCACCTGCGGCCCAAGACCGTCCTCGACGACGACGTCAAGGTCGGGAACTTCGTCGAGACCAAGAAGGCGCACCTGATGGCCGGCGCCAAGGCCAACCACCTGTCGTACCTGGGCGACGCGACGATCGGCGCCAAGGCCAACATCGGCGCCGGCACGATCACCTGCAACTACGACGGCTTCAGCAAGCACCACACGACGATCGAGGCCGGCGCGTTCATCGGCTCGGACTCGCAGCTGGTCGCGCCGGTGACGGTCGGCCGCGACGCGTACGTCGGCTCGGGCTCGACGATCACCAAGGACGTGCCGCGCGGCGCGCTGGCGCTGTCGCGCACCAAGCAGGTGAACATCGACGACTGGGCCGATCGCTTCCGCGAGGCCCAGAGCCGGCGCAAGAAGGACAAGGGCGACGGCCACGGATGATCACCCGGCGCACGGCGATCCGGATCGCGGCGGTGATCGGCGCGGCCACCGTGGCCGCGGTGGTGGCCGGGCGGATCCTGGCGCCCGCGCCGCGCAAGCTCGCGACGCCGCCCCTGGCCGCCGAGCCCGAGGCGGTCGGCGTCGCCACGGCCCGCTGGGTGGTCGACCTCGGCCCCGGCCTGACCGCGCCCGATCGGGTGGTCCACCCGCCGGTCGTCGTCGGTGATCGCCTGCTGGTCGCGGCGTCGCGGATCGGCTTCGCCGCGCTCGACGTCGCCACCGGCGGGGTCGCGTGGCGACGCCCGGCCAGCCCCGACCTGGCCGCGCCGCTGGTGCTGGCGCCCCACGACGTCATCGAGGTGTCGGCGTGCGACGAGCCGATCGGCGTCGCCGCCGGGCGCTCGGTGGTCGCGTGCTTCGCGCGGATCGATCCGCTCGACATCGCCGCGCGGTCGGCCGGCGCGATCCACGCCGCCGACGCCGACGCCGCGCCGTGCCTGACCTCGACCGCGCCGTGGCAGCTGCGCGGCGACGCCACGACGATCGCGATCAGCCGCGACGGCTGCGCGCTGGCGGTGCCGCTGCCGTCGGGCGCCGCGACCGCGATCGCCGCCACCCCGCCGCCGCCGCCGCCCGAGCCGGGCGCCGACTGCGGCGTCACCACCGACGGCACGCCGTGGTGCCAGCGGGTCGAGGGCGGGCGCAGCACCGTCGAGGTGGCCGGCGTGCGCGTCGACGGCCTCGCGGTGCTGGCCGCGGCCAGCGACTCGGCGCGCGCGGTCGTGGTCGTGCGCCGCGACGCCTCGCTCGCGCACGACGACGTCGTCGGCGTCGAGGACGGCGCGGTGGTGTGGACCTGGCGGCTGCCCGAGCCGGCGCAGCCGCGCGGCACGCCGATCGCGGTCGCGCTGGTCCCCGGCGGCGCCTACGTCGTCTTCGACAGCACCCGGGTCGCGGCGCTCGCCGCGCCGTGACCGCGCGCGGCCGCGCCGCCGCCGGTGAAGTTCGGCCTTGACGCCACGGTGTCCATGTGACACTAACAGTCGCGAGGTCCGCCATGCAGCCGCTGCCCATCACCGATCGCTCCCACCTGCTCGTCCTGACCGGCGCCGGGGTGTCCGCCGAGAGCGGCATCCCGACGTTCCGCGACGCCGGCGGCCTGTGGGAAGGCAAGGACGTCCGCGAGGTCGCGACCTGGGACGGCTTCGCCGCCGATCCGCTGCGGGTGTGGCGCTTCTACTCGGAGCGGCGCCGCGCGATGGCCGACGTCGCGCCCAACGCCGCGCACCGCGCGCTGGCCGCGCTCGAGGCGCGCCTCGGCGATCGCTTCCTGCTCGCCACCCAGAACATCGACGGCCTGCACCAGGCCGCCGGCAGCCAGCGCGTCGTCGAGCTGCACGGCAACCTGATGCGGTCGCGGTGCAGCGCCTGCGATCGCCCGCCGTTCGAGGATCGCCAGGCCTACCGCGACGGCGTCGCGCCGCTGTGCGGCCGCTGCCGCGCCGCCGGCAAGGACGCCGTGCTTCGCCCCGACGTGGTGTGGTTCGGCGAGCTGCTGCCGCCGGGCGCGCTGGCGCGGGTCGAGACGTTCGGCCGCGCCGCCGGCCGCGAGCTCTTGTTCCTCGCGGTCGGCACGTCGGGGCTGGTCGAGCCCGCGGCGTCGCTGGTCGACGCGGTGGCGCGGATCGGCGGGCGCACCTGGCTGGTCAACGCCGAGCCGCCGGCCAACGCCGCGCGCTTCGATCACGTCGCGCTGGGCGCCGCCGGCGCGCTGTTGCCGACGCTGCTGGCGGCCTAGCGCAGCGAACGGTTTGACGTGCCTGCTGCGACGCGGACTTGCGGGCGCCTCCGGGCGTACGTCCGATGCTCGCTCCTCACGTAGCTGACGCGGGCGGGTGGCAACCTCTGGCACCGGCGCGACCGGCTGGTCACAACCGCCGGCTCGCGCTTCTACCTGCCATGAAGCCGACGGCCCCGACGCTCTTCGCCCTCGCCGCGCTCGCGCTCGTCGCGTGCAAGGACTCCTCCGCACGCCCCCAGCCCAGCCCGCTGGTGGGCCAGCTCGCGACCTTGGCCGACGCCGGCTGCGCGTGCAGCGACAAGGCGTGCGCCGACAAGGTGCGCGCCGACGTCGCCGCGCTGGCCAAGGGCGCCGGCAAGATCGCCGACGCCGACCTGCCGGCGCTGCAGGCCGCGCAGGCGCGCCTCGACGGGTGCCTCGTGCACCACGAGCCGCGCTACGTCGCCTACAAGGCGCTCACCGACGAGGTCTGCGCCTGCAAGGACGCGGCGTGCGCCAAGAAGGTCGCGGGCGAGTTCGCCGCCTGGAGCGCCGACCTGAAGAAGTCGGGTGCCAAGCTCGATCGCGCCGACGCGCAGCAGATCATGGAGGTCGGCAAGGAGGCCGCGCGCTGCCTGTCGACGCACGGCGTCGCGATCCCGAAGTGACCGCGCGTTGACACTGCCGGATCCAGCCACGGCCGACCGCCGTGTAGGAACCTGCGACAACGCAAGTCCGCGAGATCCGCCGCCCGTGACCCGGCACGCCCCGTGCTCTTGGGTCCGGGCATGATGAAGCGCCTCACCCTCGCCGTCGCCACCGCCGCCACCCTCTTCGCCAGCGCCTGCGTCCAGCAGGACGACGCCCACCCGGTCGCCAAGGTGCTGCCAACCGCCGACCAGGTGAAGATCAAGCTGCCCGACCAGGCCGGCGCCAAGCTGGCCGCGGTCGGCGAGACCGCCCGGTGGTACGTCGCCACCCGCGACATCACCCGCACGCTCAACGGCGGCACCGCGTTCGTGCTGGTGCTGGTGCACACGATCGTCCAGTTCCCGCCGACCTCGACCGACGGCGCGACCTCGGTGTGGGGCCCGCACCACGACGCGCTCGATCCGGCCGAGTGGCGCCTGACCGTCACCGAGCTGGCCGACGGCACCTACGACTGGAAGCTCGAGGGCCACAGCCGCACCGAGGCCAACGCGCCGTGGGAGACGCTGATCGACGGCAACGCCAACGGCGATCGCACCGGCTCGTTCCACCTCGACTTCGACGCCGCCGAGCGCGTCAACCCGCGCGAGAACGACGGCCGCGGCCAGCTCGACGTCACCTACGACATCCCCAACCGCTCGCTCGACATCGGCGCCGACGGCGTCGAGGATCGCGACGGCACGCCGACCGCGGTGCACTACGACTACGGCTACGACGAGGCCGCCGATGGCGCCGGCGACATGGTCTTCCAGATCCACGGCGACACCGAGGACCCGGGCACCGCCGCCGAGGAGGTCACGCTGCGCTCGCGCTGGCTCGCCACCGGCGCCGGCCGCGCCGACCTGCGCGCCCGCTCGGGCGACCTCGCCGCCGAGGTCACCGCGTCGGAGTGCTGGGACACGACGTTCGGCCGCGTGTTCTATGTCGACTCGGCGAACTGGCAGCCCACCGAGGGCACCGTCGGGGCGTGCGCGTTCGCCGACGCCGACCTGCCGTGAGGTGACGGGTCAGCGTCGGCCGGCGCGCACCGTCGCGCGGCTGGCCTTGCCGGCGGCGGTCAGCTCCGCGGCCAGCAGATCGGCGACGGCGCGCACCCGCGGGATCGCCAGCGCGGCGCGGGTCGAGATCAGGTGCAAGGTCGAGCGCAGCGCGCCGGTGTCGAGCGCGAGCGGCGCCAGCGCGGTGGCCGGCGCCCGCGGGCTGCGCAGCGCGCCGAGGAAGATCGCGCCGACGCCGGCCTCGGCCGCGCGCAGCTGCACCAGGTAGTCGTCGGAGGCGAACGCCGGACGAAAGCCCGGGATGCGCGCGGCGAGCTGCGGGTTGGGCGCCAGGTGGGCGTGGCTGCGCGGCCAGGCGATCCACGCGACGTCGGCGAAGCCATAGCCGCGCGGCAGCGTGCGCGCGTAGGCCGGCGTCGCGTACGCGGCCACGCCGTGCTCGACCGAGGCCACCGCCACCAGCGCGCGCCGCGCGTCGGGCCGGCTCAGCGGCTGCACCCGCAGCGCCAGGTCGGCGTCCTGCCGCGTCAGGTCGAGGTAGTCGATCGTCGCGATCACCTCCAGCTCGACCTCGGGCAGCTGCGCCCGGAGGTGCGGCACCAGCGGCGCGACCAGCTCGGCGGCGACGCCGGGCGGCGCGGTCACCCGCACCACGCCGCGCGGGCGCGCGTCGGCGGCGGCCGCGGCCCGCGTCACCTCGCTGGCGCACACCGCCATCCGCCGCGCCGGCTCGAGCAGCCGCTCGCCGAACGCGGTCAGCGTGGTGCCGGCGACGCCGCGCCCGAACAGCGGCTCGCCGAGCTCGGCCTCGAGCGCCGCCAGCCGGCGGCTCGCGGTCGGCTGGGTCACGCCGAGCGCCGCCGCCGCCTTGCTCAGGCTGCCGTGGTCGGCGATCGCCACGACCAGCTCGACCTCGCTCCACGGGATATGCATGAGTGCATGATGCCATGCATCGAACCGCAATTTTCATGCGTTCGTGCATGCCTCATCGTGACCGTCATGCAGCCCCTCACCCGCACCGTCGCCGTCGCCGCCCTCGCCACCCTCGCCGCCGCGCTCGCCACCGCCGCGCCCGCCGCCGCCGACCCCGGCCGCGTCGAGGCCGACGTCGAGCTCGACCCCACCGCCTACGCGCTGGGCGGCCACTCGCTCCACGCCGGCATCGCCCGCGGCCACTGGCGCGTCGACCTGGGCAACTTCGCCATGGACCTGCCGGCGTTCGCCCACGCCGACGACGGCGTCGCCGTGTCGTTCGACGGCTTCGGCGCCAAGCTGCAGTACTTCGCGCGCGCCAGCCGCCGCGGCTGGTTCGGCGGCGTCGACGCCGGCCTGCTCCAGGTCGAGGCCCGCCACGCCGGCGCCGTCACCGATCAGCGCCAGCTCGGCCTCGGCGTCCACGGCGGCTACCGCGTCGCGCTGCCCGCCGACCTCTACGCCACCGTCTGGCTCGGCGTCGGCTACGCCGTCGGCGCCGCGCCGATGCACGTCGCCGGCGCCACCTACGAGCCCAGCCCGATCACCGTCTTCCCCGCGCTGCACCTCGGCCGCACGTTCTGACCGCGCCGGCTCACACGTCGACCGCGCGCCCCAGCACGTCGGCCCACGCGACCCAGCCGTCCACCGCATCGCTGACCCAGCTCACACGTGGATCATCTCCGAGCCGGCGCGCTACTTGCCCTTGCCGAGCTCGACGGCGGCCTTGGCGCCCCAGGTGAGGCCGGCCAGGGTCGGCACGCACTGGTAGGCGAGGATCTCGACGCCGGCCTTGGCGGCGGTGCGCAGCGCCGTCGCGTAGGCGGGATCGATCGCGTCGGCCGGGGCCATCCGGGTGCAGCCGCCGCGGGCGATCACGAACAGGAGCGCGGTGCGGAAGCCCTGCTTGCGCAGCGCGCGCAGCTCGTCGAGGTGGCGGACGCCGCGCTCGGTGACCGAGTCGGGGAAGATCGCCAGGTCGGCGGTGGCGCCGGCCATCGTCACGGTCTTGACCTCGACGAAGCAGCGCTCCTTGTTCTTGGCGCCCTTGATCAGCAAGAAGTCCAGGCGCGACTCGCCGGCGTCGGCCTCGCGCCGCACCTTGCCGTAGCCGCTCAGCTCGGGGATGGCGTTGGCCTCGAGCGCGGCGGCGACCAGCGCGTTGGACCGCGTCGGGTTGACGCTGATCAGCGCGCCGCCGACCTCGGCCAGCTCCCAGCCCCAGTCGAGCTTGCCGCCGGTCTTGCGCTGCACCCAGACCCGCCCGCCGACCTCCATGCAGCTGGCCATCGAGCCGGGGTTCGGGCAGTGCGCGGTGACGGTGCCCAGCCCGCCGGCCAGCTCGACGTCGGCGAAGAAGCGCTGGTAGCGCGACACCAGGCGGCCTTCGACCAGCGGCGGCTGGTAGCTGAGCGCGATCACGCCCCACCGTAGTGCAGAACGCCGCGCCGCGCATGGGATACGCTCGCCGCATGCGGAGCGGACCGATCCTGATCGCGATCGCGGTGGCGGCCTGCGGCGGCGACTCGTCTAGCGGCGACGGCGACGCCAGCATCGACGGCACGCCGGCGCCCGACGGCGCGCCCGGCGCCGACATCGGGCCCACCGGCAACCCGAGCGGCAGCTGCAGCGCCGGCGTGCCGGCGCGCGGCCGGCTGGTCGACACCACGACGCCCGATCACGTCGTCGGCACCGGCACCGCCGCCAGCTGCACGTTCGCCGCGCTGCAGGCGGCGGTCACCGCCGGCGGCACGATCACGTTCGCGTGCGGCCCCGGCGTCGTCACGATCCCGGTCACCGCGACGCTGACCTTGCCGATCAACCGCGACACCGTCATCGACGGTGGCCGGACGATCGTGCTCGACGGCGGCGGCGCCGTGCAGATCCTCCGCTTCGACAGCCCCAACTTCCGCGCGCTCGACACGATGGTGACGCTGCAACGGATCGCGCTGGTCAACGGCAAGACCACGCCGACCGAGGCCATCCCGTCGCCGCGGCCGGCGCCGTGCTCGCAGGGCTGGAACGACGGCGAGGGCGGCGCGCTGTACATGCGCGACGGCAACCTCACCATCATCGACAGCGTCTTCCGCGGCAACCACGCCGCGCCGCTCGGCCCCGACACCGGCGGCGGCGCGATCTACGTGCTGGGCAGCAAGCTCGGCGTCGTGATCGCCCACAGCACGTTCGAGGACAACGGCGCGTCCAACGCCGGCGCGGTCGGCGGCCTGTTCGCCGAGCTGAACATCTACGACAGCCTGTTCCAGCGCAACGTCGGCGAGGGGCACGACGCCAACAACAACGACCCGGCGCAGTGCAGCTTCATGAACAACGGCCAGAACGAGATCGGCTCGGGCGGCAACGGCGGCGCGATCTACAGCGACGGCGCCTCGGTCGACGTCACGCTGTGCGGCGACCGCATCGTCGACAACCACGCCGGCACCAACGCGTTCGGCGGCGGCCTGTTCTTCACCTCCAACGACTTCGGCGGCGACCTCGTCATCACCGACACCGTCATGGCCGGCAACACCGGCGGCCACTGGACCCAGGTCGCCACCGGCAGCACGACCAACGCCGGCACCGCCGTCGGCACCAACACCCACTCGCTCACGATCACCAACTCGCAGCTGCAGGGGCTGTGACCGACCGATGGGCCGCGTGATCATCGCCCAGGCGACGGTCCAGCTGGTCCCGGTGCTCGAGGCCCTGCCGTTCGGCGACGAGGCGCAGCCGCTCCCCCCGGGGCCGTCCCGCCTCCACGCCGCGGCGTGGGACGCCTACTACCAGGCCGCGCTCGCCGAGGCCGGCTTCGCGGACGTGCGGCCGATCGCCGCCGGCGAGCGCTTCGTGGCCGCCCGCGCGCTGATCGGCCACCCGCGCCTCGACCACCTGGTGCGCGAGGCCCTGACGGACTCGGGGCTGCCGGGCTTTCCCTCCGACGACGACGACGCGTGCCCCCGGATGGATCGGATCTCGCCGCTCGAGGGCGGGTTCGCGCTCGTCATCGACGGTGACGCGTGCCTGATGCCGTCGTGCTGCAGCGACTTCCGCAACATCGAAGATTGGGAAGCGACCGTCGCCGCGCGCCCAGCGCACGACGAGCTGTGGATGGGCCACCCGGCGCTCGTGGTGGAGTGGCGCGACGAACGCGTGACGGTCGCCGAGCAGTGGGAGTACCCGCCGGCCCCCGACTACCTGCTCGAAGCCACGCTGCCCGCCGCCTCCCTCGCCGCCGCCGTCGCCGCCGCGCGCACCGAGCTGACCGCCTTCCGCGCCGACCTCGTCCCCATCGTCGCCCGCCTGCTCGGCGCGCCAGACCAGGCCGCCGCGGTCACGGCGCGCCTGCTGGGCCTGTAGGGACAGGATCCCACCTCGTAAACATTCGATACAAAAGCAGAATTTAGCGGTCTTGTGTCGCAGAAAGGGACACTTCCCTCCCTTGCAACAGGCCGAAACTACGACCGTTTCAGGCAGTCAAACTTCCTGAATAGTCCCGGACAGTTGACAGGGTGGAAAGTGTCCCTTCCTGGGACGCAGCAGGGCAGAAAAGCCAAGCGATCGCGGCGAGATGGATGGGTAGATCCTGTCCCTACCGCTTCTTGTTGAAGAGGTCGGCGAGCGTGCCGAGCTTGGCGGGCGCGGGGACGACGGAGGCGCGGGCCTCGGCGAGGTCGTTGGCCTCGGCCTGCTTGGCGGCGGCGGCCATCGAGAGGGCGAGGCGGCGCTTCTCGGGGTCGATGCCGAGGATGATGACCTCGACCTGCTGGCCGACGGCGACGGCTTCCTTGGGGTGGTTCAGGCGGCGGCCGGCGCCGAGCTCGCTGATGTGGACGAGGCCCTCGACGGTGGGCAGCACCTCGACGAAGGCGCCGAACGGCTGCAGGCGGGTGACGGTGCCCTTGACGGTCGCGCCGACCACCAGCGACTTGACCGCCTGGCCCCACGGGTCGTCCATCAGCGACTTGATCGACAGCGCGATGCGCGGGCGCTTGCCCTCGACGGCCTCCTCGATCGACTTGACCTGGACGTCGAGCTCCTGGCCCAGCTGCAGCACGTCCTCGGGCTTCTCGACGCGGCTGTGGCCCAGCTCGCTGACGTGGAGCATGCCCTCGATGCCGCCGAGGTCGACGAACGCGCCGAACGGCTTGAAGCCGGTGACCTTGCCGCGGATGACGACGCCGACCTCGAGCTTGCCCTTGAGCTCGGCCGCGCGCTTGGCGTTCTCCTCCTCGAGGAGCGCCCGCCGCGACAGCACCAGGTTGCCGCGCTCGTACTGGGTGACGCGGAACTGCAGGCGCTGGCCGACGAAGACGCTCTGGTCGGCGACGAACCGCGCGTCGACCTGCGACGCCGGGCAGAAGCCGCGCACGCCGGCGACGTCGACGTCGAGGCCGCCCTTGATCACGCCGGTGACCTTGCCCTCGACCGGGATGCCCAGCTCGTGGGCCTGCACCAGCTCGGCCTTGGCCTCGCCGCCGCGCCCCATCCGCACCCTCAGCACCAGCGCGCCGCCGCGCTCGCCGGCCACCCGCGCCTCGACCTTGTCGCCGACCTTGAGCCGCACGCTGCCGTCGTCGGCGACCACCTGATCGCGATCGAGCACGCCCTCGGACTTGTCGCCGAGGTCGATGAACACCGCGTCCTTGCCGATCGACGTCACGACGCCGGTCACCATGTCGCCCGGCTTCGGGCGCTTCACCGGGGCCGCGCCCTTGGTGCGGCCCTGCGCGGTCTGGGCGAACATCGCGGCGAAGTCGTCGTCGTCGGTCATAGGCGGCGCATCCTTCCCGCGCCGCCCCCCGATGTCAACATCGGGCGCGAGGCCGCCGCCACGTCGCCGTGGAAGCCGCGCCGCGGGGTTGACACCGCGACCCCGCGAGGTTGTCGTACCCTCATGGAGTTGCCCGCGCTCGCCGCGGTCGTGGTCGCGGCGCTCGTCCTCGGCTATCGCTTCTACGGCCGCTACGTCGCCGCGCAGTTCGCCCTCGACGACGCCACCGTCACCCCGGCCCACCGCAAGGCCGACGGCGTCGACTTCGTGCCCACCCGCCCCTTCTACCTGTTCGGGCAGCACTTCTCGGCGATCGCCGCCGCCGGGCCGATCGTCGGACCGATCCTGGCCTGCCAGCAGTTCGGCTGGCTGCCGTGCCTGATGTGGATCGCGTTCGGCGTCGTCTTCATCGGCGCGGTCCACGACGCGTCGGCGCTGGTGGCCTCGGTGCGCCACGACGCCAAGTCGATCGCCGAGGTCGTCAAGGTCCACCTCGGCCGCCGCGCCTGGCTGGCGATCCTCGCGTTCATCTGGCTGGCGCTGGTCTACGTCATCGTCGCGTTCGTCGACATCACCGCCGGGACGTTCGTCACCGGCGACGCCGACACCGCCGGGCTGACCTTCCGCTTCAACCAGGGCGGCGCGGTCGCGCTGGCGAGCCTGCTCTACCTCGGGCTGGCGCTGATCATGGGCACCGTCGATCGCCTGTGGCACCCGCCGCTGTGGCTGCAGACGCTGATCTTCGTGCCGGCGACGTTGTTCGTCGTGTGGTTCGGCACCCAGCACTCGACGCTCTTGGTCATGAGCTGGAAGACCTGGGTCGTGATCCTGATGGCGTACTGCGCGGTCGCGTCGGTGACGCCGATGTGGCTCTTGATGCAGCCGCGCGGCTACCTCGGCGGCTTCGTGCTGTACGGCGCGCTCGCGGTCGGCGTCATCGGCATCTTCTTCGGCGGCTTCGACATCGAGCAGCCGAGCTACGTGCAGGGCTCGCTGTTCGGCAACACCGGCATGTTCCCGTTCCTGTTCGTCACGATCGCGTGCGGCGCGTGCTCGGGCTTCCACGGCCTGGTCTGCTCGGGCACGACCTCGAAGCAGATCGATCGCGAGAGCCACTGCCACCCGATCGGCTACGGCGCGATGCTGCTCGAGGCGTTCGTCGCGCTGATCGCGCTGGCCACGGTGATGATCGTCGCCGGCAAGCCGGCCGGCGGGCCGGGCGCGATCTACGCCCGCGGGCTGGGCAAGTTCATCGCGCTGATCATCGGCGACTCGCCCGAGCGCCTGACCATCGCCACCACGTTCGGCGCGATGGCGCTGTCGACGTTCATCTTCGACACGCTCGACTCGGCCACCCGGCTGGGCCGCTACGTGCTGCAGGAGCTGTTCGGCGCCGAGGGGCTCGTCGCCGCGGTGCTGACGACGCTGGTCACCTGCCTGGTGCCGCTTGGCTTCCTGGTGTTCGGCAGCTCGGGGCGGTTCCGGCTGTTCTGGTCGCTGTTCGGCACCTCGAACCAGCTGCTGGCGTCGCTGTCGCTGCTCGCGATCTCGGTGTGGCTGTACCGCGGCGGCGGCAAGCGCCAGGGCCGCGTCCCGTGGTTCACGCTGGTGCCGATGGCGCTGGTGCTGGCGGTGACGGTGACGTCGCTGGTGCTGCAGGGCAAGAGCGTGGTCTCGGCCAGCCTCGGCTCGACGGCGTGGATCAACGGCGCGGTGTCGGTGGCGCTGCTCGGCCTGGCGGCGACGCTGGTGGGCTACGGCGTGCAGGTCGTGCGCGGCCGTGGGCCGGGGGCGGTGTGACCAGCCCGCTCGACGCCGCGCTCGACGCCGCCGGCATCATGACGATCGCGCTCGATCGCGCCGGCGTCGTCCAGACCGTGAGCGCCGCGGCGCAGCTCCTGCTGGCGACGCCGCCCACCGCGCTGATCGGCCGCCGCCTCGGCGACCTCTTGTTCGCCGACCACGCGGTGATGGCCGACTTCCAGCTGCTGCGCGGCACCGGCGCGACCTTGACCACCGCGTGGAAGTGGCGCACCCCGACCGGCGAGCTGCGCCCGCTGATCGCCACCTGGCAGCGCCGCGACGACGGCTGGCTCGGCGTGGTCACCCGGGCCGGCGGCGAGGTCGCGCCCACCGGCCTCGACGCCGGCGATCGCAGCCTGCGCCACCTCGTAACCGCCCAGCGGCTGTCGCAGGTCGGCAGCTTCGCCTACGAGGTCGCCACCGGCCGGGTGCAGTGGACCGACGGGATGTACGAGCTGCACGATCGCGACCGCGGGCTGCCGCCGCCGACCACCCGCGCCGAGTACCTGGCGCTCGGGCACCCCGACGACGTCGATCGCCTGTTCGCCGCGGGCCGCGCGGCGCTCGGCACGTCCGGCGACGCCACCGCCACCTACCGGGTCCGCCGCGCCGACGGCTCGTGGCGCTACCTGCGGGCGCGCATGCGCTGCGAGCGCGCCGCCGACGGGACGCCGCTGGTGCTCGACGGCGTCGTCGCCGACATCAGCGACGAGCTGCTGGCCCGCGACGAGCTGATCCGCGATCGCGAGCGCGCGCGCGACGACGCCAGCGCCAAGACCCGCTTCCTGGCCCAGGTCACGCACGAGCTGCGCACGCCGCTGGCCGGCGTGATCGGCATGATCGACCTGGCCGCCACCGACACCAGCGCGCCCAGCCGCGGCGATCACCTGGCCAGCGCGCGCGCGTCGGCCCGCCACCTGCTCGAGCTGATCGACGACCTCCTCGACGCCAGCCGCGAGGACTCGTGGAAGATCAACATCGTCGCGATCGACTTCGATCTGCGCGACGTCGTGGCCCAGGCGATGGCGATGGTGTCGCCGCGGGCGCGCAAGAAGGAGCTGCGCCTGCACGGCGAGGTGCGCGAGCTGCTGACCACGCGGCGCGGCGATCCGCTCCGGCTGCGGCAGATCCTGGTCAACCTGCTCTACAACGCCGTCAAGTACACCCCGCGCGGCCAGGTCTCGGTCACCGTCGCCGCCGGCCGCGGCGACGCGGTGGTGTTCACGATCGCCGACACCGGCGTCGGCATCGCGGCCGAGCAACAGGCCGCGGTGTTCGAGCCGTTCGTGCAGGCCCACCGCGACGACGTCAGCGAGGGCGTCGGGCTCGGGCTGGCCATCACCCGCGAGCTGGTGACGCTGCTGGGCGGCACGATCGCGCTGCGCTCCGAGCTGGGCACCGGCACCGAGGTCACCGTCACGCTCGAGCTGCCGCCCGGCTCGGGCAGCGGCACCGATCGCCTGCGCGCGATCGATCCGATGTCGACGCCGGGGATCGCGCTGTTGCCGGCCAACTCGCGGGCGCTGCGCGTGCTGGTGGCGGAGGACCACGCGACCAACGCCGCGATCGCCCAGGCCATCCTCGAGCGCGCCGGGCACCGCACGCTGTGGGTCACGACCGGCGCCGCGGCGGTGGCGGCGGTGGCCGCCGAGCGCTTCGACGCGGTGCTGATGGATCTCGAGATGCCCGAGCTCGACGGCGCCGAGGCCACCCGGCGGATCCGCCAGGCGGAGCACGCCGCCGGCGCGCTGCGGCTGCCGATCATCGCGCTGTCGGCCCACAAGCACGGCGAGCTGACCGCGGCCGGCGCCGGCATGGACGCGTTCCTGGCCAAGCCGCTGGATCCGATCGCGCTGGGCGAGCTGCTCGAGCGGGTCATCGCCGGCCAGCTGCGGCCGCCGATCGATCACGCGGCGCGGCTGGGTCGGGTCGGCGGTCGGGCCGAGCTGGCGCGCACGATCGTCGACACCTTCCTGTCGCACCAGCCCACGCTGGGCGACGGCGTCGACGCCGCGCTCGCCGCCGGCGACGCCGGAGAGCTGCGCCGGGCCGCCCACGGCCTGCGCGGCGCGCTGCTGATGGTCGGCGCCGCCGAGGCCGCCGCGGTCGCCGAGCAGCTCGAGCGGGCCCCGCTCGACGACGCGCCGCCGCTGCGCCAGCGCCTGGTGGTCGAGCTGGCCCGCGCCGGCGCCGAGCTCGTGCTCGCGCGGTGAGCGGAGTTCCTTGGAAGGGGCTTTCGCAAAGCCCCTTCCCCGCCGGGGGCAAGCCCCGACGGGGCCCCAACCCGAAACGTGAGAGCCCACAGCGCGGCGCCCGCGCCCGCCGCCGGCCCTTGCCCGCGCCGCGGTTCCGGCATTCAATCGAGGCAAGGGGGTAACGATGAGCTTCTTCGACAAGGTCAAGGCTTCGGTCGGCAAGGACAGCGCCGAGCTCGAGGTCGACATGCAGGCGCGGCCGTCCAAGCGCGGCGAGTCGCTGCGCGCGCTGGTCCACGTCCGCCCGGGCAAGAACAAGCAGAAGATGCGCTACCTGCGCATCTCGCTCGAGTACACCGGGCACTTCCAGGTGCCGAGCAAGGACGGTGGCGTGATCAACGTCGAGGGGACGGGCCGCATCTGGTACGGCGACTGGCCCAACACCACCGACGTCATGATCGAGCCGGGCGGCACCTACTCGTACCCGATCGAGTTCCGCATCCCCAGCGACAGCCCGCTGTCGCACGACAAGCTCAAGTACAAGTTCTTCGTGCGCGCGGACATCGACGACGCCAAGGACCCCGAGTTCGCGACCAACTTCGACATCCGCGAGTAGCCGAGCGCCCGCGAGGCGATCCGCGGGTTCGCCGTGGCACGAGCTGCGATCAGCGGCCCATCAAGAGGACGCGCTGGCTCGCGCCGCCGGGGGCGGTCACCCGCAGCGCGTGGTCGCCGGCCGGCATCGTCAGGTGCAGGTGGCCGCGGGCGACGTCGGCGTCGGCCTTCATCGCGGTCGCGATCGCCTGGTCGAGCTCGACCAGGAACTGCACGTCGCCGGTCAGCTGGCGGCCGAACGCCTCGCCGCTGACGTCGAGCTCGAGGTCGGTGCCGGCGGGCGCCTGGAAGGCGCGATCGGCGCCGACCACGGTGAGCTCGGTGAGGCCGTCGGCCCGCGCGTCGAGGGCGAACGAGCTGATCGTCGCGACCTCGATCGGCAGGTAGTCGATCTCGTAGCCGGCGCGGTCGATCACGATCAGGTCGGCGCGGCCGGCGCCGGTGCCGAGCATGCGGAACTCGGGCTCGCTGCCGAAGGTGTCGGCGTCGATCACGTCGATGACCCACGGCGCGCTCGAGACCAGCTCGAGGTCGGCGGCGCTGCGGCCGTTGGTGCCCGACAGCCGGATCGTCAGCGCGCCGCCGACCGCGACGCCGTCGTCGAGGTCGCAGCCGAGCTGGCCGCAGTCGTCGGGGGTGAGCTGCACGAGACCGTTCTTGCCGGTCTCGACCTCGTTCCACTGGCAGGCGGCGGTGGTGGCGAGCGGGAGGGCAGCGAGGAGAGAGGCGAGGAGGCGAGGAGTAGTCGGCATGCCCCTCGATAGAGCAACCGCGATGCCGACCCCCGCGCCACGCCAACCCTGCGGAACCAGGCCGCCCGACCGTGAACGGCCGACGACTATGAGGTGTGCCGCGGCGCGCCGGCCGCGGCGGCGATCACATCGCGACGCCGACGCCGAGCAGCACGTACAGGATGCCGGTGCTGTAGTCGCCGGCCATGTCGGGGTTGCGGTTCTTGCCGCTGGGATCGACCGTGCGGGCGGCGGTAGTGCGATCGAGGTAGAAGACGTGGCCGAGCGTGCCGTTCAGGATGATCTTGCCGCTGCGGAACCGCGCGCCCAGCTGGGGCACGACCTTGTCGGAGTCGATCAGCGCCGGGTCGAGCGTGCTGTCGGGCACCGCGTTGGTGTCGTACAGGATGCCGCCGTTGAGCGTCAGCGTCTCGCTGACGTCGTAGCTCGCGCCGACGCGGATGCCGTAGACGTCCTTCCACGCGCGCGGGATGTTGACGACCAGCGGGCTGGTCTCGACCACCATGCCGTCGGCGTCGGGCTCGCACGCCGACTGCGGCGCGCCCGGCGTGACGATGCACTGGTTCTTGAACTTCGACCAGCGCTGCATGTCCAGCGAGGCGTGCAGCACGACCTTCTCGGCCGCGCGCCAGACGCCGGCGAGGCGGACGATGTCGGGGAGCTCCTGGCGCAGCTCGACGTCGCTGGCCGCCGGCGGGCTGTCGCCGAACTGGTTGGTCAGCGTGCCCGACAGCGCGATCTCGCCGAACCCCGGCTGCGAGTGGTACGAGAGGCCGACCCGCGAGCACGGCGTCGGCTTCCACATCAGGCCGAGCGTGGCCGACAGGTCGATGCCGTTCACCTCGAGCAGGCTGCGGCCCTCGGCGATCGAGCCGTTGGCGCGGACGAGGTCGTCGGTGCCGTCGACGTTGCGCGCGCGGACCAGCGAGATGTCCGACTGCACGATGTTGAGGCCCGCGCCGACGCCGAAGCGCCCGTCGCGGGTGCGCCAGCCCGCGGCCAGCGTGTAGAACAGCGAGCGCTGGGTGCCCTCGATCGAGGCCCACCGCGCCGAGCTGTCGACCGCGCCCGGGTAGGTCGCGTCGTTGGCGAACCGGCTGTCCGAGTCCCACGACGCCTGGCCGCCGAACGGCACGCTGACGCTGACGCCGACGCCGAGGCCGGGCAGGAAGCCGTTGGTGACGAACCCGATGAACGGGCTCACCAGCGGATTGCTGAGGGTCGCCTCCCCCGAGTTGCGGTTGATGGCGTCGGTCGGGGTGCCGGTGCCGGCGTTGTCGATCGCCGCCGGGTCGCGGTTGTAGGTCACCCGCCGCTGCGCGATGAAGCCCTCGATGTAGGCCTGGGTCCCCTCGGTGTACGCCAGGCCGGCGGGGTTGAAGTACGTCGCCGTCGGATCGCTGGTCGCCGCGTGCCCGTCCTCGCCGCCGAACCGGGTGGCGCCGAAGCCTCCGGCGTGGGCCAGGGCGGGGGTCGCGAGCAACAGGAATACAGTGGAGACTGGCGTGATGGATCGCATGAGGGCTCGCGGGTCGGGTGGCATGGGCTTGACGGCGGGGTACAAACCGCATGAAAGTTTGCAGGCATGCTGAAAGCGTTGTCAACCCGAGGTGCGGCCGCCGTGGCGCTCGCTGTGAGCTTGGTACCGGTGGCGGCGTGTGTCGACGCCAAGGGTCGCTTCGACGAATACGACGAGCGCTTGCCCCACATCGACGCGAGCACGATCGACTCGCCGATGGTCGACATGCTGCCCGACATCGACGGCGACTGGCTCCTGGCGATCAATCCGTCGGTGGCGCCGGGTAGTTACGTGCAGCTGCGGGTCACCTGGAACATCACCTCGAGCGGCGCGACGGGGACCCTCGACGGCAGCTACCAGCCGCTGCGGACGTTCGCGATCCCGGCCGACTCGCCGGCGCGCATGCCGGTCGGCGATCCGTACGTGGTCAACGGCGTCGCCGTCGACAACACGGCGAGCTTCTCAGCACATATCGTAGGAACTCTTCCGGGGGACGCGAACGCCGCCTCCGGCACCGAGTACCCCGCCGACATCACGCTGGCCGGCTCGATCAGGTCGATGGACTCGGTGTGCGGCACGGTCTCCGGGACGGTTGGACCGCTCAACGTCGCCGGCTCGTCGTTCGCGGCGATCCGCATCACCGGCTCGATGCTGCCGGCCCCGGTCGCCGAGTGCCCGGCCGCGATGGTCGACGCCGGCGTCGACGCGCCGATCGACGCGCCCTGAGCGCGGCGCGCCGGTCGACACGGCGCACGACCTCCGAGAAACGACGACGGGCCGCCCGCGGTGAGCGAGCGGCCCGTGGTTCTTCCTGACTCCTACCCCGCCCGGCCCGCCGCGATCACATCGGGGTCAGCGTCCGCGACGAGCTCGCGGTCACCGACGCGGTGTTGTAGTGCACCTGGTGGCCGAACGTGCCGGACAGGTTCTCCGCCCCGACGGTGGCACCGTTGCCGTCGCCATCGTTGAAGGCGCCGTTCGAGACGTGCATCGGGCCGTAGATGAAGTCGATCACGCCGTTCGCGTGCAGCACGACCTGGAACTGCACGTTCTGACCCGCGGCCTGGTACACGCGCCCGGTCCACTGGTAGGTGACGGTCTCGGCGCCGGCGGTGAGGTCGTCCTTGCGGCACAGCGTCACCGTGTCGAGATCCTGCCAGAACGGGGCGATGACGCCGTCGGGCGGGCCGGCGAGCGGGATCGTCCGGTTCTGGTACGCGCCGAAGGACACCGTGCCGGTGTCCCACGACAGCCAGCCGTTCGAGCCCACGCGGTGGGTCGCGGGGAGCGTGTCACCGAACAGCTGGAACGTCGCGAACGCCGCCGGCAGGGTCTGCGCGGTGGCGATCTCGTCGTCGCGGTTGGTGCCGATCGTCGTGCCGCCAGTGCAGGCGTCGTTCCACGCCAGCGCGCCGGTGGTCACGGTGTACGGCCGCGGCGTCGAGACGGTGACGGTCTGGGTCACGTCGGTCGGCTGGCCCGCGGTCTTGTCGTCGACGGCCCAGGCCACCCAGTTGCCCGGCGCGGCGACGAACGAGGTCCGCAGCGTCTCGTCGGCGCCCGGGGTGGCCGCGTCGACGGTGGTGGTCACGCCTTCCGAGGCGTTGAGCCGACGGAGGCGGATGTCGGACAGCGCGTTCACCGGGTGCGCGAGCACGGTGAGGTTGTTGCCCGCGGTACCGAACACGATGTAGCGCGCCGGCGCCGACGTGTCGGTCAGGCCGGTGGCGGTCTGCATCGTCGGCGCGCCCGGCGCCTGGGTGCCCAGGTTCACCACGTTGGGGCGGTTCTGGATCAGCATCGAGTAGCTCGGCGCGGGGCCGACCGCGCCGGCGCCGGTCGGGCGCGTGCGCACCAGGAAGTCGCGGGTGTCGCCGGCCACGATGCGGCCGAACGGCGCGAACGGCGCGATGGTCGGCTGGGTCGCCGCGAAGGCGGGGTAGATGTTGCCGGCCGGGATCGTGCCCGGGACCGCGCCGGTGCGAAGCCAGCCCTCGCTGGCCAGGTCGTAGACCTCGACGCCGGCGCTGTTGCCGGTGCCGAAGTCGGCGGTGGCGGTGATGCCGGCCTCGATCCACACCGGGTTGGTGAGGTCGAGCGTGAGGAAGCTGTTGCCGTTGGTCAGGGTCTGGTTGGTGGCCGCGGTGCCCAGCGCGATCGGCGCGGTCGGCTGGTCGCCGATCGTCGACGTGATCGTGTAGGTGCCGCCGACCGCCGTCGCCGCCGGGTTCAGCGTCACGAAGTAGTAGCGGCCCGGGGTGAGGAACTTGACGAACTCGTTGTCGAAGCTCGCGCGGCCGGGCGGACCGAAGGCGTCGATCTGCGCCACCACGTCGAGCGCGCCGGCCGGCGTGAACAGGTCACGGCGGACGATCACCATGTCGGCCGCGACCGACGGCGTGACGACGAACCGCTTCAGGCCGGCGGCCGCCACGTCGAAGTACTGGTAGTTCAGCTCGGGGAACGTCAGCGGCGTGACGCCGTCGTTGGCGTTGGTCACCGTGATCATGCCGCCGCTGGTCGACAGCGGCTGGGCGTCGATCGACGTGGTGTCGATCGTGAACGCCTGGGGCACGGCGCCGTAGTTGTACTCGGCGTCGACCACCAGCGTGACGACCTCGGCGTTGTCGAGGCCGCCGATCGTGTCGTTGGGGGCGTTGCCGCTGGCGTCGGTCACCGCCGACTTGTGGATCGCGGCGCCGCGCAGCGAGATGAAGGCCGCCGACAGCGCCGGCCCGTCGGCGGTCAGCGTGGTGTCGATCAGGTCGCCGTTGGCGTTGGCGGTGAAGGTGTAGAGCTTGACCTTGCCGTTGTCGGTGCCGGTCGTCTGCGGCACGGTCAGCGCGACCGGCGCCGGGGTGGCGACGTGCTTGACCGTGGCGAAGTAGCAGGTGTCGGCGGAGCCGGCGCCGGCCTGGCCGAGGAACAGCGAGCGGCCGTCGGTCACGATGATGGCGTAGCGGCCGGCGGCCGGCAGGTAGACCTCGCGCTTGGCGGTGTCGCCGGTGAGGTTGATGCCGATGCGCTGGAAGTTGTCGAGCGCCGCCGGGTGCGCGGCGTCGGCGCTGACCACGAAGAAGCCGGCCGACAGGCCGCGCAGGCCGTCGGTGGTGATCTCGAGGACCGTCGGGCCGGTCGCGTTCACCAGCCAGGTGTCGAGGTCGGCGTCGAGGTTGCCGTCCATGTCCGCGTCGGTGGTGGCGGTGACGCAGCCGTAGAACGTGGTCGAGGCGTCGAGCGCCGGGACCGCGAACGAACCGGCCGCCCCGGCCGAGCCGGGATCGTTGGGCTCGGCGGCCTCGACGTGGTCGGCGGCGCCCATCAGCAGCTCGTCGTCAGGGATGCACTCGCCGTCGACCAGCGTGGTGCCGTCGGTGCAGGCGGTGGGATCGATGACGCAGGTGCCGCTCGGCGCGTCGAACACGGTGCCCTGCTGGCAGACGACGCTGCCGTCGGGCACGCACTCGCCGCCCATCAGCACGGTGCCGGTGCCGCATTCGGTGGGCGTCACGGGGTCGGCGATGCAGACGCCGCCCTCCTCGTGGGTCCCGGTGCCACAGGTGGCGCCGCCGTCACCGCAGCCGGCGACGCCGGCGGCGGCGACCAGCGCCAACCCACTCAAGAACATGAATGCGCGAATTCGTTTCATCGCCGCGGACCGTCGCCCGTCTCGATCGCACGGTCAACGGCTAATCGGCGCGCGTTCGCCATTGTGGTAGGGATGCCGCAGATGCACACCAAGACGTTGGTGATCGGCCTCACGCTCGCCGTGGCGCTCGGCGGTGGCTACCTGTACCGGGCGACCCGTGGTCAGGCCACATCGCCCGCGCCCGCCACCACGGCGCCCGCGCCCGCGCCGTCGAGCGCGCCGGCACCGTCCGGGCCGCGCCCCGGGCGATCGCTCGACACGCCCGCGGCGGCACCGACGGCCGCAGCGGCCACGCCGCCCGGGCCCACCGCCGCGGCGCCCACGCCCACCACCGCCGCCGCGCTGCCCGTGGGCACGCCGGGCGTGCACATCGACGTGCTCGATCGCATCGACGACGCGCCTGGCGTCACCGACGCCACGGACCACGCGCGCGCCGACCTGGCGGCGCCACCGCCGCTCACGCCCGAGGCGGCCGAGGCGCTGGCCGACGCGCGCGCGGCGTTTCGCCGCGGCGACTACGCGGCCGCCCGCGGCACGGCGCGCAAGCTGCTGGCGATCGCACCGGACAACGACGCGGCCCGCCGCCTGGCGGTTTCGGCGTCGTGTCGCCTGCACGACGCCGACGGCGCCCGCGCCGCCGCCGCCGCGATCGCACCGGACCAGCGCGCCGCGGTTGCGCGCTACTGCGCCGCCGCCGGGGTCAGCCTCGACGGAGCGCCGTGAGCGCCGGCGCGCGGCGACGGATTCCTGAGGCGACGCCGGCGCAAGTGCGCGAACCGCGCGGCCGCCGGCGCTGGCGCGCGGCTTGCTCACCGCGGTAGCGATGACCCGCTGGCTGGCCCCGCTGCTCGCGCTCGCGCTCGCCGCGTGCGGCGACGATCCGGCGGTGTGCGACGTGAGCGGCGCGGCCTTGCCGTCGCGAGATCACCTGACCTGCGCCGACGAGTTCATGGCGCAGGCCGCGCGACCGCTCGACGCGGCGCTGCCCGGCGCGTTCACGGTCAAGACCATCGTCGATCGCCAGGACGGCGATCGCCCGTACTTCCTCGACACCAACGCGTACCCGCTGCACCGGCGGTTCGCCGTCGAGCACCTCGGCTTCCCGCCGGCGGTGCCGTTCGTCGATCAGTACTTCACGCCGGGCCGGCGGTTCTTGCTCGGCTCGATCACGTACTACGAGGAGCCCGACGTCTGGGCCTACGAGCTGGCGCCCTACGACACCGCCAGCGTCGAGCAGATCGCCACCGCGTACGATCGGCTGGTCGGCGACGGCTTCCTGCGCGGCCGGCTGCGGTTCCACCCGACCTCGCTCGAGCAGGAGGCGCGCGCCGCGACGCTGCCGGCGCGGATCCCGCGGGTCACCACCGACGAGCTGTGGCGCGGCATCAGCTACCAGGCGCTCAACCTCGGCGAGACCTACGCGCGGGTGCGGATCGTCGACGCCGCCGAGCTGGCCACCACCTACGTCAGCCCGCGCGAGCTGGTCGTGCTCGATCGCGTGCCCGACGATCTCACCGTCGTCGCCGGCACGATCACCGAGGCGCACCAGACGCCGCTGTCGCACGTCAACGTGCTGGCCCGCCAGCGCGGCACGCCCAACATGGCGCTGGCCGACGCCCAGGCGCGGTTCGCCGCCTACGCCGGCCGCTGGGTGCGGCTGACGGTGCGCGCCTTCGACTGGGAGGTCGCCGAGGTGACCGCCGACGAGGCCGACCGCTGGTTCGCCGACCACCGGCCGCCCGCGGCCGCGATCCCCGCGCCCGACTACGCCAGCGGCGCGATCGTCGACCTCGACGACGTCGGCGTGGCCGACGTGGCGCGGGTCGGCGGCAAGGCCGCCAACTACGGCGCGCTGCGCGACCTGGCGGCGATCCGCGTCCAGGACGGCGTCGCGATCCCGGTCGCGCGCTACCGCGACTTCCTGGTGCAGCACGGCTTCGACGCCCGCATCGCCGCGATGCTGGCCGACCCCGGCTTCCGCGGCGACGCGGCGATCCGCGCGCAGCAGCTGGCGGCGCTGCAGGCCGACCTGCGGGCGGCGCCGCTCGACCCGGCGTTCCTGGCCGAGGTCACCGCCCGCCTCGAGGCCGAGGCCCCGGGCATCCGCTGGAAGTTCCGCTCGTCGACCAACGCCGAGGACCTGGCCCGCCACACCGGCGCCGGGCTGTACGAGTCGCGGGCCGGCGCCGTCGGTGATCCGGCGCGGCCGATCGACGTCGCGATCAAGACGGTGTGGGCCAGCGTGTGGAGCTTCCGCGCGTTCGAGGAGCGCGACTACGCCGGCATCGATCACCGGCAGGTCGCGATGGCGGTGCTGGTGGTGCCGGCGTTCACCGACGAGCGCGCCAACGGCGTCGCGATCACCGCCAACGTCTTCGACCCCGGCGCCGACGGCGAGGACGCGCTGTACGTCAACGCCCAGCTCGGCGAGGCCAGCGTCGTGTCGCCGCCGCCCGGCGTCACGGCCGATCAGCTGGTCTACTACTTCTTCCACGCCAACCAGCCGGCCACCTACTACACGCACTCCAACCTGATCGCGCCGGGCACCACCGTGCTCACCCGCGCCGAGCTGTTCGAGCTGGGCCAGGCGCTGGCCGCGATCCGCGAGCACTTCGCGCCGCTGTACCCGACGCCGGCCGGCTTCGCCCACCTGCCGATGGACGTCGAGTGGAAGCTCGCCGACGGGCTCGACGGGCGCCACGTGTGGATCAAGCAGGCCCGCCCCTACCCCGGCCTGCCCGGCGAGTGAGGTCCCCGATGCGCGCACGCCTCGTCCCCCTGCTCCTCCTGGCCGCGTGCGGCGGCGACGACGGCGCCGCGCCCACCGACGCCGGCCTCGACGGCGGCGCCGCGGCGCCGGTGCTCGGCACGATCCGCGTGCTCGAGGATCGCTGGATCAACCCCGACGACGGCCAGGCCTTCCCCGCCGGCACCGTGCTCGGCTACTTCCTCGACGCGCCGGCGCTGGGCTGGCACGACGAGGTCGCGCGGGCCGGCGCCTGCACGCTGGCGCGCTACACGCCGGCGCTGTGCGATCCGGCGTGCACCGACGGCGTGTGCCTGCGCCCCGGCCAGTGTGTCGCGCCGCCGCGCTTCCACAGCGCCGGCCGCCTGACGCTGACCGGCCTGGCGACGCCGCTGACGATCGACGGCGCCGACGGCTACTACACGCCGCAGACGCAGCTGCCCGCGGCGCTGTTCGCCGACGACGCGACCGTGACCGCGACGCTGGCCGGCGCGGCGGTGCCGGCCCACGCGATCACCGCCCGCGGGGTCCCGCCGCTAGTGGCGGCGATCGATCGGAAGGTGACGCTCGCCCCCGGCGTCGATCACACCGTCACGTGGACGCCGGCCGGCGGCGACGCCCGGGTCCGCCTGACGATCAACGCCAACAACAGCGGGCACGGCGCACCGTACGCGGCGATCATCGAGTGCGACGTCGCCGACGCCGCCGGCCAGATCACGATCGCCGCCGCGCTGATCGATGGGTTCCCACCGACGTCGGCGTGGACGGTGTGCGCCGGCAGCGACTGTCCGCCGTCGACGCTGCGCCGCTACCACCGCGCCACCGCGGCGATCCCCGGCGGCGACGCCGAGCTGATCGTCGGCAGCCAGCTCAGCTTCGGGGTCGACCACCTGGCGCCGTGAGGCGGCGGAGGGTCGGTGCTCGGGAGGTTGATCAAGCCCCGATCCGCGATGTGGGTGCTCGCGTTTCGGGTGGGGCCCCACGTTTTGTGGGGGAGGGGCTTTGCGAAAGCCCCTCCAAGGTCAGGTCTTCGAGATCGAGAAGCCGGTGATGCAGCGGTACTGCTTGTCCTTGACCGTCGTCACCACGTACTCGAGCGTGACGTTGTACTCGGAGCGGAACGACGCGAACAGCAGCTGGACGCTCGACTCCGACAGGTCGCGGTTGCCGCACTGGGCGCCGCCCCACCGGTAGTTGGTCGTGGCCTTGTCGACGTCGAGCCACACCGCGCCGTGGAACGACTTGTAGTTCTTGTCGCCGGCCTCGAGCACCATCAGCTGCGCGATCGCGCTGGTGTTGGAGGTGTCGGCGGCGGCCACCGCGGGCGAGGCCACGGCGGCGAGGACGGCGAGGGCGGTGCGGCGCATTGCGCCCATGTTACCGCCGCCGGCGCCGGCGCGCGACCAGGAGCGCGACCAGGCCGCCGAGGCCGACGTTCGCCAGCATCGCGCCGCGGCCGGTGTGGTCGACGCTGCAGCAGCCGGTCTCCTCGGCGCCGTCGGGCCGGCACACGCCCTCCTGGGCCGGCTGCGCGTTGCAGTGGAAGCCCTCGGGGCACAGGTCGTTGGGCGGGCCCTGGCAGGCCTCGGTGCACGCCAGCTCGCCGGCGCCGATGTCGGCGCACAGGAGCGACAGGCACTGCTGGTTGATCTCGCACGCGCCGCCGAGATCGACCGACGGCGGCGGCCACGCGCACTTGCCGGCCTCGCAGGTCTGGCCCGCCAGGCAGGTCTCGACGCCGGTGCACGGCGCGCCCCGGGTCACGGTCACGGTCTGCTCGCCACACACCTCGATGTCGTCGCAGGCGCGCACCCGCAGGTCCATGACGCCGTCGGGCACCTCGTCGGGCAGCGCGATCTGGAACACCGAGTTGGTGGTCGCGGGCTGATCGACCCACTTCCAGCCGTTCACGTACACCTCGATGTGCTTCATGCCGCGACCGGCGAACACGGTGGCGAAGATCTTGTTGCCGCGGGGGAACTGCGAGCCCGCCGTGGGCTGGTCGACGCGGATCGTCGGGGTCAGCTGCGGCCCGGTGCCCTGGCCGAACACCGCCAGCACCTTGCCGTGGGTGTTCTGCTGGCTGCCGCCGCACACGCAGCTGCGCGGGCCGGTGATGCCGACCTCGCCGCACGCCGAGTTCTTGTTGCGGAAGAACCGCTGGCCGCACGACGAGAAGTCGTAGGTCAGCGCGTCGGTGCACTCGATCTCGTGGTCGAGGCCCCACGAGTGCGCGGTCTCCTGCGCGATCGTCCAGCAGATGTTCTGCGCCAGCGTCATGCCGGATTGCGGGGTGTGATCGTTGGCGATGTTGAGCGAGATCGCGTTGTCCTTGGGCGAGCAGAAGCCGGCGCCCAGCTCGGCCCGGCCCAGCGCCACGTCGGGCGGGATGCCGAAGTCGGTCGACGTACCGGCGACGATCGCCTCGTGGTGCGGCGCCGGCGAGGGATCCTCGGTGACGATCTGGACGTTGTAGGGCGCGTAGACGTCCTTCACGCACTGCACGACCTGGTCCCACACCGTCTGCGAGAACGCGAACTCGGTGATGTGGAACTGCGTGCCGGCCGTATCCATGTCGCCGCCGACGATCCAGGTCTGGTTGCCGGTCGCGCTCGACCGGGGGTAGTCGGTCTTGGTGATCGTGCAGCCGCCGGCGCAGCGGTTCAGGTAGATGATGTTCGACACCACCGCGTGGTTGACCGGCTCGGGCGTGGCGCCCGGCGGCGGGATCGCGACGTCCTTCACCACCGCCGGATCGAGCAGGCTCCAGTCTTGCTGGTGCTCGCCGACCAGCGGCGTGCGGAGCGGCTGATCCGCATGCGCGATCAGCGGGAGCGACAGGGCGGCGACGACGAACCAGGCGACGCGAGACATATGGGTGTCGATACTACAGGTCGCGGGCCGAAAGAATGCCGAAGTTCACGGCGGCGTGTTTTCGATGCGCTCCGGGGGCGGGCGTGAGACCACGCCGAGCGCGTCGACCTGCAGGCCGTCCGGGTCGTAGTCGAGCTTGAGGTCGAAGCTGGTGACGGCGTCGGTCGCCGGCAGCTCGATCCGCCGCGCCGCCGCCTCGGCGCAGTCGCGCAGCGCCACCGAGTCGATGCCGCTGGCCGCGGCCTCGAGCACGTGGCCGGTGTCGAGCACCGTGACCTTGACCACCAGCGTGCCGCGGTCGGCCTGGGTGCGCTCGTCCCACTCGGCGAAGCAGCCCTGGATGCTGGCGATCACCGCCTTGACGCCGTCCTTGATCTGTCGCGGCGTCAGGCCGGGCGGCGCCGCCGGCTTGGTCGGGCGCTTCGGCGGCGGCAGCTGCGCCGCCACCACCTCGAGCTGCTGCTCGAGCTGCTTGATGCGCTCGTTGCGCTCGGTCACCAGGGCCGCGAGCTCCTCGACCCGGGCCTGGTTGTCGACCTCGTCCTTGAGGCGCTTGAGCAGCTCCTCCTTCTCGCGGCGCTCCGTGGCGATCTCGCCGCGCAGCACCTGGATCTCGCGCTGCATCTGCTCGACCACCTGGGTGTCGGGCTGCACGGCGGCCGGCGGGCTCGGCGAGCCGCGGCCGATCGCGGTCGCGGCCCCGGCGCCGCCCAGCACCAGCGCCGCCGCTCCGGCGAACGCCATGTAGCGACGCCGCGGCGGCCGGATCGCGTGCTCGATCTCGGCGAGCAGCGCGCTCATCGACGGGAAGCGCCGGGCCGGCACCGGGTCGAGGCCGCGCGCCAGCACGGTGATCAGCGCCGCCGGCGCGCCGCGGCCCTCGGGCGGCGGCCGCATCCGGGCGCCCTCCTCGAGCATCTTGGCCGCGGTGTCGCCGAGGATCGGGTGGGCGCCGAAGACCGCCTCGTACAGCGCGACGCAGAAGCTGAACTGATCGGCGGCGGCCGAGATGTCCTTGCCGGCCAGCTGCTCGGGCGCCATGTAGCGCGGCGTGCCCATGACCGCGCCGGTGGCGGTCAGCGTCACCCGGAGCGGCGTCAGGTCGCGCGGCAGGTTGTCGTGGCTGTCCTCGCCGCCGGTGACCAGCGAGCGGGCCAGGCCGAAGTCGGTGACGCGGACCCGGCCGTCGGCGCCGACCAGCACGTTGTCGGGCTTGAAGTCGCGGTGCAGGAGGCCGACGGCGTGGGCGGCGGCCAGGCCCAGGCCGGCGTCGCGGAACATCGCGACGACGTCGCGCCACGACCGCTCCCAGCGCGACAGCCAGTTGGTCAGCGTGTCGCCCTCGACGAACTCCATCGCGATGTAGACGTCACCGTCGGCGGCGGTGCCGACGTCGTAGACCGCGACGACGTGCGGGTGGCTGAGCTGGGCGATCGCCTGGGCCTCGCGCACCAGCCGCGCCCGCGCCTCGCCCTCGCCCAGGCCCATGCCGGTGCGCAGGAGCTTGAGCGCGACCCGGCGGTCGAGCTGCGGATCGTAGGCCGCGAACACGACGCCCATGCCGCCGGCGCCGATGCGCCGCAGGACGACGTAGCGGCCGATCGTGTCGCCCACCGCCACCACCGGATCGATCGGTCGCCGCGGCTCGCTGCCGCGGCGCGCGTCCGTCGACGCCAGCGCCAGCTCGCGGGCCCCGCGCTTGCCGAGCGCCGGCCGCACCGGGGTCGCCAGATCGCTGTCCGGGTCGCCCGGCGCCGGCGCCAGCGCCGCCACCAGCATCCGGCAGTCCCGGCACGTCGCCAGGTGCGCCTCCACCTTCGCCGTCGCCCCCGCCTGCATCGACCCCGACGCAAACTCGACCGCCACGTTGTCGTCGAGGCAGGGCACGCCTCGAGGGTAGCAAACCCGGGGACAGGATCTACCCCTTCAACGATTCGAGATCGCAGGCGAATTTCGCCCTACCGCGGCGTTTTGCGCGAGCGACGAATCGCCGCGGTGAGCCGATTTTCATCAACGATTCAGACGTGTTGGAAGGGAGGATCCTGTCCCCGTCCGGAATCGCTTGACCCCGGCGGAGGGGGAGGGTAGCTAACGCGCGCCCCTGGGCGCGCCCGCGCGCCAGGTAAGGCAAGGAGCATCTCGTGATCACCGACCTCTCGAAAGTCCGCAACATCGGCATCTCGGCGCACATCGACAGCGGCAAGACGACGCTGACCGAGCGCATCCTCTTCTACACCAAGCGAATCCACGCGATTCACGAGGTGAAGGGCAAGGACGGCGTGGGCGCCAAGATGGACTCGATGGAGCTGGAGCGCGAGCGCGGCATCACGATCCAGTCGGCCGCGACCTACTGCACCTGGTCGGGCAGCTCGCCCAAGGTCGGCATCAAGTCGCACCACATCAACATCATCGACACCCCGGGACACGTCGACTTCACGGTCGAGGTGGAGCGCTCGCTGCGCGTGCTCGACGGCGCGATCATGGTGCTGTGCGGCGTCGCCGGCGTCCAGTCGCAGTCGTACACGGTCGACCGCCAGATGCGCCGCTACAACGTGCCGCGCATCGCGTTCGTCAACAAGCTCGACCGCTCGGGCGCCAACCCGTTCCGCGTCCGCGACCAGCTGCGCGAGAAGCTGCGCCTGCACCCGGTCATGATCCAGGCGCCGATCGGCCTCGAGGACAAGCTCGAGGGCGTCGTCGACCTGATCGAGATGGTGGCCATCCGCTTCTACGGCGACAACGGCAACCAGATCGAGTACTCGGAGATCCCGGCCGACATGAAGGACCAGTGCGCCAAGCTGCGCGAGGAGATGCTGGACCAGCTCTCCATGGTCAACGACGAGCTCACCGAGGCGATGCTCGAGGACAAGGTCACCCCGGAGCTGATCCGCAAGGCGCTCCGCGACTCGACGATCGCGCTGAAGTGCACGCCGGTCATGATGGGCTCGGCCCTCGGCAACAAGGGCGTGCAGATCCTCCTCGACGGCGTCACGCAGTACCTGCCCGACCCGACCGAGGTCAAGAACATCGCGCTCGACCTCGACAAGGAGGAGGCGCCGCAGGAGCTGGCTTCGGATCCGACCAAGCCGCTCGTGCTCCTCGCGTTCAAGCTCGAGGACGGCCGCTACGGCCAGCTGACGTACATCCGCGTCTACCAGGGCAAGCTCGAGAAGGACGACTTCATCACCAACACCCGCACGGGCAAGAAGGTGAAGGTCGGCCGCCTGGTGCGCATGCACTCGGACGACAAGGAAGACATCACCGACACGTCGGCCGGCGACATCTGCGCGCTGTTCGGCATCGACTGCAACTCGGGCGACACCTTCACCGACGGCACCGTCAACCTGGCGATGACCTCGATGTTCGTGCCCAAGCCGGTCATCTCGGTCGCGATCAAGGCCAAGGACTCGGGCGCCGAGATCAACATGTCGAAGGCGCTCAACCGGTTCACCAAGGAAGACCCGACCTTCCAGTGCTGGGTCGACCCCGAGTCGAACGAGACGATCATCGCCGGCATGGGCGAGCTCCACCTCGACGTCTACATCGAGCGCATGAAGCGCGAGTACAAGGCCGAGGTTGTGACCAGCCCGCCGCAGGTCGCGTACCGCGAGACGATCGGCACCAAGGTCGAGTTCAACTACACCCACAAGAAGCAGACCGGTGGCTCGGGCCAGTACGGCCGCGTCGCCGGCTACGCCGAGCCGTTCGACGGCGACTTCGAGTTCGCCGACGAGATCAAGGGCGGCGCGATCCCGCGCGAGTTCATCCCGTCGTGTGAGAAGGGCTTCAAGTCGATGATGGCCAAGAGCCCGCGCCTGGGCGTGCCGGTCGTCGGCATCCGCGTCGCCATCGACGACGGCCAGGCCCACGCGGTCGACTCGTCGGACATCGCGTTCCAGGAAGCCGCCCGCGGCGCGTTCCGCGACTTCTTCTCGCGCGCCAAGCCGCGCATCCTCGAGCCGATCATGAAGGTCTCGCTCGAGGGCCCGGCCGAGTTCTCGGGCAACATGCTGTCGCTGATCATGCAGCGCCGCGGCATCGTCGTGCAGTCCAACGAGGACGACGGCGGCGCCAAGGTCGAGGCCGAGGTGCCGCTCGCCGAGATGTTCGGCTTCTCGACGCCGCTGCGCTCGGCCACCCAGGGCAAGGCCGAGTTCACGATGGAGTTCGCCAAGTACTCCGACGTCCCGTCGAACATCGGCGAGGAGCTGCTGGCCAAGGCCGCCAAGGCCAAGGCCGACGCCAAGAAGTGATCGCGCCGTGATCGCGCCGTGATCGCCCAGAGGGGCGTGATCGCGCAGGCGGCCCGGGCGACCGGGCCGTCGCTGTTTTCGGAGGTCGGCGCGGGCTGGTAGACTGGGGCCATGAGGGTTCCTCCCTGGCTGTCGCCAGCGGCGGCGGCGATCGCGCTCGCGCTCGGCGTGCTGGTGCTCGACTGGGTCGTGATCGACATCGACCTGGGCCTGTCGGCGCACGTCGGGCCGCGCTCGATCGAGCTGTGCTCGCCGGGCGGCTGCGTCGACGGGCGGCACGCCGGCAAGCCGTTCGCCGCGCTGCCGACGGCGGTGTTCTTGCTCGGGCTGGTCACCGCGCTCGGGCTGATCGGCGTCGCCGTCGCCCGGGTCACGCACACCGAGCTGGGCCCGATCGCCACCGCGGTGACGTGGGCCTCGGTCGCGACGGCGGTCGCCGCGGTGCTGGCGATCCTCTACCTGGCCCCCGACTCGTTCGGCCAGCTCGGCGCCGGCTTCCCGCTGACGCTGGTCGGCGCGGTGGTCGGCATCGGCGCCGGCGTCACGCCCACGCTCGGCGCGTTCGAGGGCGGGCGCTCGCGCGCGCCGATCCGCTCGACCGCGGTGGTCGCCGCGCCCGCCGCCGCCCCGCCCGCGCGCCCCGCCGCGACGCCGTACGATCTGGCCGCCGGCGCGCCGGCGGCGCCACCTCCCGGCAAGCCGCTCAGCAAGACCGCGCGGCCCAACCCGGTGGGGCCGGCCGCGGTCGACGCCACCCGCGACGCGCTGCGGTTCGTCGTCCAGGACGGCGCGATCACCGCCGACGGGCTCGCGGTGCGCGTCGCGCGCGGCGGCGAGCGCACGATCGCGTGGCGCGACCTGGTCGAGGTGGTGGCGCGCCGCATGCCGCCCGATCCGCCGTACGAGAAGACGACGTTCGTCGATCTGGTGGTCGCCGACGGCCCGCCGCTGCGGCTGGTGCCGACCTCGCGCCTCGACTACGCCGCGCTGCCCGGCGGCCAGGCGCCGAACACCAAGGAGAACTGGCGCAACCTGGTGGCGCTGGCGCGCCAGCACAACCCGGCGATCGCGATCGAGGCCGACAGCGCCGACTTCTTCGCCGGCGGCCGCGACGCGCCGATGTTCCCGGCGCTCAAGAAGTTCGTCGAGTGGGACCGCCGCTACGGCTGAGCAGCGCGCGGCCGGCAAAGCGTGGCGAACTCCGAATTCCGCTTGCGTCGCCGCGCAGCATGATCACGATGCGCGCACCGATGCACCGCCTCGCACCGCTCGCCGTCCTCGCGCTCACCGCCTCGACCGCCGCCGCGCTACCGACTGACGACGGCAGCACCCGGCCGACGCCGCCACCGCGGACGGGCGCCCCGGAGGACCTCCGGCGCCGCGAAGTCACCAACATCGACGCCTACGCCAACCGCAACCATGGCCACCAGCGCGGCGGCTTCGTCGCCGTCGACGCCGGCCTGACGCTGGCGAAGGACGACGCGACCGACACCCAGCTCGCCACCGGGCTGGGCTTCACGCTCGGCGCGCGCCTCACGCGGCGGCTGGTGATCGCCGGCCGCGGGGGCGTCACGCTCGACACCGGTGGCGCGCCGGGGCGCCCGCCGCTGCGCGACGTCGACGTCGGCTTCGGCGTCGACGTGCGGGCGTGGCGGACGGTGTGGCTCGGGGCCGGCCTGGGCGGCGCGCGCCACCGCTTCGACGACGAGGTCATGACCAGCGTGACGCCGACGGCGCGGCTGCGGCTCGACGTCGATGCCTGGCGCCGCGGCGCGACCGCGCTGTTCGTGACCGCCGACTGGACGACCGATCTCGGCGCCGACCAGTCGACCCAGCGCACGACGTTCGGGCTCGGCGTGCGCTACCGCTGACGCGCCGCCGTCAGCGATACGCCGCGACGTCGAGGCCGTGCTGCTCGATCCAGCGGTAGACCTGCTTGCGCGAGCGCTGCATCGCCCGCGCGACGTTGGCGACGACGCCCTTGTGCGTGCGCAACAGCGCCTCGAGCTCGGCGCGATCCGGCGGCTTGTCGCGATCGCCGCCGCCGCCGCCGCCGTCGTACGAGTCGGGCGGCTCGGTGGGCGGGGCGGCGCGCGCCGACAACAGCTCGCCGGCGTGCGGCAGATCGAGCACCGCGTCGCCGGCGGCGAGTCGCAGCTGCGCGGCCAGCGCCTGCACCTCGCGCACGTTGAACGGGAAGCGGTGCAGCACGATCGCCTCGGCCAGCGCCGGGGTCAGCCGCGGCGGCGCCGCGCCCAGCGCGTGGCGCACCAGCGCGAGGATGTCCTCGCGCCGCTCGCGCAGCGGCGGGATGCGCAGCGGCAGCTCGGCGAGGCGCGCGTACAGGTCGGCGCGGAAGCTGCCGCGATCGACGTCGGCGCGCAGGTCGCGGTTGGTCGCGGCGACGACGCGGACGTCGCACGCCACCGGCGCGGTCGCGCCGACCGGCAGCACCGCGCGGTCCTGCAGGAAGCGCAAGAGCTTGGGCTGGATCGCCGGCGACAGCTCGCCGATCTCGTCGAGGAACAGCGTCCCGCCGTCGGCGGCGCGCACCAGCCCGGGCCGCGCGACCGCGCCGGTGAACGCCCCGGCCAGCTGGCCGAACAGCTGGCTCTCGGCGAGGCTGTCGGGGATCGCCGCGCAGTTGACCGCGACGAACGGGCCGGCCGCGCGGCTGCGCTCGTGGATCGCCCGCGCCGCCAGCTCCTTGCCGCAGCCGGTCTCGGCCAGCACCAGCGCGGTCGCGGTGGTCGGCGCGACCCGGGCGATCGCCGCGCGCACCGTGCGCATCGCCAGGCCGTGGCCGATCAGCGCCGCGACCTCGGCGTCGCCGACGTCGGTCGGCTCGTCGCGCACGACCACCAGCGAGTCGCCGATCGTCACGACGTCGCCGTCGGCCAGCACCTTGTCGGCGACCCGCTCGCCGTTGACCCAGGTGCCGTTGCGGCTCTGCTCGTCGACCACGCGCACCGCGCCGGTCGGGCTGGCGTGCAGCGTCGCGTGGTGGCGCGACGCCTTGCGATCGGTCGGCAGCACGATCCCGGTGGCGACCTCACGGCCGACCGCGGTGGCGCCGCGCAGCGGGCCGATCCGCCGCGGCGGCGCGACGATCTCGCCGCCGGTGTAGACCAGGTACGCGATCGAGCGGCGCACCGCCGTCGCCGCGAACGCCTGGGACTTGTCCTCGGTGGTGGCCACGCGCCACCATGATCGCACGACCACGCGGCCCGCCGTCAACCGAGCGTATACAACCGACCGCGGCCGTCGGCGTAGCCGACGAACAGCCGGGCGCCGTCGGGCGAGAACACCGCGGCGTAGGCCTCGGGGCGGTGGGCGCGGCCGTCGACCGCGATCCCGAACTCGAACAGCTTGCGGCCGTCCGCGGTGCTCCACACCCGCGCCTTGCCGTCGTAGCTGGTGGTGGCCAGCCGATCGCCCTTGGCGGTGTAGGCGATCGACGTGACGCCGCCGCCGTGGCCGGCGTAGCGCCGCACCAGCGCGCCGGTCTTGCGGTCCCAGGTGCGCACCTCGTTGACCAGCGTCGGGCCGGCCGGCTCGTCGGCGCCGCCGGTGACGACGTGCTTGCCGTCGGGCGAGATCGCCACCGCCCACACCGGGCCCTCGACCTGCCACTGCCGCGTGCACGCGCCGGTCGCGACGTCCCAGCAGCGCACCGTGCCGTCCTTGCCGCCGCTCACCAGCTCGCCGTCGGGCGCGAACGCCACGCACCACGCGAAGCCGACGTGGCCGGTCAGCGTGCGCTGGTGGGTCAGCCGCTTGATCGAGTCGACGGCGTAGACGTGGATGCCGTTCTCGGCGCCCGCGACCAGCAGCGTGCCCTTCGGGTGCCACGCCACCTTGGTGCAGATCGCGCCGACGCCGTCGGGGATCGGCGTGACCTCGTTGGCCCCGGCGACCTGCCAGGTGCGCACCGTGCCCTCGTTGCCGCAGCTCGCGACCACCTGGCCGTCGGGCGCGAACGCGACGCCGCCCAGGTAGCCGTGCTTGGTCTCGCCGCCCTCGACGATCAGGTGCTCCATCGCGCCCAGCACCTGGCGCCCGGTCGCCGGGTCCCACAGCCGCAGCGTGAAGTCCTCCGAGGTCGTCGCGATGCGCCGGCCGTCGGGCGACCACGCCGCGCAGGTGATCTTGGCGGCGAGCTTGGGCTGGAACTCGACGAACGGGCTCGGCGGGATCACCGGCACGTCGGCGACCTCGAGGCGCAGGACCGGGGCCTGCTCGGACTTCTTCTGCAGGCCGATCGGCCCGCGACGCCACGCCTCGACGCCGGCCTGGACGTGGCGCGCCAGCGCGCTGAACCGCACCGCGCCGTCGGGATCGGCGGCGGCCCCGGCGATGCCGTCGACCAGGCACGCGGTGAAGATCGCGCCGCCGATCGAGTCCTGGGTGATGCCGTCGGCGCTCGAGCCCGACAGGAGCGCGAACCCGCCCCCCTTGTCGTCGTTGTGCTGGGTCGAGTCGGCGATGCTCGGGTCGAGCCCCAGCCCCATGTGGCAGACGTCGAGGAACACCGACACCCAGCGCGGCCGACCGCGCAGCGCGGCGAACAGATCGGCCAGCGGCAGGCCGCGCGCCTGGTGGCCGGCCTCCAGGCTCGGCGTCTTCGGCGTGTCGGCCATCGTCAGGAATGGCCGCCCCGCGACGCGCACGCCGTGGCACGACGCGTAGAACACGACGAGATCATCCTCGTCGGAGGCCTTCATGACGTCGCGCACCGCGTCGAGCACCACCGCGGCGCTGACCTTGCGCTTGCCGCGGCCACCCGGGCCGTCGTGCACCTCGGTCACGACGTAGCCGCGCTCGCGCAAGAGCGCGCCCACCTTGCGCGCGTCGGCCGCGCAGTAGTCCAGGTGATCGGCGGGGTCGACGTAGTCGTCGATGCCGACGACCACCGCGCGGCGCTGTTGCACGCCGTCGCCGGCGGGCTTGGAGCGGAGCTTGACGGGCATGGGACCTCCTCGGTCAGGACCTCGGATCGATCGCGTACAGCCGGCCCCGGCCATCGCCGAAGCCGACGAACAGCTGCGCGCCGTCGGCGCAAAACGCCACCGCGCACGCGCCCGGCCGCTCGGCCTGCCCCGGCACCGCGACCGACAGCGCGCGCACCCGCTGCCCGTCGGCGACCCGCCACAGCCGCGCCGCGCCGTCGCCGCACGCGGTCGCCAGGTAGCGGCCGTCGGGTGAGAACGCCAGGCCGGTCACGCCGCCGCCGTGCTCGCTGAGCACGCGGACCAGCGCGCCCGACGTGCGGGCCCACAGCCGGACCGGGTTCTTGACCTTCAGCGACTGATCGACGCCGCCGGTCGCGATCACGTGGCCGCCCGGCGAGGCCGCCACCGCCCACACCGGCCCGTCGAGGTGCCAGCGGCCGACGGTGGCGCCGTCGCCGATCCGCCACTGCCGCACCTCGTGATCCTCGGCGCCGGTGATCAGCGTGCCGTCGGCGGCGAACGCCAGCGCCCACACCGTGCCGGCGTGGCCGGTGAGCACCCGGCCGGCCTTGAAGCCACCATCGGCGCGACGCCGGAACAGGTGGACGCCGTCCTCGGCGCCGACGGCGAGCGTGCGGCCGTCGGGGTGCCAGGCCAGCTTGGTGGCCATGCAGCCGACGCCGGCGTCGATCGCCACCTCCTTGCCGGTGGCCATCGTCCACGCCCGCACCGTGCCCTCGCCCGCGCACGCGGCCAGCACCGCGCCGTCGGGCGAGAACGCCGCGCCGCCGTAGTAGCCGTAGGGCCGCCGGCCGGCCACCACCGGCTCGTACATCGACTGCTCGAGCACCAGCCCGCGGGTCGCGACGTCCCACACCCGCAGCATCGAGCGCGTGTCGGTGGTCGCCACCAGCCCGCGCGACGAGCAGGTCGCGCTGGTGATCTTGCCGGCGCTGCACGGCGCCAGCTCGTGGAACGGGAACGGCGGGACGATCGCCAGGTCGGCGACCTCGAGCCGCACGATCGCGGCCTGCGCCGACTTGCGCAGCGCGCCGATCGGCCCGCGTCGCCACGCCTCGACGCCGTCCTGGACGTGGCGGGCCAGCGCGCTGAACCGCACCGCGCCCTCGGCGTCGGCGGCGGCGCCGTCGAGGCCGGCCACCAGGCACGCGGTGAACACGCCCGCGTCGCGGTCGTCCTGGCTCAGGCCGTCGGCGCGGCTGCCCGACAGGAACGCGAAGCCGCCGGCCTTGTCGTCGACGTGCTGCGCCGCCACGCCGACGCTGGGGTCGAGGCCGAGCCCCATCCGGCAGGCGTCGAGGAACACCGCGACCCAGCGCGTCTTCCCGCGCAGCGCGGCGAACAGCGCCGCCAGCGGCATGCCGTGCGCGCCGCGCCCGCGCACCGGCGTGTCGGCCATGGTCAGGTACGGCCGGCCGCCGAAGCGGTCGCCGTGGCAGCACGCGTACACCACCACCACGTCGTCCTCGTCGGAGTCGTCGACCACCCGCCGCACCTCGGCCAGCACCCGCGCCGCGGTGATCGTGCCCTTGGCCTGCCCGCCCTCGCCGTCGTGCAGCGACGTGACCTCGTAGCCCCGCGCGCGCAGCGCCGCCTCGACGCGTTGCGCGTCGGTCGGCGCGTAGGGCAGCTCGGCGCGCCCGCGGTAGCGACCGATGCCGATCACCACCGCGCGGCGCACCGACTGGCCATCGCCAGCGGCGGCGGCGGCGAGCTTGACCGGCATGCGCGCTTCAGATGTTGGGCGGCGTCGAGTCGCCGGGCTTGCCGGAGTGACCGCCAATGATGCCGGCGATGTCGCGCCGGCTGAGTAGCCGGTCCGATCCGATCAAGTGAAGCCTCCCTACGACGATCGGCCGGACCCAGCCGCCCGCCGCCGGAAGGCGAGGCGCGCCGGCCCCGTCGATCATCGGCAGCATCGCGAACTTGTGGTCGTCGTAGATCTGGATCAGGAACAGGTACCTGCGCGCGCACGGCGTCACCGGCACCACCGCCATCCACTCGGGCGGGCTGACCTCGAGGTCGCCCGTGTTGGTGGTATACACGGTGACCTGGCCGTCGAGCCCCATCACCTCGAGGTGAAACGGCACGGCTTCGCTGGCCGCCAGCACTGCGCCGCTGGCCACGGGCACCGTGGTCGGCTTCTTGGGGACCTGCGTCGCCTTCGGCGCAGCAGACTTCGCCTCGAGCGCCGGCTGCTTCGCGCCAGCCTTCTTCTTGGCGCTCGCTGGCGGCTTGGCCGCAGGCTGCTTCTTGGCCGTCTTGGACGAGGACTTCTTCTTGAGCTTGGCCTTGGCCATCGATCATCTCCTTGGGTCTGGGCTAGCGAGCCACACAACGGAAGCCGATTCCCTCCGCCACGGCGTCGCGCTTCCACCGGCTGCGGGTGGTGGTGCGCACGACGTACGTTGGGGTCTTGAAGTTGCCGCCGCGGAACAGCCGCATGTCGTCGCCATCCGCAGTCGTCGCGACCGCGATCGGGTCGCGGCACGTGCCGCAGTCGGTGTACGTCGGGCTGACGAACTGGTCCTGCACCCACTCGCTGGCGTTGCCGCCGAGGTCGTGGATGCCGCTCGGGGTGATGTCCTGCGGTGACGTGCTGACCGGAGCGAGCGTCGCCGGCGCGTCGGTGCAGCTGCCGCCCTTGCGCCCGAACCTCACGCCATCGCACCGCGGCGCCTCGCCACCCCATGGAAACCGCCGGCGCTCGACGCCACGGGCGGCCAGCTCCCACTCGGCCTCGGTCGGCAGCCGCTTGCCGGCGTGCCGGCAGTAGCGCGACGCGCCATCCCACGTCACCTGGATCACCGGCAGGTCTTCCTTGCCAGGCTTGGCGACGAACGTGCCGTCGGGGTGGCGCTCGATCCCACCGTCGCGGTACAGGTCGAAGAGGATCCGCTCGTCCGCGTCGTCGACGACGAACCGCGGGTAGTGCGCCTCGTTGTCCTCCCGCACGTTGGTCACGCTGCTGATAGCGTTCAGGAACGCCGAAAATTCTCGGTTGGTGACCTCGTTGATGTCGATCTGGAAGGTCGACACGGTCACCTGCCGCACCGGGCTCTCGCGCGCCAGCTGCGGCTTGACCGCGTCGTCGCAGCCGCCGAGCTCGGCGCAGGCCGCGGCCACTTCCTCGGGCGTGCTCCCCATGCCGAACCGCGCGCCCTCGACGATCACCATGCCCGGCAGCGCCTGGAGCGTCGGCTTCGCGCCCCGCGCGCCCGGCCGCATCGTCACCACCGCGGTCGCCACCACGCCCGCGGCGATCACCGCCGCCCCGGCCACCCACGGCCACCGCCGCTTCGCGGCCGGCGCCGCCGGCGTCTCGCGCGACACCGCGGCCAGCGACGCGGTCGACGGTTGCTGCGCCTGGGCGAGCCGCATGCGATGCCCCGCCACGGTCTCGGCCGGCACCACGCGCGCCGGCAGCGTGTCGGCGTGCGGCAGCGCCGGCTCGTCCTCGAGCGCGCCGGCGTGCTCGGCCTCGAGCGCGCGCAGCCGCGCCACCACCTCCGGCGTCGCCGGCCGCCGGGTCGGCTCCTTGGCCAGCATCGCGGTGACCAGCGCGCGCAGCGGCTCGGGCAGCGCCGCCGGCAGCCGCTCGATCGGCGGCTCGACGAACAGGTGCTGGCGCATCACCTCCGACGACCCGCCGACGAACGGCCGCGCGCCGGTCAGCATCTCGAACAGGATCACGCCCAGCGCGTAGACGTCGGCGCGCTCGTCGACGTCGCCCAGGCCAGTGCACTGCTCGGGCGCCATGTACCCGGCGGTGCCCAGCACCGTGCCCTCGGTGGTCTGCCCGGCGTCGTCGCTCGACAGCTTGGCGATGCCGAAGTCGAGCAGCTTCACCCGCTGGCCGCCCGGCACCTCGTCGTCGGGGACGACCATGACGTTCTCGGGCTTGAGATCGCGGTGGACGATCCCGGCGCGGTGGATGGCCGCCATGGCCGACGCCACGCGCCGGCCGATGCGCAGCGCGAACGCCAGCGGCAGCGGCGCGCCGTCGGCCTTCACCAGGTGCGCGCGCAGCACGTCGCCCGCGACGTACTCCATCGCCACCCACGGCCCGTGCACCGGCGAGTCGCCGGCGTCGAGCACGCGCACCAGCCCGGGGTGATCGAGCCGGGTCAGCACGTCGATCTCGGCGAGGAACCGCCGCACCGCCGAGTCGCCGACGCCGCGGCGCCCGGCGGTCAGCACCTTCAGCGCCGCGCGCTGGCCGACGCGGGTGTGGCGCGCCTCGAGCACCAGGCCCATGCCGCCGCGACCGATGACCCCGACCACGCGGTAGTCACCGATCTCGGTCCCCGGCGTGGCCGCTGGCTCGGCCGCGTCGCCTACGCTCATCTCTGATCAGAATGCCACTGGTCGCCGCGCGGGTGTGAGGCGCGGCACCTGTTACCTCGCGTGTCACCGCCCGCGGGCGGCCCGCGGGCGGTCCCGCGCGCGCGCCGCGACTCGCTCGTGATTCCGATGACTTCCGCCGGCGCGCGGGCTGCAAAAGGCCCCGGCATGCACGACGACGCCGCCGCCACCGACTTCGACTTCGACGCCATCGTCGCTCGCCACCTCCCCGAGCTGCGCAAGAAGGCGGCGCGCCTCACCCGCGGCCGCACCGACGCCGATGACCTCGTCCAGGACGCCCTGCTCAGCGCGTTCCGCTGGCGCGCCGGCCTGCGCTCGCCCGAGCTCGCCCGCTACTGGCTGCTGCGCATCCTCACCAACACGTTCATCGATCGGCTGCGCCGCCGCCGGGTCCGGCCGCAGGAGGTCGCGCTTTCGGTCGAGCCACATGCGCCGGTGCAGGAGGAAGCCGACCCGTGGGTCGGGGTCACGGTCGACGACGTGCGCGCCGCCGTCGACGATCTCTCGGAGGACGTCCGCGACGCGTTTCGGATGTACACCTTCGAGGGGCGCGCCTACGCCGCGATCGCGCGCGCCCAGGGCGTGGCGACCGGGACGGTCGGGACGCGGATCATGCGGGCCCGCGCGCAGCTGCGCGCCCGATTCGCCATGATCGGCGCGATCAGCCAATCCGCTTAGACGCCGCGAACGCCGCGATCGCGGAAGTCACCTGGTGTCGTGGTTCGCAATTGCGCTACGCGATCGCCTCTGTCTATGGTCCGCGCCATGCGAACTTGTCACACCACCTGGCTGCTAGCTTTGTCAGCTGCCGTCATCGCCGCATGTAGCGGCGACGATGGCGGCACCACGATCGACGCGCGACCGCCGATCGACGCCCCGTCCTGCACCCCTGTCGACGACAGCAACGAGTGCACCACCGACGAGTGCGTCGCCGGTCAGCCGGTCAACACGCCCCGCACCGGCGCGACGTGCACCGGCGGCGGCACCTGCAACAGCAGCGGCACCTGCGTGCCGGCGGCCTCGTGTACCGACAACATGATGAACGGTACCGAGACCGGCGTGGACTGCGGCGGCTCGTGCGCCCCGGCCCGCACCTGTGACACCGGCGCGGGCTGCACCGTGGCCGGCGACTGCACCAGCGGCGTCTGCTCGGGCACCCCGATGACCTGCCAGGCGCCCAGCTGCGGCGACGGCGTCATGCAGTCCGGCGAGATGTGCGACGACGGCAACAACACCAACGGCGACGGCTGTGACGACGGCGCCGGCGACGCGTGCCGGCCCACCGGCTGCGGCAACGGCGTCCAGACCGGCACCGAGGCCTGCGACGACGGCAACGCCATGAACGGCGACGGCTGCGACAACAACTGCACCGTCACCGGCTGCGGCAACGGCGTCACCACCGGCACCGAGACCTGCGACGACGGCGACACGATGAGCGGCGACGGCTGCTCGGCCACCTGCGCGCCCGAGGCCGGCTACACCTGCACCGCCGCGGTGCCCTCGGTGTGCTCGGCCACCTGCGGCGACGGCATCATCGCCGTCGGCGCCGAGACCTGCGATCAGGGCGGCAACAACCAGACCCCGGGCGACGGCTGCTCGGCGGCCTGCGCGATCGAGGCCGGCTGGGCCTGCACCGGCGCGGTCTCGACCTGCGCGCCGGTCTGCGGCGACGGCATGCTGATCTCCCCCGAGGCGTGCGACGACTCGAACACGGTCAACTTCGACGGCTGCTCGTCGCTGTGCCGCACCGAGCTGTCCGAGGTCGAGCCCAACGAGGACGGGACGCCGTCGACCGGGGGCTCGGGTTTCGCTGGCAACGACTTCGACACCGCCACCGCGCCGGCCATCAGCGTCGCGGCGATGAACGCCAACACCCAGGGCGCGATCCTGGTCAGCGGTGGCTCGGTCAACCGGCTCGGCGCGCTGTCAGTGGGCGCCGCCCCGGGCACCGGTGGCGACGAGGACGCCTGGGCGATCACCAACGACACTGCCACGCAGGTGGAGCTCAGCGTGGACGTGTGGAACCGCGCCACCGGCTTCGGTCTCGGCGTGGCCTGCGGCACCTCGATCGACACAGGCCTCAACATCCGCTCGGCCCAGGGCACGGTCCTCGCCTCTAACGACGATCGCAACGGCTCGGCGGATCGCTGCTCGAGCGTGTCGTTCGTCCTCCCGGCGAACACCACGGTCTACGCGCACGTCGTCGACTTCGGTGACACCGACGTGATCCCGGGCTACGGCCTGCAGGTCCAGGCCCGCGCGATCGTGTGCGGCGACAACCGCCAGGTCCCGACCGTGGAGGAGTGCGACGACGGCAACACCACCGCCAGCGACGGCTGCAGCGCGACCTGCACCATCGAGGGCACCACCGAGGTCGAGCCGAACGAGGACGGTACGCCCGCGACTGGTGGCACCGGCATCGTCGGCAACGACTTCGACGTCGGCGGCATGCTGGCGATCAACAACGCGACCGCCCAGGGCGTGGTCGACGTCGCGACCGGCGGCCGCACCTGGCTCGCGGCGCTGAGCGTCGGTGCTGCGCCCGGCACCGCCGGCGACGAGGACGTGTTCGCGGTGACCAACTCCGGCGCCAGCGCGTTCGAGGTCCAGGTCGACACCTGGGATCCAACCCGCGGCCTCAACCAGCCGTGCGTGGCGACCGCCGTCGATACCGGTATCAACGTCCGCGACGCCGCGGGCGCGGTCCTCACCAGCAACAACGACCGCGTCAGCGGTGACGGCTGCTCGCGGGTGATCTTCATCGTTGTGCCGGGCGCGACCCGCTACGTCCACGTCACCGAGAACGGCGACAACAGCGTCGTCGCTCGCTATGTCGCGCAGATCACCCGCCGACCGATCGTCTGCGGCGACACCACCCAGACGCCGGGCGCCGAGGAGTGCGACGACGGCAACACCCTGCCCAACGACGGCTGCTCCGCGACCTGCCAGGTCGAGGGCACCAACGAGCTCGAGCCCAACGAGGACGGCACGCCGGCGACCGGCGGCGTTGGCATCGCGGGCAACGACTTCATCGCCGCCAGCGCGGCGACTGTCGTCACCAACGCCACCGCCCAGGGCGTCGCCGACCTCGCGGGCGGCGGTCGCACCTGGCTCGCCGCGCTGCGCGTCGGCGCGGCGCCCGGCACCGCCGGCGATGAGGACGTGTTCGCCGTGACCAACTCCGGCACCGTCGGCGTGGTCGTCACCGCGGAGACCAACGACCTCACGCTTGGCCTCGGTCGCCCCTGCGTCGTCGACACCGGCATCAACGTCCGCGACGCGGCCGGCGCGGTGATCACGTCGAACGACGACACGACGGCTATCGGCGCCTGCTCGCGCGTCACTTTCGGCCTGGCGCCCGGCGCCACGCGCTACATCCACGTCACCGAGTACAACGACGACGCGACCATCGCGCGCTACGCGCTGCGCGTCACTCGGCGCGTCGCGGTGTGCGGTGATGGCACGCGTGAGGCGGGCCTGGAGGTCTGCGATGATGGCAACCTGATGCCCGGCGATGGCTGCAGCGCGACCTGCACCCAGGAGACCGGCTACACCTGCAACGCCGCGTCGCCGTCGGTCTGCACGCTCAACCCGTTCCAGCCCATCCCTCTGGCGTGCACCGACATGAGCACCGGCGCCACGACGATCCTGGCGAGCGGCGACGACACCCTCGCCGCGACCGCGGCGCTGCCGTTCCCGATCACCACCTATGGCACCACGCACACGCACTTCGCCGCCTCGACGAACGGCTGGGTTGCGCTGTTCACGAGCGCCGGCGCGACGCGGCCGACGTCGACCGCCGGCAACCCGACCACCGTGCCCAGCACCTCGTCGCCCAACGACGTCATCGCGCCGTTCTGGGACGACCTCGTGCTCGACGCGCCGGGCCTGACGAGCAAGACCACCGGCACGGCGCCCAACCAGGTGTTCACGATCGAGTGGAACGCCCACACCTGGGCCACGCCCTCGGCGACTGGCCTGAAGTTCCAGGTGCAGTTCCGCGAGGCCGGCGGCTTCGACTTCCACTATTGCGCGGGCGCCGGCGACGCTGGCCGCAGCACGGGCGTGGAGGCCACGATCGCTGCCGAGAATGCCGCGGGCACGGCGGGCAGCTTCATCGGCATCAACACCGCCGGCGTCGTCACGCCCGGTACCTCGGCGTTCCGCTGGACGCTGCCGTGATCCCGGCGCGGCGCTGAGCCGCGCAGCCACCGCGGCCGGCCAGGGGAACCTGGCCGGCCGTCGCATTTTCGGCGCGCGGAGCGTCGGCGGGCCGCACGCGCGCGTGCCGCGGTACGCTGCCGCGCGGATGAAGGCCAGCTTGGTCTTCGGCGTCGGCCAGGAAGAATCGGTGCTGACCCTCGCCACGTCCGACGGGGCGTCGTTTCATAGCCTCGGCGCAGATCGGTATCGGCAGGGCAGGTTTGCGCTTCTTGTGCCGCGCCGCTACGCGAAGAAGGCGCTGGAGCGCATCGACCGCGCCGTCGCCAGGCGCGCCGTGGCGACGACCACGCAGCCCTCGAAGCCGCGGCGGTCGCGGGCGCCGAAGCCGGCAAGCCACCCTGCCCCGGCGGCGGCGGGTCAGGCGGCGTCGGCCGCGCGCGCGGCCCGCTCGAGGCGCACCAGATCGTCGATGACCAGGCCGTAGTCGACCGGCAGGCCGTCCCAGGCGCACTGGCCGGTCGTGGCGTCGATCGCGACGTCGGGGTTGGCAGAGCGGATGGCGGACCAGGCGCGGGGCGCGTCGATCGCGCGCGGCCGAGGCGGCTCCGCGTGGACCTCACGGCCGCGGTGGAAGAAGACCGGCTCGCCGTCCCGCAGCTCGACCCGGTAGCCGTGCTCGTGGACGTAGCGGTGGTGCGTCGAGCACAGCCGGCACAGGTTGGCGAGCGCGGTCTCGCCGCCGTGGATCCAGTGCGTCAGGTGGTGACCGGCGAGGAAGCGGCGGTTGGTGCAGCCGGGAAAGCGACAGGTGGCGTCGCGCCGCGCCAGCGCCCGCGCGATCGCCGCCGGGATCGACCGCGTGCGCCGCCCGACCGACAGCGGATTGCGAGCGGCGTCCGTCGTCATCGCCACGACGCCGCAGTCGCACGCCAGGCGGCGAGCGGTCTCGGCCGACACCGCGGTGCCATCGGCGAAGCAGCCGATCGCCGGGGAGCCGATCGCGTCGGACGGTCGCGACGCCGTCGCGATCGTCCCCGCGGACGCCTCGGCCGCGACGCCGCCATCGCCCACGCTCGCCAGCGCGTCGCGGCTGATCGTGAGCACCACCTCGATCGGCGCGCGCGAGGGCGCGTCGCCGCGCAGCACGGCCTGCGCCATCGCGACCAGGCCATCGACGCGGCGGATCGGCGCCGCCTTCACGTCGGAGCGCGGCGCCGGCGTTCCCGCGGAAACGTCGGTCGCCACGCCTGCGCGCGCCGGCTCGCGCTCGGGCGGCTCGCATGCGGTCGCCGCCCGCTCGATCGCGGCCCAGACGACGGCGGCCTCGTCCGCGGGCAGCACCGCCTCGATCACGACCATGCCGTCGGCGCGCTCGCGCCGCGAGACGGTGCGACGCGCCGCGACGTCCCGGGCCGACTGCCCGCCGAGCCGCTGCACCGCGTGCAGCTTGCGACAGATCAGCTCGAGCTGCGCGGCGGTGGTGCGCGACGCGTCGTCGAGCAGCGCCGCCTCGGTGGCCGGCGTGGCGACGCGGGTGATCGCGCGCACCTTGGAGTACGACAGGCGGCCCGTCCGGAGCGCCGCGTCGACCCGCGGCAGCGCACCCAGCGCCCGCGCGACCCGCACATGCTCGCGCGCCGTGCCCGGGTCCCAGCCCACCCGCCACGCCAGCCAGCTCGCGCACGACGTCGCGCCCGCGTCAGCCCAGTATCCCGCGGCGTCGAACTCGCGCAGATCGGCCAGCAGCCGATGCATCGCCGCGTCGAGCTGATACGCCTGCTCGGCGATCCGATCACCCAGCGCCGCGTGCGCCTTCCGCCGCGCGGCCGCCGCCGCCCGCCCGGCGGCACCGTCCTTGTTCGCCGCCGCGTCGACCGCCTGCGAAGAGACGTCGCCACTCCACCGTTGCCTCACCCCTTCCATTCGAGTCATATAGCACGTACTCCGATACAGTCAATACGGACTCCACCTCCTGAATAACATCTTCGCCTGTACACCGCAGTCTGGAGCCACTGATGAGCGACCGGCCATGAGCCTACCGGTGATACTCCAGTCCTGCGCGGCGCGCAGCGGTGCCGTCGCGGGCGCACTTCGCGACGCCGAACAGCAACTAGGCCGCGCACTGCCCGACGACTACAAGGCACTGCTGCAGGAGAGCGACGGCCTCGAGGGGTTCATCAGCGCCGACGCCTTCGTTTCGTTGTGGGCCGCGGCGGATCTGGCGAGCTTGAACGATGCCTACGCCGTTGCGGAGTTCGTGCCCGACGTAACCTTGCTGGGCACCGACGGAGGCGGCACGGGCTACGGGTATCGCAACGTGGGGGGACAGATCGAGTACGTCGCTCTCCCGCTGGTCGGGATGGAGACTGGCGCGATCACGGTCATCGGAAGGACCTTCATGGAGCTACTCGAGCGCCTGGCGCGGTAGCGCTTGCCAGGTCGGCGGTTCACAGGCTCCGGTCGCCGATTCGCGATGGACTGGCGCTACTCCTCCGCACGGCATCGGCAGCGAGTACATTCCCCGAAGCGATGCCGCCGATCCAGAACGGCCCCATGACCGATCTCCACCGACTCGTGGACGAGATTGGGCGCACTCGCGACTGCAAGATCTTGGCACGCAGCGGGACGCCTGTTCTCCGAGAGGGGGATCGGCTGCCCGAAGACTTGGCTGCGTTCTACCAGCTAGCTGGTGGTGCCGCATTCTTCGAACACAGCGACTACACAATCCGAGTCGTTGGACCTAAGGAGTTCAGAAGGGCGAATCCAGAGCTCGTTGGATCTGACTGCCCGGAGGACATATCAGACGCTTGGTACATCGTCGCCCGTGGAGGCCTGGAGGAGGTGATCACGATCGACTGCAGCGCCGACCGGCTAGGTCGCTGCTACCACAGCTTCTATCAGCGAGCGGTTCCTCACGTGGACGTTCCCGCGGAACTGTTTAACCAATGGGATGACTGCTATTTCCCTGAAGACAAGGATTTTCAATCAGGCTTCGTGAGCGCAGAGCTGGCTGTGCTCGCCAGGTTCGACAACGTCTTGAACCAGGTCAGTGATGACACGCCCCAAGCCCTTCCGGCGCTGGACGAGTTCCTGACGACGCAGGCGTGGCGAACGCTATCAGATGCAGCGCAGGATGCCTTGTCGGCCTTTTCGGTTGCGCAAGACAGCTGAAGCTTGCATCCCGCCCACGGCACGCCTTCATGCCCTGGTGAAGTCGGCCAACCTGCGGGGACTCGACCTGACGCTGGCGTGGGAGTCCGTGGCAGATTGACCCAGGCCGGTGGCCAGGCAGCCGAAGCGTACGGCCTCGCGCGGAGCGCGCCGCCCGCCTGCGCTATCCTCCCCGGCCATGACGTTCGACCCGGCGCGCCTCCATCCGACGCTGCTCGACGCGGTGCCGCTCGGCGCGCGGTGGCGCACGCTCACGGAGCTGCCGGCGGGCAGCGCGGTCGACACGGACGACGTCGGCGTGCGGATGGCGATGTACCGGCGGCTGATCGAGTCGACGAACCCGCGCGGCGCGCTGGGCACGCACGACGAGCTGCACCCGCTGTGGGGCTTCGCGCACCAGCTGGCGTGGCAGCAGCGCAGCGGGCGGCTGGGCGGCGCCGGCGGCTCAAGTGACGCGATCGATCCGGCGAGCTGGTGGGGCCGGTGCAACTACGCGCTGTCGGTGGTGCCGTACTGGGTGGCGATGGAGGACGGGCTGGTGCCGCGGCTCGACATCGCGCGCCCAGGGCAGATGTACCTGATGGCGACGGCGAGCTGGCGAGACGCGCTGCGGATGATGGTGGCGTACGTCAAGGACGCCGACCTCGAGCCGCTGCGGCTGGAGGTGTGGAAGGCGCACCTGCACGGGCTCGACGCGGCGATGCGCGAGCACTTCGAGAAGCACGTCGCGCTGCCGCTGGAGGAGCGGCACTTCGCGACCGGCTGGGCGCGGATGGTCGATCTGTTCGCCGCCGCCGGCTGGCGCACCGACCTCGAGCGCATCGCCCACCACGGCGGCGCGCTGCCGTCGCGGATGCTGCGCGCGCGCGAGGACTTCGCCGACCTCCCCAAGCCCGAGCGCGCGATGGCGCGGCTGGTGGCCGGCCTCGGCGCGCGGGCGCCGTGGCGGTGGGCGGTCGAGGCGCGGATGTGGGAGCGGATGATGCGCGAGCGCGCCGAGCGGCTCGACGCCGAGCGCCTGCTGGCCGCGCTGTTCGGCAAGGGCGACGACGTCTGGGGCGATCGCAAGCGCGCGCTCAAGGCGGCGCTGGCCAAGGGGCCGCCGCGGCGCAGCACGAAGGGCGATCGGGTCTGACCCGCGGTCCGGTGATACGATCGTCGCGGTGAGCGCGGCGTGCCTCCGCTGTTCGACCGAGAACCGCCCCGGGCGCCGGTTCTGCGCCGCCTGCGGCGCGCCGCTGCCGGTCGCCTGCGCGCGGTGCGGCTTCGTCAACCAGCCGGACGAGCGGTTCTGCGGCGGGTGCGGCGCCGATGGCGCGCGCCCGGTCGTCCGCGCGGCGCCCCGCGGCGAGCTGCGACGGGTGGTCGTGCTGTTCGCCGACCTGGCGGGCTACACGCAGCTGTCGGGGCGGCTGGCGCCCGAGGACACCCACCGCATGCTCGGGCGGTTCTTCGACGAGGTCGACGGCGTCGTCGCGGCGCACGGCGGCACGATCGACAAGCACATCGGCGACAACGTCATGGCGCTGTTCGGCGCGCCGATCGCGCACGGCAACGACGCCGAGCGCGCGGTGCGGGCCGCGCTCGCGATCCACGCGCGGGTCGACGCGCTGGGCGCGACGCTGGGCCTGCCGCTGCGGGTGAGCGTCGGCGTCGCCGGCGGCGAGGTGATGGCGAGCCAGCTCGGCAGCGAGCACCACACCGAGTACACCGTCATCGGCAGCTCGGTGAACCTGGCCGCGCGGCTGCAAGGCCACGCCCGCGCCGGCGAGACGCTGGTCGACGATGGCGTCCACCGCGCGGTCGCGACGGTGGCCGACGCCGAGCGGCTCGACGAGCTGACGCTGAAGGGCATCGACCGCCCGGTGCGCGCGTGGCGCGTGCGCGGGCTGGCGGCGCTGCCGGCGCGCGCGGCGCACCCGCTGTTCGGCCGCGACGCCGAGCTGGCCCGGCTGACCGCCGCGATCGCCGGCGCCGCCGACGGTCGCGGCCAGGTGGTCGTGGTGCGCGGCGACGCCGGCCTCGGCAAGTCGCGGCTGGTGGCCGAGGCCGCGGCGCACGCGGCGGCCCACGCCGTCGCGGTCCAGCGGATCGCGTTCGTCGACTTCGGCGGCGCGACCCGCCACGTGGCGCACGCGCTGGCGCCGCTGATCGACGACGCGTGGCTGGCCCGCACCGAGGCCGCGGCCCCGCAGCGCTTCGCGGCGCTGGGCGCGGTGCTGGGGCGCCCGCTGCCGCCGGAGCTGCGCGCGCGGCACCACGCCCTCGACGTGCGCAGCCGCGCCGCGGCCTGGCGCGACGCGGTCGCCGCCGCGGTGATCGACGCCGCGGCGCGCGCGCCCCGCCTGCTGGTGATCGAGGATCTGCACTGGTGTCCGCGCGAGGAGCTGCCGCTGATCGCCGGGCTGATCGACGCGACCGCCGCGGCCCCGGTGACCGTGCTGATCACGTCGCGCCCCGACGCCGACCTGCTCGGCGCCAGCGCGCCGTGGCGGGACGCGCCGGTCGCGCCGATCGAGCTCGACCTGGCGCCGCTGGCCGACGCCGACGCCGCGCGGCTGGCCGCCGCGCTCGGCGCGCCGGCGGCGCTGGCCGACCAGGCCATCGCCCGCGCCGGCGGCAACCCGCTGTTCCTCGAGGAGCTGGTCGCCGCGGCCGACGAGCAGCCCGGCGCGCTGCCGGGCACGATCCACAGCCTCGTGCTGGCGCGCCTGGATCGGCTGTCGCCCGACGACCACGAGGCCGCGCAGGTCGCGAGCGTGCTGGGCGCGGCGTTCGCGCTGGCGGCGCTGCGGGCGATGCTGGGCGACGCCGCCTACGCGCCGACCGCGCTGATCGAGCGCGGCATCCTCACCGACGGCGATCCGCTCGGGTTCCGCCACGCGCTGATCCGCGACGGCGCGTACGCGTCGTTGCCGCGCGACCGCCGCCGCGCGCTGCACGCGCGGGCCGCCGCGGTGGTCGGCGCCGACGACGGGCTCCTGCGCGCGCGCCACCTCGATCAGGCCGACGACCCGGGCGCGGTCGCCGCCTATCTCGACGCCGCCGCCGGCGAGGTGCGCGCGCTGCGCCTCGAGAGCGCGCGCGGCCTGCTCGAGCGCGCCGCGGCGATCGCGGTCGGCCCGGCGCGGTGCGCGGTCGAGCTGGCCCGCGGCGAGCTGGCGGTCGACGCCGGCCGCCACCACGACGCGCTCGCGGCGTACCGCGCCGCCGCGACCACCGCGACCACCGCGGAGCAGCACGCGCGGGCCGCGCTGGGCGAGGCCGCCGCGCACCGCGCGCTGTCGGCGTATCAGCCCGGGCTCGACGCGCTCGCGCGGGCCGATCAGGCGCTCGCCGACGACGACGCGGGCCTCGCCGGCGCCGCCACCGAGCTGCGCGCGTGGGTCCACTACCAGCGCGCGTCGCTGTACTTCGCGATGAGCCGGCTCGAGGCGTCGTGGGCCGAGGCCGAGCGCGCGCAGCGGCTGGCGGCGGACGGCGGCAGCCCGGCGCTGCGCAGCCGCGCGCTGTCGGCGCTGGGCGACGCCGCGTACGCGACGCGGACGTTCGCCGAGGCGCGCGACGCGTTCGATCGCACGCTCGCGCTGTGCGACGCCCACGGCATGGACCGCTACGCGATCCCCAACCGGATCATGCTCGCGCAGTGCTACTTCTGGCTGGGCGACCGCGCCCGCGCCGACGCGCTCGGGCAGCGGGCGCTGGCCGACGCGCTCGAGATCCGCCACGGCTTCGGCGTGATGTTCGCGCGGCACTCGCTGGCGCTGTTCGCGCAGGTCGACGGCGAGCTGAATCGCGCCGAGCACGAGCTGCGCGCGGCGCTGGCGCTGGCCCGCGAGCTGGGCACGCTGCGCTTCGAGATCGAGCTGACCACGCAGCTCGCCGAGATCGAGCTGGCGCGCGGCGGCGACGCCGCCGCGGCGGTCCGCGACTCGGCGCGCCTGGCCGAGGCCCGCGGGGTCGCGGCGTACATCGGCCCGTGGACCTACGGCGTGCTAGCGCTGGCGACCGGCGACGCCGCCGAGCGGCGGTCCGCGCTGGCCGCCGGCGAGGCGCTGATCGCGCGCGGCACGATGCACTTCAACGCGATCCTGTTCCATCGCCTGGCGGCGCTGGCGCACCAGCGCGCGGCCGAGCCCGCCGCGGCGGCGCGCCACGCCCGGGCGTGCCTCGACGTCCTCGCGGCGACCGGCGCCGTGTGCTTCCGCGACGAGATGGCCGCGGTCCTCGACGCCAACCCAACGCCGACCTGACCCCGCCGGGGCGATCGCCGCCGCTCCCGCGCGCTTTTTGCCGCTCCCGCGCCGCACTCGCGCCGCGAGCTGATCTCTACTCGAGGGATGGACGCACTGGGCGCTGTCGCCACCGTCGCCGCATGGACCGCCACCCCCGAGGCCGAGCGCGCCGGCGTGCTGGCTGCGCTGGCGCAGACGCTGGGCGCGCCGTGGCGCCCAGGTCGCACCGCCGTCGGCCGCGTCGGCCTCGGCGAGCTGGTGCACGACGGCCTCGGCCAGGGCTTCGTGGTCGTGCCGGGTGGATGGCTGCGGCTCGGCCTGTCGTGTGACGATCTCTACGTCGCGGCGCGGGCCCGCGACGAGGGCGGCGCGCGGGCGAGCTGGGGCGGGATGCCGACCGCCGCGCGGCCGACCCGCTGGGTGCGCGTGCGGCCGTTCTTGCTGGCGATCGCCGGCGTGCCGCCGGAGGGCGAGGCCAAAGGCAGCGACGGCGGCCACGCCTCGAAGGCGTACCGCGAGGCGGTCGACGCGCAGCTCGAGGAGCGGCCCGGCCCCAGCGCGCAGGAGCTGATCGACGCCTACGACGGCAAGACCGGCCCCGACGAGGGCGAGCCGGCGATGCGGATCGTCACGCCGGCCGAGGCCGCCGCGCTGGTGCCCGCGGGCTTCCGCATGGTCAGCGAGGCCGAGCTCGAGTGGGCGTTCCGCGAGGGCGGCACCACCCGCTGGATCGGCGTGCCGGGCGACGTCGAGGTCACGCCGGCCAACCGCCGCAAAGCGCTGCTCGGCGATCTGGTCAACGGCTTCGGCCTGCTCGGGTTCCGCGACCTGCAGAACCTGTGCGCCGACGGCGCGGTCGACTACGACGTCGAGTCGCCGACCGATCAGGACGCGCGCGCGACCGATCGCGAGGCGCGGATCGCGCGCTGGGCCCACACCTACTGGCAGGACGACGACGCCGAGCTGTCTGGCGTGCTCGCCGGCAACCGGGCGATCCCCGACGAGTACGGCGAGAGCATCCTGCGGCTCGCGTGCGACCTGCCGGGCGCGACCGCGCCCGCCGGCGATCCGCCGGGGCCGCTGGCCGAGCACGCGCTGACCGTGGCCGCGCTGACCGGCGACGCGCGCGCGCAGGGCGACGCGCTGTCGGCGCTGGGCTATCTGACTCGCGGCCGCGGCGACGACGTGGCCGCGACCGTCGAGGCGGTGCTGGCGGTGCTGCCCGAGCTCGCCGGCGACACGCTGGTCGACGCGCTGATCTGGCTGGCCGACGTGCAGACCCGGGGCCACCGCAACCAGACCGTCCAGCCGCCCGAGCGGCGGCGTAAGGACACGCTCCCCGAGGACCGCGCCGCGGTGCGGGCCGCGGTGGCCGCGGGCAGCGAGGCGATCGCCAAGCTGCTCGACGATCCGGCGCCGCGGGTGCGCTCGGCGGCGACGCTGGCGCTGACGTTCTGCGTCGACGCCTCCGCCGCGGCCAAGCAGGCGCTGGCCGCGCGGCTGGGACGCGAGCCCGAGGTCGGCGTGCAGGCCGCGCTGTTGCTCGCGCTGATCCGCCTCGGCGTCGGCTTCCGCGCGCCGGCGCCCGAGCCGCTGATCCGCGGCGCGCTGACGGTCGCCACCGCGTTCGAGGGGACGCCCAACGTCGCCGGGCTGGTCGAGGCGGCCAAGCTGCCGCCGGAGCCGCTGCTCGCGTACAACTTCGGCGATCTCGGCGGCGTCGCGATCGGCATCCTGCGCAAGCTCGATCGCGCGCTGGTGATCGACGCCGCGCCCGAGCTGGCCGAACACGCGGCCGCGGCCAAGCACGGCGCGCTCGCCGCGATCGCCGCCGAGCTGGCGTTCGGCCCGCTGCCCGAGCAGCCGATGGCGCCGCGGCTGCCCGACGAGCTGAGCAGCGTCGAGCGGCGGGTCGCGCAGGCGCTGATCGCGATCGACGCCGGGTTCACGTGGTCGCTGTACGGGCTGCCGAACTCGGCGCCGGCGCGCCGCCGCTTCTTCGGCCTCGACGCGGCCGGCCCGTTCGATCGGTTCGTCGTCTACGACGGCCGCGACGTGCCGCTGTGGTTCGCGGTGGCGTCGATCGCGCACGCCGGCGACAAGGTCGACTGGGACGCGCTGTGCGCCGACGCCAGCCCCGCCGAGCGGCTGGGCGTCTTCCTCGATCGCCAGATCTACTGGACCAAGGCGATGCCGTGGAAGCTCGAGGCGCTGCTGGCGGCGCTCGGCGACGATCTGCCGGCGGCGCGGGCGGTGGTCGACGCGGCGCGGGCCCGCGCGCCGAACGTCGGCCTGCCGCTGTTGCGCGCGCTGGCGGCGACCCGCCCCGGCGAGCCGCTCGACTCGCACCTCCTGGCCGACCTCGACATCGACGTGCTGGCCCGCGCGCCGGAGCTGTTCGCGAGCTTCTCGCGGATCGCGGTCGAGGCCCGCCTGTTCGCCGAGGTCAAGCCGCTGCTCGAGGGCGCGCTGGCCAGCGACACCTGGTCGATCGGCATCGAGGGCCAGCTCACCAACATCGCCGCCGGGCTGCGCCACGTGCCGTCGCCGCGGCTGGCGCGCAACCTGCTGCTGCTGGGCTGGGCGTCGGGGCAGCCGGCCGAGGTGCGCGAGGCGGTGGGCGCGGCGGGCGGCGACCACCCGGCGATCGCCGAGGTGCTCGCGCAGTACGACGCGCTGCCGCAGTTCACCAGCTGGCCGCGGGCCCGCGCGGTGCTGCCGACCTACGCCGAGTAGCCGCATGAAGCCCATCACCAACGTGGTCGGCTTCGACGACGCGCCGTTCCCGCACGCGCACCGCGGCGACGTGCGGGTCGTGGGCGCGGTGTGCTGCCGGACCCGGCTCGACGGCGTCCTGTCGGGCAAGGTCCGCCGCGACGGCGCCAACTCGACCGACGTGCTGATCGAGCTGGTGCGCGGCGGCAAGTTCAAGGGCCACGTGCGCGCGGTGCTGCTCCAGGGCATCGCGCTGGCCGGGTTCAACGTCGTCGACGTGCACCGCCTGCACGCGACGCTCGGCGTGCCGGTGGTGGTCGCGGTGCGGCGCAACCCGCGGCTGCAGATGGTCAAGGACGCGCTGCTCGATCGCACGCCGGGCGGCGCGCGCAAGTGGAAGCTGGTGCAGGCCGCGGGCCCGCTCACGCAGCTCGGCGCGATGTGGGTCCAGCACATCGGCCTGGCCGCGCCCGACGCGCTGGCGCTGTTGCGCGCGACGACGCTGCACGGCAACGTGCCCGAGCCGCTGCGCCTCGCGCACCTGATCGCCGGCGGCGTCACCACCGGCCAGAGCCGCGGCCGCGCCTGATTCTGCGACGGCGCGCGGCGCCCGGGTGGTAGCCTCGCGGGCGATGCACGAGCACGATCAGGGCGAGGCCGCGACGACCGCGGGTGGGGCGACGGCCAAGGACGCCGCGACCGCGCCGACGCCCGCCGAGCAGGTCGTGCTGGCGGCGGCCGGCGATCCGCACGCGTTCGCCCACGCGCTGGCCGCGCTCGAGCCGCGCGAGCGCACCGCCGCGCTGGCGGCGGCGCACAAGCTCGCCGGCAACGCGTTCGTCGCGCAGGCGCTGCTCGATCAGAAGTACGCCAACGCCAAGGCGTCGTACGTCGTGCGCGCCGGGGGCAAGGACGTGATGGTGTACCTGCCGCCCAAGGGCCTGCCGCCGGGCGGCGCGGTGAACGTGTTCATGTTCTTCCACGGCATGGGCGGCGACTACGCCGCGGCCAAGGGCGTCACCGACGCCAAGAGCGACACCAGCCACGACAACGCCGCGCTCGCCGCCGACATCCCCGGCGCGATCGCCGCCGCCGGCGACACGATCGGCGTGTGCCCGGCGGGCGGCGCCAACCCGTGGAACGACGTCAAGCCGGGCCAGTACCGGGCGATGCTCGAGGAGACGCTGGCGCAGCTGGCGCAGGAGCTCGGCACCGGCGCGCTCACCGTCGGGCGGGTGTCGCTGGCCGGCCACAGCGCCGGCGGCAAGGCGCTGGGCGGCGCGGCCACCGAGATCGACGCCACCGCGCTGAACGTCAGCGACGTGACGCTCGAGGACGCCGGCTACAACTTCGACAGCTACCAGGCGTCGTGGCGCGGGCTGCGCGAGTGGTTCTGCCTCGGCGACGCGCCCAAGACGCTGCGCGTGATCACCAAGGATCGCGCGGGCGGCACCCACGGCGTCGTCGAGACCGGCCGCCAGTTCGCCGCCGACGGCATCGCCGCGTTCGCCAAGGAGCGCGGGCTGAACCTCACGACGACGCCGGTGGCCGGCGACGCCACGGTCCGCGAGGGCGGGATGACGCTGCTCGGCGGGCTCGACCTGCACAAGGACGGCGCGCCGCAGGGCCGGCTGCGCATCTTCGGCGTCGCGGTCGCCGACGCGCTGCCCGGCGACGGCCCGGCGGGCAAGGATCCGGTCGCGCACTGGAAGGTGCGCAACCGATCGATGAAGGCCGCGGTGCTGGCCGGCGCCGACGCCGATCATTTCGGCACCGCGGCGCAGCCCGGGCCGTACCGCGTGCTGCACAGCAAGGCGCCGGTGCTCGACGCCGACCTGCACCCGATCGCCGGCCAGGCCCTGTCGCAGGGGACCGCGGTGCAGGTCACCGCGCACCAGGTCGTCGGCGACACCGCCTACGCCGAGGTCGCCGGCCACGGCTGGGTGCAGCTCGCGTACCTCGAGCCAGCGCCGCCCGCGGCGCCGTGACCAGCCGCGTCACGCCGGCGCTGGAGTCCCGCGGCCCGAGGCGCCGGCGGCCCGAGTAGCCGGTCGGGCCCAACCCCGCGACATCCCTGGAGCTCGGCCGGGCACAGCCGTTGCTGTTACCGGCCCCATGCGCCGCATCGCCCTCTGCGCCCTCGCCTCCCTGGCCGCCACCGCCGTCGCCTGCGACGACGGGATGATCGACGGGGAGGACCCGGAGGACAGCGTCTTCGTCGATGACGGCAAGGCCGACGACTTCTTCAGCGTGTCGGCGCAGGAGTACCTGCTGGAGGGCAACTCGACCGTCGTGCTCGACGCCGCGATGGCCAGCCGCCCGGCGGCGGAGCGCCTCGAGGCCGCGACCAAGCTCATCGGCCTCAAGCAGATCGCGATCGCCTGGTTCGTCACGCAGTACCTGGTGGACAAGGAGGAGGAGGACCCCAACGCGCACTTCGGCGGCTTCGGCGGCATGGCCAAGGCCGGCGCGTACCAGGACCTGGCGATCCGCGAGCGCGCCGACAAGATCACCTTCGACTTCACGTTCCGCCAGATCGCCGCCGGCGGCCGCTCGCTGATGAGCAAGCTGCCGACCCGGCTGGTCGGCGGCAAGACCGTCTTCGATCTCGAGATCGGCCGCCCCAGCAACACCGAGCTGGCGCAGCTCGAGACCAACCACGAGTGGTACCGCAACGCGCCGTGGGACGGCTGGAACCCGGCGGCGGTCGCGGCCGCGCAGAAGGAGAAGATCACCTTCGCGATCAGCAAGGAGCGCGCGTCGACCGACGCGTTCTTCGACATGGCGCGCCTGACCGCCGACGGCAAGCTCGACATGGACGTGTACTTCGGCTGGGACTACCACTCGGCGTACCACCTCAAGCACTCGAAGATGCTGTTCACCTGGCTCAAGGACCAGGGCTTCCGCGCGCCGGTCACCACCTGGGACAAGCTGACCCCGACCTCGGGCCCGTTCACCCGCACGGTCAAGGCCGACGGCAAGACCGTCACCGTCGAGGTCCGCATGTACTTCGGCAAGCCCGGCACCTCGACCGACCCCGACACCGACGCCGGCGGCCGCGTGCTCGAGGGCCTGGCGGTCGAGTCGCTGGCCAAGCGCGACGTGATCATCTACTCGGGCCACTCGGGCCCGTTCTACGGCTTCGCGCTGGCCAACTGGAAGAAGACCGAGGAGGGCGACCTGGACGACGCCGACATCCGCGTCGCGTCGATGCCGAGCGATCGCTACCAGGTGGTGCTGGCCGAGGGCTGCGACACCTACCAGATCGGCACCGCGTTCAAGGAGAACCCCAACAAGGCCGGCAAGAACGTCGACGTGATCACGACGACGTCGTTCTCGGACGCGTCCTCGCCGGCCTCGGTCGAGAACTTCATCAGCGCGCTGCTCGCGCGCGACAGCCTGGCCCGGCTGCGCCCGCAGCCGGTGTCGACGCTGCTCACCCGCCTCGACGGCGCGTCGGCCGGCTTCACCTCGATGTACGGCATGCACGGCATCGACGACAACCCCACGGTCGTGCCGTGGGCCAAGACCGCCAACTTCGGCAAGGCGTGCTCGGCCAACGCCGACTGCGGCGGCCCGGGCAACCTGTGCGTCTCGACGGCGCGCGGCAAGCAGTGCACCGCCGCCTGCACCGGCGCCGGCGACGGCGGCTGTGGCACCGGCTACACCTGCAAGGCGGTCGCGAGCTCGTCGTCGAGCACGATCTACGGCCGCGCCTGCGCCAAGCTGTAAGCGCGCGCGACCTGCCCGAAAGAGAGGTCGCGCCGCGCCGGCCGGATCGCGCAACGCGCCCGGCGCTGTGGTGTCATCGGCCGCATGTGCCACGCCGCGCGCCTCCTGGTCCTCGCCCTCTCGCTGTGCGGGCTGTGCGTCGCCACCGCCACCACCGCGGGCCCCGCCGTCGCTGACGAGCCCGATCGCGCGGTCGCCGTCGAGCGCCTGGCCGCGCTGGGGCGCGTGTGGGGCCAGACCCGCTACCTCCACCCGTACCTGAGCACGCGACCGATCGACTGGGACGCGCCGCTCCTCGCGGCGATCCCCAAGGTGCGCGCGGCGACCAGCGACGCCGCGTACGTGGCGGCCGTCGACGCGATGCTGCAGACGCTGGGCGATCCGGCGACCCGCGTGGTGCCCCTGGCAGCGCCCGCCGCGACCGGCGCCGCGCGGCCGCTGGTCCGCCGCGAGGGCACCGCCGTCGTCGTCGACCTGACGTCGCTCGAGGGGCACCCCGAGGCCGACATCCAGGCGGCGTTCGTCGCCGTGCCGCCCGCGCTGGCCGGCGCCACCGCGGTGGTGTTCGACCTGCGCTTCGCCGGCGACGCGCCCGACTGGGTGGCGTGGATGCTCGACCGCTGGGCGCCGATGTTGTTGCCGGATGGCACCGTCGGCCCGGCGATGCGCGCGATCGTCCACGACGGCTACGCGCCGCAGGGCGGCATGCCGTCGAGCGGCGGCTACTCGACCTACGCCAAGACCGTGACCGGCGTGCGCTACGAGCGCGCCGCCGACGCGCAGCCGGCCAGCGCCGACGTCCGCGTCGTGTACCTGACCAACCCGCGGGTGCTGCTCGACGCCGCGCCGTGGGCGGCGCAGCGCAGCGGCCACGGCTTCGTCGTCGCGCAGGGCGGCGCGCGCTACGCGCTTGGCGACTGGACCGAGGTGCCGCTGCCGGGTGGTCGCAGCGCGACCATCCGCACCACCGAGTGGACCGAGGCGGCGTTCGGCGCCGACGTCACCGTGCCGGCGAAGCGCGACGGGCTCAAGGCCGCGCTGGCGCTGGCGCGCAAGCAGGCGCCGATCAAGCCGCGGGTCGCGCAGCCCGCGCCGCTGCCGATGCCGCGGTTCGTCGCCGACGCGGCGTACGCCGATCAGGTGGCGCCGTCGGTCGAGCTGCGCCTGCTGGCGCTGTTCCGCGTGTGGACGGTGATCGAGCTGTTCTACCCGTACCTGCCGCTGATCGGCGACTGGGACGCGGTGCTGCCGGCGTCGATCCCGCGCTTCGAGGCCGCGACCACCGGCGAGGCCTACGCCGCCGCGCTGCTCGAGCTCGGCACCCACGTCCCCGACGGCCACACCTTCATCAACGGGCACCCCGGGTTCGCCGCGCTGCGCGGTGGCCCGGCGTTCCTCGCGGTCGAGCTGCGCTGGATCGACGAGCAGGCGGTGGTGACCCACATCGACGCGCCGGCCGCCACCGCGGCGGGCCTGCAGGTCGGCGACGTCGTCACCGCGGTCGACGGCGAACCGATGACGACGCGGCTGCCGCGCCTCCTGGCGTACGTGTCGGCCTCGACCGAGGCGACGCGCTACCGCAACGCGCTGGGCTCCGCGCTCGACGGCCCCGACGGCGACGCGGTGCTCACCGTCAGCCGCGCCAAGGGCGTCACCAAGGAGCTGCGCATCCCGCGCGCCACGGCGTGGACGCCGCCGCCGCCGCCCGCCGGCCTGCCCTACCGCCTGATCGGCGCCGACCTCGGCTACGTCGTGCTCGCCGACCTGACGCCGGCGCAGGTGGCCCCGATGTTCGAGGCGTTCAAGACGACGAAGGGCATCGTCTTCGACATGCGCGGCTACCCGCAGGGCACGGCGTGGGCGATCGCGCCGCGCATCAACACCCGCCAGGCGCCGTCCGGCGCGATGTTCCACCGGCGGTTCGTCGACGGGCAGGCGGGCGGCCGCGACGCGGGGACCTTCGAGTTCTTGCAGCCGCTCCCGCCGACCACCGACTGGCTCTACCGGGGCAAGACCGTGATGCTGATCGACGATCGCACCCAGAGCCAGGCCGAGCACACCGGCCTGTTCTTCGAGGCCGCCAACGGCACCAAGTTCATCGGCACGCCCAGCGCCGGCGCCAACGGCGACGTCACCGCGATGGTGCTGCCCGGCGGCGTCCGCTGGATGTTCACCGGCCACGACGTCCGCCACGTCGACGGCCGCCAGCTCCAGCGCGTCGGCCTGCAGCCCGACATCCGGGTCGCGCCCACGCTCGCCGGCATCCGCGCCGGCAAGGACGAGGTGCTCGATCGCGCGGTGGCGTACCTGCGCACCGGCAAGTGACTCGGCATGCCCGCGATCGAGCCCGTCGCCACGTTCGCCAGCCTCGTGCAGGTGACGCCGGCCCGCGGCGCCGACGAGGATCGCGCCGCGGCGGTGGCGCGCGGCGATGGCGTCGTGCTGGCCCTGGCCGACGGCGCCGGCGGCACCGGCGGAGGTGCGCGCGCCGCCGACGCGGTGATCGCCGGGCTGATCGCCGCGCCGACCCCGTCGTCATGGACCGACGCGCTGGCCGCGCTCGACGCCGCGCTGCCGCGCCTCGGCCCCGGCCAGGCCACCGCCGTCGTCGTCGAGGTCACCGCCGCCGGGCTCCGCGGCGCGAGCGTCGGCGACTCCGGCGCCTGGCTGGTCGGCGACGACCTCGTCGACCTCACCGCCGACCAGCGCCGCAAGCCGCTGCTCGGCGCCGGCGCCACGCCGGTCGCCTTCACCGCCGGCCCGCTCGCCGATCGCACGCTCGTGCTCGCCAGCGACGGCCTGTGGAAGTACGCCCGCCCCGCCGACGTCGCCGACGCCGCCCGCCACCCCGACCTCGCCGCCGCCGCCGCCGCGCTGCTGGCGCTCGTGCGCCTGCCGTCGGGCGGCCTGCCCGACGACGTCGCGCTGGTGCTGGCCCGCGCGCGGTGAGGCGGGCCGCGGCGCAGCTCGCCGCAGCGGGGTGATGGTGGGGACACCCGCTGGTCGATATCGTCCCCGCCGGAGGCACGATGAGCTTCATCAAGAACTACGGGCTGTACTGGAGACGGGACCAGGTCGAGTGGGGCAGCAAGGGACGGGGGAACATCGGCAAGCTCCGCGGCTATGCGGGCAACGGCAAGACCCCGATCGACTTCCGAGCTCAAGCCGGCGTCTACGTACTCTACGATGGGGCAGATATCCCGTCGTCGCGCGTGACGTATGTCGGACAGGTGGGCCGGTCCAACGGTGACTCGCTCTACGCACGACTCTACGATCACCACGCCAAGGATCACCTCTGGAACCGCTGGACACGCTTCTCGTGGTTCGGTGTGTTCGCGATCGGCAAGTCGGGACTCACCCAAACGAAGGTCGCAAAGACGTATGCAGACACGCTTGGCAGCGTCATCGACCACCTCGAAGGTGTGCTGATCACAGTCCTCGAACCGCCCTTGAACAAGCGCGGCGCCAACTGGGATGGCGCCACGCAGTGCTTCCAATACTTGCCGGACGTACCGGACCCGATCGCTGCGCGGCTCGACGCACTCACCAATCAGATCGCAACCCTTCAGGGTCGCCTCAAAGGCGAGTAGCGGCCGGGACGTGCGGCAGACAGCAGCGTGTTGATTCGGTACTCTCCGCCGGCTAGGCGCCTGAGCGCCCGGCGAGCCACGAGGAGCACCGCCGTCCATGAGCCGCAAGCGTGAGATCCTGGAGCTGTTGACCGCGGACGAGCTGCGCGGGCTGGTAAATCGGTTCGAGCTGGAGGTGAGCGACCGGCGGGCCAAGGATGGCATGGTCGATGCGCTGTCCCGCGCGCACCGGGTGAAACTGGACGAGCCGCTGGCCGAGCTGCCGCGGGCGCGCCTGAAAGAGCTGTGTCGCGGCCTCGAGCTCGACGACAGCGGCAAGGAGAAGGCGCCGATCGTGGCCCGGCTGCTGGGGACGGAGCCCTCCCCGGCGGCGGACGACGACGAGGACGAGGGAGACGACACCCCCGCGCCACAACCGGACGCGGCCAAGCCGGCCAAGGCCAAGCGCGGCGCGGCGAAGAAGGGCGGCGACCTGGGGTTCGAGGCGACCCTGTGGCAAGCGGCCGACAAGCTGCGCAACAACATGGACGCGGCCGAGTACAAGCACGTCGTCCTCGGCCTCATCTTCCTGAAGTACATCTCCGACGCGTTCGAGGAGCTGCACGCGCGCCTGGTGGCCCAGGCCGACGCCGGCGCCGACCCCGAAGACCGCGACGAGTACCGCGGCGAGAACGTGTTCTGGGTGCCCAAGGCCGCGCGCTGGACCGCGATCCAGGCCAGCGCCAAGCAGCCGACGATCGGCCAGCTCATCGACGACGCGATGGTGGCGATCGAGCGCGACAACCCGACGCTCAAGGGCGCGCTGCCCAAGAACTACGGCCGCACCGGGCTCGACAAGCAGAGGCTGGGCGAGCTGGTCGACCTGATCGGCACGATCGGGCTGGGCACCAAGGAGCAGCAGTCCAAGGACGTGCTGGGCCGGGTCTACGAGTACTTCCTGTCGGAGTTCGCGCTGGCCGAGGGCAAGAAGGGCGGCCAGTTCTACACGCCGCGCTCGGTGGTGCGGGTGCTGGTCGAGATGCTGGCCCCGTACAAGGGCCGGGTCTACGACCCGTGCTGCGGCTCGGGCGGCATGTTCGTGCAGTCGGAGAAGTTCGTCGAGGAGCACGGCGGCCGCATCGGCGCGATCAGCGTCTACGGCCAGGAGTCCAACGAGACCACCTGGAAGCTTGCCCGCATGAACCTGGCGATCCGCGGCATCGAGGCGAACCTCGGCGCCGAGCACGCCGACACGTTCCACCGCGATCAGCACCCCGACCTCAAGGCCGACTACATCCTGGCCAACCCGCCGTTCAACGACAGCGACTGGGGCCAGGATCGCCTGGCCGACGACGTGCGCTGGAAGTTCGGCACGCCGCCGGCCGGCAACGCCAACTTCGCATGGGTGCAGCACTTCATCCACCACCTGGCCCCGACCGGCTTCGCCGGCTTCGTCCTGGCCAACGGCTCGATGTCCTCGAACCAGTCGGGCGAAGGCGACATCCGCAAGGCCATCGTCGAGGCCGACCTGGTCGACTGCATGATCGCCCTGCCGGGCCAACTCTTCTACTCGACCCAGATCCCGGTCTGCCTCTGGTTCCTGACCCGCGACAAGAAGGCTCGCGGCTTCCGCGACCGCCGCAACAGCCTTCTCTTCATCGACGCCCGCAAGCTGGGCACGATGATCGACCGCACGCAACGCGAGCTAGGCGACGATGACATCGCGAAGATCGCCGGCTGCTACCACGCCTGGCGCGGCGACAAAGACGCCGCCGCGTACGCGGATGTCGCCGGCTTCTGCAAGAGCGCGACGCTGGAGGAGGTGCGCGGCCACCAGCACGTGCTGACGCCGGGCCGGTACGTCGGCGCGGAGGAAGTCGAGGACGACGGCGAGCCGTTCGAGGTGCGCTTCCCGAAGCTGGTGGCGAAGCTGGAGGGGCAGTTTGCGGAGGGGCGCAAGCTCGAGGCTCTGATTAGAAGCCAGGCCAACAGGATCGGCGAAAGATAGGAGTGCACCCAATGCGAACAGCGCGCTTTGAGAGCCTCTTGGCTGAGCCTCTACGGAATGGTCTCACAAAGCCCAGCGCGGTGCGAGGCACCGGCGTCAAGCTCGTCAACATGAAGGAGATATTCTCGCTCTCGCGGATACGGAATGCCCCGATGGACAGGGCTCCCTTAGAGGCAAATGAAGTCCATAGCTTGTTGGCGCCGGGCGACCTCCTTTTTGCGCGTCAGTCGCTTACACTCGAAGGAGCGGGAAAGTGCTCGATATTCATAGGCGATGGCGAGCCGGTTTGCTTCGAGTCACACATCATTCGCTGTCGATTGGACAAAAAGAATGCCAATCCGCACTACTACTACTACTATTTCACAAGTCGTCGCGGAAAACGCAGCGTCGCTAGCATTGTAGAGCAGGTTGCAGCTGCGGGGATACGGGGCCGCGACCTAGCGAGACTAGAGGTGCCGTGGCCAAGTTTGGAACAGCAGAACTCCGTATGCAAGGTACTCATCGCCCTGGATGAGAAGATTGAGCTGAACCGGCAGATGAACGAGACGCTGGAGGCGATGGCGCGGGCGCTGTTCAAGAGCTGGTTCGTCGACTTCGACCCCGTGCGCGCCAAGATGGCCGGCCGCGCCCCGTTCGGTATGGACGCCGCCACCGCCGCGATGTTCCCTTCGTCGCTCGCTTCGGGTTCGGAGTATCCCGCGGGGTGGGTGGTCGCAGATCTTGGCTCCCTCGTCTCCGTTCTCGAGACCGGCGGACGCCCCAAGGGCGGCGTCAGGCACATTACGTGCGGCATCCCCTCAGTCGGCGCGGAGAGCATCAGTCGCGTGGGGGACTTTGACTTCTCAAAGACACGATACGTCCCTGAGGACTACTACCATGCAATGACCAAGGGGCGCGTCGAAGATCGCGATGTACTGCTCTACAAGGATGGCGGTCGTCCTGGCGAGTTCGAGCCTCACGTTTCGATGTTCGGGGACGGTTTCCCATTCGCGAAATTCGGCATCAATGAGCACGTCTACAGAATCCGATCTCGCCCACCGGTCACACAGGCATTCCTGTATTTTCAGCTGGCCTCCGACTCATCGCTCGATGAGATGCGCCGTAGAGGAACCGGTGTAGCAATCCCCGGATTGAATTCCACATCGGCAAGGGCACTGTCGTTCCCGTTGCCACCGGCAGGGCTTGTGGCTGCGTTTAGTACGGTAGCCGAGCCGTTGTTGGCGCGCATCTTCGCAAACGGGAAAGAGTCCCGCACTCTCGCCGAGCTGCGCGACCTGCTGCTGCCGAAGCTGTTGTCAGGGGAGCTGCGTATAAGGGAGGCCGAACGAGCGGTGGAGGCTGCGCTGTGAGCAGGGACAAGGGTGGCGAGATGGAGTCGGGCGGCGGGCTGGGGGAGGTGGTGGTGTTCCCCGCGGAGGACGGGACCGCCAAGGTGCAGGTGCGCTTGGTCGAGGGGATGGTGTGGCTGCCGCAGCGGCAGATCGCCAGCCTCTACGACAAGGACATCCGTACCATCAGCGAGCACCTCGCGAACATCTACGACGAGCAGGAGCTCGACCCGGCCGCAACGATCCGGAAGTTCCGGATAGTTCAAGAGGAGCGAAATCGCACGGGTTCTCGCCAGGTCGCCCGGGTGGTCGAGCACTACAACTTGCCCGCCATCATCGCGGTCGGCTACCGGGTTCGGTCGGCGCAAGGGACGCGGTTCCGGCAATGGGCGACGGCTCGGCTGACCGAGTTCGCGGTCAAGGGCTTCACGCTCGACGACGAGCGGCTGAAGAACCCGAGCGGCGCCGGCGGCACCGACTACTTCGAAGAGCTGCTCGCGCGCATCCGCGACATCCGGTCGTCGGAGAAGGTGTTCTACAAGAAGGTCCTCGAGATCTACGCGACCAGCGTCGACTACGATCCCAGCGCCGAGGCGTCCCAGCGGTTCTTCGCCACGGTCCAGAACAAGCTGCACTACGCCGTCCACGGCCAGACCGCCGCCGAGGTCATCGCCGCGCGCGCCGACGCCGAGAAGCCCAACATGGGCCTCACGTCGTGGACCGGCGCGCGGCCGCGGCGCACCGACGCGCTCCAGAGTTCATACCGGCTCTGACGAACTGATCGGATGACGCGGGGTTGCGCGGCGCCGATCGGATCTCCGGGAAGTGGGAATCCGGAGGCGCTGGCGATGGTTGCCGAGGTGATGGAAGCTGCATCGCTGATCGTGGATCC
>JAEUJY010000096.1 GCA_016794525.1 Myxococcales bacterium
CGTCGCGCGTCGCCGAGCGCTGCATCACCAAACGTCGACGTGGCCCACGCAAGCTGGCTATTCTGCACCTCGAGCAAATCCACGGCCTTGGGCCGAAATTCCCGAGATGTGATCAATGGTCAGGTCTTGGGAGGGGGCCCCGTCGGGGCATGGTGCAGACCGGGTACATGGGTGACAGGTAGACCGGGGACATGGGTTACACCTGCAGCCAGGGTGGCCGCATGCCTTGGGCCCCCGCAGGACCGATGCCTCAGGCCAGCGGTCCAGGGCGCTCCCACAGGCTGGGCGCCGGGCCGCCGCGCTTCCAGCCGCCCTGCGCCGATCGTCGGCCTCGCACGAGAGGTGGATGTGGTGGCGCTGGATCGACAGGTGGACGACGCGGAAGTCGGCGCGGCCGACCAGCGCGATCATCGCCGCGCGGACCGCCGCGTAGGCCTGGGGCCGTCGCAGCCGCCCGACCTGCCGGGTGACGCGGAGGACGACGTGGACCGGCAGGCGGCGATCGTGGAACGGCCGCACCCGGTGCTTGCCGCGCGGCCGACCGCGCAGCGTCCGCTTGCGTCAAGCGCCGAGGACGAGTCGTGGGCTCCAGTCTGCGACTGCGACGCGAGCTGGCGAACGGCGCGGCCAGGAGCGCGACCTCCACCGCGATCGTCGGGGCGCCGTTCTTCACAACCCACACAGCGCGTACCGCTACCCCTGATCACGTCGTTCGTGATCCCAGAACCAGTGATCAGGTGGCGACACGCCCCCTGGAACTCAGCGCGGGGCGAAGCCCTGGGCGCCGATCAGCGGCACGAACTGCACCGCGCCCAGCGCCTCGAGCTCGAGCCGCGCGCCGGCCCGGCGCAGCCGCACCAGCTCCTGCGGGCCGTCCTGGACGCCGACCGGCGCCACCAGCCGGCCACCATCGGCGAGCTGCGCGGACAGCGCCGGCGGCACCGCCGGCCCGGCCGCGGTCAGCACGATCGCGTCGAACGGCGCCAGCGCCGGCAGGCCGAGCGTGCCGTCGCCCTCGATCACCTGCACCGTCGTCACGTCGGCCGCGGCCAGGTTGGCGCGGGCCCGCGCCGCCAGCGCCGGCACGCGCTCGATCGACCACACGTGCGGCGTCAGCTGCGCCAGCACCGCCGCGGCGTAGCCCGAGCCGGTGCCGATCTCGAGCACGCGATCGGTCGGCGCCAGCTCGAGCGCCTCGACCATCCACGCCACGACGTAGGGCTGCGAGATGGTCTGGCCCTCGCCGATCGGCAGCGGCCGATCGGCGTAGGCCAGCTCGGCCAGGGCCGGCGGCACGAACCGCTCGCGCGGCACCGCGCGCATCGCGGCGAGCACCCGGGGATCGCCGACGCCGCGGGCGGCGATGTCGTCGTCGACCATCCGCGCCCGCGCCGCCGCGGTCACAGCAGGCGGCCCAGCGCGTCCTTCACCTTGGCCACCGGCCCCGCGCCGTACAGCTGCTTGATCATGCCGCGCATGCGCTCGTAGGCGTTGGCCGGCTGGCGGAACGACATCATGTTGATCGGCAGCGCGAAGGTCTGCTCGGCGGTGGCCTTGGTCCGCGCGAACTCGCGGATGCCCTGATCGCCGTGGATGCGGCCGAAGCCCGAGTCGCCGACGCCGCCGAACGGCAGCGAGGTGATCGCCGAGAACGCCATCACCGAGTTGACCGCGGTCATGCCGGCCTTGACCCGATCGGCCAGCTCCTTGCCGCGCTTGCCGAACACCGACGAGCCCAGCCCGAACGACGTCGCGTTGGCGCGGCGCAGCGCCTCCTCGGTCGACGCCACCTTGACGATCGGGATCACCGGGCCGAACGTCTCGTCGGCCATCACCTTCATGTCGTCGGTGACGTCCACCAGCACCGTCGGCTGGATGAAGTTGCCGACGATCGCGTCGGGCCCGCCGGCCAGCACCTTGGCGCCGCGCCGGACCGCGTCCTCGAGGTGATCCTTGACGATGCCGACCTGCGCCTTCGAGGTCATCGCCCCGACGTGGCCGTCGTCGCCGCCGACCTTGACCTTGGCGACCTCGGCGACGACCTTGTCGACGAAGCGATCGTAGATCGGCGCGGCGACGTAGATCCGCTCGATCGAGATGCAGGCCTGGCCGGTGTTGGTCAGCGCGCCGAACACCGCGGCCTCGGCGGCGGCGTCGACGTCGGCGTCCTCGGCGACGATCATCGGATCCTTGCCGCCCAGCTCCATCAGCACCGGGGTCAGCGTGTCGGCGCACGCCGCCATGACCTTCTTGCCGGTCGCGGTCGAGCCGGTGAACGCCAGCTTGTCGACGCCGGCCTTGCACAGCGCCGCGCCGGTGGGGCCGGCGCCGGTGACGATCTGCAGCACGTCGGGGACCGAGAACGCCTTCTGCGCCAGCTCGACGAACTTCACGCCCACCAGCGGGGTCAGCTCGCTGGGCTTGAACACGACCGCGTTGCCGGCGGCGAGCGCGTAGGCGATCGAGCCCATCGGCGTGAAGATCGGGTAGTTCCACGGGCCGATCACGCCGATCACGCCGAGCGGGTGGTAGCTGACCGTCGCGCGGAAGTTGGCGAGGATGCCGGTGCCGACCTTCTCCGGCGCCAGCGCCTTGGCCGCGCGCTTGGCCGCGTGGTCGAGGTGCGACAGCGCCATCATCACCTCGACCAGCGCGTCGAGCCGCGGCTTGCCGTTCTCGCGGTGGATCAGCTCGGCCAGCTCGTCGGCGGCGTCGGCCAGCGCCCGGCGCCAGCGCACCAGCTCGACCTCGCGCTCGGCGTAGGTCAGCGCGCCCCACGACGACGCGGCGGCGCGGGCCCGGGTCACCGCGGCGGTGACGCCGGCGGCCGACACGATCGGCACCTCGCCGAGCAGCGCGCCGTCGGCGGGCGCGTGGACGCGCAGCACCTCGGGGCCGATCGGGGGCGGGGTGCCGGGGGACGACGACGACGACGCGGTGGGAGCGACCATGCGGCCAACGTACCCGCGCGGCCGGGGCTTGTCACCCGTGACCCGACGTCACGCCCGGCGGGGGCGTCACGGCGCGTCGGCCAGGGCCGCGTCGATCGCGGCGCGGAACGCCTCGATCGGCTGGGCCCCGGTGAACCGGCGGCCGTTGATGAAGAACGACGGCGTGCCATCGACGCGGAGCGTGGTGCCGGTGGCGAGGTCGGCGTCGACCGCGGCCGCGAAGCGGTGGCCGTCGAGGTCGGCGGTGAAGCGCGCGACGTCGAGGCCGGCGCGCTGGGCCAGCGCGATCAGCGCGCCGCGATCGAGGTCTTCCTGGAACGCCAGGCACAGGTCGCGGAACTCCCACAGCTTGCCCTGGGCGTCGGCGGCGCGCGACGCCTCGGCGGCCAGGCGCGCGCGGGCGTGATGCGGCAACGGGAAGTCCTTGACCACCAGCCGCAGCTTGCCGGGGTACTCGTCCCACAGCTGATCGATCGTGCCGATCACCATCGCGCAGAACGGGCACTCGAGATCCTGGAACACGGCGATCTGCACCGGCGCGTCGACCGGGCCGCGGGCCAGGCCGCGGTACAGGCCGGTGGCGTCGACGGTGGCGGGGTCGATCACCTCGCCGTCGTCGACGTCGGCCGGCACGCACGCGCCGGGGCCGGCGGCCGGATCGCACGAGCCCGCGGCGGGCGCAGCGGCGGCGGCGCGCGGCGGGGCGGGCGGACGCGCGGCGGGCGCGCGGGTCGGGGGCGGCGGCAACGCGGCGGCCGGGGCGACGGCGGTGAGCGCGGCGGGATCCGAGCGGTGGCTCGGCGCGGCGTCGCCGCGGGTGGCGACGTAGGTGGTGCCGGCGGCGCCGGCGGTGACGAACACGAGGGCAGCGATCTTCAGCATCCTTGCTCCTGCAGCAGTCCGGGTTGTTCCTCGCGTCCCGGCGGGAACGGAGTGCAGGGGCCAGGCGTTCACCGATGGCGAGCGAGGTGGCAGCACCGCGAGCACCGCGGCGACCGCGGCCTTGCGCGGCTTGCGCGCGGCCAGCGCGCCGTCGATCTCGCCGACGACGTGCGTCGCCAGCAGCCGGCGGCCACGCGTCAGCCGCTGCATCGCGGCCTCCTCGCGGATGCCCAGCGCGCTGGCGACGTCGCGGATCGAGCGCTCGTGCTGGTAGTACAGCACCAGCACCTCGCGGTAGCTCGCCGGCAGCTCGGCCAGGGCCCGCTCGACGACGCGGTCGGTCTGGACCCGGGCCAGCGCGTCGTACGGCGAGGCGGCGACGTCGGTCGGCGCCAGCTGGTCGTCGGGGCGCTCGCGGCCGGCGCGGCGCCGCGCCTTGGTCGCCAGGTTGCGGGCGATGCCGCACAGCCAGGCCCGCAGCCGCGACGTCTCGCGCAGCCGATCGAGCTGGGCCCACGCGGCCACGAAGGTGTCCTGGGCCACGTCGTCGGAGAGCGCGCGGTCGCGGGTGCGGCTGAACGACACCGCCCACACCGCGTCCAGGTGGCGCTCGATCAGCGCGCCGAAGGCGTCGCGTTCGCCGCGGCGGCTCGCCGCCACCAGCTCGTCATCGGTGATCGCCTGTCCCATGTCGCTGGCTCGTGCTTCGAACCCGCCCCGACCTGACAACGATTCCGCGCGGGGCGGACGAATCTCGGGGCGCGGGGCAATTCCGCCATCACGGACGAACGTCCTTTATCTTGACAGCCGCCATCCGCCCCGGTAGACGTATGTCTACCATGACGGATGCCCGCGCAGCCGGCGATCGCGCCGCGATGTTCGCCGCGCCCCACCCGGAGGCCGCGTGACCGACCTCGCCGCCGCCGCCCGCGCGCTCGAGGGCGCGCCCGCGCTCGAGGTGCTGCGCTGGGCCGCCGCCACCTACCCGCGGGTCGCGCTGGCCACCAGCCTCGGCCCCGAGGACGGCGTGCTGTTCGATCTGATCGCCCGCCACGACCTGGCGATCGACGTGTTCACGCTCGACACCGGCCTCCTGTTCGACGAGACCCGGGCGCTGTGGCGCGCGCTCGAGGCGCGCTACCGGCGGCCGATCCGCGCGGTGACGCCGGCGCAGACCGTCGCCGCGCAGGCGGCCGAGGTCGGCGACGCGCTGTGGACCCGCGAGCCCGACGCCTGCTGCGCGCGGCGCAAGCTGGCGCCGCTCGCCGCCGAGCTGGCGCGCCACGACGCGTGGATCACCGCGATCCGTCGCGACCAGACCGCCGACCGCGCGACCGCGGCGGTAGTCGAGGCCGATCGCCGCTTCGGCCTGGTCAAGGTGAACCCGCTGGTGGCGTGGACCAGCGCGCAGGTGTGGCAGCACCTCGCCGACCACGACGTGCCGACCAACCCGCTCCACGCCCGCGGCTACCCGTCGATCGGCTGCGCGCCGTGCACGTCGCCGGTCGCCGCCGGCGAGGATCCGCGGTCGGGGCGGTGGCGCGGCCGGGCCAAGGACGAGTGCGGGCTGCACCAGCGCGAGGCCCCGCCGACCGCGGCGCGGCTGCCGGTGCTCGACGGCGTCGCCGCCGCCGGGCTGCGGAGGCCGTCGTGAGCGCGGCGCCGGTGTACCCGGTGTTCCTGCGCCTCGAGGGCGCGCCGGTGGTGGTCGTCGGCGGCGGCCCGGTCGCGGCCAGCAAGCTCGACGGCCTGCTCGCCGCGGGCGCGCGGGTGACGATCGTCTCGCCCACGCTCGATCGCGGCTGCCGCCGCCCCGACGTGACGTGGGTGGCGCGCGGCTTCGTCGCCAGCGATCTCGACGACGCGCGCTTCGTGATCGCCGCGGCGCCGCCCGAGGTCAACCGCGCGGTGGCCGCCGCCGCCGCCGCGCGCAACCTGTTCGTCAACGCGGTCGACGATCGCGCCAGCGCCACCGCGTACCTCGGCGGCGTGGTGCGCAAGGGCGACGTCACGATCGCGATCTCGACCGGCGGCGCCGCGCCCGCGCTGGCCGGCCTGTTGCGCGAGGCGGTCGCGGCGCTCTTGCCCGACGATCTCGACGCGTGGCTGGCGACCGCGGTGGCGCTGCGCGCCGAGCTGCGCGGCACCGACGTGCCGCTCGCCGAACGCCGCGATCGGCTGTTCGCCGCGCTGTGCGCGGCACGCCAGGGAGGCAACGCATGACCGCGCTGGTGTCGCTGGTCGGGGCTGGCCCCGGCGATCCGGATCTGCTCACCCGCCGCGCGCTCGCGCGCCTGGCCGCCGCCGACCTCGTGCTCAACGACGCGCTGGTGCCCGGCGATCTGCTGGCGCTGGCGCCGCGCGCGCGCCGCTGCTTCGTCGGCAAGCGCGCCGGGCGCCACTCGATCGATCAGGCCACGATCAACGCGCTGCTGGTGCGCGCCGGGCGGCGCGGCCAGCGGGTCGTGCGCCTCAAGTGCGGCGACCCGTTCGTGCTCGGTCGCGGTGGCGAGGAGGGCCTCGCGCTGGCCGCCGCCGGCGTGCCGTTCGAGGTGGTGCCCGGCGTCAGCTCGGCGCTGGCCGCGCCGGCGCTGGCCGGCATCCCGGTCACCCACCGCGGCCTGGCCTCGGGCTTCGTCGTGGTCAGCGGCCACGCCGAGGGCGCCTACGCGCCGATCCTCGGCGAGCTGCCGCCGGGCCGCGCCACCGTCGTCGTGCTGATGGGCGTGCGCACCCGCGGCGCGATCGCCGGGTTCTTGATCGCGCGCGGCTGGCCGGCGGCGACGCCGGCCGCGCTGGTCGCCAGCGCGTCGCACGGCGATCAGGCCCGCTGGCTCGGTACGCTGGCCACGCTGGCCGGCGCCGACGTCGATCCCGACGCGCCGGCGGTGCTGGTGATCGGCGCCGTCGTCGACCTGGCCACCACCCTGGCGCCGGCCTTCGCCGCCACCCCCGCGGCCCGCGCGGCCCTGTGACCTGGAGCCTCCCGTGACCGATCTCGATGTCAGCCCCCACCCGTCGCGCCTGCACCTCGCCGCCGCCGAGGACGTCGACGAGTTCGTCACCGCGCTCGGCGCGTTCGAGCGCGGCGAGCTCACCGCCGACGACTGGCGCAAGTTCCGCCGGCTGCGCGGCGTCTACGATCAGCGCCAGGACGGCCGCTCGATGATCCGGGTCAAGGTGCCGGGCGGCGCGATCACCTCGGCGCAGCTGCGCACCGTCGCCGACGTCGCCGCGCGCCACGCCGGCGGCATCGCCCACGTCACGACCCGGCAGTGCTTCCAGCTGCACTTCGTCCCGAGCGGCGAGGTCGACGCCGCGCTGGCGGCGCTGGCCGACGGCGGGCTCACCACCCGCGAGGCGTGCGGCGACTCGGTGCGCAACGTCACCACCTGCCCGCTCGCCGGCGTCAGCGCCGACGAGCCGTTCGACGTGTCGCCCTACGTCGACGCCATGGTCCGCCACTTCCTGCGCGGGCCGTGGTCGTCGAAGCTGCCGCGCAAGCTCAAGCCGTCGATCGGCGGCTGCTGCGGCGGCGACTGCTCGCAGGCGTTCATCAACGACCTCGGGCTGCTCGCGACCACCGCCGCCGACGGCGCGCCCGGCTTCCGGCTGATCGCCGGCGGCGGCCTCGGCACGCTGCGCCGTTCGGCGATCGTCCTCGACGAGTTCGTGCCGGTGGCCGAGCTGCTGGCCGCCACCGAGGCGGTGGTGCGGGTGTTCCACCACCACGGCAACCGCGACAACCGGGCCAAGGCCCGGCTCAAGTGGGCCATCGACAAGCTCGGCGCCGATCGGGTGCGCGAGCTGTACCGCGAGGAGCGCGCCGCGATCGCCGCCGAGGGCGGCCGGCCGTACACGCCGATCGCGCTGGCCGCGCCGACGCCGCGGCCGCGGCTGCCGCTGGCGGCGACGCCGCGCGCCGGCTTCGACGCCTGGGTCGCGGCCGCGGTCGCGCCGCAGCGCCAGGCGGGCTACGCGATCGCCCGGGTGCGGGTGCCGCTGGGCGATCTCACCAGCGGGCAGCTGCGCGCGCTGGCGGCGATCGTCGACACCCACGCCGACGGCGAGCTGCGCACCACCAACGATCAAGACGTCGTGCTGCGGTGGCTGCCGACCGAGCGGCTGCCGCTGGTCCACGCGGCGCTGGTCGACGCCGACCTGGCGCTGACCGGCGCCGGGACGATCGTCGACGTCACGTCGTGCCCGGGCGCCACCAGCTGCCAGCTGGCGGTCACCACCTCGCGCGGCGCGGCGCGCTCGCTCACCGACGCGCTGGCGCTCGACGCCGCGGTGATCGCCGCCGCGCCCGACCTGACGATCAAGATCTCGGGCTGCCCCAACTCGTGCGGGCAGCACCACGTCGCGGCGATCGGCCTGCAGGGCGGCGTGCGCAAGCTGGGCGGGCGCGCGGTGCCGCAGTACCTGCTCCACGTCGGCGGCGCGACCACCGCGACCGGCGCGCGCTTCGGCCGGCTGGTCGCGAAGATCCCGGCGCGGCGGCTGCCGGCGGCGATCGCCGCGCTGGCGCAGCTGGTGGCGCGCGAGCGCCGCCCCGACGAGGCCGCGAGCGACGTGCTGTTCCGCCAGGACGACGCCGCGCTCGACGCCGCGCTGGCCGGGCTCGGCGAGCTGAGCGCCGCCGACGCCAGCGAGCTGGACTTCGTCGATCTCGACGACGGCGAGACCCGCCACGTCGTCGCGGCGTGACCGGCGCGGCCTACCAGCCCCAGCCGATCCACCACGCCAGCGCGCGCACCCGCGTCGACGCGTGGCGCCCGAGCAGCTGCGGGTAGCCCGCGCTCAACCCGATCGCGGCGCCGCGGTAGCGCCCCTCGACGCCGGCGGCCAGCGGCACGACGAGCGCGTCGGCGAAGCCGGTCAGCTCGCCGCGCACGCCGGTGGCGAGCCACGCGCTGCCGGCGCCGAGATCGACGCCCAGCCACGCCGGCACGCCCAGCGCGTCGCGATCGCCGTCGGCGCGATCGAGCGCGACCGCGACCTCGGGCGCGATCCGCCACCACAGGTGCCGCTCGGCGCCGCGCGCCACCACGCCGAGCCGCAGCAGCGGCGACCACGCCGCGCCGACGCCGAGGCGGACCACGCCGGTGAGCGCGGCGGCGCCCGGCACCCGCCAGCGGGCATCGACGAACCCGCCGGCGTATAGTCCGGCGCAGTCGTGCGCCGTGCTGTCGATGCACACCCCACCGCCGTCGCGGGGCTCGCCCAGCGCGGCCGCGCTGTGGCTGACGCCGATCGCGAGATCGGGCGTGACGCCGACCACGGCGTCGAGGCCCAGCGCCCAGGCGGCGCCGACCTGCCCGACGGTCAGGCTGCGCTCGTCGATCAGCTGGACCGCGCCGTGGCCGGGCGGCGGCCGGGTCGCGCCGACCGCCAGCGCCGGCTCGGCGGCAGCGGGCGCCGCCAGCGCGACGCTCGCGGCGGCGGCGAGCGACGCGAGGGAGGTGCGCGAGGCGGCCACGGGAGGAGCGCAGCCTACCGCATCGTGCTCGCGCTCGCGCTGTGGCTCGCCGGGTTCGGCGTCGCCCACGCCGAGCCGCCGCCGACGCTGGTGCTGGTCGCGCCGCCGACGCCGCTGGTCGACGCGGTGACCACCGGGCTCGGCCCGTGGCAGATCCGCGTGGTCGTGGTCACGGCGCCGATGCCGGCCGACCAGGCCGCCGCCACCTACCGCGCGACCTACGTCGCGACGGTCCGGGGGACGACGCTCGAGCTGTTCCACGTCGGCGAGCCGGGCGTCCAGACCCGCGACGTCCCGGCGCAGATCGACGACGTCGAGGCGGCGTCGATCGCGCTGACGCTGAAGACGTGGATGCGCCTGGGCCCGCCGCCCACCGACGGCGCGACGCCGGTCGACCCGCCGCCGCCGCTGATCGACCCGCCGCCACCGCAACCGCCGCCGCCGCCGCCGCCCGCCCCGCCGCGCCTCGCCGGCTTCGCCTCCGTCGGCTTCGGGGTCCGCTTCGATCAAGGCGGCTTCGGCACCCGCGAGCGGCTCGTGCTCGCCGCCGGCGTCGCCACCCCGCTGATCGACGGCTTTCTGACCTGCGACCTGGGCTCCGACATCGACGTCGACCGCACCACCGTGTGGTCCGAAGCGCTGATCGGCGCACATCTGGGCCATCGCGTCCGGCTGGGGCGGGGGTGGTCGATCCGGCCCCGGATCGGCGTGGGGGCGCTGCGCAGCCGGGTCGAGGGCCTCAACGCCGCCAGCGGCAAGACCGTCACGGTCATCAACTATTCGCTGTTCTTCGACGCCGCCGCCGACGTGCTCTGGCGGCGTGGCCCGTGGCTGCTCGGGGCCACCGCCGCCCTCACCGGGGTGCCGGCCGACCTCGAGATCCGCGGCCAGCTCCGGGTCACCGCCCCGGCCCGCGTCGAGCCGTGGCTCGCGATCTCGGCGGGGCTGCAGTTTCCCTGAAAGAAACATGCGACCCTGGAAGGGGATGAGCGCACTAACGGGTCGTGATGGCTGCGGTTAGCCGAACCAGCGACGCCGAAGTGGCGGAGCTGTGTGCGCGCGGCGACCGGGCCGCGCAGCGGGATCTGTTCCTGCGCACCCGGACCGCGGTCCACCACACGCTCTACCGCGTGCTCGGCAGCAACCGCGAGGTCGAGGACCTGCTGCAGGAGACCTACCTCGCGGTGTTCCGCTCGATCGGCAACTACGCCGGTCGCTCCAGCCTGCTCACGTGGTGCTGCTCGGTCGGCACCCACGTCGCGCTGAGCCACCTGCGGCGCAAGCGGCCGGTGCCGGTCGCCCAGCTCGAGATCGAGAGCGAGGCGCCGTCGACCGATCAGGTCGTCCGGGCCCGCGCCGCGCTGGCGCGCCTGTACCACGCGCTCGACCGGATCGATCCGGTGCAGCGGGTCGCGTTCGCGCTGGCGGTCATCGACGGCCGCTCGCTGGCCGAGGTCGCCGAGATCACCGGCGCGTCGCTGTCGGCGGTCAAGACCCAGGTGTGGCGGGCCAAGAAGGCGATCGACAAGCGCGCCGCGGTCGATCCGCTGCTGCGCGAGTACGTGACCACGCTCGCCGGCGATGCCGAGGGGGTGGCGTGATGCGCGACGATCGCGACGATCTGGTGCCGCCGGTGGAGCCGCTGCCCGACCTCACCTGGGCGCGACTCGAGCGCCGGCTGTGGCAGTCGCTCGACGCGCCGGCGACGGCCGAGGCCGCGGAGGTCGCCCCGCCGCGCGCCGCGCGCTGGCGCTGGCCGGTGGTCGCGGCGACCGCGATCGCCGCCGCCGCCGCCGTGGCGATCCTGTGGCCGCGCGGCGAGGACCACGCGGCGCAGCCGGCGCCGCTGAGCATGCCGACCGGCACCGCGACGCCGGCGCGCGTGACCAGCGCCGACGCCCCGACCGCGCTGACCTTCGGCGACGCCGACATCCAGCTGGCGCCGCGCTCGGCGCTGTTCCTGTCGGGCGACGATCGCCGCGGCGTCGACCTCGTGCTCGACCACGGCCGCGCCCACTTCGAGGTGGCGCCGCGCGCCGGCCGGGCGCCGTTCGTGGTCCACGTCGGCGCGGTCCGGGTGACCGTGATCGGCACCGGCTTCACGGTCATCCGCGACGGCGAGTCGGCGCAGGTCGAGGTGACCCACGGCATCGTCGAGGTGGTCGCCGACGGCCAGCGCGATCGCGTCGCGGCCGGCCAGGTCTGGGACCACGGCCTCCTGCGCGACGGGACGCTGGCCGCCGCGCCGACCGCGCCCGCCACGTTCGCGCCGGCGATCGACGCGGCGCCCGCGCCGGCGATCGCCGCCGACGCCCCGCCCACCGTCGCGAGCGCGCCGCCGCGGACGCCGGCGCCGCCGCCCGCGGCGCGCGTCGAGCGCCGCGCCCCCACCGCCCCGGCCGCGCCGACCGTCGCCCCGCCGCTGGATCCCAAGGCCGCCTTCGCCGCCGCCGCCGCGCTCGAGGCCCAGGCGCCCGACCGCGCGCTCGCGGCCTACCTCGCGCTCGCCGACGCCGCGCCGGCGTGGGCCGACGCGGCGCTGTTCGCGGCCGCACGGCTGGCCTTCGACCGCGGCGATCACGCGCGGGCCCGATCGCTGGCCGAGCGCTACCTCCGCCGGTTCCCGCACGGGCGCAACGCCCTCGACGCGCGCGCCCTGCTGGAGCGCCTGTGACCAACGCCCCCCGTGGAGTGAACACATGATCGCAGTCCGTTCGATCCTGGCCGTCGTGCTGGTGGCCGCCGTGGCGTGCAGCGACAAGGGCGGCGGCAGCGGCGACCCCGACGCGCCGGTCGGCGACGGCGACGGCAGCGTCAACGACGGCGACGGCGGCACCACCGGCGACGGCGGCGGCGGCACCGGCGACGGCGGCGGCACCGGCGACGGCGGCACCACCGGGTGCACCGCGGGCGGGCCGCAGTGCAACAACTGCGTCGACGACGACGGCGACGGCCGCATCGACGGCGCCGACATCGAGTGCACCGGCGCCCTCGACAACGACGAGTCGAGCTTCGCCACCGGCATCCCCGGCGACAACATCGACACCGTCCACCAGGACTGCTTCTTCGACGGCAACAGCGGCTCGGGCAACGACGGCTGCGACATCCACGTGTGCTGCCTGCTCGGCGCCCCCGATCGTGCCAGCTGCCCGTTCGGCGCCAACCAGTACAACCCCGCCGAGTGCAACACGCCCGAGACCCAGGCGTGCATCGCGCTGTGCGCGCCGCTGACCCCGCCCGGCTGCGACTGCTTCGGCTGCTGCACGCTGTGCGATCCGGTCACCAACGTGTGCCGCGACGTGCTGACCAACCCGGCGGTCGCGCCCAACTGCGACGCCGACCACCTGAGCGATCCGGTGGCGTGCCCGAGCTGTGTCCAGCGCACCGACTGCGGCACGCCGTGCGGCCCCGAGATGTGCGTGCTGTGCCCCGGCCAGGATCCCAGCGACCTGCCGCCCGAGTGCATGGGCTCGACGCAGTGCCCGGCGGGCCACGCGGAGTGTGGCCCCGGCGCGCCGTGCCCGACCGATCAGTTCTGCTCGGTCGGCTGCTGCATCGACGGCGTGCCGTGACCGCGTGACCGCCGGCGGCGCGCCAGCAGCGCCGCCGCCAGCGCCCCCAGCGCCAGCGCCGAACCCGGGCGCTGGTTGGTCGAGCAGCACCCGCCCTCGTCGATCGTGACCAGGCACGCCAGGCCCTCGTCGTCGGCGGCGCGGCAGGTGAGGCCGTCGCCGCAGGCCGCGCCCGCCGGGTAGCACGGCGTGCTGCACACGCCCACGCCGCCCGCCTGCACGCACAGCTTGCTCGCGCACGCCTCGTCGGCGTCGCACGCCGCGCCCAGCGCGGTGGTGCCGGCCGGCGCGCGGCAGGCCCCGCCGACGCAGGCGTCGCCGTCGAGGCAGGTCGACGCGTCGACGCACGCCGCGCCCTTGTGCACGGTCAGCGTCACCGACGACACGTTGCCGAGATCGTCGCGGGTGCGGACGTCGAGGTCGAGGTTGCCGTCGGGCACCTCGGCCGGGGTCCGCAGCTCGTAGGGCGCGGCGCCGGTCTTGCCCGGCAGCCGGGCCCAGACCCGGCCGTTGATCCACAGCGCCATCTCGGCGATCGGCCGCGGGCTGTCGACCAGCGCGAACACCGAGAACCGCGACGCCACCGTCGCGTCGGGCGCGGGCACCGCCACCGTCACCGCCGGCGCGGCCGGCGCGGTCCCGGCGCCGATCGCCGCGGTCAGGCGCGTGAACGAGTTCTGGGTGTCGCCGCACTTGCAGGGGCGCTCGCCCATCAGCTCGCCGCACGGCAGCGAGCGGTTGACGAACACCTTGGTGCCGCACGCCGGCAGGTAGGTCATCGGGTCGCGGCAGTCGAACTCGTGGTCGAGCCCGAACAGGTGGCCGGCCTCGTGGATCACCGTCGTGCACAGCTCCTCGATCTGGGTCTCGCCCTGCGGGTGCGCGTTGGCGAACGCGAACGCCAGCGCCGACGGCAACGGCGAACAGTCGCTGGTCAGCGGCGCGACGCCCAGCGTGTTGGCCGCGAAGCCCAGCGCCGCCGGCACCCCCGCCACCATCACCTCGACGTAGCGGCCGCTGGTCGGCTCGTCGGTGACCACCGTGATGTCCCACGGCGCGTAGCGCGCGCGGGTGCACGCCACGACCGCGTCCCAGGTGGCCTGGTCCCAGACGAACGGGTCGAGCGCGACCGACGCCGGCGTGTTGTCGCGCCCGAGGATCGACGAGGTGTCGCGAGCGGCGCTGTCGTCGCCGGCGGTCGCGGCGCAGCCCCCGGCGCAGCGGTTGAGGTAGATCGTGCGGGCGCCGCCGCCGGCGCGGGTGTGCGGCGGGTCAACCACCACGTAATCGAGCGGCTGCGCGGCCGCGCCGGCGGTGGAGAGCAGCAAGGCGGCCGGCACCAGCCAGCGCTTTCCGACGGGCATCCCGCGAAGGTAGCAGGCGCCGCGCCCGAGGGCCCCCGAGAGAACACCTCGCTCGTTCGCGCGGCCGATGCATCCCGGCTGGCGGCGTTGCCGGTTCCGGTCCTCGGGTCACGTACGTCGAGTACGCTCCCCTGCGGTCCGCACCGGCGCCTTGCCATCCGGGCGCTCGACCGCGGGAATCGATCGATTTGTTCACTCAGGGGCCCTACGATTCCACGCCATGCTGCACGCCACCCCCGCACCCGATCGCAGCTGGCGCGTGGTGCGCCGGCTGGCCCTGCGCTACCGCGGCGGGAGCGATCCGGATCACGATCGGCCAGCCCACGTCCGCGCCGCCAGCGCGCTGACGGTGTGGCGCGGCCAGGTCGCGGTGGTCTCGGACGACGCCAGCTTCGTCGCCACCGTCGACCTCGGCACGGGTCTGTGCGATCCGATCGCGCTGCCGGCCGGCCCCGACGGCCGCCGCCAGTTCGACAGCGGCCGCGGCAACAAGGCCGCCAAGCTCGATCTCGAGGCCTGCGTCACGCTCGACGGCGCGCTGGTCGCGCTCGGCTCCGACAGCGGCCTGGCGATCCGCCGCCAGGCCGCGGTGGTCGACGCCGGCGGCGCCCGGCTGGTCGCGCTGCCACGGCTGTACGCGGCGCTGCGCCAGCCGATCCTGGGCGCCGGCGCGCTCAACCTCGAGGGCGCGACCGTGGTCGGCGATCAGCTGGTGCTGGGCAACCGCGGCGGCGACGTGGGCGCCGACGGCGTCGCGACTATCGACGCGATCGCGCGGGTGCCGCTCGACGCGCTGCGGGCGCTGCTGGCCGATCCCGACGGCGCCGCGCTGCCGGCGATCGCGTGGACGCCGCTGGCGCTGGGCCAGCTGGCCGACGTCGCGCTGCGGCTGACCGAGCTCGAGGCCTGGGGCGACGACCTCGCCTTCGCCGCCACCGCCGAGGCCACCGCCTCGGCCTACGACGACGGCGCGGTGGTCGGCAGCGTGATCGGCGCCGTCGCCGGCGCGCGCGCGTGGTGGGCGGCGATCGTCGACGAGGACGGCCGCCCGCTGACCGCCAAGGTCGAGGGCCTGGTGCGGTTCCACGATCGCTGGCTGGCGTCGATCGACGCCGACGATCCGGCGCGGCCGTCGGACCTGCTCGAGCTCGCGCTGGCGGCGCCGCCGCCGGCGTGATCGCGGCGGGCTATACTGCGCCCATGACGCGCACCGCCCCGATCGCCGCCGCGCTCGCCCTCGCCGCCCTCGCCGCCCTCGCCGCTTGCAGCGCCAAGGCCGCCGGCGGGCAGGTCGAGAAGAAGATCGTCGACTGGGCCAAGGCCCAGGGCGTCGAGCTCAAGAAGGCCACCTGCCCCAAGGCGATCAAGGTCGAGGTCAACACCACGTTCGAGTGCAAGGCCACGACCGCCGGCGACGAGGAGCTGACCTTCGTCGGCACGATCACCAGCAAGTCGGGCTCGAACTTCGAGTACTCGATCAAGATCCTCGAGCCGACCTACTTCGCCGAGAAGGCCGCGACGATGCTGCACGACGAGCTGAGCCAGCAGGCGGCCGGCGCGCCCAAGTCGGTGACCTGCGGCGCGCCCGGGCTGCACAAGATCCCGGCCGACCACAAGGTCACGTGCGACGTGGTCGCGCCCGACGACAAGGCGGTCAAGGTCGTGCTGACCTTCAAGGACGACGGCACGCTCGACGGCTACGACGTCCAGTAGCCGCGCTACTTCTTGCGGCCGAACAGCCCGGGCAGCTTGTGGCGCAGCCCGCGCAGCCGGTCGCCGAACGCGGTCGGCTGATCCTCGGGCCGCAGCTCGGCGATCGGGGTCAGCGCCGACAGGTCGCCGGTGCGCACGCCCATGCCCAGCGACGCCCGCGCGTCGTTGACGGTCTTGGCCAGCATCGAGTGCAGGTCCTTGCGCAGCTGCACCTTCTTCAGGACGGTGCCGATCTGCCGCGCGAACTCGCGCGCGCTCGGGTAGCGCTGGTCGGGCTTGGCCGACAGCGCGCGGGTGATCAGCGCGGCGAACTCGGCGGGCACGTCGGGGCGCAGCGGCTTGAGCGGCTGCACCTGGCACTCGCGCAGCCGGACGTAGGTCTCGTAGTCGTTGGCGCCGTCGAACAGCTTGCGGCCGACCAGCGCCTCCCACATCACCGAGCCCACCGCGAACTGATCGCTCGGCGGGATCGGCCGACCGCCGCCGACGATCTCCGGCGCCAGGTACGACATCTTGCCCTTCACGACGCCCGGCTCGGTGGCCTCGACGGTGCGATCCGCGGCCAGCGCCAGGCCGTAGTCGATCACCTTCACCATGCCGCGGGTCGTGCACAGGATGTTGTGCGGGCTGACGTCGCGGTGGACCACCGGCGCCGGGCCGTTGGCGTCGACCCGCTCGTGGCCGGCGGCCAGCCCGCGCAGCACGCCGACGCCGATCGCCGCCACCAGCTCCCAGCGCGGGCCCTCGCCGCGCTCGAAGTGCCAGCGGGTCCAGGTGCCGAGGTCGACGCCCTCGACCCACTCGAGCACCATGTAGTAGTTGCCGCGGTCGGCGATGAAGTCGCGGACCTCGGCGAGGTTCGGCGACTCGAGCGCCGCGCCCAGCCGGGCCTCCTCGACGAACATCGCCACGTAGGCCGGCTGCTCGGCGAGGCCGGGGTGCATCTGCTTGACCGCCACCACCTTGCGGAAGCCGCGATCGCCCTCGACCTCGGCCCGCCACACGTCGGCCATGCCGCCGCGGCCGGCCACCTCGATCAGGCGGTAGCGACCGCCGATCAGGTCCCCCGGTTTCGGCGCCTCGGGCATGCCGCATCATCGCACGCACCCTCGGCCCCCGCGTAGACTACGCGGATGTTTGTGCGCCCCGCGCTCGCCCTGTTCGCCGCCTCGCTCCTCGCCGCCGCCGCGTGCGGGGACGACGGCGGCGGTGGCCCCGACGCCGGCGTCGCGCCCGATCTCTCGGTCGAGGCCGCCGGCCCGTACCCGGTCGGCACCGTCGACGTCGTGCTCGCCGACGCCGCCCGCAGCCGCGACCTGCACACGCAGGCGTGGTTCCCGGCCGAGGCCAGCGCCGCCGCCGCCGCCGCCACCGGCTTCGGCTACGCCGAGTTCGAGGCCGAGCCCAACAGCACCACCTACGCCGACCTGCTCGCGACCGCCGCGCCGACCTGCGCGACCCGCACCGCCCACGCCGCGCGCGGCGCCGCGCCGGCCGCCGGCAGCTTCCCGCTGATCGTCGTCTCGCACTGCCACGAGTGCACGCGGTTCTCGACGGCCACCGTCGCCGAGCGGCTGGCCAGCCACGGCTTCGTGGTGGTCGCCGTCGAGCACACCGGCAACACGCTGTGGAACAAGCAGGCCGGCGACGGCCTGCCGCTCGACACCACGACGCTGGCCACCCGGGTCGCCGACGTCGAGCTGGCCCTCGACGCCGCGCTGGGCGCGACCTCGACCTTGCCGCCGGCGGTGGTCGCCGCGATCGATCGCGAGCACGTCGGCATGCTGGGCCACAGCTTCGGCGCGGTGACCGCCGGCATGGTCGCGCAGGCCGACGCCCGCGTCGACGCCGCGCTGGCGCTGGCCGCGCCGATGGAGAACCCGCTCCTGCCCGGCGTCACGGTCGCGTCGATCGCCAAGCCGCTGGGGTTCCTGCTGGCGGTCGAGGACAACTCGATCACCGAGCTCGGTAACAACCTGATCCGCGGCAACTACGACAAGGCCACCGCCGGCGCGTGGCGCGGCGAGGTCGCCGACGCCGGCCACTGGTCGGTGTCGGACCTGGTCGGCCTGGTCGAGGGCTTCGCGCCGGGCTGCGGCGCCGGCACCCGCCAGACCGACGGCCAGCCGTTCACGTACCTCGACGCCGCCACCGGCCGCGCGATCACCGCCGCCTACGCCACCGCGTTCTTCGCCGCGTACCTCAAGGGCGAGGCCGGCGCGCTCGCCTACCTCGACGTCGCGCGGCCCAGCCCCACCGTCACCGTCACCCGCAAGTAGCCGCGCCGGTCGCGGCGCGGCCGAACGCTACGCCTCGCGCCAGCCGTCGACCGAGCGCTCGCTGACGAACACCCGCTCGCGGCCGGCGCCGACCACGCGCACCCGCGGGCCGCGGCGCGACGGATCGGGGTCGGCCTCGCGCACCAGCCGGCCGTGCACCGCCACCACCTCGCCGACCTCGAGCACGCCCTCGCGCAGCACGACCGTCGCCTCGGGCAGCTTGAACCGCCGCACCAGCTCGGCCAGCGGCTGCACCAGCCGCGCGCCCGGCGCGACCTCGACGACGTGGTCGTAGTCGACCTCGACCTGCGCGCCCTCGGGATCGATCAGCGCCACGCCGGTGCCGTCGTCGATCTCGAACGACTGCCCGCGCGCCTCGTAGGCCAGCCGGCGGCCGCCGTCGTCGCCGACCATCGCGCCGACCAGCTCGACGACGATCTTGTAGTACCAGCACGGCCGCCCCGACAGCGGCGCCGTGATGGGCGCGTCGCCGATCAGCGTGCCCCGCACCCAGCCGGTGGTCGTGCCTGGGACCTCGGCGATCGGCGTCGCCGCCGCGGTCATCCCCGCCCCAGCAGGTTCTTGGCGATGACCATGCGCTGGATCTGCGACGTGCCCTCGTAGATCTGCAGGAGCTTGGCGTCGCGCATCAGCTTCTCGACCGGGTACTCCTTGGTGTAGCCGTAGCCGCCGAACACCTGCACCGCGTCGGTCGTGACCCGCATCGCGGCGTCGGCGCCGTAGGCCTTGGCGTAGGCCGAGATGATCGACGACAGGTCGCCCTGATCGACCAGCCACGCCGCCTTGTGGGTCAGGAGCCGCGTCGTCTCGTAGGCGATCGCCATCTCGGCCAGGATGAACTGGATGGCCTGGTGCTGCGCGATCGGCACGCCGAAGGTCTTGCGCTCGAGCGCGTAGGCGCGGCTCTCGTCGAGCGCGCGGCGGATCACGCCGGCGGCGCCGGCGGCGATCCACGGCCGCGACCGATCGAAGGTCTTCATCGCGATCTTGAAGCCGCCGTTCTCCTCGCCCAGCAGGTTGCGCGCCGGGATGCGCACGTCCTCGAAGATGACGTCGCAGGTGTTCGACGCCCGCTGCCCCATCTTCTTCTCCTTGCGCCCCACCTTCACGCCCGGGCTCTTGGCGTCGACGATGAACGCCGCGATGCCCTTGTGCTTGAGCCCGCGATCGAACGTCGCCAGCACCGTGTACCAGCCGGCGACGCCGCCGTTGGTGATCCACCGCTTCTGGCCGGTGATCACGTAGTCGCTGCCGTCCTTGCGGACGCGGGTCGACAGGCCGGCGACGTCGGAGCCGGCGTCGGGCTCGCTGCAGCAGTAGGCCGCGAACTCGCCGCCGTCGGTCAGCCGCGCCAGCCACTCCTGCTTCTGCTCGTCGGTGCCGGCCACCAGCACCGGCATCGCGCCCAGCATGTTGGCCGCGAGCGAGGTGTTGAAGCCGAGGCAGCCGTAGGCCACCTCCTCCTGGATCAGGCAGTGATCGAGGCACGAGCCGCCGAGGCCGCCGTAGGCCTCGGGCACCTCGACGTTCATCAGCCCGGTCTCGAACGCGCGCTTCAAGATGTCGCGCGGGAACTCGTCGTGCTCGTCGTAGTGCGCCGCGACCGGCGTGATCTCCTTCTTGGTGAAGTCGCGCGCGGTGGTGATGAGGGCTTGCTGCTCTTCGGTGAGGGACAGGTCGTACGCCACGGGCGGATGCTAGCATTCCGTCGTGCCCGACGATCACGCCGGCCGCTGGATCCTGGGCGAGGCCATCGCCGCCGGCGAGCTGGCCGAGGTGCGGGTCGGGCGGCACGGCGACGAGGCGGTGGCGATCAAGCGCTTGCACAGCCACGCGGCCCGCGACGCGGCGCTGCGAGCGCTGTTCACGGCCGAGGCCGAGCTCACCTGCGCGCTCCCGCCGCACCCCCACCTGGTGCGCGGTCGCGCCCACGGCGCCGATCGCGACCGCCCGTACCTGGTGCTCGATCGCGTCGACGGCGTCGATCTGCGCGGCCGCCTCGGGGTCGCGCACCCGCCGGCCACGGTCGCGGCGCTGCTGGCCACCGCCGCCGCCGCGGTGGCGTTCCTCCACGCCCAGGGCTGGATCCACGGCGACGTCGTGCCGGCCAACCTGATCGCCGGGCCCGGCGGGCTGGTGCTGTGCGACCTCGGCGTCGCGCGGCGGGTCGGCGCCGACGGCCCGGTGCGCGGCACCGCCGCGTACATGGCGCCCGAGCAGGTGCGCGGCCAGGCGTGGACGCCGGCGCTCGACGTGTTCGCGCTCGGCGTCATCGCCTGGGAGCTGTGCACCGGCGCGCGGCTGTTCCACCGCGGCGCCAGCTACCTGTCGATGGCGGCGGTGGTCGAGGCCGACGCCCCGCCGCTGGGCGACGCGCGGCTGGGCCCGCTGGTGGCGGCGGCGCTCGCCAAGGACCCGGCGGCGCGCCCGACCGCCGCGGCGCTGGCCGACGCGCTGGTGGACGATTGACCGCCAGCGCCGGGCGCGATCCTGCTATACGGCGCCGGTGTTGCGTTCCACCCTCGCGACGCTGGCCCTGACCTCGGCCTGCGCCTTCACGCCGGCCGGCGACGGCGCGGCGCCCACCGACGCCCCGGCCGACGACGCCGCGCTCGCGACCGACGCCCGGCCCATCGACGCCCCGGCGATCGACGCCGCGATCGACGCGCGCCCGATCGACGCGCCGCCGCCGTGCCCCGGCGACTACGTCGGCGGCTACCGGCTGATCACCACCGCCCAGAGCTGGCGCGCCGCCGAGGCCGACTGCGAGGACGACACCGCCGGGCTCAGCCACCTGGTCGTGATCGACAACGTCGGCGAGCTGGCCACGGTCAACGCCGCGCTCGCCGCGCTCGCGGCCGGCGACGTGTGGGTCGGCGTCATGCGCGACGCGCCGACGCCGTGGGTGTGGCGGGTGGTCACCGGCGGCAACGCCAGCTACCTGCCCTGGGAGACCGGCCAGCCCGACAACCAGTCGAACGACCAGCAGGTGGTCACGCTGATCCGCGCCAGCGGCCTCTTGCGCGACGTCAGCACCGGCTCGTCGACCGATCGCGCGGCCCTGTGCGAGTGCGACCGCCGCCCGCCGGTCGACGCCGACTACCGGCCCTGAGTTCCAGGAGGGCTCGTCGCCGAGCCCTGGCTACTCGCCGCGCTCGGCCGCGCGCTTGGCGCGGGCGGCGTCGCGCTCGGCGTCGCGGCGGGCCTGGGCGTCGGCGGCGTTGCGCGCGGCGCGGGCGCCGAAGACGAAGCCGACCAGGATCCCGGTCAGCGCGACCATCGGGATGAAGAAGATGTGGCCGAAGGTCACGACGCGCCTCCGTCGTCCTTCGGCGCCGCGGCCTTGGCCTTGGCGGCCTTGCGCTTGGCGTCCTCCTCCTCGACCTTGCGCAGCTGATCCTCGAGCCGCGCGATCTCCACCTTCATCGCCTGCTGGCGCCGCCACATGATCAGCACGAAGCCGACCGCGAGCAGCCAGATCGCCGCGTAGGCCCCGACGACGTGGCGGTTGTTGGTGGTGATCTCGCGCGCGGTCTGGTTGTGCTCGCTGGTGCGCAGGCGCGCGACCAGGTTCCACCACCAGTCGTGATCCTTGATCAGCTCGTCCTCGCACACCTGCCGCATCGGGCTGTGCTGGCTGGGCGGCGCGGGCTTGCCGGGCTCGGCCTTCGGCGGCGGGCCGGCCAGGCGGCACAGCGGGGGCTCGCCGGTGGGCGGCGGCGCCGGCGGCTCGGCCGGTGGCACCGGGCGGATCGCGGCCGGATCCGCGCTGCCCGCGGCCGGCGCCGCGCCGCCTGCGGCCGGATCGGGCGCGCCCGCGGTCGGGGCAGCGGCGCCAGGGCCGGGGGCCGGGGGCGGGGTGGCGCTGCCCGCGCCCGGATCGGGGGCCGGGGCGGCGGGGCCGGCGTCGGCGGCGGGCTGCGCCCACGCCGGGGCGACCACCGCCAGCGACAACGACAACGTGACGATCGAGACGAGTGTCCGCATGGCGACCTCGGAGAGACGGCGGTGACGGGGGCGGGGACGGATCATGGCTCGAGGATCCCGGCGTCGAGGCCGCGCTCGCGCACCGCGCGCAGGCGCCGGGCGTCGCGGATCGCGTCGATGCGCACCAGGAACAACAGCGCGCACACCAGCGCGAAGGTCAGCACCGACAGCCAGAACGTGCCCTTCATCGACGCGTCGAGCTGCGCCACCACCTTGGCCTTGGGGTGCGCGCTGGCCTGGCCCAGCTTGTCGGCCAGCTTCACCGCGAAGTAGACCAGCGGCACGTTGACCATGCCGAAGATCGCGAGGCCGGCGCACAGCGGCTCGCTGCCCGGGCCGGCGAACCGCCGCACCAGCGCGTAGCCCAGCATCGTCAGCCACAGGATCAGCGAGGTCGTCAGGCGCAGCTCCCAGATCCACCAGTGCCCCCACGCCGCCTTGCCCCAGATCGAGCCGGTGACCAGGCCGATCGCCCCGAACAGCACCGCCAGCTCGCCGGCGGCGTGGGCCACGTCGTCCCACTTCGGGTTGCGCTTGACCAGGTAGCCGATCGAGGCGCCCCCGCACAGGAACACCATCGAGAACAACATGAACCAGTTGGGGACGTGCCAGTAGAAGATCTTCTGGTTGAAGAACAGGTTCTGCTCGAGCTTGGTCACGTAGAAGACCAGGTACAGCGTGCCGGCCAGGCCGGCCGCCGCGCACGCCGCGAGCAGCGGGATCAGGATGCGTCTCATTCGATCACCAGGGCTTCGAAGGTCCACAGCGCCACGACCGTGAACACGCAGTCGTACGCGGCCAGGAACTTGATCCAGAACCAGGCGTCGGCGTCGTTGGCCGCGAGGATCGCGGCGGTCGCCTTGGTGCCCGACATGATCATCGGCACCAGGATCGGGTAGAGCACGACCGGCAGGAGCACGTCGCGCGACGCGATCCGCAGGAGCATCGCCGCGAAGACCGTGCCGACGATCGCGAAGCCGATCGCGCCGAGCACCAGCACCAGCACCAGATCGAGCACCGCGGCGCCGAGGTCGACGTTGAAGAACAGGAGGCACAGCGGCAAGACGACCGCCTCGACCGCCACGACCAGCAGCGCGATCGCGACGGTCTTGCCGGCGAAGATCGCCAGCCGCGGCGCCGGCGACAGCAAGAGCGCGCGCATCGTGTCGCCCTCGCGCTCGCGCTCGAAGGCCCGGCCCAGGCCGATCGTGCCGGCGAACACCACCGCCGCCCACGCCACGCCCGGCACCGCCGCCACCAGCGCCTTCTGGTCCTTGACGAACGAGAACGAGAACACCACCACGATGACCGCCGCGAACAGCGCCATCGTGTAGAGGATCTCGCGGCTGCGCAGCTCGACCTTCAGGTCCTTGCCCGCGACGGCGGCGACGAGGCGCAGGGTACCCACGGGGGCGGTTGTACGCCGGGCCGCGCCGGCGGAGCAACTGGCCGGCACCGCATCGGCCGCCGACGCGGGCCCGCTACCCGGCATGGTGATGGTAGCGCTCGCGGAGCGCCGCGTACGAGTACCCCGCCGGGTCGCGCTCGTCGCACGCCAGCTTGCCGCCCACCAGGATCGCGACGTGATCGGTGACCCCGGCGATGGCCTCGAGGTCGTGGGTCACGCACACGACGATCGCGCCGTCGGCCTTGGCCTGCCCCAGCCGCGCGCCCAGCGCCAGCGCGCCGCCACGGTCGAGGCCGGTGAACGGCTCGTCGAGCAACAGCAGCGACGGCCGGGCCAGCAGCGCGCGGGCCAGCGCCAGCCGCTGGACCATGCCGCGCGAGTAGGTGCGCACCGCCCGGTCGCGGGCCCGGGCGTCGAGCCCGACCTCGTCGAGCAGCGTCCGCGCCCGCGCCGCGCCGTCGGGCACGCCGTACAGCGTCGCGAAGAACTCGAGGTTCTCGATCGCGGTCAGCTCGCCGTAGCACAGCGAGCTGTGGGCCAGGAGGCCGATGTCGGCCCGCAGCCGATCGTCGAGCTTGCGCCGGCGCTCGCCCTCGAGGTAGCCGATCGTGCCGGCGGTGGCCCGCACCAGCGTCGACAGGATGCCCAGCAGCGTCGACTTGCCGGCGCCGTTGGGCCCGAGCAGCGCGCACACCGAGCCGGCGGTCAGCGTCAGATCGACCGCCGCCAGCGCGCGGTGATCGCCGTAGCGCTTGCTGACCTTCTCGACGACGATCGACGAGAGCATTCGCTACTTCGGCTGCTGTCGGTACAGCGCCTCGAGCTGGGTCATCAGCTCGGCCTTGCGCGCCGGGTTCTCGCCGCTGGCCTCGAGCGCGGCCAGCTCGTCGAGCAGCGCGTCGAAGCGTGCGGTGGGCAGCGTGCCCGGCTTGGGCCGCACCAGCGCGAACACCGTGCCCAGGGTCAGGAACACCAGCACGAGGCCGCCGACCAGGCGCCGGCCGTAGGTCCGCCACCACGCCTCGTGCGGCAGGTCGTGGACCTCGAACTGCATCGTCTTGCCCGGCAGGATCGTGATCGGCGACAGCACCATCCAGCTGCCGCGCTCGTCGGTGGCCTCCTCGACCTTGAACTTCACGCCGTCGGGCAGCACCACGTTGGCGTTGCCGGCCTTCTTGATCTCGATGCCGCTCTCGAAGGTGCCCAGCGGCAGCGGCATCGACCACTTGACCGTGCCGCCGTGGACCTTCAGCGAGAAGCCGGCGATGAACTGCATCCCGCCCGGCGGGATCGGCCGGCGGATCACGAAGCCCTTGGCCGGGTCGACGCCGACCATCGCCTGGAAGTCGTCGCGGACGATCGCGCCCTGGAAGCCGTCGGGCAGCGGGATGACCAGGTCGTCGGGCCGGGCGTCGGTGCCGGCCAGGTACGGCGCCCACGACGCGTTGCGGACGCCGAAGCTGCCGCGCACGCCCAGGAAGACGTCGTCGAGGAAGCTGGTCAGGCTCCACTGGAACATGATCCGCGGCATCACCAGCACGGTGATCGCCGCGCCGCGGTCGGGGCCGAGCTGGAACGGCGCCGACACGTAGATCTGGTTGTGCATCACCGCGCGCACCGCGTAGGCGTGCTCGCCGCCGGTGGCCACCCCGGAGAACACCGCGCCGGCCTCGCCGCGCACCAGCCAGGCGACGTCGACCGTCGACCGCGCGCCGACGCCGGTGGTGGTGAGCCGGGTCGTGCCGACGGCGTCGCCGTCGATCGCCACCCGCAGCTCGAGCTCGCCGGCCGGGACGCCGGTGAACGTCGCGACGCCGTTGTCGACCTGCCCCACCAGCTCGGCCTCGGTCGGCGTCGCGCCGACGCGCCGGAGCGTCACCGCGCGGCCGGTCAGCTGCGCGCCCTCGTGGGTCAACGTCAACACCAGCGCGCCCTTGGCCAGCGCCGGATCGGCGGTGACCGGCGTCGCCTGCAGCTTGATCGAGTCGAGGTCGATCAGCGGGCGGCCGAGGCCGGCCTTGCCGACCGGCGATCCGGTGACCAGGTCGACCAGCTCGGCGGTGGTGCCGTCCTCGGGGACGCCGGCGAACTGCACGCGCACCGAGCCGGCCGGGATGCCGACCTTGGGCTGCTCGTCGAGCCGCGACAGGTCGTCGACCGGCGGGGCGTCGGCGGTGCGCTTCTCGCCCGACAGCATCACCCGCACGCCGGCCATGCCGTCGAGCAGCATCGGCAGCGTCGTCAGGCGATCGAAGCCGGCGCCGCGCGGCAGCAGCGCCATCGCGAAGTAGGTGGTGGCGCCGCGCCGATCGAGGCCGGTCCAGCTCACCCGGCCGGTGGCGTCGGTGCGGCCGACCTGCGCGCTGATCTGCTGATCGTGGCGGTAGGCGGCCAGCACGACCGGCAGGCCGGCCAGGCCGCCGATGTCGGAGAAGTCGTCGTAGCTCAGGCGGGCGGTGATCGTGTCGCCCTGGTCGCTCTGCTCGGGCCGCGGCTGGCCGCTCATCGTCCGCGGGCTCATCGGCGGGCCGCCGGCGGCGCCGCCGCCGCCCATCATCGGCGCGTCGCCGGACATCGGCTTGGTCGACAGCATCAGCCGGATGCCGCCCGACTGCGGCATCGGGAACTGGCTCGACTCGATCGGCTTGTCCTCGCCCGGGACGCTGGCCTTGAGCAGCGTGCCCATCGCGATGTCGGTGAACGTGGCGCGGCCCTCGGCGTCGGTGCGGGCCCGCTTCTCCTCGGGCGTGCCCTGGCCGTTGGGCGCGGTCAGCGTCAGCGTGATCTCGGCGCCGGTCACCGGCTGCGACCGATCGCCGGCGATGATCCGCACCGTGATGGTGCCGTCGCGCAGGCTGCTGTCGGGCAGCGGCTGGCCGATCGCCGCGGCGGGCTGCGCCTGGGCCGCGGGGATGGCCGCGAGGAGTCCCACCGCGGCAAACGTCGCGGCGATCAGCGCCGCGGACAGTCGGACGATCATGACGCCACCTCTTCGGACGAGCTCGCGGCGTCGGACGCCCGCGCCTCCTCGATGACCGCCGCGGGGGTCGCGGCCGCCGGGGCCGGGGCCTCGGCCGTCGGGGCCGGGGTGTCGACGGACGGCGGCTCGACCGCCGCGGGCTCGGCCGCGGGCGCGGCGTCGGCCGTCGCCGCCGGGGTCGCCGCCGGCGCCTCGGGCGCCGGCTTGCCGTTGTCCTTGCTCGGCTTGCCGTTGTCCTTGGTCGCCTTGGCGCCCTTGGTCGCCTTGGCCGCCTTGGCCTTGGCCTTGCCGGCCTGGCGCTCGAGCTGGGCCCGGGCCTGGATCTCGGCGAGGATGCGCTCGCGCGGCGTCATGCCGATCGCGCCCAGGTCGAGGGCCTTGATCACCTCGATCGCGCGGGCGCGGTACGCGACCAAGAGCGCCGCCGCGTCGGCCGGCGACAGCTTGCCGGTGTCGCGGTCGAACTCGATCTCCTTGATCGCGCGCACCAGGCTCTTCTTCTCGCGCTCGAGCTCGGCCTGGTTCCCGCCGGCGGTGAACCAGTCGTCGGGCACCTCGTCGAGGAACGCGTTGCCCGCGCGCACCAGCGCGTAGCCGGCGCCGACCACCGCGGTCCACGCCAGGCACAGCACGATCACCGACGGCGTCAGGTGCCAACGGTGGGCGTGGGCGATGAACATCCAGCCCGGGGGCAGGAGGGCCGCCGCGATCAGCGGCGCGATCAGCGACGACGCCCCGCCCACCGCCCGGGCGGGCGGCAGCGGGCGCGGCGGCAGCGGGGGCTCGGGGCGCGCCGGCTCACGCATCGTTGTCTCGCAGCTCGTCGTCGAGCCGATCGGCGTACTTCTCGTCGGCGATGGACACGCCAGGCGCGGCCGCAGCGGCGGCGGCCGCGGCGCGGCCGCGCTTGACGAAGCTCGCGGTGATCACGCCCAGCACCACCAGCCCGCCGACGATGGCCAGGTACGGCACCAGCCACGTCGACTTGCCGCGCGGCGTGGCCAGCACGTCCTCGCCGCCGTACTCGCGGATGAACGCGTCGCGGACGGCCTTCTCGGCGGCGCCGGGGCCGCCCGGCTTGGTCAGGTCGAAGCCGGCCAGCAGGTCGAGCACCTTCTTGCGCTCGGTGGCCGCGAAGCCGCACTTGCAGTCGAACAGCGTCTCGCGCTGGCAGCCGCCGCACATGCACACCAGCTGCTTCATCAGCTTCTCGGCGGTCGGCGAGTCGGGCCGGTAGCGGTGCGACCAGCCCGAGTCGTCGGCGTGGCCGCGGGCGCGGACCTCGGCGTCGGCGTGCTCGGCCGGCGGGCCGGCCTGCGCCACCCGCAGCGGCGGCTCGTCGTCGGCGCGCGCCGCCGCGACCATCGGCGCCAGCAGCGCCCCGACGATCAGCAGCAGGCCGGCGACGTCGGCGGCGCGGCCCAGCGCGCTCTTGGGCCGCCCCGACACCAGGTCGACCAGGCCCTGCGGGATGAGGCAGATGAACGTGCCGATCGCCAGGAACACGAAGCCGATCCACACCCAGTTCACGAGCGGGTTGATGTAGACGCGGAAGTTGGCGGTCTTGGTGTCGGTGTCGAAGCCGGTGAGCACGACGTAGACGTCCTCGCTCAGCCGCTCGTGGATCGCGACCTCGGAGGTGGGCTCGGTGCCGCGGCGGTAGCTGTTGCGCGCCGGGTGCATCAGCTCGAGCTTCTCCTTGCCGCGCGACAGCGTGACGTGGGCGTAGGTCGCGATCTTGTTGTCGTCGGCGACCTGCTCGAGCGCCTCGTACTGGAAGGTGTAGCCGCGCACGGTGAACCGCGACGCGTCGACCGGCTGCTTGCTGGCGGCCAGCTCGACCGCCGGCTTGGCGATCGTGCGGTCGACCATCGTGTCCCAGGTCTTGCCGGCGAAGCCGATGAACAAGACCGCGATCGCCAGGTGGATCACGTAGCCGCCGTACTTGCGGCGCTTGATCAGCACCAGGCCGACCAGCGACGTGAACGGATCGGAGCCGGTCTGCTTCATGCGCGCGCCCAGCCCGCGGATGTACTCCTGGACGATGCTGCCGAACACGAAGGCGCACAGGCCGAACGTGAACAGCGGCACCGGCAGCCGGAGCGCGTCGTCGAGCACCGGGGTCAGCGCGCGGGTGGCCGGGACCCCGGCGCCGAGCAGGGCCATCGTCACCACCGCGGCGGCGGTCGGCCACAGGAACTGCGCGATCAGCCGCTCGCCGGTGGTCTTGCGCCAGGCCAGCAGCGGCGCGGCGCCGGCCAGGAACAACAGCAGCAGCCCCAGCGGCGTCATCCACAGGTTGAAGAACGCCGCGCCGATCGTCTTGCGCTCGCCGAACAGGTGCTCGGTGATCGTCGGCAGCATCGTCACGAACAGCACGAACACCGCGCACGCCAGCAGGATCCAGTTGTTCACGAGGAACGCGGTCTCGCGTGACGCGAACGACTCGAACGCGCCGTTGTTGCGCAGCCGCGGCAGCCGGTAGATCACCAGGCCCAGCCCGACGATCAGGAAGAACAGCATGAAGACGATGAACTCGAGCGCGATCTGATCGTCCTTGCCGAAGGCGTGGACCGACTGGACGACCCCCGAGCGGGTCATGAACGTGCCGAAGATCGTGAAGAAGAAGGTGAGGATGACCAGCACCAGGTTCCACGCCTTCATCATCCCGCGCTGCTCCTGGATCACCGCGGTGTGCAGGAACGCGGTCATCGTGAACCACGGGATCAGGCCGGCGTTCTCGACCGGGTCCCACGCCCAGTAGCCGCCCCAGCCCAGCTCCTCGTACGCCCAGCGGCCGCCGAGGATGAGGCCGAACGACAGGAAGAAGAAGCAGATCAAGGACCAGGTCCGCACCGAGCCGAGCCACAGGTCGTCGAGGCGGCCCGACGCCAGCGCGGCGATCGCGAACGCGAACGGGATCGTCGCCGCGACGAAGCCGATGTAGAGGCTCGGCGGGTGGATGACCATCCAGTAGTTCTGGAGCAGCGGGTTCAGGCCCTGGCCGTTGGTCGGCGGGTCGGTCAGGAACGTCGTGAACGGGTCCTTGTTGAAGATGAGCAGGGTGATGAAGAACACCTGCACCACCATGATCGTCCCGACGACGAAGCCGATCATGTCGCGGTGGCGGCGGGCGTTGACCGCGATCGCGATCGTCGAGAAGGCCCCCAGCACGAACACCCAGAACAAGAGCGAGCCGTCGAGCGCGCCCCAGAACGCGGTGATCTTGTACGACGTCGTCATCGACGTATCGCTGGTCGCCGCGACGTACTTGATCGTGAAGTCGTGGGTCAGGAACGCGTAGACCAGGAGCGCCGAGGTGATGGCGATCATGGCGAAGAACCCGTAGAGGCCGTACACCGAGGCCGCCACCAGCCGCGGGTTCTTGCGGGCGTTGCCGACGATGCCGGTCGCGGCGGTCGCCGCGGCCAGCACGTAGGACAGGTAGAGCGCGATCGTGCCGACCGTTGCGATCGGCGACGATGGGAGTTCGTTCACGAGGTCACTGCTTTCACGCCGTTTCGAAGCGAAACCACGGTGAAGGGCTACGTGTCAGCGGGCCGCGCCGACGGCGGTCACTTCCCCTGCTCGAACATCTTGTCGCGCTGCGCGCCCTCGTACTTCGAGGGGCACTTCGCCATCAGGCTGGTCGCGTAGAGCACGGGCTTGCCGTCCTCCATGACCAGCTTGCCATCCGCCACCACCTCGGCCTTGTCCCGGAAGGTGTCGGGCTTGGGGCCGGTGTTCTTGACCAGGATGGTGGCGCCCTTGTGCTCCAGGACGAAGGTCCTGTGCATTTCCTGGCCAACGATCTGTTCATCGATCGTACCGGCCTGGACCCAGCCGTGGACCTTGATCTCCTTGCCCTGCCACTCGGGAGCCGCGGCGACGGCCTCGTCGACCATCTTGTAGGCGCCGGTGTGACTCGACGAGGAGTGCCAGAAGAACCCGACGACGCCCAGCGCGATCGCGGCGGTCAGAACGATCTTGGCAACAGTGGTGTTGGTCATCGGGGTCAGCCTCCGTACCGGTGGTTAGCATGACACGGGCCAGCCGCGATCCGGGGGGCCTGTGGCCTGTTGCCGCGCATCATTTGCGCGCGGCCGGCAAGATCTCGCAGAGTTGGCGGGGTCGGCGGTCCCATCGCAATGCCTAACCGCCGATGGCGATCATATGCTTCCCGGGGGCCCCTGCCCCCGTGCGCTGGAACTCGTGCCCCGGTCGCTTGCCGGCCAGGGCGTAGGCGATGGCCCGGCGGACGTCGTCGTCGCTGCCGCCCTGCCGCAGCAGATCGCGCAGGCTGATCGCGTCGTCGTGCCCGAGGCACGCGTGGAGCGCGCCGTCCGCGGTGAGCCGCACCCGGTTGCAGTCGTCGCAGAAGTGCTCGGTCATCGCCGAGATGATCCCGACCTCACGGCGCGGGTCGGCGGCCAGCGCCCAGTAGCGCGACGGCCCGACGGCGCGGCGGTCGCGGTCGGCGGGGACCAGCGGCCCGAACGCGGCGGTCAGCGCGGCGCGGATCGTCGCCGCCGACAGCTCGCGGGTCGCCTGGTACAGCGCGCCGCTCGACAGCGGCATGTGCTCGATGAACCGCAGCGTCACGCCGCGCTCCCAGGCGAACCGGCACAGCGCCGCCAGCTCGTCGTCGTTCTCGCCGGCCAGCGCCACCGCGTTGAGCTTGACCTCGAGGCCGGCCGCGCGCGCCGCGTCGATCCCGGCGATCACCGTCGCCAGATCGCCGCCGCTGGTGAGCCGCGCGAAGCGCTCGGCGTCGAGGGTGTCGAGCGACACGTTGACGCCGCGCAGGCCGGCGGCGACCAGCGGGCCGGCGAGCTCCGGCAGGCGGTGGCCGTTGGTCGTCATCACCAGCTCGCGGACCCGGGGCGCCAGCCGCGCGACCAGGTCGACGACGTGGGCGCGCACGGTCGGCTCACCGCCGGTCAGGCGGACCCGCTCGACGCCGAGCGCCGCGAACACCGCGACCACCCGCTCGATCTCCTCGAAGCTGAGCAGGTCGGCGCGGGCCTGGTGGGCGATGCCGTCGTCGGGCACGCAGTACGTGCAGGCGAAGTTGCAGCGATCGGTGACCGACACCCGCAGGTAGCGGAGCGGGCGGTGCTGGGCGTCGAGCGTCGGGCCGTCGGTGCGGGGCGCCGGGGGCGCGAAGTCCGCCGGGACGGCGAGCGCGGGTCCGGCCACGACCGGCAGGCGAAGACGCCCACGGGCCCCGGGATCGCTTCCGGACGGCGCCGAACCCATGGCGGCACTCTGGGCGGATGCCCGCGGGGCGTCAAGGCGCGGCGCGGCGTTGGCGTTCCAGGGGCGAGGTGGCTACTCGACCCGCCGGGATCGCGACCCGCCCGCTCCAGGATTTCCCTTGACATTCCGGTCGAAAAGCCGCATCACGGCCCCCAAAAGAAAGAACTGGAGCGAACACACGCATGCAAGAGATGGACTACGGCCGCCGGGGATCGAACACGCAACCTCCGCCCCGCGCTGCGCGCGCCACGGGCCCGGTCAACGCCGGCCCGGGCAACGTCCTCGATGGCCTCTGGGTCCTGCTCATCGCCAACGAAGAGCAGCTCCCGACCGCTGACGCCGACGGCCGCGTGCCGATGATGGCGCGCTCGAGCGAGACGCTGATCTACCTGCTCGGCTTCAAGACCGTCGTGAAGGCCCGCCAGTTCATCACCGAGCTCGGCATCGAGGGCGCCGAGCCCCGCATGGTCGTCCGCGGCAACCGCGACGAGATGATCCGCATCGCCCAGGCCGCTGGCGCGAAGTCGGTCATCGTCGACTACGAGGCCGGCAGCCAGGCCTACGCGGCGATCCAGACGTTCTGAAATATTGAGAGGGTCTTTCGCAAAGACCCTCCCCCGGCAGTCGCCGGGGCCCCCACCCGAAACGGCCCGGAGCGTCGACGCGACCATCGGGTGATCGACGCGGCCGAAACGGCCCGGAGCGTCGACGCGGCGATCGGGTGATCGACGCGGCCGAAACGGCCCGGAGCGTCGCCGCGACGATCGGGTGATCGACGCGGCCGCGACGGCCCGGAGCGTCGACGCGACGCGGGTAACGCGGCCGAACGGCCCGGAGCGTCGCCGATCGGGGGGCGCGCGCAGGCCTTGCGCGCGTGTGGCGATCGGTCGCGCGATGGCAGGAGATCGCCTGCGAGCCCTTGAGGGCCGGCGGATGCCGTCGACCCAGGGATCAACGCCATGGCCGACGCCCCGCCAACCGACGTCGCGAACCTCGCGAGCCTGCGTGACGCGATCCGCGCGGACGCGACGGCGGCGAGCACCGACGCCGACGCGGTGGTGATGAACGTGCGGATGGTCGCGGGGCTGGTCAGCCAGCTGCACCACGGCATCGCCGACGTCGGCACCCAGACCGAGCGCGCCAAGGCGATCGGCGACGACGCGCTGGTCCAGGTCGCGACGACCGACGACCGGATCACCCACGTCGCGGCGCTGACCGACGAGGTCGACGCGCGGGTGCGCACGATCGGCCGGATCGCCGGCCAGACCCGGATGCTCGCGATCAACGCCGCGATCGAGGCGGCCCACGCCGGCGAGGTCGGCCGCGGGTTCGCCGCGGTCGCCACCGAGGTCAAGCAGCTCGCCCGCGAGACCGGCGAGGCGGCGGCGGCGATCCAGGGGCAGGTCACCGCGGTGCGCGAGGCCACCACGGCGGTCGCCGAGGCGATGACCATCGCCCGGCAGCGGGTGGCCGAGATCCACGCGATCATCGCGGCGATCGCCAGCGCCGCCGACGAGCAGCGCGGCCTGGCCCACACCGTCACCGGCATCATCGACGAGGCGGCGCAGACCGTCGAGCAGCTCGGCCGCACGCTCGCGGCGGCCGGCGACCGGCTCGACGCCGCCCTCGAGGCACCCACCCCGGTCGCGGACCGGCAAGGAGAACCGTCATGCTCATGGAATGGGGTCCCAAGCTCAGCGTCGGCATCCAGTCTTTCGACGCCGAGCACCAGAAGCTGGTAGCGATGGTCAACGACCTGTTCGACGCCATCAACACCGGCAAGGGCAAGGAGAAGCTGGGCGTCGTGCTCGGCGCGCTCATCGACTACACGGTGACGCACTTCCAGCACGAAGAGCGCGAGATGAAGACCCACGGCTTCCCCGGCTTCGCGAAGCACAAGGAAGAGCACGACGCGCTGACCAAGCAGGTCGGCGACGTGCGCCAGAAGTTCGCCGCCGGCAGCAACGCCGCGCTGTCCGCCGAGGTCATGGCGTTCCTCAAGAACTGGCTGATCAAGCACATCATGGGCACCGACAAGGCCTACACCGCGTTCCTCGTCAGCAAGGGCGTGAAGTAGGCGCGCTGCGGCGACGCGGACCACGCCACGCAACCGCGGGCGCGGGCGGCCGATAGCCCGGGTCATGCGACTCACCGCGCTCGTCTTCGCCGCGCTCATGGGCTCCCTGGCGGCCTGTGAAGACGCAGGCGGGACGGTCCTGCATGGCCCGCTGACGCCGCCGATCGACATCGCCACGGGTCCGGGACCGGCCGGACTGCGGGTGTGTCAATCGCTGGTACGGGCGATGGATTCGCTCGAGCGCTGCGCGCCGACGCCCCGCGACCGGGCGGTGACCGCATGGATGCAGCGCGATCTTCGGACCAAGGTCACCGCCACGGAGGGCGACACCGCCGGCTGGGCGGAGACGTGCCTCGACCTCCTCGTCGGCTTCGTCGCCGACTACGAGCGGGTGCCCTGCCGGTTCGGGCTGTCCGCTACCGAGCGAGCCTGGGTAGACGGCTACGCGCGGCCCCGCGCGTTCGTACCCGACTCGGTGACCGGGCTCGACCGCGCTCGCCTGGTGGAGCTCGCCCACCTCCGCGACCGCGCGTGCGGCTGCCTCACGACCGCGTGCCGCGACGCGATCGAGGCAGCGCTCGACGCTCCCCCGCGCCTCGGCCGCCTGGACGATCGCGTCGCCGCGGAGATCGGCGGCGCCATTCTCGAGGACATCACGCGTTGCGGCCGCCGCGTCCCGCGCGTCGAGACACCCGCCGAAGTCGGGCGCGAAGCGGAGGCACCACCGCCGGCCCCGCCGGCCCCGCCTCCGACGACGCCACCGCCGGCGCCGCGCCCGACCGACCCGAGCACCGTCACGCTGCCCAACGGCGAGCGCGTCACGCGCGTCACCTGCGAGGCGATCGCGGACGAGTTCGAGCGCGAGAACTGCGGGGGGCTGTTCATCGACGTCGGCGACTGTCGCCGCCACCGGGCGACCGCGGAGGCCGCGGCGTGCGAGCGCCGCGTGCTCGCCGAATACGCCGAAGCCACGGCACCCGCGACGCCCACCGACTTCGACGACGACGCCCCGGCGGACTGACCGTCGCCGCGCTCAGCTCGCCGCCGGCAGGCGCGCCACCAGCACGTCGGTGGCGGCGCCGCGGATGACCGCCTCGGCGACGCTGCCGAGCAGCGCGCGACGCAGGCCGGTGCGGCCGTGGGTGCCGACGGCGACGAGATCGCTGCCGCGCGCGCGGGCGGCGGCGAGGATCTGCGCGCGCGGATCGCCCTCGACGACGTCGAGGCGCCAGGCGACGTCGACGCCCAGCTCGGCCAGCCACGCGCCGACCTCGGCGCGCAGCCGTCGCGCGACCTCGCGCGGCGCGGTCGGGGCCAGCGGCAGGTCGCCGCCGATCGGCGCGTGGGCCGGCGGGATGACGTGCACCACGTCGAGCTCGGCGTCGGCGCTGCCGGCGCACAGGCGCGCGGCCAGCTCGAGCGCGAGCCGCGCGCTGGCCGACCCGTCGAGGGCCACCAGCGGCCGCCGGTACGGCGCGGTCGGCGGCCCGGCGACGACCAGCACCGACGTCGAGCCGGTGCGCACGACCCGCTCGGCCGTCGAGCCGATCAGCAGCTCGCCGAACGTGCGCTCGCCGTGGCGCCCGACGACGATCAACTCGGCGTGGCCGTGGTGGGCGCGATCGGCGATCTGCGCGTAGGCCGCGCCGCGCGCCAGCGCGACGAACAGCAGGCCGTCGTCGGCGCCGCGCCCGCACAGCGACGACGCCGCGGCGCGCCGCGCCTGCGCCAAGCGCTGGCCGGCCGCCGTCGCCAGCTGCGCCGCGTCCGCGTCGTCGTGCGGCGTCGGCAGCACGTGGAACACCTCGAGGCTCGCGCCGTCGCGCCGGCACAGCTGCAGCGCGCGATCGAGCGCCCACCCGGCGTCCTCCTCGAAGTCCGACGCCACCAGGATGTTGCCGAGCGGCGCCGGGCGGCCCGCGCGACGCGCGACCGCCGGTGCGGCGACAGGTTCGACCCGATCGACGGCCATGAGAGTCCTCCGCCGGCCACGTCGGCCGGCACAGCACGAACCACGCGATCGGCGTCAAGCTGGGTCCGCCGACGCCGCTCGTCTACCCCTCGCGACCATGTGCCCCGTGGCGCCGCCCACCCCGCCGCACGATCTGCGCGGCGCCGCGGCTCACGCCGAGCGGCGCGGCGCCGCGGCTCACGCCGAGCGGCGCGGCGCGGTGAGCAGGTCGAGCTCCTCGAGCATCTCGCGCTGGGTCAGGCGCAGCGCCGCCGCCGCGCCCTTGAGCAGGCCGAGCGAATAGCAGACGTCGGGGGTCAGCATCGTCGGGGGCAACGCCGACAGGCCGATGACCTCGTCGGTGGTGAGGTCGGTGGCGTCGCGCAGTTGCTCGACCGCGGTGGACAGGAGCGCGCGCAACGCCTGATCGGACATGGGCGCACTCTGCCACGCAGCGCGGGGTTTCCCAACCACGGGTCGCCGCGGCTCACGGTCGCGGCCGACGCAACCCGGCAGAACCATACGGCCCGCGCCCGGCGCGACGGGCGCGAGGCGGTGCCGGCCCCCGTCAGCGACAGCCGCACGGCCGTCAGCGGCGCGCCGGCGTCCCGAGCCAGCGGCGCACCGCGTCGGCCGAGTCCTCGGGGACGGTGTTGAAGCACAGCGCCGCCCCCGGGCAGGCGGCGTGGACCGCGTTGACGATCTGCTCGAACAGCAACAGCACCTGATCGGTCTTGCGCAGGCCGGCGCCGATCAGCACGCAGTCCACCGGCGTCGCCGCGACCGCCGCGCGCACCAGCGCGACCGCGGCCGGCGGGTCGGTCGGCACGCCGCACCAGCGCGCGTCGACGCCGAGCGCGCGCAGGTCGGTCATCGCCTGGGCGATGCCGGCCTTGATCCGCTGCTTGACCTCGGGCGCGAACGAGTCGGGGAGCTGATCCCATTCGATGCCGACGTAGAGGACGACCGGCGGCGGGCCGGCCATGGTGGTGGGCGACATGGGCCGAGCGTACGCGGGTTCCGGGCGCGCGCGGCCCGCACGCCTTGCTGGCGATCGGCGCGCTGGCGCGGCGATCTGCGCGGCCTCGCGGCGCGCACCGACGCAGTCCGCGGACTTCTCGCGGCACAGCGGATGCAAGCTCCCTCGCACATGCGGACCACGCTGATCCAGCTCGCGCTCGCCAGCGCCGGGATCGCGGTTGTCGCGAGCACCGGCTGCATCAAGACCGAGGACGACTGCTCGGTCACACCGGCGGAGGCCGCCGATGCGGTCGTGCTCGCGCCGGGTGGCCCGGCGACGGCGACGCTGCAGACCCCGGCCGCGGCCAAGGACTGCCACGCGACGTTCGACGTGGTGGCGTCCTTCACCGGCGACGACCTCTACGATCCGTCGCTGCCGCGACCGCAGCTCATCGCGTCGGCCAACGCGGTCGGCGTGCTCGGCGAGCAGCCGGGCCTCGTCGGGATCTTCGACGGCTGGACCCAGACGGTCGATCCCGACAGCGGCGAGGTGATCTGGTCGGCGACGCTGTCGGCCGGCGCCAAGAACATCGACGCCACCGCCGTGGTCTACGGGATCATCGTCGACCTCGGCCCCGGCGAGACCCGCCCGGTGCAGGTCGATCTCGGCATCACGTACTACCCACCGCCGGCGGAGTAGCGCTCACAGCCGCCAGCTCGCGAACACCCGCGGTCCCAGGCCAGCGCCGGGGCCGCCGTACAGCATCACGTCGATCGCGACCATCAGCTACCTCCGACGAACGTTGGCAGACGCATGCCGTGAGGCCTTGCATCACCCGCGCCATGCCGGCGTCGGACCTGGCAACGGCCCTCGACCTGGTCGATGCTCACCGCCATGGACCACGACGTCACCTCGGCCGACGGCACCCGGATCCACCTCGAGGTCAGCGGCCGCGGGCCGACCGCGCTGCTGTTCGTCCACGGCTGGCTCGGCAGCGCGCGGTGGTGGGACGCGCAGCGCGACGCGCTGGCCGACGCCTACACGATCGCCGCGATCGATCTGGCGGGGCACGGCGCGTCGGCGGCCCGCGCGCAGCCCACGCTGGCCGGCTACGCCGACGACGTCGTCGCGGCGGCGGCGCGGCTCGACGCCGAACGGGTCGTGCTGATCGGCCACTCGATGGCCGGCGCCTACGTGGTGGCCGCGGCCGAGCGCGTGCCGCGCGCCGCGATGGTGGTGCTGGTCGACACGCTGAAGAACCTCGACCAGGCGATGGCGCCGGCCGAGGTCGAGGGCATGCTCGACCTGTACCGCCGCGACCTGCGCACCGCCGTCGAGCAGGTGCTGCCCCGCTACCTGTACGCGCCGACCACGCCGCCCGCCGTGATCGAGCGCCTGCGGCAGGAGTTCATGGCGGTGCCGGGCGACGTCGCCGCGGCGCTGGTGGCGCCGCTGTACCGCGAGGACTACCGCGCCGCGGCGCGCCGGCTGCGCCTGCCGGTCCACGCCATCAACGGCGACCTCCACCCGACCGACGTCGCCGCCAACCGCCGCTGGTTCGCCGACTACCACCTGCACACGCTGCCGGGCGTCGGCCACTACCCGATGCTCGAGCGCCCGGCCGAGTTCACCGCGGCCCTGCGCGCCGTGCTCCCGGCGTGATCGCCGACGGTCACCGCCGCGGCGTCGCGAAGACGTCGTGGCGCGCGGTGGCGCAGATCGCCGCGACCGCCGGGTGGCGGATCGTGCGCTCGATCGAGATCGCGTAGAAGCGCTGGCGCACCGCCGGCAGCTGGGCGACGACCTCGACCCGGTGCTGGCGGCGGACCTCGGCGGCGATGACCGCGGGCACCGCGAACGCGCCGAGCCCGCGCTGGCCCAGCGTCGCCAGCACGGCGAGATCGTCGAGCTCGGCGACGACGTGGGGCCGGACGTCGGCGGCGGCCAGCCAGGCGTCGAGGCCGCGCCGCGCCGCCGCGCCGGCGCCCGGCAACAGCAGCGGCAGGCCGCGCAGCCGGTCGCGCCCGCGCCCGCGCAGCCGCGCCGCCAGCGCCGGCGCCGCCAGCAGCACGCTGGCGCACTCGCCCAGCAGGTGGCTCCACGCCCGCACCGCGGTCGACGCCGGCGCCGGCGCGTCGGCCAGCACCAGGTCGACGGTCTGCGCCGCCAGCTCGGCCAGCACCGCGACCGTGGCCTGGGCGTCGCGGCCGACGATCCGCACCGGCGGCTCCATGCGCAGCGCCGGCTCGAGGATCCGGTACACCATCGCCTGCGGCACCGCCGGCGTGATGCCGATGACCAGCGTCTGCGGCGGCGCGCCGGTGCCGGCGGCCAGCCGGTCGAGCAGCCCGCCGCCCAGCTCGAAGATCTGCTCGGCGTAGCGCATCGCCACCCGGCCGGCGTCGGTCAGCGCCAGGCCCCGCCCCTTGCGCACGAACAGCCGGACGCCGACCAGCGCCTCGAGCTGGTGGATCTGGGCGCTGACGGTCTGCGGCGCCAGCCCCAGCTCGGCGCTGGCCGCCGCCACGCTGCCCAGCCGCGCCGCGGCCCAGAAGTACTGGAGGTGGTGGTAGTTGAGCCAGCGCCGCACGCGCCACCATACATCGAGAATCTCGATGGATCGTCGCCAGAATTCCTCGTTTTCGACGAGAGCCGGACGCGGTACGACGGGCCATGGCCTCCGCCCCCGTCGTCGATCCCCGCACCCGCCTCCGCACCCTGATCGCTGCCGTCGACGACGCGCTGGTCGGCACCCCCGCCCCGGCGGTCGCCGCCGCGTTCGCCGCGCTGGTCGACGCGATGGCGCTCGGCCCCGAGCCGGCCACCCGCGCGTGCCCGAAGTGTCAGGCGCCGTGCCGCGCCGACGCCCAGCGCTGCGGCTTCTGCTGGGAGCTGCTGCCGGCCCGCGCCGGCGCGACCGCCACCGCGAGCGCGGTGTCCGCGTGACCGCCCCGCTCCGCGGCCCGCGCGGCTACACCACCGGCGGTCGCGACTGCCGCGCCGGCACGATCGCGCTGCGCGCCGACGAGGTGATCGTCATGCTGGCCGAGCTGCGCGCCGCCGCGCTCACGCCGGCCGCGCTGGTGGTCGATCACGACGGCGAGCGCCGCGCGCGCACGATGGCGATGCTGGCCGCGCAGGGCTACGCGGGCTCGGCGGCGTGGACGCCGCTCGACGCGATCCACTACCTGGTCCACGCCCCGACCGACGTCGCGATCGCGATCATCGCCGAGGACGTCGTCGGCGGCTTCCACCTGCGCGCGTTCATGGCGGAGCACTACCCCGAGGTCCCGGTGGTCGTGCTCGCCGATCGCCTGCGGGCCGGGACGCTGCGCGAGGCCGGCCTGTCCGGGCGGGCCAGCGACGGGCGGCGGCCGGCGCCGATGCCGTTCTTGACCGAGCCGCGCGCGCTGTCGCCGTGGACCCACGCCGCGTGACCGACGCGCGCTACCGCGCGTAGCGCAAGAGCCGGCCGCGGTAGCGCTCGTCGAGCCCGGGCGCGTGCGCGACCGCGGTCGTGGTCACCGCGAAGCCGAGGTCGCCCATCGTCCGCGAGAAGCGCGCGCGCTCGCCGCGGTTGGGATCGACCAGCACGATCTGGCCGTCGCCCTCGAGGTGATCGACCAGGAACCGGCTCAGGTGCTCGCTGGGTGCGCGCTCGTACAGCACGTCGCTGCCGATGATCAGATCGAAGCGGCCCAGGGTCGCGCTGGTGCGGGCCCAGTTGGCCGCCTCGTACGGCATCGCGCCGAGCAGGTTGAGCGCCAGGTTGCGCGCCAGGAACTCCGGCACCAGCGGGTGGCAGTCGCTGGCGGTGACGTCGCCGGCCCGGCGGTGGACGATCAGGCTGGCCAGCGCGAGCCCGCAGCCGACCTCGAGGATGCGCTGCCCGCCGAGCGGGTACGCCGCCATGTGGTGGGCCAGCACCCGCGCCGAGGGCCACAGCCGCCCGAACACCGGCCACATCTCCGGCGAGATGCCCTCGCGCGCGGCCGCGCCGTCGGCGTCGGCGTACTGGTTCAGGTCGGCCAGCGAGCGCAGCTGCAGGTCGGCCCCGCAGGCGGTCACCGTCTCGATCTTGCTGTCGTACGTGGGTCGTTCCGCCATCCGCGCCGCGCCTCCCGCGGCCGCGATGGCCACGGACCACGCTAGCACGTCGCGACGGACCGCCCGCGCGACGGCTCAGAATGCGCCGGCGACGCCGCCGCCGGTGCCGGTGGCGTAGACCGCGAGCCCGAAGCGATCGAACCGGCGCACCTTGGCCCGCGGCAGGCCGGCGCGGATGAGCCAGATGCCGCCCAGCGTCGTGACGACGCCGGCGCCGCCGGTGATGAGCCCCGCGGTGCACATGCCGTCGCGGTCGCCGCCGCAGCCGACCGCGGTGAAGACGATCCCGCACACCACCGCCATCCCGCCCAGCGTGGTGGCGGTGATGCCGGTGACGTACTTGCCGGTGCCGATGTCGTGGGCGGTCACCTGCGCCGCCCCGCCGCCGAGGTTGCCGACCTCCAGCCGCAGCGGGCGCTGCTCGCGGGTGCGCATCGTGATCCAGTGCGGGCGATCGAGCTGCACCCGGCACGGCGTCGTGCAGGTCGACTGCCGATCGACCATCACCTCCCACGCCTGCTCGGTCGCCGACAGGAACTCGACCACGCTCGCCGGCGGCGGCGGCGCGGGCGGCGGCATCGACGGCCCGATCGTCGGCGGGGGCGCGTCAGCGGAGGGTTGCGCCGTCGCCACACCAGTCCACGCGGTCGCCACGGCGGTGGCGGCCAGCAGGCGCGTCAGGTTCGACATGTCCGTACCTCGATCGACTCAGCGGACGGCAGCACCATGGTCGCACGATCCGGCGCCGCGGCTCAAGCGCCGGCCGCCAGCCCGGCGAACGCCTGCGCCATCTCGACGCCGCGGGCGGTGTCCTCGTGCTTGAAGAACACCCACGCGGTCGCGGCGCCCAGGGCGCGCAGCCGCGCGACCCACCCGGCCAGCTCGGCGTCGGCGTAGTCGTCCTTGCGCAGCCGGACGTAGACCCACGGCGCGGTCACGACCAGCCGCGCGGTGCCGTCGTCCTTGTCGGCGATGCACCGCGCGCAGCCGCGATCGGCCAGCACCTGATCGATCTCGTCGTCGTCCCAGCTCGACGAGGCCAGCTCGAACGCCACCGCGCGCCCGGGCGGCACGGTCGCGGCCAGGAACTCGCGCAGCAGGCCGGCGTCCTTCTTGAGGTACGGCGGCGTCTGGATCAGCACCGGGCCGAGCTGCTCCCCCAGCGGCTCGGCCATCCGCCACAGGTACGCCATCGAGTCGTGGGCCTCGGGCGGCTTGAGCTTGGCCTGGTGGCTGATCCGCCGCGACGCCTTCCACACGAAGCGGAAGTCGGGGCGCGCGGCCTGGGCCCGCCACTTCGCGACCACGTCCTGCTTGGGCATCCGGTAGAACGTGTTGTTGATCTCGACGGTGGCCAGCCGCGCCGCGTAGTACCCGAGGTAGTCGTCTTCGGGGAGCTCGGGCGGGTAGAACCGCCCCTTCCACTGCGGGTACGCGAAGCCGCTGGTGCCGACCAGGAACTGCACGCGGCGATGGTGCCACGCACCCGCGCTGCGCACGCGGTGCCCGGTGAGCAGAAACTGCCCACCCGTCGACGCCCGCGGCGTGCCCACGCCGCGCGCGCCGCTGGCACGCGCGGTGCTGAGGTGGTCGGCATGCGCACCTCCACGCTCACGCTCCTGTCCATGCTCGCCGCGACGGCCGCGGCCTGCGTCGACGTCCCCGACCTCGGCGACGAGGTCGACGAACTCGTCGGCACCCCGACCACCGCCCGCCCCGAGGTCGGCCGGGTCATCCGCGCCAGCGGCACGCCGTGCATGGGCACGCTGGTGGCGCCGGCGATCGTCGTCACCGACGCCGGCTGCGCGATCGCCCACGACGCCACCTCGGAGGCGCCGCTGATCGGCGCGCGCTTCGAGTTCATCGACGCCACCGGCCAGGTCCGCACCGTCGGCATCAACAAGGCGGTCGCGTGGCAGCGGCTGTCGTTCGTGCACCTGGCGACGCCGATCGCCGCCAACCTCGCCACGCCGGCGGCGATCTCGACGCTGCTGCCCGACAACGGCGCGACGATGACGGTGTTCACCACCGACCCCGCGACGACGCTCAAGCAGCGCATCGTCTACAGCGCGCCGTCGCCGCTGACCTGGGACACCGTCGATCGCGGCGGGCCGCACTTCCACGGGCCGCCGGCGGGCGCCAGCGACCTCGCGCTGCTGTCCGATCTGTACAAGTACGACGACGAGATCTGGGGCACGACGCCGCCGACCTTGTCGCGCACCGAGCGCCTGCTCGACTACTGGCGGCAGTTCGAGGACAAGCTGCACGCGTGGGACGGCCAGGACGAGGTCGGCTTCGATCGCCCGGGCACCGACTACGCCAGCTCGCCCAACGTCACCGCCGCGGTGTGCCGCGCGATCTGCGAGGGCGAGCCGCAGTGCCGGGCGTTCACGCTCGGCCCGACCGGCACCTGCTGGCGCAAGCGCGGCCGGCCGCAGCTGCGCCCGTCGGCGGGGGCGGTGTCGGGGCTGCCGCGGCGCGTGCGCGTCGGCATCGACGTGGTCGGCACGGTGGTCTCGACGTCGACGCAGGCCCGCGCCGATCTGTGCGAGGCGGCGTGCGGCCGCGACGCGCAGTGCCGGGTCTGGACGTGGTTTGCGCCCGACCAGAGCTGCCGCCTCAAGAGCACGCGCGGCACGATCCTCGTCAACGCCGACGTGACCTCGGGCTTCGTCGATCGCGACTTCGAGCAGCTCGTCGACCGCGGCGGCCGCGACTACGCCGCCGATCCGACCAGCGAACACCAGGCCTGCGCCGCGCTGTGCGTCGGCGACGAGCGGTGCGCGGCGTTCACCTGGGACGGGATCAGCGGGCTGTGCTGGCGCAAGACCGACGTCCCCGGCGCCTTCGCCTCCGACCACACGATCTCGGGCGTGCGCCGCGGCGTCGAGGCCGACGTCGATCGGCCGGGCGGCGACTTCAAGACGATCACGCTCGGTACCAACACCCAGCGCACGCCCGACATCAACCGCGCGACCCGCTGCCAGACCGCGTGCGCCCGCGACGCGGCGTGCAAGGCGTGGGCGATCTCCGAGCGCGACGCGACCGAGACCCGGTGCTACCTGAAGTCGTCGGTGAGCGCGCGCACCGTCAAGCAAGGCATCATCTCGGGCGTCAAGGGCCTCGAGTTCCAGTGACCACGCGGCGCGGGCCGCGGTAGCATCGCCCGATGCGCTGGTCGCTGCTGTTGATCGTCGCCGCGTGCGGGGGCTCGGAGGCCGGCGACCCCGGCGATCCCAACCCCGACGAGCTGGTCACCTACGGGCCGCGGTACGAGGGTGGGCAGTTCCACCTCGGCCCGGTCGACTGGGCCGAGAGCCAGTGGCACAACGCCTGCGCGCCCGGCGGCGGCTACGATCCGCGGGTGCAGGCGGTCGAGGGCGCCTACCTCGCGGGGCTGTGGGGCGGGCTGCCCGACGTCGCCGACGCCTGCGACGCGTGCATCTACGTCACCACCGCCGCCGGCAAGTCGGCGCTGTTGCGCGTGGTCACCTACGGCGACACCACGACCAACAGCATCGACGTCAGCCCCGAGGCGTTCGCCGTGCTCGACAGCGGCGAGTTCCCGCGCGCGATGACCTGGCAGTTCGCGAAGTGCAACGACACCGGGCCGATGCAGTTCGAGTTCCAGACCGGCTCGAACCCGTTCTGGACCAGCCTGTGGGTGCGCAACGCGCGGGTGCCGCTGGCCAAGGTCGAGGTCACCAGCGCCAACCACGCCGCGCCGATCGAGCTGGCGCGGGCCGGCGACGGCACGCTCACCGACGCCAGCGGCTTCGGCGAGGGCGGCTTCACGCTGACCATGACCGGCGTCGACGGCCAGGTCGTCACCGAGACCCTCGCCTGGCCCAGCGGCGGCATCGCCGGCGCGTTCATCACCGGCCAGGGCAACTTCCGGTAGGCGAGCGCCGCGGACGAACGGCGATCGCTGGCTGGCAACGTGTGACACGCCGCGCCGGCCCGTGAACGTCGCCTCCCGTGCGTCATCTCACTCGGCGATGCGCGCGCGCTCGCTCGTGGTGGTCGGCGTGGCCCTGGTCGGTTGCGGCGACCAAGCGGCCGGGCCTTCGCTCGACGCCCCCGCGGTCGACGTCCCGGCGGGCGACGCGCCCGCGCTCGACGCGCCCATCGACGCGCCCATCGATCCAGCCGGCGGGCGTCCATGCGACGCTCCGCCCCGATGCCTGCCAAGAAGAAGTATCGCTGCCTGGTCTGCTCGCACGTCTACGACCCCGCCGAGGGCGATCCGGCCACCGGCATGCAGCCCGGGACCGCCTTCGAAGATCTCCCCGCCGACTGGATGTGCCCCGACTGCGGGGCGCGCAAGGACGACTTCGAGCCGATGGAGGACTGAGTTCCTGGAGGGCGTGTCGCCGAGCCGCCGCACCTCCCGCCGCGCGGCGCTACGCGGTCAGGCCCACGGGCACGCCGATCGCGCCGTCGACGGCCACCGGCAGCGGCAGCGCGGCGTCGACCGCGGCGACCGCGAGCGCGCCGTACAGGTGCGGGAACTGCGCGCCGTCGGCCGCTGGCGGGACGCCGTCCTCCCAGCGCACCTCGGCGGTGAGCCGCGCGGGCGCGATCACCAGCAGCACCAGATCGCGCTGCCCGCGGTAGAAGCGGTTGGCGGTGGCCAGCCACTGCTTCTCGCCCGACAGGTGGATGAAGCCGGCGGTGGCGAGGGACGGCGCGACGTACACGCCGGTCCGTCGCGCGGCGGCCCACGCATCGACCGTGGTGATGTGGAACAGACGCACGAGGTCGAGTGTGCCACTCACTCGGCCGGTCGATCGATCGCCACCTCGACCTCGACGACGCCGCGGGCCGGCACGTCGACCGGCGCGCACCCCCAGCGCACCACCGGCGGCGCGTCGTCGCTGGCGCCGGCCAGCTTCGCGATCGCGCACGCGACCCGCGCCCCGGCCGGCGCGATCCGGTGGAACTGGTAGGTGTTGGCGGCGTCGACCCCGCCGAACAGCGGCATCGATCCGGCGCGATCGCGCAGCTCGGCCAGCGACGCGGGCACCGGCGGCGCCACCAGCGCCCACTCGACGGTGCGCGGCGGTCCGCCGGCCGCGACCACCGGCACCGCCGCGACCGTGGCGTTGGCGCTGTCGAGCGCGATCGTCCGCCGCACCACCTCGCCGGCGACCAGCGTGACGTCGACCGGCGCCACCGCGTCGGCGCCGCTGGCGAACTCGAGGCTGGCGCCGACGGTGAGCCGGGCCGGCCCCGGCGGCAGCGCCGCAAAGCGGAACACGCCGTCGGGTGCGCTGACCGTGCCGCCGGCGACGCCGTCGCCCAGCGCCAGCGTGAGCGTCGCGTCGAGCGGCGCCCCGTCCTCGCGCACCGTCACCTCGAGCTCGGCCGCCGCCGGCGCCAGCGCGATCGCCAGCTCGCCGTCGCCCACCGGCGTCAGCGCCGACCAGCTGTGCGGCCCGAGCGCCAGCGCCCACCGCGCGGCCGGCGGCGCCGCCAGCGTGAACCGGCCGTCGCCGTCGGTGACCGCCGCCGCCGCGCCGCTCAGGTGCCCCGCGAAGATCATCAGGCGCTGGCCCACGATCACCGTGACGCCCGGGGCTGGGGCGCCGCCCTCGAGCACGCGCCCGCGCACCGGCCGCGTCGCCGGCGGATCACCTGGCGGCGCCATCGCGTACATCGAGACCGGCGCGCCGCTCAGGTTGACCGCGACGCTCGCGGGCGACAGCGCCTTCATCGGGTACACGGCCGGCAGCGTGGCCCACGCCCGGCCGTGATCGATCGCGCTGCGCGGGCGCGCCTCGGCGGGCAGCGCACCGCCGCCGATCGGCGTCGGCGCCGCGGTCGGCGACGTTGGGGACGGCGCGTCCAGGCCGCCCGGCCGCGCGGCGGGCGGCGGCGACGCCGGCACCGCCCGCGGCGTCCTTTCGGCGCGATGCGACGCTGGCGCGGGCGGCTCACCCACGCCACGCAGCAACAGCCACGCGGCCAGCGCCAGCGCCGCGGCCGCGATCATCACGAGCATCAGGGTACGCATGCGACCCGGGCAGTTCATCACGATCCGTGCCACGGCGTCGGGGCCACGGCGTCGGGGCCGCGGCGCCTGGAGACAGCGCGCCGGCGCGCCAGCGCGACAACGCCCCCGCCGCGCCGCTGCCAGACTGGCAGCGCTACGGCGACGACGGCAGCGCCGCCCGTAGCGCCGCCGCGGTCGGGAAGCGTGCCGCCGGATCGCGCGCCACCGCCTGCGCGAACCACGCCGCCAGGCGCGCGTCGGCCGCCAGCGCGGGCGGCAGCGTCAACGGCGGCCCGCGCACCGCCTGCACGATCGTCGTCATCAGCGCGTCAGCGGCGAACGCGTCGACGCCGGTCAAGAGCGTGTACGCCACCAGCCCGAGCCCGTAGACATCCGCGCGATGGTCGATCGCCAACCCGCGCAGGCGCTCGGGCGCCTGGTAGCTCGGCCGGCCGCTCACGAACGCCCCGCGCCCGCGGCACACGTGGCGCGGCTGGTGGGGCGCGCTGCGCGCCGGCGCCCCGTCGAGGCTGATCAAGCACGCGCGCCCGCCGTCGACGAGCACGTGATCGGGCTCGACCGCGCCGTGGACCACGCCGTGCGCGTGCAGGTGCACCAGCGCGTCGGCGAGCTGGGCCACGATCGGCAGCGCCGCCGCGGGCGCCAGCGGCCCGCGCGCCACCACCGCATCGACCGGCGCGCCGGGCACCAGCGCCATCGTCACGTAGGCGGCGCCGCCCACGCGACCGGCGCCGTGCAGCGTCACCAAGCCGGCGTGCGCGGCGACGCGCGGCAGCCGCGGCGGCGGATCGCCGTCGTCGTGCAGCACCTTGAGCGCGATCACCGCGCCGTCGACGACGCGGGTGGCCCGGTAGACCGCGCTGGCGTCGCCGGTCGCCAGCAGCGACAGCCCGCTCCACCCGCCCGGCAGGCGCGCGCTGGTGAGGCTGGCCAGGTCGGTCACGGCGCCCCCGGCGTGCTGGCCGCCACGATCGCCTGCAGCTTGCCCAGCGCGGTCAGCAGATCGGGCCGCTCGGTCAGGATCGCCCGCACCGGATCGTCGCCCATCGCGTCGATGCGGGCCCGCGCCGTGCGGATCGTGAACGCGCGCGGATCGAGGTCGGGGGTCACCTCGTGCCAGCGCAGCGGCATCGACACCGGCGCCTGCGGCACCGGCCGCACCGAGTACGGCGCGACCAGCAGCTGGCCGTGCGCGTTCTGGCCCCAGTCCAGGTACACCCGCCCCTGCCGCTTGGCCGGGTTCTTGTGCGTGGTGGCCATCGTCGGGTGGCGCCCCTCGATCACCATGCCGATCAGGTACGCCAGGTTGCGCGCCTGCTCGAAGGTCAGCTGGCCGCCCAGCGGGATCAGGATGTGCAACCCGGTCTGGCCGCTGGTCTTCACGTAGTGCGGCAGGCCGATCGACTCGCACAGCTCGTGGATCGCCAGCGCCAGCGGCACGACGTACTCGCGCGGCGCGCCCTTGGGATCGAGGTCGACGATCGTCCAGTCGGGGCGGCCGAGGTCGACGGTGCGGCTGGCCCACACGTGGATCGGGATCGACGCCAGGTTGGCCAGGTACGCGAGGCCGTCGGCGTCGTCGACCAGCACGTAGTGGATCTCGCGCTGGCTGTGCTCGCTCCACAGGGTCACGGTGCGCAGCCAGGCCGGCGCCCAGTCTGGCAGGTCCTTCTGGTAGAACCACTTGCCGTCGATGCCGTCGGGGTAGCGGGTGATCACGACCGGGCGATCGACCAGGTACGGCAGCAGCACCGGCGCGACGTCGCGGTAGTAGGCGATCAGGTCGCCCTTGGTGATGCCGCTCTCGGGCCAGAACACCTTCTTCAGGTTGGTCAGGGTGAGCGCGCGCCGGGGCGCGTCGTCGGTGACCTCGCCCAGCGTCGCCGGCGCGTTGGCCGCGCGCTCGGCCAGCTCGCCGGTGTGGCGGGCCGGCATGCCGACCTCGTCGATCGGCTTGTCGTCGCGGAACCGCACGAACACCGGGAAGCGCAGCGTCGAGTCTTCGGGCCACTCGCGGTAGCGGACCTGCACCACCCGCGCCGGCTCGATCCAGATCGCGTCGGCGGTGTCCTCGGGGCGCGGGAACGGGATCGTCCACCGCGGCGCGGCGTCGAGCTCCTTGCGCAGCGCCACCAGCTCGGCGTCGGTGAACCCCGAGCCGACCTTGCCGGCGTAGCGCCACGCGCCGCCGTCGCGCACGCACAGGTGCAGCGCGCCCAGCCCGGCCCGCGAGCCCTTGGGCGGCGTGTAGCCGCACACGACGAAGTCGGCCTCGGGATCGACCTTGAGCTTGACCCAGTCCTTGCTGCGCGCGCCGGCGCGGTAGCGCGAGCCCAGCTTCTTGCCGACGACGCCCTCGAGGCCGCGCGCCGCCGCCGCGGCCAGGAACGCCGCGCCGACCTCGGGCACGTGCTCGGCGAAGCGGATCGGCCCGGCCGGCGGCACGATCGCCGCGAGCAGCTGCTTGCGCGCCTCGACCGGCAGGCCGCGCAGGTCGACGCCGTCGGCGCCCAGCAGGTCGAACACGAACCACACCACCGGCGCCGCCACCGCGGCCCGCGCGATGTCGGTCTTCTTCACCACCTGCGCCCGCTCGGCGAGCGCCTTGAAGTTTGGCTTGCCGTCGCCGTCGAGCACGACCACCTCGCCGTCGATCACCAGGCCCGGCACCGGCAGCGCCTTGAGCGACGCCACCAGCTCGGGGTAGCGCACGGTGGCGTCGGCGTTCGAGCGGTAGCGCAGCATCGCCGCGCCGGCGCCGCCCCAGCCGATCAGCCGGTAGCCGTCGTACTTCAGCTCGAAGATCCACTCCTTGCTGGTGAACGGCGCGGGCGCGGTCTCGCACAGCATCGGCGCGAAGCCGACCGGGTTGATGGCCTTCTTCGGCGCGCCCAGCGCCGCCAGCGCCGCCCGCCACGCCGCGATCCGCGGCGCGCCCGCGGCCAGCTCCTCGGCGGTGAGCCCCGACAGCACGCTGTTGGACGGCAGCGGCCCGGCGGCGGCCGCCGCCTCGGTCCACGCGTCGCGCTTCTTGATCAGCAGCCAGTCGTCGCCGCCGCGCGCGCTGGGCGAGCCCTTGGGCCCGCGGCCGCCGGTCTTCACCAGCGTGAACGCGCCGCGCAGCTTGTAGCCCTGCAGGCTGAACTTGATCTCGCCGCCGCGCAGGCCCTCGCGCGGATCGATCTCGGGGACGAACCGGCCGCGATCCCACACCACCATCGGCCCGGCGCCGTAGTTGCCCTCGGGGATGACCGCCTCGAAGTCGCAGTACTCGAGCGGGTGGGCCTCGACCTTGACCGCCAGCCGCTTGACGTCGGGATCCATCGTCGGCCCGTGCGGCACCGCCCACGACACCAGCACGCCGTCGATCTCGAGCCGCAGATCCCAGTGGGTGCGGGTGGCGTGGTGCTCGTGGACGACGAACACGCCCGCCGACGCCCGGGTGCCGAGCGGGCGCGCGCCGATCGGCTCGGGCGTGGCCCCGGCGGTGCGCTTGTCGCGGTACTTCGCGAGCGGATCGTCGTCGTCGGGGCTACTCATGTGACCGAACCGGGTCGGACCGGTATCATAGCGGCATGCCCGCCCGCGCCATCGGCACCGCCACCATCTCGTTCGGCCTGGTCTCGATCCCGATCAAGCTCTACACCACGAGCGAGAGCGGCTCGGACGTGTCGTTCAACATGCTGCACGGCGCCTGCGGCTCGCGGCTCAAGCAGCAGTACATCTGCACCAAGGACGGCGAGGTCGTCGAGCGCGACCAGATGGTCAAGGGCTACGAGTTCACCAAGGGCCAGTACGTCGTGCTCACCGGCGACGAGCTCAAGGCGCTCGACGCGGTCGCGACCAACGCGATCGACCTGACCGAGTTCGTGCCGGCGACGACCGTCGACCCGCTCCTGTTCGAGAAGTCGTACTACCTCGGCCCCGACAAGGGCGGCGAGCGCGCCTACCGGCTGATCAACGAGGCGATGGTCGAGAGCGGCCTGATCGGCATCGCCACCTACTCGGCGCGCGGCAAGCAGTACGTCGTCGCGGTGCGGCCGTTCCAGAACGGCCTGATCATGCACCAGCTGCGCTACGCCGACGAGGTCAAGGAGTGGGCCGAGGTGCCGATGCCCGACCTGCCCGAGGTCAAGGCCACCGAGCTGGCGCTGGCCCGCCAGATCATCTCGCAGATCACCGTCGCGACCTTCGACAACAAGAAGTACAAGGACGACGTCAAGGCGCGGATGCTCGAGCTGATCCAGGGCAAGATCGACGGCCAGGAGATCACCGCCGCCCCCGAGGCGCCGCAGGGCAAGATCATCGACCTGATGGAGGCGCTCAAGGCGTCGCTGGGCATGGCCGCGCCCGCCGCGCAGCCGGCCAAGGCCGCCGAGGCCGCGCCGGTCGAGGCGGTCGACGCCAAGAAGAAGTCGCGCAAGAAGTCGGCGTGACGCGGTAACACCGCTGTGATGTCGCGGCACGGCGCTCGCAGGTACGCTGCGGTCGTGCCCCGCTCGTGGTCCTCGCTGCTCGCGATCGCCGCCCTCGGGGGATCGGTGGGGCCCAGGGCCGCCAGGGCCGACGAGCCGGCCCCCACCCCGGCGACGCCCGCCCCGGCGCCGACGCCGCCTGCCCCGGCGCCCGCCAGCCCCGAGACCATCGACCTCGCCACCGCGCTGGCCCAGGCCGAGGTGATCGAGATCTGGGACGAGCGCCCCGACAAGCCGTTCGATCGCGACACCCAGCCGCGCCAGGACGCGCGCGAGCTGGCGCGCCGCGGCGCCACCGACGTCGCGGCGGCGATCGCCTACCTGCCCGACGTCGTCATCCGCGAGGCCGGGCGCGGCGGCCGCCAGATCGACATCCGCGGCGCGCGGCGCAGCGCGGTGAAGATCCTGATCGACGGCGTCGCGATCGACGATCCGTACTTCGGCAACTTCGATCTCTCGAGCCTGCCGACCACCGACCTGGCGCAGGTGCGGGTGTCGACCGCGCCGGCGTCGCCGATCGACGGCCCCGGCGGCCCGGGCGGCGTCGTCGAGCTGCACACCTCCGACGCGATCGGCCCGGCGGCAATCCTGGCCCGCGCCACCGCGACCACCGCGCGCGCCGGCGTCGCCGCGGTGACCGGCCGCCACGCGCTCGGCGCCCACACCGCGCTGCGGATCTCGGCGACCGGCGAGCTGGGCGCGCGCGCGTTCGACATCCCCGGCGAGGTCGACGTCGACGAGGATCGCCGCGCCGCCGGCGTCGCGCTGCGCCTCGAGGATCGCCGCGGCAAGGACCGGCTGGTGATCGACGGCTTCGGGCTGGTGCGCGGCTACGTCGTGCCGCCGATCGAGGACGACACCGCCGAGATCACGCAGATCGATCGCGAGCTGCTCGGCCGGGCCAGCGCGCAGTACGAGCGCACGATCGGCCGGTGGCAGCTGCTCGCCGACGCCTACGGCCACGGCACGACCCGCCTGACCCACTTCTTCCTCGACCCGACGCTGACCACGCCCGAGGCCAAGGAGGACGTGCGCGCCAACCGCGCCGGCGCCGGCCTCCTGGTCACCCGCGGCCTGGGCCCGCGCACCCGCGCGGTGGCGTCGGCCCACCTCGACAGCGAGGCGGCGCGCGTCGACGACGGCCTGACCTTGTCGCGGGGCCGCTCGACGGTGGCCGAGGTCGCGGCCGGCGGTCAGTACGAGGACGCGCGGCTGCGGCTCGACGCCGCGCTCGGGCTGGCGGTGCCGCTGGGGCTGGGCGCGCCGGTGCGCCCCGAGGGCAAGCTGGTCGCGGCCTACGCGCCGATCGCCGACGTCGCGTTCACCGCGACGGCCGCGCGCAAGGGCCGCCTGCCCACGCTCCGCGAGCGCTACCGCCGCGACACCGGCACCACCGGCCTCGACGGCGAGGTCAACGACTTCGCCGAGGTCCGGGTCGCGATCGGCGGCGCCCGCCACCGGCTCGAGTCGGCGGCGTGGGCGCGGTGGAGCGACGGCCTCATCAAGACCGATCCCGCGACCCGCCGCTTCACCAACAGCGGCGAGCTCGACCTGCAGGGCATCGACGTCAGCGCGGTCATCGGCCGGGATCAGGTGGTCGAGGGCGGCGCCGCGTACAGCTTCATCGAGGCCAGCGCGCCCGGGCCGGGCGAGCCCCTCGACTTCCTGGCCCGCCACCGCGCCCAGCTGCACCTCGCCGCGCGGCCGATCGAGGGGCTGTGGACCGAGGTGCGACTGCGGGTGATGGGTCGGCGCCTCGATCGCCAGCAATGGCTGCCCGAGTACCAGGCCCTCGATCTGGCCGCCAGCTACGAGGCCGGGTCATGGGTGATCTCGGGTCAGCTCACCGATCTGCTCGATCGCCGCTACCTGGCCCGCGCCGGCGTGCCGTCGGCGGGCCGCGCCCTGGCCGTGACCGTCACCCGGCAATGGTGACGATCCTGGGGAATGGCAGGGGGTGTCGTCGCGGTTGAGTTTGGCTAAGATGCGCTCGATGGTGGACACGCTGGGTGCGACGCTCTCTCTGGCCGAAGACGCGGGCCCGCGCCCCGACGCGACGCGCCTGCGGCCCGCGCTGGTGCTCGCGCTCGAGTGCCAACGGCCGCGCGCGCTGTCCGCGCGCTACGACCTCGGCGACGTCGCCGCCGTGGTGCTGGGCCGCGGCAGCGAGCGCAAGGCCGATCGCAACGGCGCCGAGCTGTTCGTCCGGGTCCCGGACCGGTGGATGTCGTCGAAGCACGCCCGCCTCGAGCCGTCGTTCGGCCGCTGGGTGCTGACCGACACCGACTCCAAGAACGGCACCTTCGTCAACGGCCAGCCGACCAAGCGGGCGGTGCTGGCCGACGGCGATCTGATCGAGTTCGGCCACACGCTGTTCGTGTTCTGCGAGCGCCTGCCGCTGGCCGATCAGGACCCGCCGATCATCGATCTCGAGCGCAGCCGCGAGCCGATCGCCGGCCTGGCCACGCTGATCCCCGAGTACGGCCGCGACCTGGCCCGGATGCGCCAGGTGGCCGGCTCGGCGGTGTCGATCCTGGTCGAGGGCGACAGCGGCACCGGCAAGGAGGTGCTGGCCCGCGCCGCCCACGCGCTGTCGGGGCGCAGCGGCGAGTTCGTCGCGGTCAACTGCGGCGCGCTGCCCGACAACCTCATCGAGAGCGAGCTGTTCGGCCACAAGAAGGGCGCGTTCTCCGGCGCCCACGCCGACCACACCGGCCTGGTGCGCGCCGCCGACAAGGGCACGCTGTTCCTCGACGAGATCGGCGACCTGCCCGCGGCGTCGCAGGCGACGCTCCTGCGCGTGCTGCAGGAGCGCGAGGTCACGCCGGTCGGCGGCACCCGCCCGGTCGCGGTCGACGTGCGGATCATCGCCGCCACCCACCGCGATCTCGACGAGATGATCGCCGAGGGCTTGTTCCGCCACGACCTGTTCGCGCGCCTGGCCGGCTTCCGCATCGCGGTGCCGGCGCTGGCCGAGCGCCGCCCCGACCTCGGCATCCTGATCGGCTCGCTGTACGAGCGGCACTTCCCGGCCGACGCGGTCGGGCTCGACCTCGACGCCGCGCGGCTCCTGTTCCGCTACCCGTGGCCGCTCAACATCCGCGAGCTCGAGCAGGCGCTGACCACCGCGTCGGTGCTCGCCGGCGCCACGCCGGTGCTGGCCAGCCACCTGCCCGACGCCGTGCGCTCGGGCCGCCCGCCGGGCGCCGCCCGCACCGCGCCGCTGACGCCCGCCGACGAGGCGCTGCGCGACAGCCTGTGCGCGGCGATGCGCGACCACCGCGGCAACATCAGCGCGGTCGCCCGGGCGTTGAACAAGGATCGCAAGCAGATCCAGCGCTGGGTGAAGCGGTTCGCGGTCGATCCCGAGAAGTTCAAGTAGCGCCCGGGGCGCGCCTCGATCTTCTGTCGCCGCCCGGCGTCCGCTGTGGCGGGAGCGCGACAGGTGCGACCGGTGCGACCGGCCTGCGACCCGTCGCAGCCACGCGTTTTCGGTGCAACCGGGGCCTGGCGTCGCGGGTCTACCGATCGTCGGCCATCGGCACGCGGCGTGCTCCGTCCCTCCCCCCATGCGCCCCGCCCACCTGCTCCTCGCCTGTGCGCTCCTCGCGGCCCCCTCCGCCGCGCAGGCCGGTGGCGTGCGCCGACCCGCCACGCAAGCCCCGACCAACCTGGCGCCCAAGCGAGAGGTGCCGCTCGCCAGCGCGCAGGTGGTCGGGCGCGTGGTCGATCACCAGGGCCAGGCGATCCCTGGCGTCACGGTGGTCGCCACCCACGCCGATCGCCGCGGCCCCGCGCCGCGCCGGGTCAAGAGCGACCGCGACGGCCAGTTCCGGTTCGCGTTGCCGCCCGGCGAGTACGTGTTCGTCGCGCTCGACCGCGAGCTCAGCGGCGCGACCCCGGCGATGGCGGTGGCGCGCGCCCTCGACGTCGTGCTGGTCGTGACCCGCGCGATGACGTCGGCGTAGCTCGTCGCTAGCGCGCCGGCCGCGGCGTCGCGGTCGCGGGGCGGGCCTGGGCGGTGCGCCCGGCCAGCGCCACCAGCCGCGCCTCGACCCAGCGGCTCCACGCGCTCGGCGGCAGCCCGCGCAGCCGCCGCTCGGCGTCGCGGTAGGCCGGCACGTCCCACGCCGCCCGCGGCGTCACCGCGCGCGCCGCGCGCACCGCGGCCAAGGTCGCCGTCGCCAGCGCGCGCTCGCGCCGGCCGAACGGCAGCCCGAACTGCGCCCGCACCGACGGCGGCAGCAGCGCGGCGCTGACCGCGCGCGCGACCACGCCCACGCGCCCGCCGAACAGGAAGCCCGCCATCTGCCGCGCCGGCGTCGTCACCGTGATGACCGGCGACGCGATCGTCGCGGCCACGTACGCGGCGAAGCCGTCCCAGGTCGCGGGCACGTCGCCGGGGCCGATCCCGAACAGCCGCGCGAACCGGATCGCCCCGCGGTAGTACGCCTCGCGCTCGGCGCCGGTGAGCGGCTCGCCGATCGCGGCGTAGACCGCGACCACCGAGTCGACCAGCGTCGCCCACACCCAGATCAACCCGGCCAGCTCGTTGGCGTGGTACGGCGCGCCGCGGGGGAACGCGCCGGCGTCCTCGCCGATCGTCCCGGTGATGTGGGTGTGGATGCGGTGGACCCGCCGCGCCGACGTCACCGCCTCGTCGAGCGTGCCGAACGCCATCGCGAAGACGTTGTCGAACGTGCGGCGGAAGCGCCCGACGACGTCGTCGCGGGTGCGCGAGTGATCGTGGACGCCGTAGGCGACGTAGGGGTGGGCCAGCTGCAACAGCGCCGCGCGGCCGCCGCCGAGGAAGATCACCAGATCGCGCTCGACGCGCCACGCCGGGCTGCCCGGCCCGTGCAGGCCGGCGGCGGGATCGCGCACCTCGGCGGCCAGCGCGGCCAGGCTCGCCTCGTGCGCGCTCTTGGACACGATCATAACCTCGACGATCGCGCCAGCCCTGGCGGCGGTCAAGCGCGGGCTTCGCGGGCGTTGTCGACGGCTGGCGATCGAGTACGCTGGTAGCGATGCGTTGGGCCTCGGCCATCGCCACCGCCCCCGACACGATCGCCGCCTGCGATCAGGCCGCCGCCGAGGCGGCCGAAGCGCTGGGCGACGCGCGCGCCGATCTGGTCCTGGCGTTCGTGACCGACCACCACGCGGCCGGCTTCGCGCACCTGTCGCGGACGCTGGCCCGGCAGTTCCCGGGCGCCGCGATCGCCGGGTGCACCGTCGGCGGCGCCATCGGCGGCGGCCTCGAGATCGAGCACCGCCCGGCCCTGGCGGTGACGGTGGCGCGGCTGCCCGGCGTCACCGCCGCGGTCCACCACCTCGGCCCCGACCCCGACACCTGGCTGGCGCCCGATCACGACGCCCGCGCGGTGATCGCCCTGCCCTGCCCGATGACCAGCCCGGTCGACCGGCTGGTGCCGTGGCTCGACACCGTGTGGCCGACGGCCACGACCGTCGGCGGCCTGGCGTCGGGCGGCATGACCGGGCGCGGCCGCCCCGGCAACACGCTGTTCGCCGGCGAGGACCGCCACCGCGAGGGCGCGGTGCTGGTCACGCTCGACGGCGACGTCGCGGTCGACACGATCGTCGCCCAGGGCTGCCGGCCGGTCGGCCCGCCGCTGTTCGTGACCAAGGGCCTGGGCAGCGTCATCCTCGAGCTCGATGGCAAGCCGGCGCTGGCGGCGCTGGCCGAGCTGCACGCGTCGATGCCGCCCGCCGATCGCGCGCTGTGCCGCCACTCGCTGTTCATCGGCCTGGCCCGCGACGGCGCCCGGCTCGGCCGCCGCGACGTGCTGGTGCGCAACCTGGTCGGCTGCGATCGCGCCAGCGGCGCGCTCACCGTGGCCGCGAGCGTCGAGCCCGGCCAGGTCGTGCAGTTCCACCTGCGCGACGCCGCGACCTCCGCCGAGGATCTCGCCGAGCTGCTGGCCGAGCCCGCCGCCCCGGCGGCCGGCGCGCTGCTGTTCTCGTGCGTGGGCCGCGGCCAGGCGCTGTACGGCGAGCCCAACCACGACAGCGAGGCGTTCGCCCGGGCCCGCGGCCAGGTGCCGATCGGCGGCTTCTTCTGCAACGGCGAGCTGGGCCCGGTGGCCGGCAAGACCTTCGTCCACGGCTACACCAGCGCGTTCGCCGCGTTCCGACGTCGCGGCGCGGTGGCCTGAGAGCCTGTAAGTATTTCCAGGTCCGGATCGACACGGCCCGCGGCGTGTGATCAGGTCGGTGCATGAGCACCGGCAAGCTCTTCGACGACGACGCGCTGCAAGCTCCGAGCACGGAGGCGACGCTGCCCGAGGAGGAC